>DATDAS010000040.1:0-70072 GCA_036525315.1 Allosphingosinicella sp.
CCGTTCGAGAGCAGTGGGTCAAGAGCAGAGAACGGCGCGCCCGCGGCGGCGGCGCCGCGAACCGGCGCTGCCACATCCCACGTCTGATCGAGCACGAATGCCATTCTTCCCCTTTCATTCTTGTAGATGAAAGCCTTAGGCCGGGGAAGACGACGGGCAGAGGCAGGTCGTAGCCGGCGGTTGCGGCGCTGGGTCAGGCGATAGGGAAATCAGGGAGCACGAGGCGGGATAGGCGGGCCACGGCACGGGAGCTTAGCTAATTAGTACATTTAGTAAACTGTCACCGTAATACGATCCGCGAACTCCCATGCAGGCCTGCAGCCCAGATCGCTGCATCCCGAGGCCGGACAGATGACAGCATCCGACAAGTGCCACTCCCACCAAAAAACACTTGCGCTGAAGGGGGCGTCCACAGATGCATTTAATAAACTGGCACCGTAACTCGTGTCACTCAATTAGGCTGTCTCACTCAAGGGGTGCAGTCCAAAACTGTCACCGTAATTGTTTAGTAAACTGTCACCGTAATTGCACCGTAATAGCAGCTCAATCAGGAGCAGAATCGCTGGTATCAGTTTGGCGCAGCCGTATCCTAGTTGCAAACAATGCCACTAGGTAAACGACAACCACAATCACAACGGTGATGAAGATAAATCCAACGTATCCACGGCTTTCGATGCCAACCGAGCTAAGCGCCTCCGAAACGAGGAGAACCGGAGCGCTAAATAACTGTGCAAGCCACCAAATGATGTTGCCGTCATCGTACTGTAATCCGAACAGTGCGACCGCAGATAGCAATACGATATTTACTGCTGCCCAAAGTAGAACAATAATAAATAGTTTGTTTGTCGGCATTTGACCTAACAATCATTATTCGGTGTGAAACACTCTGTCGGAACCGGCTTGTCAAAACCCGGTAAATTTATGCCAAATATCTCTAGTGGTAATACGATACCAGTGGCCTGACCTAGACCAGATATATAACTATCTGAGTTGTACCCATCGTCAGCCCAGACCCAGCTCTCCTCACCTTCTACTGCTGGAAACAAGTCATAATCCAAGCTGTCATTATAATTCCTGTCAGCACCCGCAACCGCATTAAACATATCAACCTCTGATCCGAATTTCGAAGGAACCTTTACCTCATAGGAGCCCTCTTGAGGACCCAGGTCCGATGATCTGTTTATGCGGGAAACGAGCTTATTCCATTCAGGTCCCGCACTAAACGTTATATATCTTTTGCCGTTTTCATCAATGTTATCAAACTGTGGGTTATTTTTTACAAGGTTTTGATTATCCGGAGTGAAGCGAAGAGCTAGATGCCGAGCTTCGCTTCCTTTAGTAACCTTGTGCCAAGTAACTTCCCATTTTGTTCCGGTAGAGTCGATTCCATTCGATGGATCGTTACCCCCATACGCATAGAGATTGATCTGGTCCTCATATCCAATCGGATCGTCTGCATGAATCGCCCCAGCGTTGGGGAGTAGCAGTTACGGTGACAGTTTACTAAATACACGAATTACGCGGCAGTCCACTTCAGGCGAGGCAATCAATAAGGTGCACTGTCACCGTAATCCCAGTGCCCGCCGGATCCCGTCCGCATCCGACGGGACCAGGATGAGATCCACGTGATTTGGCATCAGGACCCAGGCCCAGACTTCGACACCGTTCGAACGGCAGGTTTCACCCAGCCAGTCGCGGTAGAGCGCGTAATCCTCGTCGCTGAAGAATGTCCGTGAGCGGCCATTGCCGCGCTGGGTCACGTGGTGCGGGAAGCCGGGGATGACGACGCGGGAGAGGCGGGCCATCCGCGATACATCGCATCCTCAGACGGGGCAGTCAATTAAGTGCACTGTCGCCGTAATTGTGTCTCACCTACGGGGTGCACTCCAAAACTGTCACCCGTAATATAATTTTTCCGCAATGATCGTCACCGTACTTTCCGTATTTTTCTACGTAGAGTCGAGCATCCGCTATAAGGTGAATTTAAAAATCTATCGACCACTATCCGCTTATCATTCAGTATATAGTATAGTTGTCGATCAGACACTCCAGCATAATAAAAACTATAAGTGGTTAGGTTGCTCTTAGGGTTGCGTCTCGCATCTATTAATACAGGAACAAATCCAGAATCAAATGCAGGTTCCTTATTATAGTAGTAATATATCAAACCAACACTGTAATAGTCAGGCTTGACAACTCTGCCTGACGCACGACTTGGGCAGGAGAATCTCCAAGAGGCATTTGGGGTTGTTGTAGCGGCATGTAACGCCATTGCTGACAATAAGAAAAGCATAATAGTACCTCAATATTTCTTTCTACGGTCCAGCCCTTTTGCATCTCTGTATCGGTTTTCTACAGCAACTGCCCGAACTTCTGAAATTCGTACTCCGTTCCGGTCCGTGCCCATGGGGGCATTTCCTAACATATTTTGGTAAGCATGTTCAAACACGTCGTGAGCAATTTGAACTCCACGATTTTGTTCAACAGTAGCGTTTTCCAGCCCTTCCAACCCGTCGACGCCGGGAAGGTAGATATTAACATTTGACCCTACACCAGTCCCATTCGTTGCGTCCCGTACTGCCGACGCCATATCGCCCATATTTCCCAGATCGAAACTATTCGTATCAGGGTTTGCCGCTAGGGTAGTCGTTACATCATTTTGATTTATCGCGGGTGAGATCGTTATGATCTTGTCAGATGCGACCATTTGTTCATAGCGCGCCATGAGCTCAGGATCCGCTGAAGCGACATCCTTTACGCCGGCTTCCAGAGCCTGCTGCTCTTTGTCCTCCCCGCCATATCTAATCTCTTTCCCGGTCGGATCCCTCCCGTTCACGGGGTCATTGCCTACGTAAGCATATAGGTTGACCTGATCCTCATACCCAATCGGATCCGTCTGCATGAACCGCCCGAGGGTCGGCGAGTAAATGCGGGCCTTGTAATAATACATGCCTAGATCGTGGAGCCACGCCTGACCCGTGTATTGGAACCGGCCGAGGTTGGTCGCAGCGGGAATGCCATATTCGTCGTAGCGGTTGATCGCCAGCAATGTCCCGGTGCCCTGTGATATGCCGGCGATCGAGCCCTGGTGATCGGGATGAAGCGAGCGGCGCTGGGTGAGTCCCGCGCCGACATACCAGGCAATTGGGTCGTCGACTCCCGCGCCGTGGACGTAGCGGTGCTGGACGACGCCGGCGGTGTCATATTCAGCGACGAGCTCATCACCGTCGTAGAGGAAGCGGATCGTCCCGGCGCTGCCGCCGGAGATCTGGAACAGCCGGCCGAGCGGGTCGTAGACCAGAATTATGGTGGAGCCCGCCTGCACCATCCGGTTCTCGATGTCGTAAAGGTAAGCAGTTGCTCCGCTCTGCCTCAGATTGCCGTTGCCGTCATACAACAGCCCGGTGGTTCCGGCTGCCGTATATTGGTTGAGCCCGTTCGTCGTGTAACCGCGGTTGACGTTGTAATGGCCGTTCCACGCATAGCTGTCGTTGGAGCGGGTGGTCGAATTTATCTGGCTTGCCGGGTTGTGCGAGAAGGTCGAGGTCGTATTGCCCGTGCCGCCGCTGAACGTGTCGGCCAGCGAATTCAGCCGCCCGATCCCGTCATAGCCGTAGCTCGTCCCGTTGCCGCCATAGGCGGCGGAATCGCGCGCACCATCGTTCTTGTAGGCAATGGCGCCGATCGAGGTCGTCGACCCGAGCGCACCCTGGCGCACGTCGCTCATGCGGTGGAGGCCGTCATAAATGTAAGACATCTTGATGCCGTCCGGCCAGGTCAGCTCGGTGCGGCTTCCATTCCTGTCGTGCTGATAGGCCAGGGTCCGCGTCGTCCCGCCCATCGTCGAGATGTTGGAAGTCGGCCGCCCGAACCCGTCATAGGTGGTCGTCAGGCCCTCCCCGGAAAGGCTGTCGAAATCGGCCTCGGTCTGAAGGCCCCTGAGATCGTAGGCGTAATGGACGTCCCGGGTCTGCGCCGTCGAAAGCGGGAACGGCGCTCCCCTTTCCGGGACGAATTTTACGCTCATCCGGTTCAACGCATCATAGCTGTAGGTCAGCAATGAGCCGTCGCGCTTGCGGAAGCTGGTCCGGTTACCGTTGGAATCATAGCCATAGGCTTCGTAATTGGCGGCATTGACGCTTCCGGCGGTGGCGAGCGCCGTGGCGGGCGTCGAGTCGTTATAAGCCGCCGGCCGCGTGTCGCTCGGGAACGTCCATCGATCCTGCCTGCCGTGCCCGTCGTAAGACAGAGTCGCGCGATTGCCATTTCCGTCGATCACGGTCGTGACCTGGCCGTTGAGATTGTACGCCCAGGTCGCCTCGGCGGCCTCCACGTTCGAGCCCACGCCTTCGCGGAGCTGCAGGCGCTGCCCGGCGGCGTCGTATATGTTGCGGGTGATGCGGTCCGGGCCGTCGTTGCCCTCCGACCCCGGAAGGCAGACATTCGCCGGCGGCGAGCCGAACAGGGCCGGATTCATGCGCACGGCCGTGCAATCGAGGCGGCCAAAACTATCGTAGCTGTACTGGGTCAGTGTGCGCACCGCGCCGGCCGCGCCTTCGCGCACCGTCTCCCGAGTCTTGCGATCCATGGCATCGTAGGAGGTCTCGAGCGTGTGGGAGACGCTGAATCCGCTCCAGGCCGACGGGGCCACCGACTCGGTTTGCCAGGCGGAGAGCGTGCCGGTCTCGACCTTGGTGAGCCGGCCGGCCGAGTCATAAGTGTTGCGCACCGCGAGGAACGGATTGCCGCTTCCGACGGTGTCAGGATCGGCGGAGATGGTGCCCGTCACCCGGCGCATCGCGTCGTAGCGCATCGCGCTGGTGAAGGGCGAGGGCGAGGCCTGGGCGAGCGCGGCCGCGGGCGAGGCGAAAACGGCGAGAAAAGCGAGAAGAGGGAGCGGCTTCATGGGCAGCTCCCCAGATTGGCGTTGGGCTGGGTCTCACTGATCCTGTTGCCCTGCGCGTCATAGCCGTAGCAACTGCGGAGAGACTGGCCGTCCGCGGCGACCACGATCCCGCGAACCAGCAGGTTGTTGGGCCCGCTGTTCGGGCCATAATCGTAGTTGGTGGTTACCTCATCGCCGGCCGTGGCGCATGGCGCCGCCGGGTTGCCGGTAGCCGCGCTGGTCCGGCAGAGGGATTCCTGCGTGACCACCCAGACCGGGGTCGCAGCCTGGGAATAT
This sequence comes from Allosphingosinicella sp., assembly GCA_036525315.1. Classification (GTDB taxonomy): domain Bacteria; phylum Pseudomonadota; class Alphaproteobacteria; order Sphingomonadales; family Sphingomonadaceae; genus Allosphingosinicella. The sequence continues at coordinate 5,183 of DATDAS010000040.1, forward strand.
CCGCCCGAGCCGTTCTTGATCCAGGCGTAGCGCTGCGCATAGGCGAAGCGCTTCTGGGGCCTGACGTTCGCCATCGTGCCGTTCGGCTGGCGCGTCGGGACGGCGGGCCCGGTCTCGGTGAGCAAACCGCCATGGGCCGGATCGTAGGTGAAGTCCGTCACCGCGCCGCGCGCGTCGGTTACCGACGTCGGTTTGTTGCAGGTTTTCCGGTCGACGCAGGTCGACGGAAAAACGGCGGTCGTCTCGATGTCCGACAGGCCGGACCCCGGAACCGCTTTCGCAATCTGGCGAACCATGTTGCCGCGGGCGTCGTAATAATATTCGACCGCGTTGCCCAACGGATGGTGGACGTCGCCAAGCTGCGCGGGTTCGTCCTCCATCGCGCCGCCGGACTCGTAGGCAAGGTTGGTCGTTCTACCGAGCGGGTCGACGATGGAAGTCGGCACGCCCGCGGTGTTGATCCCTCCGGCACGCGTCACGGCCGTTGCATTGACCGTCAGCGTCGTCTCGACGCTGAGAACGTTGCATTTCGGCGGGTCGCCGGAATTGAACTGATAAGCATAGCTGTAGGTCTCGCCGGTCGCGCTGACCTGCGAGACGACGTGTTCGCCGCGATATTCCGGTCCATACTCCGGAACCCATTCGTAGCACATTTCATAGCTGTTCTGGATCTGGCAGGCTGATTGTCCGGGCAAGGTGATGCATCCGAGGCGATCCGGATTGACATAGCCGTAAGTCGTCGTTTGCCCGTTCGCGTCCGTGGCGCCGGCGAGCAGGGTCTGATAGGGATTGAAGGTGCCGTTCGTGTAGGAATAGGTGACGCTCTGGACGCCGGCCGGGCACAGCGAGGTCGGCGTGACGTAGTGCTGGGCCATGTTGACCGCGCAGACCTTGCGCTGGCCTGACGTCAGGGGCTCGAACAAGAGCGCATAGCCGCGATTGGTGATCACGCTGCGGTTCAGTCCCGTTGCCGCATCATAGCTGAAATCCAGCCGAGTACCGTCGGGCATCGTCCAGTCCTGGATCTGGAACGGCTGCCTGCCGAGCGGGAAATTGATTACCGAGCCGTCGCCATCTGTGAAGATGTAATAGCCGTTGGTCGAAGTCGTGCCCGTGTAGACGAGAGTCGCGCCGCTCGGAGTGATCGGCTGATAGGCGCCGACCGGTCCGCCCGTCGTGGGCGGGAATGTGCTGCCGCCCCGGAAACCGACGGACTTGCCGCCGACGCTGACATTGTAGACCCAGGGCACGCGCTTCGGGTCGGAGTACGGTCCGTCGGGCTGGATCGGAAGCTGCACGGACACGACGCGCCCGGACCAATTGTGAGTCCAGCCGTGCGCGCCCAGAGTGCCGTAACCGACGTTGCTGATGTAGGAGCGATCGAGAGTCAGGCCCTGCGGAAACTCGCCGCCGATCGAGAGGTCGCGGGATTCGTAGGTGAATGAGCCGCTCCCGTAACTGACGCCGGTCGGGCTGCTCGCGTCCTGGCGCGGCGGGTTCGGGAGGCCCTGCGCGAAACTCGAAGTGGCCAACGAGACGGCGAAGAAGGCGAGGAAAAGACGCGCGGCGCGAATGAAGGGTTTCACGGCATCATCGGCGTCGGGCGAGCTAAAATCGTCACGGGCGGGTCGCAACCAGGCACGCGTGCGGACAATAAAGTCGGGCCTCATCGCCTCTCCCCCAATGACGATCAGCAAAAAATCCGCGTGCATCCACCCGCGGATCACGGCGGCGGGTTCGCCGACCCCGTGACCGTTACGTTGGTGCGGTTGTCGGCCTTGTCGTGCGTGTACGTGGCATTGACGCCGTTGTTCACGGTGCCGGTCCTGACGACCTTCACCAGCCGTCCGCGCGCGTCATACTGATAGTTGATGGTTTCGGTCGCGGAGGCCATGGCCGCGACACCTATCAGCGCGACGACAGCGGCCAATTCCACCCAGGAACGTCTCATCCCGACCCCCCTTGTTCGAAGTCAAGGTCGAGCATGCGGGCGAATGGCGGTCAATCGCGCGGCGCGGGAGATTGGTCCGAAATGGCGGTATTATTAGGCGAACCGTGCGCCCGGCGCCTTGAAGCATTGCTCCATTCCGGAGGTTGATGGCGCAGGCGTCGACAGGCGGGCTCGGCCGCGCGGCGGGCGAGGCAAGGCTGGCGTTCTACTGCTTTGCCTGGCCGTTGCCCTTGTCGTGATCGGCCGCGGTTGCTTCGTTGCGGTTGCGGGTGACGTCGACGTCCACGTCGATGTCGCCGACCTCGTCCTTGATGGCGCGGCCGGTGCTCGAGGCGACGTTGCCGAGGCCGCTGGCGACCCTGTCGGCTTCTTCCTTGGTGTCGCGGATCGCCTCCTTGTCGAAGGTGATCGAGACCTGGTTGTTGGCGCTGTCGTTGTCGACGTCGCAGGCGCCGAGCGCGAGCAGCGGAAGCAAGAGGATGATACGCACGCTTTTTCTCCCTGGGCTTTGCCGCCCAACGTGCGGGGATGGTTTCGGGTCCGCTCCTGGTGACGTCCATCCCGTCGGCGCATGCAGCGACGAAGCCCGGGAAAAGGGGAAGTGAGATTGACCTTCGGTCGTCTACGGCTCCAGCTTTCGCTGGAATGACGGGAGGGGGCTAGAACGTGCCGCGGATGTTCAGCGAGAAGATGGGGCCGATCAGGCGGTTGCGGGTCTCGACGAAGGAGATTGGGGCGACGTTGCGGCGGCCGGCGTAGACGATCCGGTCCCAGGTGCTTCGCGCGTTGAGGATGTTGCCGGCGGTCGCCCTCACGGTAAGGCCGAGGACGTCCTTATGCTCGACGAAGACGCTGGCGAAGACCGGCCCTTCGTGCTGCCGGCCGACCTCGGTGAGGCGGTAGGACAATTCGACGTGCGAATAGCTGGCGTTGGCGCCATAGGCCCAGTCGCTGTCCGGAATGTCGTGGCGGTAGCCGAAATCGATCAACCGGTCGGTGAAGCCGCTGATCGATCTCTTCTCGTCGGTCAGCGGATCGCGGACCGAACTGAACTGGACGAGGGCGCGCAGGTTGATCTTGGCGCCCTTGATCCCGAGCGGATCGAGCTGGAAGGTGCTTGTCCAGTCGATCGCATAGGCCCGGCCGGTCGCGATATTGCCCGGGGATTCGCCGTCCGCGCCGATCGGGATGATGTCGACCAGATCCTCGTAGAAGGCAGCGACGGTGTTGACCTTGGTCTTGCCGTACTTGCCGAGATCCTTGGCGAGCTCGAGCTCGAAGCGCCATTGCTGCGAGGGGACGAGATCGGGATTGCCGGCATTCTGGTTCTCGCTGTCGAGGAAGACCCGGGCGAGGAAATCGCCGAAGTTGAGCTGGCCGACCCGGCGGATCGCCTTGAAATTGGCGCTGAGCGATTTCGAGAGCTGGGCCGAGACCGAGAGCGACCCCTTGGGGCGGAGAAAGCTTCGCCGCTTTCCGCCCGGCCCCTCCTGGATCAGGGTCGAATGCTCGGCGCCGGCGACGAGCTGGACATTGACCTTGTCGGAGAGGGGCCGGCCGATCGTGACCAGGCTCTCGTAGCGATTCTCGCTGACCGTCCCGGTGCCCGAGGGGAAGGGGATCTCGACGAAGACCCCGAGCGGATCGAGGACGAAGAAGGAGGAGACGTTGTCGAGACTGTTGAACGCGGCCTCGGCCGAGACCTGGTAATCGGTCTTGCCCCATTTCCAGCGATATTCGCCTCGGCCGATCCGCTCGCGCGAGATTCCGTCCTGGGCGAAGCGGCTGCCGGTATCGGCGGCGCCGTCGGCGAAGCTGGTCCGGGCGACCTGCGAGAAAGGCTCGTCGGCGTAACGGTTGAGGCCGATCAGCTTGAGGCGGCCGCCGAGCAAGGCGAATTCGTAATCGCCGGCGATCTCGTAATTGTAGCCGCCCTCGCGCTGGGTGAGCAGCCGGACCTGGTCGGCGTCGGCGACCCGGTCGCGAAGGCTGACCTCGTCATAATCGTAATAAGAGCGGCGGTAGAGCAGGTTGAGGTTGCCGAGCGACGAGCCCGGTCCGTCGAGCTTGAACTGGCCCGACAGGGTCGGCTGGTCGAAATCGCCGGTCCAGACGTCGTCGCGAAACTCGATCGGATCGCCCGTGCCGGTCGAGATCAGGGTCGGGCCCCCCGCGGAGCTCCGGCTCGCATTGTTCTGGAAGCTCAGAGTATATTCGACCGGACCCTTGGTGCCGCTCACCGAGATGTCGCCGCGCGTGAACAGCGGGTGCGCGTAATGGGCGCGGATCTCGGGGCGGTAGCTGAACTGGCCCGTGGTCTTGCCCTTCGATTCGTAGACGACGTTGGCGACCTGGCCGGTGAGGCCGGCCACGTCGAGCTGGGCGGCGTCGACGATCTCGATCCGGACGACGCTCTTGGCGGAGATGGCCGAGAGGGCGGTGACCGGATCGGTCGACTTGCCCGAGATGCGCTTGCCGTTGAGGAGGACGTTGCCCGAGGCCTGGCCGAGGCCCCGGCTGGCCGTATCCTCGCCGCGGATCGAGAAGCCGGGCACCTGATTGAGCATGTCGAGGGCGGTCTTGGGCGCGAAGCGGGCGAAGTCCGCGGGCGTATAGACCTGCTTGCCGCCGGTGGGCGTTTCGACCGGAGTCGCGGCGGGCGGGGGCGTGTCGCCGGTCTCGGGCTCGGCGTCCTGGGCCCGGGCAGGCGCTGCGAGCGCCGCGAGGGAAGCGCAGCCGAGCAGCAGGAAACACCCCGCGCGCGGCGCGCGCCGGGAAGCGGTCTTCAACCGATTATAGTGCAACATCAACGCCCTCCGAGCCGCTCGCTCGCGAGCGACGTGCAAGGGACGTGCCACGTCTGTAGCCTCTCTGACTACGGTTGTAATCGAGGTTTTCAGGGCCGCGTCCGTGTTCGTTTTCGAACATCGACTGTTCGGCTCCGAACAGCGGATCCATTGTGATGTGTAAGGAATTTGCCGCCCTGCGGATCGTGTGTAACGCTACACACTGAGTTCACGGTGCGCAGCCTTGGAGGCTCAGGTAAGATGGCTACCGCATTCTACCCCGCGATCATCGAGCGGGCGGGCAAAGGCTATAGCGTGTACTTTCCCGATCTACCCGGTTGCTCCTCGGCGGGAGGCACCATCCAGGAGGTCGCGCGAAATGCCGAGGAGGCGCTTGCAGGCCATCTCCTGGTGTCCGCGCAACATCGGGATCCTGTCGCCGGACCGAGCGAACTCGACGCGGTCGATCGGGATCCCGACGTCGACGAGGTTGCCCGGATCCTCGTTCGCGCGGAGCTTCCGGGGAAGGCGGTTCGGATCAATGTGGGCCTCGACGAGGCACTGGTTGCGGCGATCGACCGGGTTGCGGACAACCGATCGCGGTTCCTCGCGGATGCCGCGCGCGTGGCCCTGTCGGCACGGCGGGAGTCGGCCGAGGGCTGAAACATCTCCCTCGCAACACCGCCTTGCCCCAGCGATCGGAGCGCTCCATATTGCAGTGCAGCAAAGATGCGAGAGCGCCCATGACCCAGCAAGCCAGTTCCGAGCAGATTCTGGAGTTCGCGATCGACCGGTCGCTGATGGTTTCGACCGCCTACAATCGCGGCCGGTCGGTGCTCGCGCCGCATTCGCTCTTCACGAAGCATGATGAGCTCTACCTGCGCGCGGTCACGGTCGAGCGCGACGGGCGGCCGCCGCGCGAGGCGAAGCTCGGGACGTTCAAGCTGATCGGGCTGAGCGATCTCGCGCTGACCGGGCGCACCTTCGATCGGGACGCCCTGTTCGCGCCGCTGGAGGCGCTGGCGTATTGAAAGCCATGCGTTAATTGAGGCCTCCGGGCGCAAGGCGGTTTGACCGCGCGTCAGAAGCCTTTATGACCCGCGACCCATGAAGTCGCGCAGCCAGGCAGGCCGCTGATCCGTGCAGGACTCGATGCACCTGCTGCGGGAGCGGCGGTTCCTGCCGCTTTTCGTCACGCAGTTCCTCGGCGCCTTCAACGACAATCTCTACAAATCGGCGATGGTGATCCTGGTCACCTACACGGTCTATAACGACGCGACCAAGGAAGCCTCGTTCAACGCGATCGCCGGCGGCCTGTTCATCCTGCCCTTCTTCCTGTTCTCGGCGCTCGCCGGCCAGCTCGCCGATTCCATGGACAAGGCTCGGATCGTCCGCTTCGTCAAATCGGCCGAGATCGCGATCATGGTCGTCGGAGCGATCGGGCTGATGATCCACAACGTGCCGCTCATGCTCGCGGTGCTGTTCGCGATGGGGGTCCATTCGACCTTCTTCGGCCCGATCAAATATGCGATCCTGCCCCAGCACCTGCGCAGGGACGAGGTGCTCGGCGGAACCGGGCTGGTCGAGGCCGGAACCTACGGAGCCATCCTGCTCGGGACGATCGCGGGCGGGCTGCTCGGAACCAACCATTATCATTATGCCGCGGCCGGAGTGCTCGGCGTCGCGATCATCGGCCGGATCAGCGGGGCGATGGTGCCACCCGCCCCGCCCGAGACCGACGCGCCCGCGGCCAAGATGGACTGGCACATCATCCGCGCCTCGATCCGGCTGGTCAGCGCGACCCTGCACATCCCGCGGCTGTTCCTGGCGATCGCCTCGATCAGCTTCTTCTGGATGATGGGCGCGATCCTCGCCGCGCAATTCCCGCCTCTGGTGAAGAACGTGCTCCACTCCAACGAGCAGGTGGCGACGCTCTTCCTTGCGATCTTCTCGGTCGGGGTCGCGGTGGGATCGGTGCTGATCAACCGGCTTCTGAAGGGCAAGGTCGCGGCGACCTATTCGCCGCCCGCGGCGCTCGCCATGGGCCTGTTCATCTGCCACCTCTACTGGAACGTCATCAACTGGCCTCCGCCGGGGCCCGAGCTGATGGACCTCGAGACCTTCATCCTGATGTCGAGGGCCGAATGGATCATGTTCGACCTTTTCGGCGTGGCGGTCTCCGGCGGAATGTTCGTGGTTCCGCTCTACGCCTTCCTGACCACCACCGTGCCCAAGTCCGAGACCGCCCGGACGGTGGCCGCCAACAATATCGTCAATTCGGGCGGGATGGTGCTGGCCGCGATGGTCCTGACCGGCCTGGTCATGCTCGGCGTGTCGGTGGCCGAGACCCTGTTCTTCGTCGCGGTGATGAGCATCGGCGCGGCCTGGCTCGGCTGGAAGCTGCACAAGGCGTGCGACTAGGCGGCGCTCGCCGGGGAATTAAGTATAGTGTCCCCGCATAGGGAGCGATCGCGCCACGGAATTTGAGGAGTCCAAATGCATCCACGGACCCTGACCACTCTGGATCAATTGGGCTCCGTCGAGTGGTTCAGGAGCGTTGGAGTGGCCGATACCCAATCCGCAGACGTTTTGCAGTCATGGCAGGAAGCGGTGGTCAGCTGCGGCTCACTCGAGTGGGAGAATCTGTGCCTGGAGGCCGCCAACCAGTACCGTGCAAGGGTCGATGAAAAGTCGCCGGACATACTACAGGCATGGAACGAGGCTGCCGACGCTTTCCGCCCCATCGTGAACGCATTCGTGGACGAGAAGACGGCCAAGGTCGTAGCGGAAAACAATTTGCCGAAGGATTTTGTGGATACTGTCCGCTGGGACATTATCCACCTGTGCCTTGAGGCAGAGTTTGCCGACATTTATCCGCCGGGCTTCTTCGCAAGCCAGTCATATTGGTATTTCGTGGGGCACTTCCCCTGCGGATGGCGGGGGACGTTCCCGGCGGGTAGGATGGTCATTTATTGACCCAGTACGGCGTGCGAACTTGCCCCAATCGGTGACGTGCATTTAGGCCCAAGATCCAGCAACCGCCCGCGACCGTTACCGAACTAGGCGGCGGTGTAACTCACAACCTCGAACTCGATGCCGTCATGGTCGAGGAAGTAGAAGCGGCGGCCGGGCTCGTAGTCGCCGTGGGAGAAGGGGGTGAGGCCGGCCTCGATCACCTTCGCTTCCACGGCGTCGAGATCGTCGACCTGGATTCCGACATGGTTGAGCGGGCGGCCCTTGGCGAAGGTGTCGGCCGGAGAGGAAGCCTGGCCGGTGTAGAAAGCCAGATAATGGTCCTCGGAGCCGACATGGATCGTTCGGCCGCCGAACTGCGACGGGCCCTTCCAGCGCACCGGCCAGCCGAACAGGCTTTCCATCAGCGCGGCCGCCCGCTCGGGATCGCTGACCGTGATGTTGACATGCTCGATGCGCGGAACCGCCATGAAATCGCTCCTTCGTGATGGGTGGGATCGCCCCGGATTTGCGAGTCGTACAACCTCAAGCTAAGTTGAGGTCAAGCTTTTCCCAGCGAGGATATCGAATGGCTCTTTCCCCCGCACTGACGATCGGCGAGCTGGCGCGGAGGACCGGCCTCACGGTCTCGGCGATCCGCTTCTACGAGGAGAAGGGACTGGTCGAGGCGATCCGTTCCTCGGGCAACCAGCGCCGGTTCATGCGCTCGGACATCAGGCGCCTGTCCTTCGCGATGGTCGGCCAGAGGCTCGGCCTGACTCTGGGAGAGATAGCGGCCGAGCTCGCCACCTTGCCGCAGGGCCGGGCGCCGAGCCAGAGCGACTGGCGGAGGATCAGCGCGCGGATCCGCGACCGGCTCAACGAAAGGATCGCGATGCTCGAGAAGACCCGCGACCTGCTCGAGGGCTGCATCGGCTGCGGCTGCCTCTCGATGAGCCAGTGCGCGCTCTACAATCCGGGCGACCGCGCCGCGGGGCTCGGGGCGGGCCCGCGCTATCTGCTCGGGGACCGGCCGCAGGCCGGGACCTGAACGGTTGCGGAGTCAGGCTGTCCGCGCGCTGCGCCCGGCACTGCCGGCCTATTTTCACGCGAAGGCGCGAAGAAGCGAAGGCGCGAAGGGAGAGCGGGCCGCCGGCCATGCTTCGCGCCTCATATTGCTACATGATCCCGCGAGAAGGACGCCAAAGAGACCGCTGCCCTGGGGCGGCGCAAGCGTCCTTCTTCGCGCCTTCGCGTGAAAATTGGAACGTGCCGACGGCACGATGGGAAACGATATGTCAGTCTGGATCCCCGCCTGCGCGGGGATGACGAAGATCGTCAGGCGATCAGGGTGCCGAAGAAGACGAGGCCGCCGAGCCAGACGGTGGCGAACAATTTGGCGTCGCGGAGCCAGGCGGGGGATTCGGCCAGCGACATTTCGAAGCCGGACCAGCTGCGCGGCACCGCCAGGGCCCGGACCGGGGCCGAGCGCTCGGGGAGTCGGGTGATGAGCGGCGCGAGGCGGTTCATGCCCGAAGGTTAAGAAAAAATTCACCACGACATCAAGTGCGGCGACGGGCCGGAAATGCTTCTGTCCCGGCGCGGCACAATGAAGCGATCGCCGGGAAGCCTTCGCCTGAGCCCCTGCCCTGCCGCCGCCGGGCCGCGCCCGCTTGCCGAGCGCGCGGCGGGGACCATAGAAGGCGGCATGGGGAGAGCGGATTGAACGCGACCGTCAGCGTCGCCGAGGCACTTGGCCATGCGCGGCGGCTGCTTCGCGAGGATCCGGGGCTCGCGGCCGAGCAGGCGCGCGAGATCGTCCGCGCCGATCCCGGCAATTCCGACGCCTGGCGGCTTCTCGGCGCGGCGCTGAGGCGCGGCGGCGAGGCCGAGAGTGAGGCGGAGGAAGCGGAGCTTCGCGCCATATCCGCTTCGGTCCACGATCCGCGGCTGATGGAAGCGGCGCAGGCGCTTGCGGACAACGACCTGCCGGTCGCCGAGCGGCTGCTCAGGCCGCATCTCAAGGAGAAGCCGACCGACGTCGCGGCGATCCGGATGATGGCCGAGCTGGCGGCGCGGCTCGGGCGCTACGGCGATGCCGAGAATCTGCTTCGCCGAGCGATCGAGCTCGCTCCGGCCTTCACGGCCGCGCGGTCGAACCTCGCGACCGTGCTCTACCGGCAGAACCGGCCGGCCGAGGCGATCGAGGCGCTGGACAGCCTTGCCGATTCCGATCCGGACAATCCAGTCCACCAGAACCTGCGCGCGGCGGCGCTCGGCCGGATCGGCGGCTATGAGGAGGCGATCGGAATTTACGAGCAGGTGCTGGCCAGGCTGCCCGACCAGCCCAAGGTGTGGATGAGCTACGGCCATGTGCTGAAGACCGTGGGGCGGCAGCCGGAAAGCGTCGCCGCCTACCGCAAGGCGGCTCAGCTCGCGCCGGGCCTGGGCGAGGCGTGGTGGAGCCTCGCCAATTTGAAGACCGTGAAGCTCGGCGCGGACGATATCGCGGCGATGGAGCAGGCCCTGGAACAGCCGGGCCTGAGCGACGAGGACCGGCTCCATCTCCATTTCGCGCTCGGCAAGGCGCACGAGGACCAAGGCGACGCCGGGCGGGCCTTCGACCATTATGCCGTCGGAAACAGCATCCGCCGCAAGACCAACAATTACGACCCGAATGAGATCGACGACCATGTGAAGCGGAGCATCGCCTTCTTCACGCCGGAATTTTTCGGGGCGCGGGAGGGCCGGGGTTGCGCCGCCCCCGACCCGATCTTCATCCTCGGAATGCCGCGGGCCGGATCGACCCTGGTCGAGCAGATACTGGCCAGCCATTCCGAGGTGGAAGGGACGATGGAGCTGCCCGACATTCCGGCGCTGGTGAAGCGATTGGGCGGCCGCAAGCTCAAGCGCGAGGAGAGCGCCTATCCCGAGTGCCTGGCCGATCTCGGCGCCGCGGAGCTGGAGGCGCTGGGCGCCGAATATCTCGAGCGGACGCGGATCCAGCGCAAGACGGACAAGCCCTTCTTCATCGACAAGATGCCCAACAATTGGGCGCATGCCGGATTCATCCACCTGATCCTGCCAAACGCCAGGATCGTCGATGCGCGGCGGCACCCGCTCGCCTGCTGCTTCTCCAACTTCAAGCAGCATTTCGCGCGCGGCCAGGGCTTCACCTACGAGCAGGAGGAGCTCGGGCGTTACTATCGCGATTATGTCGCGCTCATGGCCCATTTCGACCGGGTCATTCCCGGCCGGATCCACCGCGTGATCAACGAGCGGCTGATCGAGGATCCCGAAGGCGAGGTCGGACGGCTGCTCGATTTCCTCGGCCTGCCCTTCGACCCGGCCTGCCTCCGATTCCACGAGAACGAGCGGGCGGTGCGCACCGCGAGCTCGGAGCAGGTGCGGCGGCCGATCAACCGCGAGGGGATGGACCAGTGGCGGCCGTTCGAGCCCTGGCTCGGCCCGCTCAAGCGCGGGCTCGGGCCGGCGCTCGACACCTGGGACTCGTGACCCTGGATCGGGTCCAGTGCAGGCACTGGATCGGGTCCAGGGCGTGGCAATTAAGGCACAAGCGGCAGCCGAGATGATTACGGAGCCAAAATCAATTTGACGCTCCGGCGAAAGCGGAACAGGTTCGCGGGCAAGGCACGATTTCCGAGGGGGGAACATGCTTCCGCTACCGAACCGCAATATTCGCAAGAGCGCACTCGCCCTCTTGGCCTCGACCATGCTGTGCACGAGCGGAGCCGCCTTCGCGCAGGATGCTCCCGCCCAGCCCACCGGGAGCGCCGAGGACCAGGCGCAGGCCGCCAACGACGCGAGCGAGGACGACATCTTCGTCACCGCCCAGAAGCGCTCGGAGAATCTGCAGGACGTTCCGATCGCGATCACGGCGATCGGAACCGAGCGGCTAGACGAGCTCCAGGTCGACCAGTTCGGCGATTATGCCCGCTACATCCCGAGCATCTCCTACCAGACCGCGGGGCCCGGCTTCTCCAACGTCTATTTCCGCGGAGTCGCGAGCGGCGAGAACGCCAATCACTCCGCGTCCCTCCCCTCGGTCGGAACCTATCTGGACGAGCAGCCGATCACGACGATCACCGGCGCCCTCGATATCCATGTGTTCGACATCGCCCGGGTCGAGGCCCTGGCCGGGCCGCAGGGCACGCTCTACGGCGCCTCGAGCCAGGCCGGCACGATCCGGATCATCACCAACAAGCCCGACACGAGCGGCTTCTACGGCGAGGCGAATGTCGAGCTGAACCACGTCGCGCACGGCGAGTTCGGCTATACCGGCGAGGCGTTCATGAACGCGCCGCTCTCCAACCGGGCAGCGATCCGGGTGGTCGGCTGGTACCGCAAGGATGCCGGCTATATCGACAATGTGCCCGGAAGCCTGACCTTCCCGACATCGGGGATCACCTTCACCAACGCGCCCCATGTCGAAGAGGATTATAACGACGTCGAGACCTATGGCGCTCGCGCGGCGCTCCGGATCGAGCTCGACGACAATTGGACGATCACGCCCCAGGTGATGGGCCAGAAGCAGATCAGCGACGGCACCTTCGCCCAGGAATCGGGGCTCCAGGAGCTCCAGGTCCAGCAGTTCAACCGCGAGCATTTCACCGACAAATGGGTCCAGGGGGCGCTGACGATCGAGGGCAAGATCGGAAGCTTCGACATGACCTATGCCGGAGCCTACATGACCCGGCAGATCGACGGCGCGTCGGACTATGTCGACTATGCCTATTTCTACGACGCGCTGGCCGGATACGGCACCTATTTCTACGACAATGCCGCCAATCTGGTGAACCCGAACCAGTACATCATCTCGGACGATCACTTCACCAAGCAGAGCCACGAGTTTCGATTTGCGTCGCCGTCGGAGAAGAAGGTGCGGCTGATCGCCGGCCTCTTCTACCAGCGCCAGTCCCACGACATCGAGCAGAACTACATCATCGACAATATCGCCGATTCGCTGACCGTGCCCGGCACGGCCAGCAATATCTGGCTGACCCAGCAGGTCCGGGTCGACCGCGATTATGCGGCGTTCGGAGAGCTGAGCTGGGACATCACACCAAGCTTCACGCTGACCGGGGGCGGGCGGCTGTACAAATACAAGAATTCGCTCGAGGGCTTTTTCGGATTCTCGGCGGGCTACAGCAGCCGCACCGGGGTCGCGGCCTGCTTCGGGCCGCCGATCGTCGACGATTCGCCCTGCACCAATCTCGACAAGACGACGTCGAAGACCGACTTCATCCACCGGATCAACGCGACCTACAAGATCGGCGAGGACGCGCTCGTCTACGCGACCTGGTCGCGGGGCTTCAGGCCGGGCGGGATCAACAGGCGCGGGACCCTTCCGCCCTACGGCCCGGATTTCATCAACAATTACGAGCTGGGCTTCAAGACGAGCTGGGCGGACAACCGCATCCGGCTCAACGGCGCGCTCTACCAGCTCGACTGGGACAATATCCAGCTGAGCTTCCTCGGGGCCAACGGCCTGACCGAGATCCGCAACGCCGGAAACGCGCGGATCCGCGGCGCCGAGGTGGATTTCTGGGCGCGGCCGGCGACCGGCTTCACGGTCAGCCTCGGCGGCTCGTACAACGATGCCGAGATCACCGAGGATTTCTGCCTGATCGCCAATGCCGCGTTCGACTGCACGACCCCCGGCAACGCCTTGCTCGCGCCGGCCGGGACCCGGCTTCCGATCACCGCGAGGATCAAGCTCAACGCGCTCGCCCGCTACGAATTCCCGGTGATGGGCGGCGAGGGCCATTTCCAGCTGGGCGTGGTCCATGAGGGATCGCGGACCAGCGACCTACGGCTGTTCGAGCGCGCCATCCTCGGCCCGCTCGGCGATTACACCACCGTCGATCTCAGCACGGGATTCAAGAAGAACAACTGGAAGATCGAGCTGTTCGTCAAGAATCTGTTCGACGTGAACGGGGCGGTCGGCAACGGCATCCAGTGCACCGAGTCGGTGTGTGGAGACCCGGGCGGAGTGACCGCGATCGGGCCCAAGATCTACACCTACGTCACCCGGCCGCGGATGGCGGGGCTGAGGGTGGGGACGAAGTTCTGACGGAAAACGGCGCCTGCCCGGCGGCGGCGAACGCTCCGATCAGGCTGCCCCGCCCTAAAGATGCTGGTCGAACAGGATCGGATTGCCGTCGGGATCGGTGAGCATGAAGCTTCCCGGACCCTCTTTGCTCTCGATCTCGGCTCCGACGTCGAGGCCTTCGGCCTGGAGGCGCTGCCGGATGATCCTGACGTCTTCCGACTTGCCGTCCGGCTGGCCGTCCTGGTCCCAGCCGGGATTGAAGGTGAGCATGTTGCGATCGAACATGCCCTGGAACAGCCCGATCTTGGTGCTGCCGTTCTTCATGATCGCCCAGCCCTGGCCGGTCTCTCCGTGGACCTGGGCGAAGCCGAGCTTCTCGTAAAAGGCCCTGGAGGCGTGGATGTCCTTGACGGCCAGGCTGACCGAGAAATTGCCGAGATGCATATCGTCTCTCCCTGTTGACGGCACGGCGACGGAAGCGGCCGCGAGCAGTAATGCGGAAACCAGGTTCAGCCTGCCTTTCATGAGCATCACTCCTGTCGTTGACGATCATGGACGTAGGCGGGGCCATCACCGGCGTATATCGCCCGAAAGGGTGATTTCCGGCCAGTCCCACGAAAGGATTAGCGGCTCGACGAGCCACTTCGCGGCGCCCGTCGTGGAGCCTTGCCATGCCAGCGATTGATTTAATTAGATGATTAGCTAAATAGCGAATCATGAACGGCGTCTTCAAGGCCTTATCCGATCCGACGCGCCGCAAGGTGCTCGAGCTGCTTCGCAAGCGGCCGATGACGGCGGGCGAGCTGGGCGAGCATTTCCCGGTCTCGAAGCCGACCATGTCGGCCCATTATGCAGTGCTCCGCGAGGCGAACCTGATCGACGGGGTCAAGCAGGGCACAACCATCACCTACAGGATCAAGCTGTCGGTGCTCGAGGAAGCGCTCCTGGGCTTCACCCGGGCGCTCGGGATCGGGACCGGCGGCGCCAACGCGGAGGAGTCCGCGGCCTCAACCAGTGAAGGAAGAATTTCATGATCATCAAGCGCCTCGGCTTCGCCATAGGGCTGGCGGCCCTCTTCCTCCTGGCCGCGGCGGGACTTCGCTACGCGGCGGGCAGCGGAATGCTGGCCGAGGAGACGGCAACCCGGGTCATCATGGCCCTGACGGGGCTCGGCCTCGCCGCCTACGCCAACATCATGCCCAAGCAGCTCGGCCGCGCGCGGCGATCTCCCGCGGCGGAGGCCCGGGCGCAGTCGGCGCTTCGGTTCGGCGGCTGGGCCCTGACCCTTGCAGGCCTCGCTTATGCCTTTCTGTGGGGGTTCGCGCCGCTTTCGATCGCGCGGGCCGCAGCCATGACCGTGCTCGGCGCAGCGACTCTCGCCACCATGACCTATGCGATCTGGTCGTTCACGCTGTGCCGCGAGGCGGGAGATGCTTCGGCGAGCCGGTAGGGGGATGTTTGGTATCGTCGCTAGCGGGGTAGCCCTTCTTCGCCAAGGCTTCGAAGGGCATCCTGCGTAGCTCGCGAAGCGAGCGAAGCAGGATGGTGGAGCCTAGCGGGATCGAACCGCTGACCTCTACACTGCCAGTGTAGCGCTCTCCCAGCTGAGCTAAGGCCCCATATCGGGATCCCGTCCAGGCCGCGCCTGAAGGGCTATGAATCGCCGGGTCATTTAGGGAAGCGGTTTCTCTCGCGCAACCCCGTTCGGCGTGGTCGTCACCCCAGCGAAGGCTGGGGTCCATTCTGAATCAGCATGGATTCCAGCATTCGCTGGAATGACGGTATCTGCGAAAGAAATCAGACCTCGTCGTCGTCGCCGCCGACGCCGGGAACCCCGATGTCGTCGTCGCCGCCCAGATCGACCTCGTCGTCGGGATTCTCCTCGACGTCCTCGTCGACCTCGAGCTCCTCGGCGGCGAGATCGGCATCTTCCTTCTCGTCGACCTCGACCTCCTTCTTGGGAGCGTCATAGGGGAGAGGCTGCTTCGATTTCAGAACCGGCTCGGGATCCCAGGCGACTCCGCAGGCGATGCAGGTGACGGGGTCTTCCTTGCCGAGATCGTAGAAGCGGTTGCCGCATTTCGGGCAGGTTCGCTTCGTGCCCCATTCAGCCTTCACCATGGGTGAAAAATCTCCGTGTCGAATTGGAAAAGACGGCGGCTTGCCGCGCGTTCGGGCGGCGCCTTGCCACATGGGTAGGCCGCTGTCAAAAGCCAAGCCCATGCATGGCGAGACGGCTCTGCCGATGGAATTCGGACCGGCCGGGCCGCTTCGCGGAACGCCCGGCCTCCCTGGCGACAAGAGCATTTCCCACCGGGCCCTGATGATCGCCGCAATGGCCCGGGGGCGAAGCCGGATCAACGGGCTTTGCGAGGGCAGCGACCTTCACTCGACCGCCTCGGCGCTCCGGGCGATGGGAGTCCGTATCGAGCGGGACGGTGATTCCTGGACGGTCGACGGAGTGGGAAGCGGCTGCCTGCTCCAGCCGGAGCGGGCGCTCGACATGGGCAATAGCGGCACTTCGACGCGGCTGCTCATGGGCCTGACCGCGAGCCACCCGATCACCGCCACCTTCACCGGAGACTCCTCGTTGTGCCGGCGGCCGATGGACCGGGTGACCGGGCCCCTGGGCAGGATCGGGGCGGATTTCGCCTCGGCGCCCGGCGGGCGGCTGCCGGTCACCGTGCGCGGGCTTTGTCCGGCGGTTCCGGCCGTGCACCGGCTCGACATCGCCTCGGCCCAGGTCAAATCGGCCCTGCTGCTGGCCGCGCTCAACATTCCCGGGATCACGCGGGTGATCGAGCCGGTCCCAACCCGCGATCACAGCGAAAGGATGCTTGCCCAGTTCGGCGCGGACATCGAGGTCCGGGCGACGGAGGAGGGCGGACGGGAGATCGCACTTCGCGGCGAGGCCGAGCTGAAGCCGCGGGAGATCGGGATCCCCGGCGACATTTCAGCCGCCGCCTTCCTGATCGTCGCGGCGCTGATCGTGCCCGGGTCCGAAATCGCGATCCGGGGAGTCGGGGTCAATCCGATGCGCCGCGCCCTGGTCGACCTGATCGGCGAGATGGGCGGCCGGATCGCCCTCCGCGATCGGGGCGACCGGGACGGCGAGCCGGTGGCGGACCTCGAGGTGCGCCATTCGAAGCTGAAAGGGATCGACGTGCCCCCTGCCCTCATCCCGGCGATGATCGACGAGTTCCCGATCTTCTTCGTCGCCGCCGCCTTCGCCGAGGGGGTCAGCCGGACGAGCGGGCTCGGCGAGCTGCGGGTCAAGGAATCGGACCGGATCGCCGCGATGGCGGAGGGGCTTCGGGCGATCGGCGCCAACGTGGAGGAGAGCGAGGACGGACTTGCGATCGAGGGCAGCGGCGGAGCGCCGCTCGCCGGCGGGGCCCGGATCGAATCGCGGCTCGACCATCGGATCGCGATGAGCTTCGCGGTGGCTGGCCTGCATTCGAAGACGCCGATAGAGATTGACGACATGCGCCCGGTCGCCACCAGCTTCCCCGGCTTCGCCGAAACCCAGAGGGGGCTTTCCCGATGATCATCGCGGTCGACGGTCCGGCGGCGAGCGGCAAGGGCACGATCGCGCGCGCGCTCGCCGCCCATTACGGCCTTCCGCACATGGATACCGGCCTTCTCTACCGGGCGGTCGGGCTCAACCTGCTGCGCTGGGGCGGCGACCCTTCGAGCGAGAAGGACTCGCTCGGCGCCTGCGATTTCTCGCAGATCGACTTCGACGATCCCGAGCTGAAGAGCGAGGCGGCCGGCGGCCTCGCCTCGCGGATCTCGGCCTTTCCGCTGGTGCGCGCGGCCCTGATCAAGCGCCAGCGCGACTTCGCCGAGCAGGAGGGCGGCGCGGTGCTCGACGGCCGCGATATCGGCACCGTGATCGCGCCGGACGCGCAGGTGAAGCTGTTCGTCACAGCAAGCCCCGAGGAACGGGCGCGGCGGCGCTGCCGCGAGCTCGAGCGGATGGGCCTGACCGCCCATCTCGAAGACGTGCTGATCGACATCCGCGCCCGCGACGAGCGCGATTCGAACCGCGACATGGCGCCGCTGAGGATGGCCGAGGATGCGGTGCTGATCGACACGAGCGAGCTCGGGCCGGATGAGGCGAAGGCGGCCGCGATCGCGGCGGTGGAAAGCGGGCGCGCAGCTGGGGCCGAGCCGCTCCGTTGAGCGATACGAGCGCGGCCTCGCACGACATTTACGACCCGTCCTTCGTCAAGGCCGTGTTCGACCGCTGCTCGGGTAAATATATCGCCTTCAGCCTCTTCTGCTCGTTCGGCTTTACCGAGATTTGGCGGCGGCAATGCATCCGGGCCTTGCCGCCGCCGTCGGCCGTGGCGCCGTTTTGCTACGATCTGATGGCTGGCACGGGCGAGGCGTGGCCGCACCTGCTCAGCCTGTATCCGCGAACCGCGCGGATCGTCGCGGTCGACATCTCGTCCGGAATGCACAGCCGGGCGATCGCGCGGCTTCACGCCCACCGGGCGCACCGGATAGAATTCATCGAGGACGACGTGCTGGCCAGCGCCCTTCCCGACGAGTCGGCTGACGCGATCATCTCCACCTTCGGCCTCAAGACTTTCGATTCCGGTCAGCACGCTCGGCTCGCCGCGCTGATCGCCCGAGTGCTGAAGCCGGGCGGGTCTTTTTCGCTGATCGAGGCCAGCGATCCCAAAGGCTGGTGGCTAAGGCCGCTCTATCTGTTCCATCTCAGGAAGGTGCTGCCCCTGGTCGAGAGGTTTCTGCTGAAGGGCGCTCAGGATTTCTCCATGATCGGCACCTACAGCATGAATTTCGGCGACGCCTCGGCCTTCGGCGAGATGCTGAGG
The DNA here is from genome assembly GCA_036525315.1 of Allosphingosinicella sp. Taxonomy (GTDB): domain Bacteria; phylum Pseudomonadota; class Alphaproteobacteria; order Sphingomonadales; family Sphingomonadaceae; genus Allosphingosinicella. The sequence goes on from DATDAS010000040.1 coordinate 23,789, forward strand.
GCGCAGGGGCTTGAGGTGCGATTCCGAAGGCACTTCTTCGGCTGCGCGACCAGCGTGTCGGGAACCAAGCCCGAGATCACAGCTCTCCGCGCTGGAGCCTGAAGCGGCGAGTGCCGCCGGCCTTCTCGATCGCCGCCTTCACGTCCGGACGGCCCTTCAGTGCGCCGAGCCTGGAGTGGATGGGATGTGAGGGACGCGCGAAGGGCGGATCGTCATAGTCGCTGAGCTGCAGGAGCGCATCGGCCCGGCGATCCGGATCCTCAAGGCGCCGGATGAAGGCGGCCGCGGCGCCGTCCATGTCGCCCATGCAAAGAAGAAGGTCCGCGAGCGCCTCGGGATGATCCTTCTCATGTTCGCGCGCGAAAGCGAGATCGGCCGCCGCCTCGGCCGGCCGGCCCGCAACCGCGTTGGCGCAGCCGCGGGCCAGACGCATCTCCATCTCGCCGTAGGGGCTGCCTTTCCGGCCGTCGGCGAAGGCCGAAATCGTCCGGAGCGCATCGTCGCCACGGCCCAGGCCATATTGCGCGTGCGCAAGGTTGATCACCTGGCTCACGTTCGGATTGCTCCCTTCGGCGTGCTGGGCACCCTTGGTGAAGGCGGCGACCATCTCGTCATATCGGCCGAGCATCTCGTACGACCGACCCAGTGCGTCCCAATACCAGTTAAAAGAATCGTCCCGGTCGGCGAATTCCTTCTGGTCGGCGACCCGCGGACCCGCCGCGAGAAGCAGGTCGATCGCTTCCTGCGGACGACCGAGCATCCTCAGCGTGTCGGCGGCATTTATGATCGCGGCCAGCCGATCGGGGTGAATCGCCATCACCTCGCGGTCCCGGGCCAGCTCGGCTTCGCCGGCGGCGCGGAAATCGAAAGAGGCGGGCAGGAAGGCGCGAAAACGCGGGTCGACGCTCGCCTTTGACAGGATCGATGTGCTTCGAAGGCCGCCGATTATCGCGCTGGCCCCAGCCGAATCGCCCGCGTCCGCAAGCGTCTCGGCATAGGCGTATCGAAAGCCTTCATTGGATCCGAACAGCTCGTCCGGGGCGTAGAATTGACCGGCCAGCAGTTGAAGCAGGCGCCTTCGCACATCCTGCTTGCCGGCCTCCTTGAGCGACCTGCTGAACTGCCACATCCAACCGACATCGACCGAGTTGAGAGCGGCCCCCCGGCCCTGGGTCATGGCGAGGATCGTCGCGAGCGCGGCCTCATCCCGCTTCAGATCCATCTCCAGGCCAAGACGCATTCGCCACAGATAATCCGAGGCAGCGTCCAGCGCCGTACCCTTGAGGGCATGTGAATAGGCTCTGTCCTTTGAGCCCTGCTTCAATTCGCAATAGCCGGCCATCTGGAAGAGCAGGGCGGCGATATCGTCGGTCAGGCCGGAGCGGTTCGGCGAATCGATGATCGGCGATCCGAGCGTGAGAACCGTGGCGCAATCGTCGCGCTCATAGGCATCGCCGATCAGCTTGAGGTTTTCGCCAATCTTCTGGCCGGCGTTCGAACCGACAGCCTTCTTAGCCACCGCATTCGCCGGGATGAGTGCGAGGGCAAGGCCCACCGCACCCGCGACAATGGCCCTGCGCACGAAATTTCTCATATCCCCCACCGGCTTACTGCCCCGAACGAAGGTGTGGCATCGGCCGGCCGCCGCCGCAATAGGGGTCGGCCGCCCCGCTTGCCCATTTCGCCGCCTTCCCCTATAGGACCGCCCGTCCAGCGGGTGGTTGCGCCCGCGGAGGCTCGGTTGAAGCAGAGCGCGCAGGGGGCGGCCCTCAAGGGTTGCCGGCCCTGACGCGCATTTTTTGCTTTCATCCCTCGAGACTTCGCTCGCCGCGATCGTTCAATGGATGCCGCGTTCGGCATGGGGCCGGGGCGGCAGTTCGGGCCAAGAGCGTCGGAGACAACCGGCGCCCGGTAAAAGCATCAAAAGGATATCCAGCTTTATGGCCACTTCGGCAATGCCGACCCGCGACGATTTCGCGGCTCTGCTCAATGAAACCCTCGGCGGCGAGAATGAAGGCTTTGAAGGCCGCGTCGTCAAAGGGACCGTCACCGCGATCGAGAACGACAAGGCCGTCATCGACGTCGGCCTGAAATCGGAAGGCCGAGTGGACCTTCGCGAGTTCGCAAGCCCCGGCCAGCCCGCCGACATCAAGGTCGGCGACGTCGTCGAGGTCTATGTCGACCGGGTCGAGAACCACCAGGGCGAGGCCATGCTCAGCCGCGACCGCGCCCGCCGCGAGGCCGCATGGGACAAGCTCGAGACCGAGTTCACCGCCGGCAACCGCGTCGAGGGCGTGATCTTCGGCCGCGTGAAGGGCGGCTTCACCGTCGACCTGAACGGCGCCGTCGCCTTCCTTCCCGGAAGCCAGGTCGACATCCGCCCGGTCCGCGACGTCGGGCCGCTGATGGACCTTCCCCAGCCGTTCCAGATTTTGAAGATGGACCGCCGCCGCGGCAATATCGTCGTCTCGCGCCGCGCCATCCTCGAGGAGACCCGCGCCGAGCAGCGCACCGGCCTGATCCAGTCGCTGGCCGAGGGCCAGGTGATCGACGGGGTCGTCAAGAACATCACCGATTACGGCGCCTTCGTCGATCTCGGCGGGATCGACGGCCTGCTCCACGTGACCGACCTCTCCTACAAGCGCGTCGGCCACCCGAGCGAGATGATCAACATCGGCGACACCGTGAAGGTGCAGATCATCCGCATCAACCGCGAGACCCAGCGGATCAGCCTCGGAATGAAGCAGCTCGAGAGCGATCCCTGGGAAGGCGCCGGAGCCAAATATCCGGTCGGCGGCGTGTTCACCGGCCGAGTGACCAACATCACCGAATATGGCGCCTTCGTGGAGCTCGAAGCGGGGATCGAGGGACTCGTCCACGTCTCCGAGATGAGCTGGACCAAGAAGAACGTCCATCCGGGCAAGATCGTCTCCACCTCCCAGGAGGTCGAGGTCTCGGTGCTCGAGGTCGACGAGGAGAAGCGCCGGATTTCGCTCGGCCTCAAGCAGGCCCAGGCCAATCCCTGGGCCGCCTTCGCCGAGAAGCATCCGGTCGGTTCCGAGGTCGAGGGCGAGGTCAAGAACTCGACCGAGTTCGGCCTGTTCATCGGGCTCGAGGGCGACGTCGACGGAATGGTCCATATGTCGGACATCGCCTGGGGCGTGACCGGCGAGGAAGCCCTCAACCTTCATCGCAAGGGCGAGGTGGTGAAAGCCGCCGTCCTCGACGTCGATGTCGAAAAGGAGCGGATCTCGCTCGGAATGAAGCAGCTCGAGCGCGGCGGAGTGTCCAAGGCCGCGGCCTCGGGCGGCCCCGGCGGAGTGAACAAGAACGAGACGGTCACCGTGACCGTCCTCGAGGTTCGCGACGGCGGGCTGGAAGTGCAGGTCGGCGACGACGGCGTCACCGGCTTCATCAAGCGCACCGATCTCGGCCGCGACCGCGACGAGCAGCGCCCCGAGCGTTTCCAGGTCGGCCAGAAGTTCGACGCCCTGGTGATCGGCTTCGACCGGTCCAAGAAGCCGAACTTCTCGGTCAAGGCGCTGCAGATCGCCGAGGAGAAGCAGGCGGTCGCCCAGTACGGCTCGTCCGATTCGGGCGCGAGCCTCGGCGACATCCTCGGCGAGGCCCTGAAGCAGAAGGGCAAGGAATAAGGTAAACCGGCGGGCGCCCGTTTCGGCCGGCGCCCGCCGTGTTTCGCTTTGTTCCTAACGCGTTGAACCGAACGCGTTTCAATGGTAATTTCACTTCCGCGAGGTTGCGTTCGTTTCAACGTGCGACTAATCTCGATTAGCGATTGGGGCGGGGGCCCGATCCGGCCAAGGAATTTCTCTATGTTGGGGGAAGCTGTGATCCGATCCGAGCTTGTGCAGAAGCTGTGCGACGACCATCCCGATCTCACCGGCAAGGAGATCGAGCGAGTCGTGGCCGCCTTCTTCGATTCGATCACCGAGCAGCTGCAGTCCGGCGGCCGGGTCGAGCTTCGCGGCTTCGGCGCCTTCTCGACCCGCGAGCGCGACGCCCGCAAGGGCCGCAATCCCCGTACCGGCGACAGCGTCGACGTCGACGCCAAGCGCGTGCCCTATTTCAAGCCCGGCAAGGAAATGCGCGAGCGGTTAAACGTCTGAGAGACGCATAGCCTCGCCCCCTACCGTCATTCCCGCGAAAGCGGGAATCCAGCTTCTTCTCCTGATAATGCGGCTTCCCGCATGCTCTCTGGACTCCCGCCTTCGCGGGAGTGACGAACATGGCTAAGGTCGCTCGCATGCGGACGTGGCGGAACCGGTAGACGCTGGAGACTTAAAATCTTCTGCCCTTCGAGGCGTGCGGGTTCGAGTCCCGCCGTCCGCACCAGCTTCAAACAGTTACATAGTCACGGCTCGTTGCCGGTCCCATTACCTGTTTCGGGATCGAGGACCACAGGCAGCTCGAAGGTTCGGTCGTCCGGACCTGCCAACGTACAACGCGCCAGAGCATGCAGATTCATCGTGTAGTAGAGCGGGGAGCCAGGCGACATCGGCCGGCCCATGGCGTCGACAAACCAGTTCTCGAGACTGAGAACCTCCTTGCCCGGCCACCGCAGGATCTCTGGATTGAGGAAGCAATTGTTGCGCTCCTTGCGCGTCGCATGAGCCGGGTCGCGCGCGCTATATTCAGCGAATTGGACGAGGTTGTCGGGGTCGAACCTGATTGGCGCCCCAGCCGGATCGATGTGGAAGATGATCAGTTGCTGGCTTCCGAACGTGAAGTTCTCGAAGTTCACCTCGGATCGGATCGGCAGCCCAATCCATTGGCCGGTCGCGGCTACAGAGGAAAATTCGGCGGTCGCGAACGCTTGGAGATTTGGCGACATCGGGAAATAGGCGTGACGAACTAGGGCGCCTGCAGGTTCGAACTTGATGTAGGCGAGGCAAAGATGTTGCGGAGCGAAGCCGCCGGGCACTCCGCCATGGGGATAGCGACCGTTGGGACCCATCTGGATACCGGGAACTTCATAGGGAGTGAATGTACCCACGAGGACAATCCTTTAAGGGGAGGCCATGATGTTTGTAACTAACCTCAGGGTTCGTGTCCCTGTCCGTTGCCAGTGTCGGGATCAATGAGCATCGTTATCAGTCCAGCGCTTCCAGCCCGGACGCGGAATTTAATATTCATCGAATACCATCGGTTCTCGTTGACGCTCGAAATAAGAGTTCCGTCCTCCTTTGTCATATAGTTCTTTACTCGTATTAGCTTGCCTGGCAGTCCGGATTCTGTTTGCGGAACCTCACGTGCATTAAAGTAGCTGTAATTGGGATACTTTGGGGTAGAGCCGATACCAAATAGCTTGAACGCTATCAGATCCCCTGGCTCCAATAGGATGTTCGCATTGTCGATATATATAAAAAGCTCGTTCTGAGTTGCGAAGTTGAAGTCGTTAAACCACTCACTATCGCGAACCTTACCAGGTTGATGGTTGGCATGCGGCAAGCGATATGGATAAGTTCCGTAACCAAGTAAGTCATCGTGGCCAAGATTCTTGGTGCCTTTTGCGGTTAATATCTGTACCGCCTTAATCCTTCTGCTAAGGTCCGTACTGTTGGCGGGGAGAGTGAAGCACGCGTGATTTACCGCTAACTCCCAATTGGAAGCTAGCTTTAGGTACAAAATGGCAATATAAGATGGGTTAAAAGCTTCCCAGTTATCAGGGTCGTCCGGCGTAACGTCGTGCGGATCTCTACCATAATGTTCATCTTTGACCAAGCCCCTAAGAGACTGAAGAATCTCAACGAGTGCTCCATGATTTCTTGAATCAGCGACGAGGCGATTGAGTTCAGCAACAGAGCTTGCCGACTGATTGGCCACGGCGCGCTGTTGCAGTCCACTTCCACCTTCCGCTTTGACATCTAGAGCGATGAGCCCCGCTCCGGCTGTCATCATTACATCGCGCCGCGATAAACCGTCGGTCATTGTCCGTCTCCTTTTTCGAGCTTGGCAAACATTTCGTGTTGGCGCTCTAAGCCTGGCGGCGAAGAGTGCACTCGGCCCGGCGGAGGAGGGCCACCGTACAACAGGGTTTCGGCGCGATCGCGAAAGGTTCGCCAGTCGCCGCGTCCGGACCTGCGGAGCGCCGCGGCGGCGAGCACATTCACACGAATGCGTTGGGCGAGGACGAGTTGATTGTCAGGGAACTCCGCCCAGAGGCGGTCCAGTTCGCGGAGGCAATCCTGGTATCGGGCGAGACCATGCGCCAGGCGGCCTTGGGCGATGTCGATCTTGGCGAGTCCGATTTGAGGCGCAATCGCGCGGTCGCGTAACTCGGCATCTTCAGGATTCGATTTGAGCAGCGTCGCGACGACCGCCACCTCCGCCTCGCGATTTGTCCGTGCCTCAACGTAATTCCCCATGATCAGAAGGGTCTCACCGAGCCACCCATGGCGATTGGCAATCGCTCGCAGGACTTCCTCGTCGCCTGGCTTCAACGCCAACGCAGCGCGTTCAAGCGAAAGAGCCTTACGGCAGTGTTCCAGGCCCGCGGGCACGTTCCGGTCATCGCGCACATTGACTTCGCAGAGGTTGCCGTGTGCGTATCCCAGTTCGAGCAACGATCGGGCCGTGCGTCCCTCGCGGCGATACAAAGCTCGAGCAAGATGGAAATAAGCCTGCCAATGCTTCTGTGCGCGGCCATTGTCGCTGTTGTAGAATGCGACGCTACCGAGCCAGAACTCGCTCTGGCCGTGCGCGAATATGGCTTGGGGGTTGTCCGGTCGCTTGCTCAGGATTCGATTGGTGGCTTTGTACGCCTCATCGAATTTAGCGGACGCCGCCTTGTCATTGCCCTGCGTAAAGTCGTCGTCGCCCAGTGCATGGAGGACTCGCGCTCGGCGCTCGACGCTTTCGTCGGGTAGATCGCCCAAAGCGCCTTGCTTGCTGTAATAGGAAAGAGCGAGGTTGTTGATCGCGGCCCTGAGCTTCAGGTTGCCGGTACGTCTGGCTTCCTTGCGGACGTCGGTGACCATGGCCTCGACCACTCCCTCGGCGGCTGCCCGTAGGCGTTCGGATTCGGCTTGAGCCCTGAGCGCCATCACCAGCAGCAAGGCCATGATTAGCACCAGGGTAACCGCCCCGGTCGTGATGACGGTCACACGCCGCACCTGCCGCTGCGCGTCGCGCTGGACGAGGGCGTCGAGGGGGAGGTCGAGGAGGGCGGCGACGATCTTGAGGAAGGCAAGGCGTTTTCCGTCGCCTTCCTTGCGGAAGTCGGCGGCGAGGGGTTCGGTGCCGCCGTAGCGCAGCGAGTCGGGCAGGGATTCCTCGGGCTCGCCACGGATCGAGGCGACGAGGATCGGGGCGCCGGGGTGGAGCTCGCGGAAGAGCCGGATCTCCTGCTCGACCCAGCGCGAGCGGGCGGCGTCGGGCGAGGCGACGACGATCAGCGCCGACGAGACCGCGATCGCCTCGCGCACCGCCGCCGACAGGTCGGTCGCCGCCGAGAGATCGGCGCGGTCGCGGAAGACGGGACCGATCCGGCCCGAAGCCTCGCCGCCGCCCGCCAACGGCGCGACCCGATCGGCGAGCCGTTTCGGCACGCGATAGGCTTCGAGCCGGCGCTGGAGCCAGGCGGCGAAGGCCGAATCGGCATGACAATAGCTAACGAACGCCCGGAACGGCCTCCCCGATGCCATTGCGAGTCCCCCACCACGTAGGGGCGGGAGGATGCACCTTTTTTGGATTTCTCCAAGTCGAAATCGACGAAGCAATTGTCGCTAGGCGATTTTCCCACGCATCGCCGAAGCGGCGACTGGCAGGGCGCTCACAACTCGAGATGCACTAGCATGTTTGCGAAGGCGGATACTCAGGCTCCGCTTTGCCCTTTTTCCGGGGCGGCGATCGCGGCGCGGGCGGCGTCCAGCTCCTCGTCGGTGTAGCGAACCTCGGTCTTGATCCAGCAGGTGCGGCAGGTGATTTCCGGATTGGCCTTGAGCTTGCCGAAGGTGGTTCGGATCTCGCCCGGGCAGCCTTCATTCGGGCAATTGAAGCGGATTTCAACGTCGTCGAGTATGTCGGTCATTCGGGGCTCTTAGCCCGCGCGTGCCCGTCCGCAAAGGCACCTCAAAGGTCGCGACGCTCGAGCCTCGCCAGCAGCAGCGCCAGCCGATCGGCCTCGGCCTGGATCCTGGCCCTGTCGGGCAGGTCGGCGCGGGCGCGCGGCGGGGATTCGGCCACCTCGACGAGATTGACGGCCTCGTTGGGGTCGGCCTTGAGGTCGTACATCTCCCACTCCTGCGGCGCCCGGCCGGACGGGTCGAAATAGCGGGCGAGCTTGAAGTCGCGGGTCCGGACGCAGCGGATGTGGTTGGGCTGCCTGACCTCGCCTGGCGAGAGGCGGACCGACGGCTTGCCCGGCCGGCCGGCGCGAACCGCCTCGACGACCTGCTGGTAGACCGCGAACTCCTCGTAGCTGTGCTTCTCCTGCGCCGTTCGCGCCGGCGGCAGAGGCGCGGTGATCTCATCGTCGGTGATGAACAGGACGCCCTCGCGGACCTCGCCGTCCGGCTCGACGATCAGCCCTTCCGGCTGGCCGGCGAGCGCGCCCGAGATCAGCGCCGACAGGTCTACGCCCGGAAGCGGCGGCACCGGCCGGCTGCCGGCGAGCTGGGCGGCGATCGCCTTGCGCTGGGTCTCGTCCACGCCCGCGAAGCCGAGAATGGTGGGCAGGATGTCGATATGGGTGGTGAGCGAGTCGAGCTGGGCCGGCTCGGGCGCGATCGCGCCCGGCCGCGCCCGGTCCGCGCCGCCTTCGGCCGAGACCGGATAGCGAACCACCACCGGCACGTGCAGCGATTCCTGATAGGCGGTGTACCATTTCTCGATCATCATGCCGTGGGCAGCGGCATATTCGCCATGATCGGCGAGGAAGACGACGATCGTATTGTCCGCCTGGCCCGATTCCTCGAGCGCGGTCAGCACCGCGTCGATATGGACGTCGACGACCGCGTGAAGCCAGGCATAGAGCTGGAGGAAGAGCAGGCAATTGCCTTCAGGATCGTCGGACAGCTGAAAGGGGATGCAGCTCTTCAGCGAGAAGGCGACCGCGGCCTCGTCGGCATTGTCGCCGCTCGCCGGCGGAACCGCCTGCACCAGATTGTTGACGAGGTTGAAGCCGCCCTTGGCGGCGAGCGCGAGGCCTACCTTGTAGGCCGCCTCGTGCTGGCAGCTCGGCTTGTCGGCGAGCGACTCGTTCTGGGTTGGCGACGGCCGGGCGCAGTCCTGCGGGAAGCCCAGGGGATTGAGCGGAATCCGGATCGTGCCCGCGACGGGGGGCGGAGTCACCGCGCCTTCGGGCGGCACGGTCAGCGGCCCGAAGATCGACTGGGTGCCGGTGGCCGAGCTGGAGTCGGGAAGCGCCTGGGCGATGACTCCCGGATAGGTCGCGATATCGTGCGGGTTGGTGAACGAGGCGACAGCGAACCAGGGCGGGATGTCGCCGGTGTCGGGGCCGGCCGTGTCCGGATCCGCGGCCGCCATCGACGCGAAGACCCGGTTATAGTTCGAGGCGAGGCCCTGACGGCGGATGAAGGCGCAGGCGCTGTCGGTGAAGCCGCAGTCGCGATAGACCCCCAGATTGTTGGCCTGGGCGCCGTGTGGCTCGGGATAGCTCTCCTCCCAATCGTCGAATCCGTAGCGGTCGAGGCTGTGATCGGGCGGGTTGGAGACGTGCCACTTGCCGAAATAATGGGTCGAATAGCCGGCGGCGCGGAGCCAGGTGCCCAGGGTCGGGATCCCGCCCGCCTCGAGCCACGGGAAGTTGGGGGAATCGCCGTTCTTGAACAAGCCGTCGGTCTGGGTGACCCCCGTTTTGGTGCCGTACTGGCCGGTATAGATGGCCGCGCGGCTCGGCGTGCAGGCACTCGCGGCGATCGTGTGGTTGCGAAGGACCACCGCATTTTCGCGCAGGCGGAGCAGTCCGGGGAAGAATTTCGCATAGGGATTGGAAGCCGCGACCTCGCCCTGGAAGCCGAGGACCTGCTTCAGCGGCTCGTCGAAGCCGCCGTCCGGCCCGTAGGAGAATCTCGGAAAACGATATTGATCGCAGGTGATCAGAAGGATGTTCGACCGCGGCGCCGACTGGTTTTTGCTGCTCGCCATATTGCCCGCCCCTTTCGCCACCCATCATATCAAGGAGAGCTGGTCTTCCGGATGGGGAGACTGAACCGAATTGGATACAAGCGCCCGGACGGGCAGCGGTTCGACGATGGGCTGCACCCGGGCGCATGCTGGGCTATCGCTCTGGACCATGACGAATCGGCGCCCTCTCCTCATCGGCCTGGCAGGCCTGGCGCTGCTCGCCGGCGGCTGCCGCGATTCGGAGAGCGGGCCGATCGAGGTGAGCGCGATCGGCGGCCGGCCGGAGCTCGCCAATCCGAACCTGAAGCCGCTCGATCCGCCCTCGGCCTTCCTCGTCGAGGCGGTGGCTCAGGGTCTGGTGCGATTCGACGCCGCGGGGGAGATCGAGCCCGCACTGGCCCAGCGCTGGATCGTCTCGGACGACGGGCTCCGCTACACCTTCCGGCTCGCGCGCCTGACCTGGCCGAACGGGCAGCCGATCACCGCGCAGCAGGTCGCGGCCCGAATGCAGGCGGCCGCGTCTCCGGCGAGCCGCAACGCGCTCAAGCCGCTGCTCGGAGCGATAGACGAGATCGAGCCGATGATCGCCGAGGTGCTCGAGATCAGCCTCAAATCGCCGCGCCCCAATTTCCTCCAGCTTCTCGCCCAGCCCGAAATGGCGGTGATCCAGAGCGGCCGCGGCTCCGGGCCGTTCGAGCTCGAGCGGCAGCCGGACGGCTCGGTCCGGCTCAAGCTCCGCCCCTCTCCCGAGGAGGCGGAGGAGGATGACAGGCCCGAGGGGCCGGAAATCCTTCTGCGCGGCGAGCGCTCGGCGCTTGCCATCGCGCGCTTCGACGAGGGCATGGCCGATCTGGTGACCGGCGGAACGCTCGGCGATCTCGCGCTGGCCCGAGCGTCGGAGCCGGCGGGCAACAGCCTCGTATTCGACCCGGTGGTCGGAATGCTCGGCCTCGCCTTCACCCATCGCCAAGGCCCGTTCGCCGACCCCGAGCTTCGCCGGGCGCTGGCAATGGCGATCGACCGGGCCGCGATCGTCCAATCCTTCGCGGTGCCGTCGCACCAGCCGCGCGAGACCTTGGTGTCGCCTGGCGTGACCGAGCTCCCGCAGCCGGCGCTCGCTACGTGGAGCGCCCAACCACTGCCGATGCGGCGGCGGAACGCTGCGCGAATCGTCGCCGGCGCTCAGGACAAGCCGATCGTCCGGGTGGCGATGCCCGAGGGACCCGGATACCGGCTGCTCTTCGCGCACCTGAAAAGGGACTGGGCAGTGATCGGCGTGACCGCCCAGCGGGTCGGGCCGCGTGAGCAGGGCGACGTTCGGCTGATCGACGAGGTTGCGCCGGTCAACCTCGCTACCTGGTATCTTCGCCATTTCACCTGCGAGGCGAGCGCGATCTGCGATCCCGCAGCGGACGAGATGCTGGCCGCCGCGCGCGCCGCGCCCAACGCCGGAGCGCGGCGCGAGCAGCTTGCCGCCGCCGACCGGGCGCTGACCGATCTCACGGTCTATATCCCGATCGCGGCGCCGGTGCGCTGGTCGCTGGTCGCGCCGCGACTGAACGGCTTCCGCCCCAATGCGTTCGGAAGGCATCCGGCGGGCGAGCTGCTTCGGGCGAAACCCTGAGCCCGGCCGCTTCGTTGGAAGCCGATCACACCGGGGACCGTTACCGCATGATCTGACCGGAAAACCGGCGCCGACTTTTCCGGATCATGCGTTTTGTTGCCGCATGAACTGACCGGAAAACCGGTGCCCACTTTTCCGGATCATGCTTAGAGGGATGACATCCATGCCGACTCGCCAGGAACAGTTCGAAGCGCTTGCGAACCAGCTGCCGATCGGCCGCGATCCGGCCTCGGTCCGGCGAAGGCTCGAGGCGATGGAGAAATTGCTCGAGGGCATGTTCACCCTCCCCGGCGGCCGCCAGTTCGGGCTCGACGTGGTGCTCGACCTGATCCCGGTCGGCGGAAGCCTGATCGCCGCTGCGATGGGAAGCTGGCTCGCCTGGGAGGCGCGCAATCTCGGAATGCCGCGATTCACAATCGCCCGGATGGCGGGCAATATCGGGGTCGACTTCCTGCTCGGAGCGATTCCCCTGGTCGGGGCGATTCCGGATTTCTTTTTCCGGTCGAACACCCGCAATCTTCGGATCGTCAAGCGCTGGCTCGACAAGAATCATCCCGAGACGATGGTCGTGGAAGGGGAGATTGTCGCGCGGAGCGACCGGAGCGATTTCTAGTCAGATGATTATCTGACGACTCGGAAATCGCGGCTAGCAGCAACCTGACGGCGGGATCAGGGGCGCGACGCCGGGGCCGGCTCGGATCGGCCGCGCCTTCGGAACCACTCGTTCGCCTCCGGCGTGAACAGGAAATAGACCGCCATGGCTTGGGCGACGAGCTGGGTGAGCTGGAGCAGGCCGACCAGCCCGCGGTCGAGGGCCTCCATCACCTGCGGCGCCGAGAAGACGAGGCCGAGCGCGAACAAGGCAACGAAGACCCATTTGGCGATCGCCGAGGCCCTGCGCGAGATGAGGAAGATGAGGAGCAGCAGGATGGCGAGCGCGAAGCCGAGGGTCAGCGGAGCAACCGAAGGCGAGAAGCCGGCGGCGCGAACCCCCGCGATCTGGTCCTCCCAGTCGATCCAGGTGAAGACCATTCCGACCAGGATGGAGAGGATTGCAAGGCGCTCGAAATAGATGATCGACGTTGGACGCATGGCCCACAAAATAGGCGTCCGGGCGCGCCATGCAACCGTAACGAACTTCACGGGCCTCACAACAGATTGAAATCGAGGCCGATATCGGCCGCCGGCGCCGACTGGGTGATCCGCCCGACCGACACATAGGTGACCCCGGTCTCCGCCTTGGCGCGGATCGTCTCGAGGGTCACTCCGCCGCTCGCCTCGGTCGGGACCCGGCCGGCGACGAGCGCGACCGCCTCGCGGAGCGCGGGCACATCCATATTGTCGAGAAGCAGGTGGGTGGCGCCGGCCCTGAGCGCCGGCTCGACCTGGCCGATCCGGTCGACCTCGACGATGATCCGCCCGATCCCGGCCGCGACCGCGCGGCGCACCGCCTCTTCGACTCCGCCGGCGACCGCGACATGATTGTCCTTGATCATCGCCGCGTCGTCGAGCCGCATCCGGTGGTTGGTCGCGCCGCCCGTTCGGGTCGCATATTTTTCGAGGATCCGAAGGCCGGGAATGGTCTTGCGCGTATCGAGAAGCACGGCGCCGGTGCCGACGATCGCGTCGACATAGGCGCGGGTGAGTGTTGCAATCCCGGAGAGGTGCTGGACGAGGTTGAGGGCCGAGCGCTCGGCGGTGAGCATGGCGCGGGCGTTGCCGGAAATGTGGAGGAGGTCGGCGCCGGCTTCGGCGCGGCCGCCGTCCTCGACGAGACGGAGGATCTCGATCTGCGGATCGAGAGCGCGGAAGAAGGCTTCGGCGATCGGGAGGCCGGCCACCACGATCGCATCGCGGCTGTCCATGACTCCCGCGAAGCGCGCGCCGGCGGGGATGACGGCCTGCGAGGTGATGTCCCCGCCTTCGCCGAGATCCTCGGCGAGGGTGGAGCGGATGAAGGCGTCGAGGTCGAAGCCGGGGAGAGAGAAGGGCTGGGTCATCGTCGCTTCCACGTCATGCTGAACTCGTTTCAGCATCCAGCGACGAGCAGCAGTGGGGGTGGAAAACTGGACCCTGAAACAAGTTCAGGGTGACGATAAGATTCCCCCTCACATTGGCCGTCACCGCCTCGTCCCACCCAATTCCCGCTTGAGATAGGCCATCAGCAAGGCGGCGCGCTTGGCGTCTTCCTCATGGTCGGCGCCGACCGAGTGGCCGCCTTCGAGATATTCGTGGAAATAGAAGCGGTTGCCATATTCACCAAGGCGGGCGGCCATCTTTCGGGCGTGGCCGGGGTGGACCCGGTCGTCCTTGGTCGAGCTGTAGAAGAAGACCGCCGGATAGCGGACGCCGCGCTTCAGATTCTGATAGGGCGAGTAGAGGGACATGAAGGCCCAGTCCTCGGGCTTGTCGGGATCGCCATATTCGTCGACCCAGGACGCTCCGGCGAGCAAGTGCGAGTAGCGCTTCATGTCGTGGAGCGGCGAGCCGGAGATCACGGCCGAGTAGAGATCCGGCCGCTGGTTCATCGCCGCGCCGACCAGCACTCCACCGTTGGAGCGGCCGGAGATTCCGATCTTCCCCTTGGCGCTGACCCCCGTGCGGATCAGATCCTCGGCGACGGCGTGGAGATCGTCGAAACTGCGCTGGCGGTTCTCGCGGAGCGCCGACTTGTGCCATTCGGGCCCATATTCGCCGCCGCCCCTGATGTTGGCGAGCACATAGGCATTGCCCTCCTCGGCCCAGAACATTCCGAGCGGACCGGCGCGATAGGGCTGACCGGTGAGGTAGCCGGGAGTCTGTGCGCTCCTGAAGCCGCCATAGGCGTGGATGAGCGCGGGCACCCGGCCCGAGGAATCCTTCCGGCGGACCAGGAAGTAAGGGACCCGGGTACCGTCCTTCGACGCCGCGAAGCGCTGCTCGACCTTGAACAGGGCCGAATCGAACTTGGCGGGGAGCGACTGGACGAGGGCGTTCGCGCCATTGGCGGAGACCGCGTAGAGCGAGGGCGGGGTCAGCATCGTCTCGACCGTGACAAAGGCGAGATCGGGATCGCCCCCGGCGCCGAGGATGTGGACCGTGCTGTTGGGCGCAAGCCGGATCGCCTTGCCGGCCCAGGCCGAGCCGCTATTGGCGCCCGCCGGCGGGGTGAACGCCATCAGCTTGCCCGACACGTCGTCGAGCAACTTGACCCAGAGGATGTTGTCGGAGGCGGACACCTCCTCCACGGCCTGCTTCGGCGAGGGGGCGAAGACCAGCTCCGGCCCCGCGGTCTCGCCGGCGGCGATCCTCTCGAGCGACCAGGCCACGAGCGAGCCGGCCTTGAGCTCGGCGCCGAGCGGGCTCTGGAGCTTGGCGATCAGCTTTCCGGCGATCACATCCTCGAACTCGGCGTCGGCGGGCAGTGGAACGGGGACAAGGGCGCCGGTCGGCGTGATCAGATGATATTCGTTGGTCCAGAAGGTCTTGCCCCTGTTGACGAACAGCCAGCGCTTGTCGCCGCTCTGGCTCGCCACCGGACCGACGCTGACGTCGGCCGCCTCGCCCTCGAACAGGGTCCTGGCCGCCGACAGCGGGGTTCCGCGCTTCCAGCTTTTCAGGATTCGCGGATAGCCGGACGAGGTCAGCGAGCCCTCGCCATAATCGGTGGCGATGAGCAGAGTGTCGCGATCGGCCCAGGCGACATTGCTCTTGGCCTGGGGAACGGTGAAGCCGTTCTCGACGAAGCGGCCGGTGCCGATATCGAACTCGCGGACGAGATCGGCATCTGTGCCGCCGGGGCTCAGCGAGACCAGGCAACGCGCATAGTCCGGCGCCAGGCAGTCGGCGCCGTGCCAGACCCAGCTCTGCTTCTCTTCCTTGCCGAGCGCGTCGACGTCGATCAGGGTCCGCCATTCGGGCTTGCCGGAGCGATAGGCCGCGAGCGGCGAGATCCGCCAGATGCCGCGAGGATTCTTCGCGTCGCGCCACAGATTGGCGACCTTGTCGCCGAGGATCTGGTCGGGAGTCGCGATCTGCTGCTCGTCGTCGAGGATCGCCCGGGCGCGGGTTCGATAATCCTCATATTTGGGATCGCGGGTGAGCAGGTCCTCGGTCGCCTTGTTCCATTCCTTGACCTGGGCGATCGCGCGCTCGCCTTCGATATCCTCGAGCCAGATCCAGGGATCGTCGGAAACGGCCGGCGCCGCGGCGGCGAGGAGGAGCAAGGCGGCGGGAGCGAAGAAGCGGGACAAGGGCGGACTCCGGGTTCGGATCGGTTGGCGCGGACTAGCGAATCCTGCCGCGCTAGGCCAGCGGGCCGAAAGGGTTTGCAGTCCCGCCCCTTACGTCAGGCTGAACCTGGCTCTCCCGGACTTGATCCCGGGTTTCGGCAGCCAGGCTTCCGCCGATCCGGCGGCCTGGCCGCGCCCGTCGGGGCAGAGGAATCAACCATGTCCTGGGGTCGCTTCGGCGCAGCTGTCTTCTTGCGCTTCGAAGGTCCATGGAGTCCGTCGTCGATGGCGCAGGTCGAATCCGGCCTGCCGGGGGCTCAATTACTGATTCTCTCTTCTTGCCTTTGTATCGTACCCAGCACGAAGCTCTCAACGCGCACGCTCTCCGATGGCGGATCGTTTGAATCAGGAAGCCGGAAAAGTCATGATCATGACGAGCGCCAATGGCGACGATGTCGACGCGATCGTCGAGTCGATACACGCGAGCCCGATCGCGACCATCGTTACCGACAAGCGGCAGCCCGACAATCCGATCATAGCCGCCAATGCGCCGTTCACTCTGCTGACCGGCTATTGCCGCGACGAGATCCTCGGCCGTAACTGCCGTTTCCTGGCAGGGCGCGGGACAGAGCCCGAAGCACAAACCGCCTTGCGTGAATCCATCGCCAGCGGACAACCGATCGTCGTCGAACTGACCAATTACAGGAAGGACGGCAGCGCGTTCCGAAACGCGGTGATGATAGCGCCGGTGCGCGATCGCGCCGGCAAAGTCGTGCTTTTTGTCGGCTCGCAAATGGCCGTCGATGCGACGAACGGCGGCGGACTCCGGCGCGGGCGCGCGGACGCGATGATTGCGGCGCTGACGCCGCGCAAGCGTCAGGTTCTCGCACTCATGGCGGCCGGCTATCTCAACAGGCAGATCGCCGGCATCCTGGGAATCAGCCGGAAAACGGTAGACATACATCGAGCGCAGCTGATCGAAGGGCTTGGCGTCAACTCGTCCACTCACGCAGTCCGCATCGCCGTGGAGGCAGGCCTCGTTCCCGAGCGCGCCGACTGACCGCCCGCCAGGTCAGTCCCCCGCGAAGATCGGCTTTCCGACGTCGCCGCCACCGAGGGTTCGGCCGGCCATGTCCATCATTCGGTCGACCGACCTCTTGGCGGCGAGGCGGATATCCTCGTCGAGCTCGATCCGGGGCTCGAGGTCGCGCAAGGCGAGGTAGAGCTTCTCCATGCTGTTGAGGGCCATGTAGGGGCACATGTTGCAGTTGCAGTTCCCGTCCGCGCCGGGCGCGCCGATGAATTTCTTGTGCGGCGCCTTGAGCTCCATCTGGTGGATGATGCGAGGCTCAGTTGCCACGATCAGGATCTGATCGGGCGAGCGGAGCGCATAATCGAGGATCGACGAGGTCGAGCCGACATGGTCGGCATGGTCGATGATGTGCGGCGGGCATTCGGGGTGCGCGAGCACGGGCGCGCCGGGATATTGCGCCTTGAGCTTGAGGAGCTCGGTCTCGGAGAAGGCCTCGTGGACGATGCACACGCCCGGCCAGAGCAGCATGTCGCGGCCGGTCTTGCGGGCCAAATAGCCGCCGAGATGCTTGTCGGGGCCGAAGATGATCTTCTGGTCGAGCGGGATCTGGCTGAGGATGATCTCGGCCGACGAGCTGGTGACGATGATGTCGGACAGCGCCTTCACCGCCGCCGAGCAATTTATGTAGGTGAGCGCGATATGGTCCGGATGCTTCTCCCGGAAGGCCTTGAACGCATCGGGTGGGCATGAATCCTCGAGGCTGCATCCGGCGTTCATGTCGGGCAGGACGACGATCTTTTGCGGGCTCAATATCTTGGCCGTCTCGGCCATGAAGCGGACTCCGCAGAAGGCGATGACGTCCGCGTCGGTCGCCTCGGCCTTTCGGCTGAGATCGAGGCTGTCGCCGACGAAGTCGGCAATGTCCTGGAGCGCGGGCTCCTGGTAATAATGTGCCAGGATGACGGCGTTGCGCTCCTTGCGCAGCCGGTCGATCTCGGCGCGGAGGTCGAGCCCCTTGAGGGTGACGTTTGGTGCATTCATGGTCCTGCTCTCCCGGCCGCCTCAGCTTCTAAACCGGGCGACCACCTGAGCGTCAATCCCGGCCGCCTTCATCGGCATGGCGAAACTGCGCTCGATTGAACGGACCGCTGCATCGCGTGCGAGCTGCATCGGCAATGTCTCACGGGCCTGCCGTATCAGCTCCTGCTGGCCGCGCTGCCGGTTGGCCGAATCCAGCGCGTTCTCGGCATCGGTCAGCGCCATCAATATGCCGCCGCCCGAATATTCCCGTATCTCATTGAGGTTGATCTCCGGACCCGAAATTTCAAGGGGCGGGAGAGTGACGGTGAGAATCTTCCTGTCGCCGTCCCAGTCGAGATCGCGATCGCTCATCCTGGCGAGATCGACCTCGTAACGGACCAGGCCCGGCATGATCAGAGTTTTCTGCGCCTTGAGGCCGAGCCGGGTCTGGCTCGCGGTGACGACCGCGACGAATCGCGCGGCGAAGGGCACGAGCCTCGACTGCGCGCGCACCGACTGGAGGCTCGATGCGGCGACCGTCTCGGGATCGGGGCCCCGGCCGAACAGATCGGAGAGCCGGAGAGCGCCGATCAGGAGCGCGCCGAGAACCAGGCCGAGCGCCAAAGCGGTGACGAAAATGGCCGATCTGCGCATCGGACTAAAGTCCAGCCTTCCTCATCACGCCGAACCAACGCGCGCGGCTCCATATCGATCAAATCGGAAATCCGTCATGACGGGACCGGGCGGCGGTTACTCAACCGGAAAGTGAAGGCCGGCGCGCCGGAGCCGCGGTTCACCGGTTCGCCTGGCGGTCGCGGAGGGTTTCCTCGAGCCGCCGCGGCCGATCGAGGAACATCGCCTCCACGCGGCCCGACGGATCGACGAAGCGCGCCGCGACGCTGGCCTCGATTCCGGCGGCGCGAAGCGGCATGGCGAAGCTGCGGGCGACGTCGCGCATCGCCGCGTCGCGGGCAAGCGCCATCGGCGCGGGCGCCCGGGCCTGGCGCATCAGATCGTCCTGGGCCTCGCGGCGGGCTTCGCTGTCCAATTCCTTCTCGGAATCGGAAAGCGCCATCACGAGGCTGCCCTCCTTCTCCTCGCGGACCTGGTTGAGATCGATCCTCGGGCCGGCCAGTTCGAGCGGCGGGAGGGTGACGGTGAGGGTCCGGGTCGCCTCGTCCCAGGCAAGGCTCGAGCGCCGGAGGCGGGCCAGGTCGACTCCGTAGCGAACCGTGCCCGGCATGATCAGGGTCTTGCGCGCGGTAAGGCCGAGATGGCTCTCGCTCGCGCTCGCCGACGCCACGAAGGTGGCGCTGAACGGCACCAGCCGCCCCTGGTCGCGGACCGACAGCAGTGTCGCGGTGGCGATCGCCTCGGGATCGGCTTCGGGAGCCTTGCCGGCCGGGCGCAGAGCCAGGCCGATCGCCACTCCGGCGAGCAGCAGCAGGAAAGCCGCCGCGACCAGGACCGGAGGCTTCAGCCTGCAATCGCCCATGTCTCACCTCGCCGAAGCGCCAGGCCGCGCGTCTCGAGATCGATCAGGTGGGCGAGCACCGAGCGCCCGGCGGCCGGATGGAGCCGCGGATCCACGTCGCGATACATGTCTTCGACCATGACCGGGATCCGCCCCTCCCCCGCCTCGAGATGAGCGAGGATCTGGCGCTCGCGGCCGCGGCGATGCTCGACCAGGCGGCGGACATGGCCGCGCGGGTCCTCCACGGCCGGGCCGTGGGCGGGGAAATAAATCCGGTCGCCGCGGGCGAGGAGACGATCGAGGCTGGCCATGTAATCGGCCATGTCTCCGTCCGGTGGCGCGACAACAGTGGTCGACCAGCCCATGACGTGATCGCCGGTGAACAGGGCCTCCGCCTCCGGCAAGGCGAAGCAGATATGGTTGGAGGTGTGGCCCGGAGTCGCAACCGCGCGCAAGGTCCAGCCCTCTCCCTCGACGCACTCGCCGTCGCCCAGGATGCGGTCGGGTGCATAAAAAGCGTCGAAGGCGGCGTCGGAGCGCGGTCCGTCATCCTCGAGCGCAAGCGGCGCGCACCCGACGATCGGCGCGCCCGTCGCGGCGGCGAGCGCGCGGCTGGCTGGGCTGTGGTCGCGGTGGGTGTGGGTGCAAAGGATGGCGTTCACGCGCTCGCCGCCGAGAGCCTCGCGTATCGCCTCGACATGGTCGGGCAGGTTCGGGCCGGGATCGATCACCGCGACCTCGCCGCGCCCGACGATATAGGTCTGGGTGCCGGTGTAGGTGAAAGGCGAGGGATTGGGCGCGAGCAGGCGCCGGACCAGGGGGTGGACCGTCTCGATGCGTCCGGTGGGCCAATCCTCCATGGCGGTGGATGTGGCACCGGCGGCTGCGAAAACCAAGCGCGGGCTTGCGGACCAGAGCATCGGACGCGATTCCTGGGTCGCGCCGCTGCTCTAAATCCTTGTTGCCGCATCGTTTAAGCGGAAATGAGGCGCGGCCGCCATGCCCCCGGCATGGCTGTGGATTGCCGGGGGCAATCCACACCGCGCTCATGGTACCCACTTTTCCGTACGATGCTCTATAAGAAGAGCGGGAGCCTCCAGAGCTCCCGCCCTTCCCTGCCGGCCCTTTGGGGGGACCGGACCCGCACCAGCCTCGGGTCGCCGATCAGAACCCGGCCGTCCCGGCCGAAGCCGGGACGCCCGGGCATTCAAGGCGTGGTGCGCATATCCTCGATCGCCCGGCGAAGGGCGGCGGTCACCTTTTCCTTATGCTCGGCGCTGAGCTCGTCGTTGGACTGGATCCGGGTCAGCACCTTCTCGATCTTCTCGATGCGCTGGGCCTGGGTCAGCTGGTCCTTCGAGCAGATAATGACCTTGGTCTTGTCGTTCTCGCCGCCGGTTTCGGAGCGGGCGACCTCCTCGCCGTCGCAATCGTGAAGCGCGCCTTCCCCGAAACGCATCACCCGGACGTGGCGCTCGCCCTCGCCGGCCTTGCCGTCGCGACCGATATGGACGGTGCGGATCCGGCGGCCGTCGCCGGCCTTGCCGTCACCCTCGACATGAAAAGTGCGCAGGCGCTTGCCCTTGCCGTCATGCTTCGAATCGCCTTCGCGAAGGATGATCACCTTCTCCGTCTTCGTGACGGCGCCGTCCTCCTCGCCATGGGGATGGGCGATTCCGGGCCCGCCGAGCCCGAAGCCGGCGATCGCAAGCGCCCCGGCAGCAGCGGCGAAGCGCGCCGCCCCGATCAAATTCATCTTCATGTCCCTCTCCCGATCAGTCGATTGTCGTTATCATCCCGAGCTCGACGAGCCTCTGCTCGAGCGCGTTGGCGGCCCGGCCGAGATTGGCGCGGGTCTCCGGATCGTTGCTTGCGGCCATTGCGCGCTGGATCGCGGCCTGGACGGCGGTGATCCGCGCCGGATCGGCATTGCCGCCTATCCTGATCACGCCGTTCTCGACGCGCAGAATCAGGCGCTGTCTCCCGGGCGTCGGCCCTGGGGCCGGCGGCTCGGCCGCGGCAATCGTCTCGGCCGGCGCCGGGGTCGCCTCGGGCGCAAGCTCGATCCGGGCGACCCGGAACAGGGCCGGGCCGGAATCATTGAAGGCATGAAGGAAGGCGGGGGCCTCCGGCAGCGACGGCTCGACCGCGAGACCGGCGAGGCTGATCTTCTCGTGCTCGATGTCCTTCGTCCCGGTCGCGGCCGGCCGGACCATCGCGGCAAGGCGGCGAGCGAGATGGCGCGGAGAGGATTCGGTGCGCGCCGCGGCCGAGGCCGTCCCCACGGGCATGGCGGAAGCAAGCATTGTCTGTCCGGCCGCGGGCGCCTGTGACACCGCCTCGGCGACCGAAGCGGGCTGCATCGCCGGCCCCGCATCGCGGTTCGGGTTGCTGAGCATGAGGCCGCCGGCGAGCAAAGTGGCGAAGGCGGCCAGGCCGCCGGCCATCCGCGCCTTCCCTTCCCGATGATTGGCGATCATCCGCAGCCGGTGCTTCAGCTCCTCGGCGGCGTTGAGCGGGCAGGCGGCGATGAGGCCGGGGCGGCTCGCCGACTTGACGAGGGCCCTTGCATAATCGTGTCGCTCGTCGCGCGAGGCGCGCTTGGCGACCGCGGCGTCGCAGGCCAGCTCCTGATCGCTCCGGAAGGCGTGGAAGGCGAACCAGGCGATCGGATTGAACCAGTTCGCCGCGAGAAGGACCAGTCCGGCCATGTTCCAGACGATGTCGCCTCGGCGGTGGTGGACGAGCTCGTGCTCGAGCGCCAGCCTCCGCTCGCCCTCATTGTAGCGGCGCGAGAAATGGGCGGGAAGGACGATCAGCCGCTCGAATATGCCGATCGCGAGCGGGCCGTCGACCGCGCCGGTGGCGAGGGTCGGGATTCCGCCCCAGGAGGGCGGATCGCCGGTCCGCGCCTCGTTCTTCAGCGCCTTGAGGAAGGCGCGGTACTCGAGCCAGTGCCAGATCAGGAATGTGACCGCGCCCCCGGCCCACAATGCGAGCATGAAAGGCACCCACTGCCCAGGTCCGGCTTGCGCCGGCAGGGACGCGGTCACGCCGCCCAGCGCCGGGATGAAGGCGGCGGCGGGCGGAAGGGCGATATCGGGCGCGAGCTGCGGCAGCGGCAGAGGCGGCAGAAGCAGGCGCATCGGCGGAAGGAGCCAAAGCGCATAGGCCCAGCCGGCGCCGAAGAAACGGGCGACCGGGCGGCGAACGGCGAGGACGAGGAGCATCAGCAGGGTGACGCCGAGCAAGGTGTCGAGAAGCCAGGAGATCATGATTTGAGCTCCTTCAGAAGGGCCTCGATCTCTTCGATGTCGTCCGGGCTGAGGCGATTCCGCGCCGCCAGCTGGGCTACGAGCGGGGTGATCCGGCCCGCGAACATCCGGTCGATCAGCCGGCCCGATTCCGCCGCGACATAATCCTCGCGCCTGATGGTCGGGCAATAGAGATAGCGGCGGCCGTCTTCCTCATGGGAGAGGACCCCCTTGGCGAGAAGGCGGGAGAGCATGGTCTTGACCGTGGCAAGGCTCCAGCCGCGGTCCTCGGGCACGCGCTCGGCGACTTCCGCGGCCGTGAGCGGAGCCTCCTGCCAGAGCACCTCCATGACCGCATATTCGCCCTCGGCGATTCGCTCCATGGCTATCCCTCCCTTATTGACTACAGCTGTAATCACTCTTCCCGTGAACGGCAAATGAATAGGCGTTCAGCCCGGCGCTTTTCTCCCCTCCCGGAATCCCGGGAGGGGCTGGGGGTGGGCCCTTGCGGCTTTTGCTCGAGATCCCGAAGCCGAAGAGCTCGCTGCGCTCGCCCCACCCCTCGATCCCCTCCCGGAAATCCGGGAGGGGAAGATGTCGGACGGCTTTACAACACAGGATAAGTGTTAATTTCGATGAACCATCGAAAGGCGCGGATTTCCGCCATTGGCACGGTCTGGCACGGCACGTGTATCTCTATCCGCGTCCACACGGTTCCACGTTATCGGGGCGGACTGGCGCTTTTTCTGGTCGCGCCGTCCGCCCCAAATATTTCCAGCGACGTGAAGCCCCGCCAGGCTCGGCACTCGGCAAGAAAATCCCGGCAAGTCTCGACGAGATCCCGACTTCCACGGGATGACGGCCTATTGGTCGGCCGTTTTACGCCTGAGCGCGGGCGACCTGCTTTTCCTCGAGCAATTGCTGGAGCTCTCCGGCCTCGAACATCTCCATCATGATGTCGGAGCCGCCGAGGAACTCGCCCTTCACGTAGAGCTGGGGCACGGTCGGCCAGTCAGAATATTCCTTGATGCCCTGGCGGATTTCGGGATCCTGGAGCACGTCGACCGTCTGGAAGGCGACTCCGAGATGGTCGAGGATGGCGACCGCCCGGCTCGAGAAGCCGCATTGCGGGAAGAGCGCGCTGCCCTTCATGAAGAGGACGACGTCGTTCGAGCGGACGAGCTCGTCGATTCTGCTATTTGTGTCGGTCATCTCAATTTCCTTCGGGAAGCGCGGTGGTGAGCTGGAGCGCGTGAAGCTCTCCGCCCATTCGCCCGCCAAGCGCGGCATAGACCCGGCGCTGGCGCTCGATCCGGGACTCGCCGCGGAAGCTTTCGGCAACGACCCGGGCCGCATAATGATCGCCGTCGCCGGCAAGATCGGTGATCTCGACAGAAGCGTCGGGAATGGCCTCGCGGATCAGGCTTTCAATGTCTTCGGCGGTCATCGCCATTAGGGTCTGCCCTTGTCTGCCCTTGCCGTTCCTATTGCGCTTCCATCAGCTGGCGGCGCGCCTCGACGGTCTTGTGGGCGAGCGCCTCGCGGATCCGCGACTCGTCGCATTCCACTCCGGCCGATGTCAGGTCGCCGAGCACCTTGCGGATCACGTCCTCGTCGCCCGCTTCCTCGAAATCGGCCCGGACCACGTCCTTGGCATAGGCCTCCGCCTCGACCTCGGTCAGGCCCATAAGCCCCGCCGCCCAATGGCCGAGAAGCCGGTTGCGCCGGGCCACGACCTTGAACTGCATCTCCTGGTCGCGGGCATATTGGTTCTCGAAGGCCCGTTCGCGATCGTCGAAAGTGGTCATGTCCATCCCTTGTCTCTGTTCTCTTCCAGATAGGCGGGCGGAGGAGACGGTGCAATGTCGGAACAAGCCCCTCCCCTTCAGGGGAGGGGGTTGGGGTGGGGGCGGTATCCTTCAATTACGACCAGCCAGCGATTGCGCGCATGACAAGCCCCACCCCCAACCCCCTCCCCTGAAGGGGAGGGGCTAGATCAGTCCATCGTCACCACGAGCTTCCCGACCGCCTTGCGCGCGGCCATGTGGGCGATGGCTTCGCCGCCCTGCTCAAGCGGCCATGTCTTGCTCACCTTCGGAGCGATCTTTCCGTCTCGCCACAGGCGGAAGAGGGTCTCGATATGGGCGGCGTTGGCCTTTGGATCGCGCGCCGCGAAGGCGCCCCAGAAGACTCCGCAGACGTCGCAGCTCTTGAGCAAGGTGAGGTTGAGCGGGAGGCGGGGAATCCCGGCGGGGAAGCCGACGACCAGATAACGGCCTTCCCAGGCGATCGAGCGGAGCGCCGGCTCGGCATAATCGCCGCCGACCGGGTCGTAGACGATGTTGGCGCCGTCCGGCCCGACCGCGTCCTTGAACTGCTGCGCCAGCGCCTTCGACTGATCCTTGTCGAACGGTCCTTGCGGATAGACGATCGCGTCGTCGGCGCCGGCGGTGCGGGCGGCCTCGGCCTTCTCCTCCGAGGAGACCGCGGCGATCACCCGTGCGCCATAGGCCTTGCCCAGCTCGACCGCCGCGAGGCCGACGCCGCCCGCGGCGCCGAGCACGAGCAGGGTATCGCCCTCCTTCAGCCGGCCTCGGTCGAGAAGTGCGTGGATGGAGGTGGCGTAGGTGAGGATCAGGGCGGAGCCTTCCTCGAAGCTTCGCTCGGCCGGGAGCGGAAGCGCCATGGCGGCGGAGACCAGCACCTTCTCGGCGAGCCCGCCATGGCCGAGCATCGCGATCATGCGGTCGCCCGGCTTCCAGCCGGTGACTCCCTCGCCCAGCGACTCGACGATCCCGCCGATCTCTCCCCCGGGCGCGAACGGCCGCGGCGGCTTGAACTGATATTTGTCCTCGATGATGAGGACGTCGGGATAGTTGATCGAGCAGGCCTTGACCCGAACCAGCAGCTGGCCGGGGCCGGGCTCGGGGTCGGGCAGTTCGGCGAGCTCGAGAGTCTCGGGGCCGCCGGGCGCGCGGGAGAGCAAGGCCCTCATTTCGCGGCCTTGGGGAAAGGCGGAAGCTTCATGATGTCTGCCGGTTCGTGCTGGATGATCGTCTTCGCGCCCAGATTTTTGGCGATCCGTTCGTAGCGGTCGATCGAGGCCAAGGTGTCGGCGCGGTCGTGATTGAAGGGCGGCACCCCGCGATTCCCGACCTGTTCGGTGAAGTGATAGAGATCGCCCGAGAGCAGGACGGGCCCCGAGGCGAGCCGCACCAGCAGGCTGTAATGTCCGGGCGTGTGGCCGGGCATATCGAGCATCACCACCCGCCCGTCCCCGAAGACGTCGCGGTCGCCGTCGAGCGGCTCGAGCTTGCCGTCGCCGGTCAGCCAATGCGTCATCGCCTTCACCGAATCCGGATCGACCGGCGGATCGCGGCGAAGAAGCTCGATGTCGGCCCGGCCCATCAAAAGATTCGCCCGAGGGAAGTGACGCGCCTGTCCGACATGGTCGAAATGCCAGTGGCTGATGCCGATCGTCTCGATCTGCTCGGGCCGGACGCCGATCTGGCCGAGCTGGTCGACCAGGCTGCGCCGGAGCCGGATCGTCTGCGCCGCATTGTCGAAATCGTGACCGATCAGCGCGTCGGTCAGGCCCGTGTCCCACAGCAGATAGCGGTCTCCGTGGCGGATCAGATAGCAGCTTCCGACGATGTTCTTCGGCCCCGCCGGATATTGAAAGGTGTCCGAGAAGAAGGCGCCGTACTGCTTGATGACGAACTCGCCGCAGTCGAGCCGCCAGAGCGAAAGCTCGGGCTTCGCGGCCGGGGGGGCCTGAAAGGCGGTGAGCGCCAGCCATCCGAGCGCCGCCGCCAATATCCGTCCGCGCATCAGCCTCTCCCCTGCTCAGCCACGATTGGCGAGACATAGGAGGGATCGTGGGCGAAGGGCAATTGCTCGCCCTCCTCCAGCGCGGTCAGGATTGAAGCGAAATCGGTCCGACAGCGGAAGCCCAGCATCCGCTCCGCGAGCCCCGGATCGTAGACCCGGTCGATATGCGCCGGAAGCGACCAGCCGGCGCGCGCATAGAGATCGGCGGCCGCCGGAAAGTGGCGACCGATCACCGCGGGCGCATCGTGGATCAGCTCGGCGGCTTCCTCGCGCTCGAAGGGCGGAGGCGCTGAGACGATGAAGATTCCGAAGCCGATTTCCGGCGCCCGGACAAGCGCGGCGACATGGGCCTCGGCGCAATCCTCTACGGTGAGGCGGCGATTGAGGAATTCGTTGGCCTTGATGTTCGGACCGGCAAGGTCGCGATGGGTGTCGTCGTCCTCGGGAAAGAAGCGGCTGGTGCGCAGGACGGCTATGGCAAGCCCGTGCTCGCGATGGACGAGCCCGCAGATCTGCTCCGCCGCCCGCTTGCTGACTCCGTAGATGTTGCGCGGCTCGAGCGGACCGGAATCCTCGCTCAGCCAGGCGGCCGCCTGCGCCCCGCCCGCTCTGCCGGCGCGGATCTTCTCGCTGATCATCAGCGAGGTGGTGGAGGTGAAGACGAAGCGGTCGTTGCCCGCCGCCGCGGCCGCCTCGAGAAGGTTCAGGGTGCCGGCGACATTGACGTCGAGAAAGGCCTGCTTGCGATACCGGACGATGTCCGGCTTGTGCAGGGCTCCGGCGTGGACGACCGCCTCGATCCCGCGCTCGGCGAAGATGCGGTCGACGAGGGTTCGGTCGGCGACCGAGCCGAGGATCCCGGTCTCGATGCCGGGGGCGACGTCGAGGCCGATGACCTCATGGCCGTCCCGGCGAAGGCGCGGCGCGAGGAATCGGCCGAGCCAGCCAGAGGAGCCGGTCAGGAGGATGCGCATTTCAACAACCCGTCATTCCAGCGAAAGCTGGAATCTCACTTCTCCTTCCCGGCTGCCGAAAAAGGAAATTGAGATCCCAGCTTTCGCTGGGATGACGAAAAAACGGGTCACACGTCGTAACGCGCCGTGGTCTTGGCCGCGACTTCCTCGGCGGTCACGTCCGGCGCCATCTCGATCAGGCGAAACGGGCTTTCATGGTCCGGCCGGTGGAAGACGCAGAGATCGGTGACGATCATGTCGACCACGTTCTTCCCCGTCAGCGGCAAAGTGCATTCGGGGATGAACTTGGGGTCGCCGTTCTTGGAGACATGCTCCATCACCACGATGATCTTCTTCACGCCGGCGACCAGGTCCATCGCGCCGCCCATGCCCTTGATCATCTTGCCGGGGATCATCCAGTTGGCGATGTCGCCATTCTCGGCGACCTCCATCGCGCCAAGCACGGTGAGGTCGATATGGCCGCCGCGGATCATCGCGAAACTGTCCGACGAGGAAAAATAGGAGGTGGACGGAAGCTCGCTGATCGTCTGCTTGCCGGCATTGATCAGGTCCGGATCGACCTCGTCCTCATAGGGGAAGGGTCCGATCCCGAGCATCCCGTTCTCGGACTGGAGGGTGACCTCCATCCCCTCGGGGATGTTGTTGGCGACCAGGGTCGGGATCCCGATTCCGAGATTGACGTAATAGCCGTCGCGAAGCTCCTTCGCGGCGCGGGCGGCCATCTGGTTGCGGTCCCAGGGCATCAGACGGCCTCCCTCTGCCGGGTCATCCGGAACTCGATCTTCTTGTCGTAGGGCGCTCCGAGAACGATGCGCTTGGCGTAGATGCTCGGCAAATGGATGCAGTCGGGATTGAGGCTTCCCGTGGGCACGATCTGCTCGACCTCGGCGACGCAGATCTTCCCCGCCGTCGCCATGGTCTGGTTGAAGTTGCGGGCGGTCTTGCGGAAGACGAGGTTTCCGCTCTCGTCGGCCTTCCACGCCTTCACGATCGAGAGATCGGCGCGGATTCCGCGCTCCAGGATGAAGGTCTCGCCGTCGAACTCCTTATGCTCCTTGCCCTCGGCGACGATCGTTCCGACTCCGGTCTTTGTATAGAAGCCGGGGATGCCCGCGCCGCCGGCTCGGCAGCGCTCGGCGAGCGTGCCCTGGGGGCAGAATTCGACCTCGAGCTCCTTTGCCAGATACTGCCGCTCGAACTCCTTGTTCTCGCCGACATAGGAGGAGATCATCTTCCCGACCTGGCGGCTCCGGAGAAGCTTGCCGAGCCCCTCATTGTCGATCCCGGCATTGTTGGAGGCGATGGTGAGATTCTTCACCCCGCTCGCCTGGATCGCGTCGATCAGCCGTTCCGGAATGCCGCACAGGCCGAAGCCGCCCGCGCAGATCGTCATTCCGTCGAACAACAGGCCTTCGAGCGCCGCCCCGGCGTCGGGATAGATTTTTCGCATCGCGCACTCCGCTGGACGTGGCGCAGATAGACGCGGGGCCCGCCGCCGGTCAACGCGCCGGCTGCGAGGCCGCCGGGGGGCTAGGCCGCCATCCGCTCGGCGGCCGCGGCCGTCCGAGCGCCGGCGCTCCGAGCCTCGATGCGGGCCAGGCCGTCCGGGATCGAGGCATGATGGAGCAGGGACTGGACCGCTCCCACCTCGGGATAGACCTCCTCCACCTCGCCGACGATATGCGCCCCGAAGGCGGCGAGCAGCGGGAAGGAGGCGCGATTGCGCAAAGGCGCGGCGAGGGTGGTGGCATAGAGATGGTCATGGCCGCCGGCGGCGAGCCGGCGCACCGCGGCGAGCGCGAGTGGCGCGGCGTGGAGCCGGCTCGCCCACGCCGCGAGCGCGAGCTGGTCGAAATAAGCGAGAACGGCATCTTCCGGCGGCTCGCCTTGGCCCGGCGCCCAGCGGATCGACTCCCGCCGCGCCCACAATTCACTCGCCCGAAGCACCGGATCGGGCAGTGCGATTGCGAATCCGGCTGGGCGCCCGCCCACCTCGAGCAAGGTCACCTGGGCGACCGCGATCAGCATGGAGTAGCGCTCGGGCGGACAGCCGAGCAGGAAACCGCCGCGGCTTGCCGACCCGCCGTCGCGCGTCAGAGCGAGCGATTCCTTGATCGCGACCAAGGCGGGAAGATCGCCCGGCCGCGCGACTCGAAGGCGCGCGCTCATCGGGGAGTCCACAGCACCGGCCCTTCGCGCTGACGGACGACGGCCTCGAACAGGGTCGAGACGTCCTGGTTTGCCGCATGGCTCGGCGGCAGCTGATAGCGGCGCTCGGGAAGCTCGTACCAAGGGATGCCGGGGTCGCGATGATGGGTGGAATGCTCGTTGAAGTTGAGCAGGAGCCAGGAGAAGAAAGGCTGGCGCGGAAGCGAGCGGACGTTGTGCCGCACGTCTGGCCCGACGCTGGTGCGGTGATGGTAGATGTAGAGCATCATCGACCAGAACCAGGCGAAGACGAGCATCGGAAGCCCGAGCAAGGCGAACCAGGCCGCGCCGCCCAGGATCCGGCCGACCGCGAGATGCAACAATATGCCCGCGCCGAAGTGGAGCCAGGCCTGGACCCGAAGCCGCGCGGGCCAGGCGCGGAAGACCGGCGAGATCCGCACCGCGCGATTCGAAGGCACGAGCAGGAAGATGAGGATGGTCGCCAGGGTGTGAAGATAGAAGCCGCCGGCGAAGACGTAGAAGAACCAGAGCCGGCGCCTGGCGGCGATCTGCTTCGGTCCGGCATCGGGCGGAAGCCGCATATGGTCGAGCGCGGCGGTCTCCGGGTCGCGCCGGTTTCCGCCATGGTGGAAGCCGTGGATCTTCCGGAAGACGGCGAAAGGCGCGAGCAGAGGCAGCATCAGCACGATTCCGATCGCATCGTTGAGTCGCCTGCGGCCCGGGGCGAGCTTGTGGTGCACAGCCTCGTGAGCGACGGTGTAGAGCCGGTCGAACCACAGGCCCTGCATGAAGGCGAGTAGGGCGATGACCGGCCACGCGGCGGCGGGCGGAAGCCGGGTCAGCGCCGCAAGGGTCAGGCCGGCGAGAGACAGGAAGATCGCGGCGGTTTCGCCAAGCAGGAACAAGGTCTTACGGACGTGAAGCTGGAACGACATCGAAGCGACTCTAGCCACCGCGACGGGCGAGGCAACCGGCGGTCAGCGTCCCGGCCGGGTGGACCGAAGGCCCGTCGCCTTGATTCCCGCTTCGGCGCAGGCGGCATCGTCGGCAGGCGCCTCGCCCGACACGCCGACCGCGCCGATCCGCTCAAGCCCGTCAGCCGAGAAGATGGGGAGGCCGCCGGCGACCGTGACGACATGCGGCGCGTCGCGAAACCCCGGCGTCGCCGCCGCGTTCTCGGCCATTTGCGCGGTCGAGAAGCCCCAGGCCGCTGCCGCCCTCGCCTTGGCCGAAGCGAAGTCCATGATCCCGTAGCCGTTGCCGTCCATCCGAAGCGAGGCGACGACATGGCCGCCCAGGTCGACGACGACGATCGCGTGGCTCTGGCGCTTCGCCGCGGCGTGGTTCGCGCAGCCGGTTATGATCGCCTGCGCGGCGCTCGCGTCGAGGGCAGCGGCCGCGGGGCTGCCGACGGCGCCGAGCAGGAGCGCCGCCATCAGGAGCATCCGTGCCGGTTTCATCGACCCGTTTCCGCGTCGAAGCTCGCCCAGGGGCTATGGTCCTCGGGCGGGGCGCGCTCGATGCGGGGATTCTGGAGCCGCGAGGCCTTCAGCAGGAACGCCCCGAGGCTCGGCGCGAGGACTCGGCGCTCGTCCTCGTCGGACCCGATCAGGATGACCTGGCCGTATTGCCCGCCGGGCGCCGGGGAAAGGTCGACGGCATAAGCGTTGCCGCCCCCGTCGACCGCGAACGGGAACCAGCCGGGCCGCCAATATTCGCGGTGGACGGGATCGCCGGATCGGACGGTGACCATGTCATGGAACGAGGCGTCGGAACCGGCGCCGCCTTCCTCGTAAACCTCCATCCAGTTCCGGTATTCGCTGAGCGCCCGTTCGAGGGGCACGAAATCATATCCGCCGAAAAAGGGCATGACGAGCGTGCCGGGGCTTGGATCCCTTATCTCGAACGGATCCTTCTGACCGTCCGCCTTCAGATAGAGGCCGCGCAAATCGTCTGGAAGCGCGAAGCCGATCTCTTGCTCCACCGCGGCGATTGCCTCGAGAGTCGCCGGAGGGTGGAGGTGCGAGTCGGCGCGGAAGCCCAGGCTCGCGAGAAAGACGAGCCAGGCAAGGAATATATCCGAGAAATCGGGTGCGTGCACCGGATGCCCGGCCCGCGGTCAGCTCTTCAGCTTGGCGAGAACGCCCTGGAGCTGCATCGCGTTCGACATGTCGCCCTCGACCTTCAATTTGCCCTGCATGAAGGCGGTCATTCCATCGAGCGTTCCGGCGCGCATCGCTTCCCAATCGTCCCAGGCGACCTTGATCGTGGTGTCTGCCGGTCCGTCTTCCTCGGTGACCGCATTGGCCACCCCGTCGAGGGTCACAGCGCCCTGATCGCCGAAATCGAGCTTCACTCTCTTGCCGGGAAGCCAGGCGCTCTTCTCGTTGAGGGCCGCGGCCATTTCGCTCTTGTTCATTGATCTGCCTCCCGCTGGGGTTCGGCGACTTTCCCTAGTTTACGTAAACGTCACGTCAAGCCCATGGGCACCATCAGCCGAGGCCAGCCTGCTTTCATCCCAGAGGCTGGAGGGTATCGGCGCAGGCTCGACTGCACAGAGACCGGCGGCTAGTGGCGCGCAATGGACGCGGCCGAGGCCATTCACGAGAAGTTCGTCGCGAAAGTGGGGGAAGGACGGCTCCCGCGCCGCGCCGTCGCCGTGCAGCCGGACGAGGTCGGGCTGTCGCGCGAGACGATGGCCGAGCTCTTCTACAGCCAGTGCGTCAGCCGGCAAATGGACCGGATCTCGCGACGGCTCCAGGCGCGCGGCGAGGGCTTCTATACGATCGGAAGCTCGGGCCACGAGAATAACGGCGCGGTCGCCGAGGCCCTGCGGATCGACGACATGGCCTTCCTCCATTACCGCTCGGCCGCCTTCCAGATCCATCGCGCCGGCAAGCTTCCGGGCCAGACGCCCGCGTGGGACATGCTTCTGAGCTTCGCGGCCTCGTCCGAAGACCCGATCTCGGCCGGGCGGCACAAGGTGCTCGGATCGAAGCCGCTCTTCATCCCGCCGCAGACCAGCACGATCGCCTCGCATCTGCCGAAGGCGGTCGGCGCGGCGTTCAGCATCGGGATCGCCAGGCTGCTGAAGCTCGATGAGACCGCCCTCCCCCGAGATTCGATCGTGCTCGCCAGCTTCGGCGACGCCTCGGCCAATCATTCGACCGCGCTGGGCGCGTTCAACACCGCCGCCTGGACCGCCTATCAGGGCAGCGCGATGCCGATCGTCTTCCTGTGCGAGGATAACGGCATCGGAATCTCGACGCGTACGCCCAAAGGCTGGATCGAGGCGAATTTCCGCGACCGGGCGGGCCTTCGCTACATCCGCTGCAGCGGCTTCGACATGGTCGACTGCTATCGCGGCGCGCGCGAGGCGGCCGACTTTGCCCGGGCCGAGCGCAAGCCGGTCTTCCTGCACATGGACTGCGTCCGGCTTTACGGCCACGCCGGATCGGACGTCCAATCGACCTATTTGACCAAAGGCCAGATCGAGCAGGACGAGGAACGCGATCCCCTGCTCCACAGCGCGGCCCTGCTGATCGAGCAGGGCATCGCCTCTCCGGCCGACCTGCTCGACATCTACAACGGCACCGAGGCGACCCTGTCGCGAGTCGCCGAGGAGGCGATCAGGCGGCCGAAGCTGACCAGCGCCAGGGAGGTGATGGCCAGCATCGTACCGCCCAGGCGAGGGCCGGCGCGCGCCAACACGCCGAGCCCGGAGCAGCGCGAGGCGCTGTTCGCGCGCGACAAATCGATGATGGAAAAGCCCCAGCACATGGCCCGGCTGCTGAGCTGGACCCTGGCCGATCTGATGCTGAGCCACGGCAACATCATCGTCGCCGGTGAGGATGTCGGGCCGAAGGGCGGGGTCTACAACGTCACCGCCAAGCTCCATGAGCGCTTCGGGCCGGCGCGAGTGATCAACACATTGCTCGACGAGCAGAGCATATTGGGCCTCGGGATCGGCGCGGCTCATAACGACCTGCTCGCGATCACCGAGATCCAGTTCCTCGCCTACGTCCACAATGCGGAGGACCAGATTCGCGGCGAGGCCGCGACCCTGAGCTTCTTCTCGAGCGGCCAATATACCAACCCCACCATCATCCGGATCGCCGGCCTCGGCTACCAGAAGGGCTTCGGGGGCCATTTCCACAACGACAACAGCCTCGCCGTCTTCCGCGACATTCCGGGGCTGATCCTGGCCTGCCCGAGCAACGGCGCCGACGCGGTCGGGATGCTTCGCGAATGCGCCCGACTCGCGCTCGAGGAGCAGAGGGTGATCGTCTTCCTCGAGCCGATCGCGCTCTACATGACCCGCGACCTCCACGAGGAAGGGGACGGGCTGTGGACCGCCCCCTATGCCGCGCCGGGCGAGGCGAAGCCGATCCGTCTCGGCGAGCCTGGAGTCCATGGCGGCGGCAGGGACCTCGCCATCGTGAGCTACGGCAACGGCTATTATCTCTCCCGCCAGGCCGCGAAGATATTGAGCGACGAGCACGGGCTCGCGGTCCGGGTCGTCGACCTGCGCTGGCTGGCGCCGCTGAACGAGGACGGGCTGCTCGAGGCGGTCGACGGCTGCGGGCGCGTGCTGATCGTCGACGAATGCCGCAGGACCGGTTCGCAGAGCGAAGCGCTGATGGCCCTGTTCGGCGAGCGCGCCCCCGGCATCGCTGCCGCCCGCCTGTCCGCCGAGGACAGCTTCATTCCGCTGGGCCGGGCGGCGACCGTGACCCTGCCGAGCCGGGATTCGATCGTCGCGGCCGCGCTCGAGCTCGCGGCTTCAAAAAAGGGCAAGAGACGTGGCTGACCGCCAGGCGGCCCTGATCGTCTGCCCGGGGCGCGGAAGCTACGGCAAGGCCGAGCTCGGCTATCTGAAGCGCTTCCACGCCGACAAGCCGGAGCTGCTGGCGATGGCCGACCGGATCCGCGCCCATGCGGGCCAGCCGACCATCTCGGAGCTGGACGGGGCCGAACGGTTCAGCGTCGCCACGCACACGCGCGGCGACACCGCCTCGCCGCTCATCTTCACCTGCGCTTATGCCGATTATCTGTCGATCGACCGCGGCCGGTTCGACGTCGCGGCGGTAACCGGCAATTCGATGGGCTGGTACATCGCTCTGGCCTGCGCCGGCGCGGTGTCGCCGGAGCACGGCTTCTCGATCGTCGACGCGATGGGCCGGCACAGCCAGGCCGGGGAGCCGGGAGGCCAGGTCCTGCTCTCCCTGATCGACGAGGATTGGCGTCCGGTGCCGGGCCTTCGGGAGCAGGTGCTGGCGCTGGTCGAGGGGATCGGCGGACGGCCGGGCGCGGAGCTGCACGTCTCGATCGAGCTTGGCGGAATGATCGTTCTCGCCGGCAACGAGGCAGGTCTCGCGGCCCTGCTCGCCGAGGCGCCGGCGACTCCGGGGCGCGAGCCGATGCGGCTGGTCAATCATGGGCCGTTCCACACTCCTCTGATGCGGGGGTCGTCGGACGGCGCGATGAAAAGCCTGCCCGCAGGCTGGTTCGATGGGCCGAAAGTGAAGATGGTCGACGGACGCGGCCATATCTGGCGGCCGTTCGCGACCGATCCGGCCCAGCTACGCGACTACACCTTCGTCACCCAGATATTGGAGACCTACGATTTCACGCGGGCGATCCAGGTCGCGGTGCGCGAGCATGCGCCCGACCGGATCATATTGCTCGGGCCGGGCGACTCGCTCGGCGGTGCGATCGCGCAGGCCCTCATCGCGATCGAATGGCGCGGCCTCCGCTCCAAGGCCGATTTCCAGGCGATGCAGGCCGGCGAGCCGTTCCTGCTCTCCATGGGACGCGAGGAGCAGCGAGCGCTGGTCACCGGCTGACCGGAATCCAGACCCTCATAAGCGCCTTTGTCCCGCCCCAATTGCGCGCGTAGAAAGATGCGTGGCACGGCAGGATGAAAGATCGGCGATCGTGACGTTCGCTGGCGGCGCGGCGGCCTCGCGCCCCGTCGCCGGAGTCGCGGCCGCGGCCCGAATCCTCCGCGAGCTCGATCAAGCCGGATTCGACAAAGCCTGGCTGCTCCTGCCCGCGGGCGAGATGCTGAGCGCGGCCGCCAGGGCAGACGTCGAGCGCCTCGCCGGACGCCTGAGCGCCGTGGAGGTCCATGAAGCGCCGGCCGGGCCGGTCGCCGTCCGCCTGACCGGCGACCGGCTGATTCCCGCCGGCCGCATCGGCAAGTCGAACGAAGGGCTGAGGCTCGACGGGCCGGACGCGGGCAAGGCGATCCTGCGCGCGACCGGCAAGTCCGGCGACGGACCGGTGTCACACTGGGTGAACCGTCCGATCTCGCGCGCCATCTCCTCGATGCTGCTTCGGATCCCCGGTTTCCGGCCGATCCACGCCACGATCGGAACGATGATCCTGGCCGTTTCGATGTTCGTCTTCCTCGTTGCGGGCGGCGACTCGGGGCTGATCGCGGGTGCATTGCTGTTCAAGGCCGCCTCAATCTTCGACGGTGTGGACGGCGAAGTGGCCCGGGCCACCTTCCGGACGTCGCGGACGGGGGCGACCCTGGATACGACAGTCGACGTCGGCACCAACATGATGTTCATCCTCGGCGTGACCATCAATCTCGGCGGCCGCGGAATGGACCTGGCCTACAGGCTCGGAGCCTGGGGGTTCGGCCTGTTCGTGCTTGGGCTCGCGATCATCGCCCTGAGATCGAGCAGCTCGGAGGGGCATTTCAGCCTCGATCTGCTCAAGAAGGATGTTGGCGGTTTCTCGGGCCGGATCGTCCGGCCGATCATGCGCTTTCTCACCGTCGTTTCGAGCCGCGACTTCTTCGCCTTGCTCTTCCCGGTCCTGATCCTCACCGGCTCGCCGATGGCGGTGCTGATCATCTTCGCCGCGGCGGCGACGGTGTGGATTCCGTTCATCATCGGATCGATGCTCATGAAGGCGTCGAGGGTCGCGGCGCTTCCGGAGACCCAGGGGATCGGACCCTAGAGGCCGAACGGCCAGGTTTCGTCCTCGCCGGGCCGTTGCTCGCCGGGAAGCGGGGTGACGGCCTCGGTCTCGTCGAACCAGACCCAGGCGTCGAACTGGTTGGGCAGGACGCACTGGCTGTAATGGCTCCAGCGCTCGGTCTCGGGGCGATAGATGACTCCGATGAAGCGCTCGAGCCGGGGCTCCAGCAGCCCCTCCGCGGCCTCCTTGTTCTCGCCCTCGCGAAGGTCGAGCAGGAATCGCTTCAGCCCCGTCTCGTGAGAGATTCGCTCATAGCTTCCCGGAAGCGACGGGCGGACCTGCTTGATCTCCATCGGATCGTCCCAGTCGGTGGCGGCCGCGACCGTGCCGCTGTGGGTGCCGAAGCCGATCAGCCGCGCGGCGTCCCCGAACTTCTCCTTGCAGAGCTGGCCGAGGTTCAGCTCCTCGCGCACCTGCCCCATCTCGGTGTGCGCGGCGTTGCCGATATGGCTGTTGTGCGCCCAGACGATCGCCCTGGAGTCCGGGCCCCGGGCGTCGAGCAATTGGCACAAAGTCTCGAACATATGGGTGTCGCGCAGATTCCAGCTCTCCGCGGCGCCGTGATACATGATCCGGTAATAGGCCTCGGCATTCTTGACGAGCCGGGCATTGGCCGCGGCGTCGAGCCATTCCTCTCCGTCCTCCGCCATATATTCCATGCGCTTGCGGTGAAGCTCGCGGAGCATCTGGACGACCGGCTGCTCGCAGCGCGCATATCCCTCGGTGATCGCGATCCGCCCGTAGGCGGCGGGATCGCGGGTCCAGGGCATCAGGCATCCGTAGCGCTCGCGGGCGAGTCGGGCGGCGTCGGGATCGACGTCGTCGAGATAGTCGATGACGGCCCGGATCGAGCCTCCGAGATTGTAGAGATCGAGCCCGTGGAAGCCGGCCATGGCCTCGGGCGTCCGGCCCTCATTATGCGTTCGGAGCCAGCGGATGAAGGAGTCCACCTCCTCGTTGCGCCACATCCAGGTCGGGAATCGCTGGAAGGCCTTCTCCTCCCCTTCCCGCCCGGGCCGGTGGCGGACCCAGCGGTCGATGGTCGCCGCGTCGGGCCAGTCGGCCTCGACCGCGACGATGGTGAAGCCATGCTCCTCGATCAGCCGCTTCGAGATGGCCGCGCGCGCGCGATAAAATTCGGAGGTGCCGTGGCTCGCCTCGCCGAGAAGCACGATCCGGGCGTCGGCGAAGCGGTCGAAAAAGAGTCCGAAATCCGGGCTGTCGAGATCGGGCAGAGGCTCGGCCGCGGCCCTCACCAGATCGGGGAGCGAGCGCGCTTTCTTGCCTTTCTCGTCCCATGCATGGGCGCCGATCAGTGGGACGAAGCGGACCGCTCCTAGATCCTCATGCTCATATTCCGACTCGCTCGTGCGCGTGACCTTGACCAGGCTCTGGACCGAATGGGGTTCGCCGATCGGCATGACCAGGGTTCCGCCGACCGCAAGCTGGCCGAGCAGGGCCTCGGGGACGTGGCTTCCGCTCGCCGCGGCGAGGATCGCCTCGAACGGCGCTTCCTCCGGCCAGCCGCGGGTCCCGTCGCCATGGAGGATCCGGACATTGTCGTAGCCCAGCCGCTTCATCCGCGCCGAGGCTATTTCGGCCAGCTCCTCATGGCGCTCGATCGCGACCACCTCTTCGGCGATCCGGCCGATCACCGCGGCTGCATAGCCGGAGCCGGCGCCGATCTCGAGCACGCGCTCTCCCGGCCCGATCCCGGCGGCCTGGATCATCATCGCGACGATGTAAGGCTGGGAGATGGTCTGGTCGGCCTCGATCGGAAGCGGCGAATCCTCATAGGCGAAGGCGGCCAGGGACTCGGGCACGAATTCGTGGCGCGGCACGTCGCCCATGGCCGCGAGCAGCCTCTCGTCGTCTATGCCGCGGGCGGCGAGCTGCTGCTCGACCATCTCGGCGCGCAGCCGGGCGAAGTCGGCCATGTCGCTCCTCCATAGACATAACCGGCGCACGGGGCGCCCGTTCCACACGAGAGCCCGGGGTGCTTCCGGCCTCAGACGATCAGGCGGCGAGACTCCGCCGCGTCTCCCGCAGCGAAACCATCTCCCAGCCCGCGACCAGGACCAGGACCGAGGTCCCGGCGAGCGACAATATGAGCGGACTGGGCGTTCTCCACAGGAGCGCGGCGGCCGCCGCCGCGGCGAGCAGGCCGACGCCGGCGAGATGGGAGAGCGGGAAGTAGCGGCCGCCGCTGGTCCGTTTGAACAGCAGATTGCCGATCAGATAGAGCGCCGGCCCGCCGAGAAGTGCGACGAGAGCCGCAAGGCTCGCCTCGCCTTCGGGCTGGGCGAGGGCCATTTCGTCCGAGGCGGCGGTCACGATGATCCCGGCGACGATCGGAATATGGAGATAGGTGTAGGCGAGCCGCGCCATCCGGCCGGGATCCTTGTCCTGCGCCAGCAATCGCGCCGCCCGCTCCGCGCCTATGTCGAAATAGAGCCACCACATCGCCATGGTCCCGATGAAGGCCGATCCGAAGGCCGCGGCGCGCGGCAGGTCGATATCGGCCGCGCCGAAGGCGGTGCCGGTGACGAGGATCGATTCGCCCAGGGCGATGATGATGAAGAGGCCGCACCGCTCCGAGAAATGATGGCCTTCGACGTTCCAGGTGCTGATCTTGCTCCGGCCGAGGCCCGGAACCCAGAATGCGAAGATCGGCGCGACCGTGACGATGGCCAGAGCGATCCCCCAGAGGATCGTGCGAGTCGTATCGTCGCCCGCCATTGCGCCGCCGATCCAGAACGGCGCTTCGAGCAGGCCCCAGATGAAGATTCGGGTGAAGTTGCGGAAATTCGCCTCGTTATGACCACCGAGCGCGAGGATCATGAAGAAATGGCGGCCGAGCTGCGCGGCCAGATAGGCCAGAGCGAACAGCCACGCCCTTTCGGCGAACGCATAGGGGATTGCGACCGCCATCAGCATCCCCGCCGCCATCAACGCGAACAGCAGGAGGCGCACCTCCATGTGGCGGACGTCGACCCAGTTGGTGACCCAGGCCGTGTCCACCCACACCCACCAGATGGCGAGCAGAAGCATCAATGCGTGGAGGAAGCCGGCCGGATCGGGATGCGCGATCAGTCCGTGCGAGATCTGGGTGATCGCGAAGACGAAGACGAGATCGAAGAACAATTCGATGAAGCCGACGCGTTCCTCGCGATGACCTTCGCGGTCGCGGAGGAGGTTGCGCTTCACCCCCGAAGGCCGTCCTAAATCAATCCAGCCAGCGGACTGGACGGGTCGGCATAGCGGCGCTTACCCATACGGCCGGCGCGGTAGGCAAGGCGTCCGGCCTCGACCGCGGCCTTCATCGCGCGGGCCATCAGGATCGGGTCCTTCGCCTCGGCGATGGCCGTGTTCATGAGAACGCCGTCGCAGCCCAGCTCCATCGCGACGCTGGCGTCGGATGCGGTGCCCACACCCGCGTCGACCAGCACCGGCACTTTCGCATTCTCGACGATGAGCCGGATCATGACCCGGTTCTGCAATCCGAGGCCCGACCCGATCGGAGCGCCGAGCGGCATGATCGCGACCGCCCCCGCATCCTCGAGCTTCTTCGCGGCAATCGGATCGTCGGCGCAATAGACCATCGGCTCGAACCCCTCCTTCGCCAGTATCTCGGTGGCCCGGAGGGTCTCGATCATGTCGGGATAGAGGGTCTTGGCCTCCCCCAGCACCTCGAGCTTGACCAGGGTCCAGCCCCCGGCCTCGCGGGCGAGTCGAAGGGTCCGGATCGCATCCTCGGCGGTAAAGCAGCCCGCCGTGTTGGGAAGATAGGTGATGGCCTTCGGATCGATATAATCGGTCAGCATCGGCTGCTTCGGATCGGCGATGTTGACCCTTCGCACGGCGACGGTGACGATCTCCGCGCCCGACGCGGCGACTGCGGCGGCATTCTCCTCGAAGCTCTTATATTTGCCCGTGCCGACGATCAGCCGCGAGCGGTAGGTGCGCCCGGCGACCGTCCAGCAATCGTCGGCGGTCGGCATCTCCGGTCGTGCCGCCATCGCTCAGCCG
The DNA here is from genome assembly GCA_036525315.1 of Allosphingosinicella sp. GTDB lineage: Bacteria > Pseudomonadota > Alphaproteobacteria > Sphingomonadales > Sphingomonadaceae > Allosphingosinicella. The sequence continues at coordinate 64,508 of DATDAS010000040.1, forward strand.
CCGCCCACGAAGGTGACGATCTCATATTCGTCGCCGTCCTCGACCGTCACGGAGCCCAGGGTCGAGCGCGGCACCACCTCGAGGTTTCGCTCGACCGCGACTTTGGCCGGCTCCAGCCCGAGCTCGAGCGCGAGATCGGCGATGCTGATTCCCTCCGGCACCCGGCGGTGCTCGCCATTGACCCTGATCGATACCGTTTCGTCGTTCACTTTGCGCTCCCTGGCCGCCCGCCATATAGGGACTCGCCATGGCGGCAACCATCTTCATTCTCAACGGTCCCAACCTCAACCTGCTCGGACTTCGCGAGCCGGAAATCTACGGAAGCGACACGCTCGACGACATTGCGGGCATGCTCGAGGACCGGGCGCGGGAGCTCGATCTGAAGATCGACATGCGCCAGTCGAACCATGAGGGCCATCTGATCGACTGGCTCCACGAGGCGGAAGCCTCCGGCGCCAAGGCTGTGATCCTCAATGCGGGCGGATTCACCCACACTTCGGTCGCCATCCACGACGCTTGTCTGGCGATCCGGGTTCCGGTGATCGAGGTCCACCTCTCCAACCCGCAGGCGCGAGAATCCTTCCGGCGGCGGAGCCTCGTCGCATCGGCCGCTCGGGGAACCATCGCCGGCTTCGGTGCGCTGGGATATGAGCTTGCTCTGGACGCGGCCGCCCGTCTCTGACAGGGAGCGCCTTCACGAAATGGGGCTCCCCGCGCGAAATGGGGAAGAAAATATGACCGATAAAAAGGAAGCCGGCGGGGGCAACGGCGACACTGGCATGCGGGTCGACACCGACATGGTGCGCCAGCTCGCCGAGCTCCTCCATGCAAACGACCTGAGCGAAATCGAGGTCGAGGACGGCGACCGCAAAATCGCGGTCAAGCGTCAGCTTACCGCGGTGCCGGCGGCACAGGCCGCGGCGCCGGCAGCGGCGGCACCGACTCCTCCTCCTCCCCCGGCAGCCGAGGTTCCCCCCGCGCAGCATCCCGGAACAGTCAAATCGCCGATGGTCGGCACCGTCTTCCTGTCGGGCGAGCCCGGCGGAAAGCCCTTCGTGTCGGCCGGCACCAAGGTGAAAGAGGGCGACACGCTCCTGATCGTAGAGGCGATGAAGGTGATGAACCCGATCACTGCGCCGCGTGGCGGGACGGTGCGCGAAGTGCTCGTCCAGGACGCCCAGCCGGTCGAATATGACCAGCCGCTCGTCATCGTCGAATAGGCGGCGGCGGATGAGGTCTTCTTGTTCATCATCCCAGCGAAGGCTGGGATCCAAGCGGAATCTCCTTCCGCATTGCCATTCGACCTCAGCTTGGACCCCAGCCTACGCTGGGGTGACGGTAAGCTGAAGTGCCGATCAAGAAGGTCCTGATCGCCAATCGCGGCGAGATCGCGCTTCGAATCCACCGCGCCTGCCACGAAATGGGGATCAAGACCGTCGCGGTCCATTCGACGGCCGACACCGAGGCGATGCACGTCCGGCTGGCCGACGAGGCGGTGTGCATCGGCCCGCCGCCCGCGGCCGATTCCTATCTCAACATCCCCAACATCATCTCGGCGGCCGAGATCAGCCATGCCGACGCCATCCATCCCGGCTACGGCTTCCTCTCGGAGAATGCGCGCTTCGCCGAGATCGTCGAGCACCACAACATCATCTGGATCGGGCCGAAGCCCGAGCATATCCGGGTGATGGGCGACAAGGTGGAGGCGAAGCGCACCGCCGCGAAGCTCGGCCTTCCGCTCGTTCCCGGCTCGGACGGCCCCGTCGAGGGGCCGGAGGAAGCGCGCAAGGTCGCCGCGGAAACCGGCTATCCGCTGCTGATCAAGGCGGCCTCTGGCGGCGGCGGACGCGGAATGAAGATCGTCCGCTCCGAGGACGAGCTCGACAGCCAGATGATGCAGGCGCGCTCCGAGGCGAAGAGCGCGTTCGGCGACGACACCGTCTATATCGAGAAATATCTCGGCGATCCGCGCCACATCGAATTCCAGATCTTCGGCGACGGCAAGGGCAATGCGGTCCATCTCGGCGAGCGCGACTGCTCGCTCCAGCGCCGCCACCAGAAGGTTCTGGAAGAGGCCGGATCGCCGGTCATCACGCCCGAGGAGCGCGACCGGATGGGCGGGATCGTGGCGAAGGCGATGGCCGACATGGGCTATCGCGGCGCCGGGACGATCGAGTTCCTCTACGAGAATGGCGAGTTCTTCTTCATCGAGATGAACACCCGGCTCCAGGTCGAGCATCCGGTCACCGAGATGATCACCAGCATGGACCTGGTGCGCGAGCAGATCAGGATCGCGGACGGCCACCCGCTGTCGTGCAGCCAGGACCAGGTCAAGTTCCACGGCCACGCCATCGAATGCCGGATCAACGCCGAGGACCCACAGACCTTCGCGCCCTCGCCGGGGGTGGTGAAGGGCTTCCACGCGCCGGGCGGAATGCACGTCCGGGTCGATAGCGGACTCTATGTCGGCTACAAGGTGCCGCCCTATTACGACTCGATGATCGCGAAATTGATCGTCTACGGGAGCACGCGCGAGCGCTGCATCATGCGTCTCCGCCGGGCGCTCGAGGAGTTCGTGATCGAGGGGATGAAGACGACGATCCCGCTCCACCAGAAGCTGGTCGACGACCCCGAATTCCAGGCCGGCACCTACACGATCAAATGGTTGGAGGAGTGGCTGGCGCGGGAGCAGTAGGCGCCCGACCCCGTCATCGCCGAGCGAGTCGCCGCCCTCGCACCAATCTGAACCGAAATGGAGCATCCGCGCCATCGGCCCGCCGATATGATATGCGTTTCCCATACCGGCCTGGGGAGGCAATCATGGGGGCATCTCGAATCGCATCCGGCATTCGCGGGGCATTGCTTGCAGGCGCGGCCGCGATAGGCGCGGCGGCAAGCCCGGCCGCGGCCGATCCGGTCTACGTCAAGCAGGGCTCGAAGTGGAACGCCGCCGCGAGGGCGGAATATTATACCCGCGACCAGGGATCGCGGATCATCCCGCTCGCCTGGCTCAAGGCGCTGAAGACGAGCGACGGCCGCCCCTTCCTCCACGACGGCCTCGCCCGCTACGGCTATCTCGCCGGCCCCAATTCCGCGTCGGGGCTTCCGCTCGGCTTCATGGTGGCCGGCCCGGTCGGCACCCAGTGGGCGGCGATGAACTGCTCGGCCTGCCACACGCGGCAGATCGAGGTCGACGGGAAGGAATATCGGATCGACGGCGGGCCGGCCTTGACCGACTTCCAGGCCTTCCTGTCCGATCTCGTCGCCGCGGTCGGCCGGACGCTTGCCGAAGACGATAGCTTCGCAGCCTTCGCGGCCGGAGTGCCGAACGCGCCCGTCGACCTGAGGCAGCAGGTGTCTCTCTGGTACCAGCGCGAAAACACATTGATGCAGGGCGCGCTGCCCGTCGACAGGCCGTGGGGCCTGGGGCGGCTCGACGCGGTCAGCATGATCTACAACCGGCTGGCCGCGCTCGATCTCGGCGCTCCGCCAAGCTATCTGATCGCCGAGAACGTGCGGCTGGCCAATGCGCCCGTCCGCTATCCCTTCCTGTGGAACGCTCCGAAGCAGGACCGGACCCAGTGGCCGGGATTCGCGCAGAACGGCAACGACCTGCTCGCCCGGGCCCGCAATCTCGGCCAGGTCTATGGCGTGTTCGGGATCTTCCGCCCGAGCAACAGGAACCGTCGGGTCGACTTCCTGGGCGGCAACTCGACGAGCTGGCCCGGTTTGGCCAAGCTCGAGCAGATGGTGAAGAAGATCGGCCCGCCGCAATGGCCCTGGCCGCGCACCAGGGCCCAGGACAGGCTCGCCGCCCAGGGCAAGGCGATCTACGAGCGCACCGACTGGCGTCAGGGCGGCTGCGCCGGCTGTCACGGAATCAAATCGGGTCCGATCCGGCCCGTCCTCAACTTCACCTGGGCGACTCCGCTGTGCGACGTCGGCACCGACACGCGCCAATACGGAATCCTCGGCCGGACCGCGAAGACCGGCATCCTGCAGGGTTCCCGGCGGCCGTTCGGACAGCCCATGGACGCCGAGGCCGGGGCTCTCGACCTGCTCGGAGTCGCCGTGGTCGGATCGATCTTCCAGGAGATTTTCGGCTTCTCCATCTTCAGCTACGAGGACGTCGCCACGCCGCCGCCGGCCGCCGCCAGGGATCTGCTCAGCACCTACGCCCCGCCGACGACCGAGCTGTGCGGCGACCTGGCCGGTCCGAAGAAATATGAATCGCGGGTGATGCAGGGCATCTGGGCGACCGCGCCCTATCTTCACAACGGATCAGTGCCGACTCTGGCCGATCTGCTCAGGAAGCCGGAGGACCGGCCGGCCAGCTTCGCCCTCGGCAACCGCTACGACACCAATCTGGTGGGGCTTGCCCGCGATCAGGACGGGAGATGGGGAACCCGCGAGACGACCGGATGCGACGATCTCGATTCGGGCAACAGCCGCTGCGGCCACGATTTCGGGACCGATCTGAGCGACCCCGAGAAAGCGGCCCTGCTCGAATATCTGAAGATACTCTGAGCCGGGAGACCGAAAGCCGATTGGCGGAGGCGCGGCGCTCCACTAGTCGGGACTCATGACCGACAGTTTCAAGCTCTCGCTCGCGCCCGAACGCCTGTGGCAGGCGATCAATCCCTGGTCCTTCTACAACCAGGGCGCCCAGCTCGGCCTGATCAATGTCAATCTCGGCCAGACCCCGCGGCCGGACATCGAGCAGAAGCTGCTCGACGAGGTCGGAAGCTATGGCCGCCAGATCGGCCGCATCGGCGACGCGCTCGAAGTCCTGATCGACCATGTGAAGCTGGAAGGGCTGAGCAAGGACGAAAAGGACGCGCTCGCGATCCTCAAGGGGCAGCTCGCCGAGGTGCGCCGGGTCAAGGCCCGCGAGCGCGGCAAGGATGAAGGAAAGAAGGGCAAATGAAGGCGACAATCTATCACAACCCCAATTGCGGCACCTCGCGCAAGACGCTGGAGATTTTGCAGGAATCCGGCGCGGACGTGAGAATCGTCCAATATCTGAAGACCCCGCCCACGAAGGACGAGCTTCGCCGGCTCTACGACCGGGCTGGGATCAAGCCGAGCGAGGGGCTTCGGGCGAAGGAGCAGCTTGCCAGAGACCTCGACCTCGTCAGCGGGCGGGTCAGCGAGGAGGCGATCCTCGATGCGATGACGGAGAATCCGGTGCTGATCGAGCGGCCGATCGTCGAGACCGACAAGGGCGTCCGTCTCTGCCGCCCGCAGGACAAGGTTCGCGAGATACTTTAGGGCCCGGACACTAGGGCAAACCCCTATTGTCTGTCCCGAATTTGTCACCGACCGGTCCTAGGGTCTGTCCTCCCGGTTCGTAATCGCCGGGACGGAGCGCATTTTGGCGCACGGACAGGCGCGAGGAGGGAGCGATGATGATTCATCGTGATCGCCGCGCGACGCCGCAGTGCGCAAAAAGGCGCCCGCCGCCTTCGGCGGTCGCCCGGAGAGCCGCACCGGACTTCGTCGGGCCGCTTGCCCGGAGGCACCGCTCCGCCCTGCGCGGCCCTCCTCGCCGGTACGACTCTCCGG
>DATDAS010000041.1:0-25488 GCA_036525315.1 Allosphingosinicella sp.
CCGTTCGAGAGCAGTGGGTCAAGAGCAGAGAACGGCGCGCCCGCGGCGGCGGCGCCGCGAACCGGCGCTGCCACATCCCACGTCTGATCGAGCACGAATGCCATTCTTCCCCTTTCATTCTTGTAGATGAAAGCCTTAGGCTGGGGAAGACGGCGGGCAGAGGCAGGTCGTAGCCGGGGGTTGCGGCGCTGGGTCAGGCGATAAGGAAATCAGGGAGCACGAGGCGGGATAGGCGGGACACGGCTCGGGAGCTTAGCTAATTAGTACATTTAGTAAACTGTCACCGTAATAACGTAATAGCCGTAATAGCTGTCACCGTAATAGCCCTACACTCGGCGCTGGGCTACAAGCCGCCGGCGGAGTTCGAAGCCGAACTCCGCCATCACAACAACCAGCAAGCCTATGCTACAATAAGCGTGTCACCCATTTAAGCGTGTCTCACCTACGGGGTGCACTCCAATAGTGTCATCGTAATTGGATTCACGGTGCGTCGCGGGGGCATGGGCCCGGTCCCCATTTCCCCAATATCTCGATGGGGCGCGTTCGGTCTTTCCTAAGGAATCCGGTGAGCTTTAGTTGGATTTCGCATGGAGGGGCTGAGCGCCCCTCCCATCGAACCCAAGACGCAATCTCACCAACGTTGCGCGGTAGGTCGGTCGAGCCCTGGGGAGCAATAACAATACGCCTCAGCGGCGCAGGCTGGAAAGTGCCAGCATATTGTTTCGGTGTGAACCATCCATCCTCAGTTTCAGAAACTTTAAGGATCGAGCCGCCGCGATCCCGAAACCGTACCTCAAACATTTGCAGGCCGTTAAAATGCTTGTCGTAGTTATAGTAGATAACGACTCTTGTGTTACTCGAGTTGGTCAGCCTTATTATAGCAGCCTCCGGACGGTCATCCACGACCAGTATCGAACTTACCTCGGCCGGCTCGGTGGACCGAGCGACTGAAGCACAAGCCGCTAGCAAAAGGGACAAGAGGCCGATCCTTAACACCATGTACTTTCCTTATTCTTCTTCCTTGTCTTTGCTTGGCTTCGGCGGCGGCTTGCGATAATAGGTTACCTTCGCCGTACTGCGCTCCCATGCGCCGCCCGGGCCGGGTGCTCCAGGCCTGGTTTCCGTCTTGACCCGTTGCCCAGAGTCGCTCTCGACCATCGTTCCGCCATCCTCATCAACTGATCTGACAATGCCACTGTGGACAACGTCTCTACCTTGTCGATAGACAGCGACATCCCCCGGCTGCACATCGGTCACTCGCTGGTAGCGATCACCTGACAAAATGATGTTCACTTCCGAGTCGTTGATCCAGTACTTTCCCTCAGCAAAGGTGTAGCCATGACAATCAGTATTCATTCCGGGCTTGTCTGCGCTTAGGTTCAATCGTCCTTCAAACGCTGTCCCTCGGTCGGTATACATCGTTCCCGGTTGCATTGTCGCTCGTGTCCCGCCCCTATGCACCTCAGATAAAGCGGGTCCCTTAGGTTCGAAAACATAATTCCCATTACTATCCTTTTTGATTTGACCCGTCGGGTCAGTGCTGTTGACCGGATCATTACCGACATAAGCATAAAGATTCGCCTGATCCTCATACCCCACAGGATCCGTCTGCATGAACCGCCCGAGCGTCGGCGAGTAGATGCGGGCCTTGTAATAATACATGCCCAGCTCGTGGAGCCATGCCTGGCCGGTATATTGGAACCGTCCAAGGTTGGTCGCGGCGGGAATTCCATATTCGTCGTATCGATTGATCGCGAGCAATGTCCCGGTGCCTTGGGAAATGCCGGCGATCGACCCTTGGTGATCGGGATGGAGGGACCGGCGCTGGGTCAATCCGGCGCCGACGTACCAGGCGATCGGATCATCGACCCCCGCGCCATGCACATAGCGGTGCGTGACGACCCCGTTGGAATCATATTCGGCGACAAGTTCGTCGCCGTCATAGAGGAATCGGACCGTCCCCGCGCTCCCGCCGGAGATCTGGAACAGCCGGCCGAGCGGGTCGTAGACCAGAATTATGGTGGACCCCCCCTGCACCATCCGGTTCTCGATGTCGTAGAGGTAAGCGGTCGTTCCGCTCTGCCTTAGATTGCCGTTGCCGTCATAAAGGAGGCCCGTGATCCCGGCCGCCGTATACTGGTTGAGCCCGTTCGTCGTGTAGCCGCGGTTGACGTTGTAATGGCCGTTCCACGCATAGCTGTCGTTGGAGCGCGTGGTCGAATTTATCTGGCTTGCGGAGTTGTGCGAGAAGGTCGAAGTCGTATTGCCGGTGCCGCCGCTGAAGGTGTCGGCCAGCGAGTTCAGCCGCCCGATGCCGTCATAGCCATAGCTCGTCCCGTTGCCGCCATAGGCGGCGGAATCGCGCGCACCATCGCTCTTATAGGCAATGGCGCCGATCGAGGTCGTCGACCCGAGCGCACCCTGGCGCACGTCGCTCATGCGATTGAGGCCGTCATAGACGAACGACATCTTGATGCCGTCCGGCCAGGTCAGCTCGGTACGGGAGCCGTTCCTGTCGTGCTGATAGGCCAGCGTCCGAGTTGCCCCTCCCATCGTCGAGATGTTCGAGGCCTGCCGGCCGAACCCGTCATAGCTGGTCGTCAGGCCCTCCCCGGAAAGGCTGTCGAAATCGGCCTCGGTCTGGAGGCCCCGAAGGTCATAGGCATAATAGACGTCCCGGGTCTGCGCGGTCGAAAGCGGAAACGGCGCTCCCCTTTCCGGGACGAATTTCACGCTCATCCGGTTGAGCGCATCGTAGGTGTAGGTCAGCAATGAGCCGTCGCGCTTGCGGAAGCTGGTTCGATTGCCGTTGGCATCATAACCATAGGCTTCGTAATTGGCGGCATTGACGCTTCCGGCGGTGGCGAGCGCCGTGGCCGGCGTGGAGTCGTTATAAGCCGCCGGCCGCGTGTCGCTCGGGAACGTCCATCGATCCTTCCTGCCGTGCCCGTCGTAAGACAGGGTCGCGCGATTGCCGTTGCCGTCAATGACGGTCGTGACCTGACCGTTCAGATTGAACGCCCAGGTCGCCTCGGCGGCCTCGACGTTCGAGCCTACGCCCTCGCGCAGCTGTAGTCGCTGCCCGGCGGCGTCATATATGTTACGGGTGATGCGGTCCGGGCCGTCGCTTCCCGCAGTGCCCGGCGTGCAGGCACTGGCAGGCGGCGAGGCGAAAAGCGCCGGATTCATGCGCACGGCCGTGCAATCGAGGCGGCCGAAGGTATCGTAGCTGTACTGCGTGAGTGCGCGGACCGGTCCCGAGGAGCCTTCGCGAACGGTGTCGCGGCTCTTGCGGCCCATAGGGTCGTAGACCGTCTCGAGCGTCTTCAAGACGCTGAATCCGCTCCACGTGGCAGGCGCCACCGATTCGCTCTGCCAGGCGGCGAGCGTGCCGGTCTCGACCTTGATAAGCCGACCCGCCGGATCGTAGCTGTTATGCACGGCGAGGAACGGGTTGCCGCTTCCGACGGCGTCGGGATCGGCGGAGATCGTGCCCGTCACCTGACGCATCGCGTCGTAGCGCGTCGCGCTCGTGAAGGGCGAGGGCGAAGCCTGGGCGAGCGCGGCGGCGGGCGAGACAAAGGCGGCGAGCGCCGCGAGCAGTGGGAGCAGCCTCATGGGCAACTCCCCAGATTGGCGTTGGGCTGGGTCTCACTGATCCTGTTGCCCTGCGCGTCATAGCCGAAGCAGGTGCGAAGCGCCTGGCCGTCCGCAGCGACCACGATCCCGCGAACCAGCAGATTGTTGGGACCGCTGTTCGGGCCGTAATCGTAGCTTGTGACCACCTCATCGCCTGCGGTGGCGCAGGGCACAGCCGGATTGCCCGTCGCCGCGCTGGTCCGGCAGAATGATTCCTGCGTGACCACCCAGACCGGCGTGGCTGCCTGGGAATATCCGCCGGAGCCGTTCTTGATCCAGGCATGAAGCTGCGCATAGGCAAAGCGCTTTTGGGGCCTGACGTTGGCCATCGTGCCGTTCGGCTGCCGCGTCGGTACGGCCGGTCCAGTCGCGGTGAGCACGCCGCCATGCGCCGCATCGTAGGTGAAGTCGGTGGTCGCGCCGCGCGCGTCGGTCGCCGACGTCGGCTTGTTGCAGGTCTTCCTGTCGACGCAGGTCGATGGATAGACTGCAGTGCTCTCGATATCCGCAAGGCCTGAGCCCGGAACCGCTTTCGCGACCTGGCGAACCATGTTGCCGCGATCGTCGTAATAATATTCGACCGCATTGCCCAAAGGAAGGTGGATGTCCCCCAACTGGGCGGGTTCGTCCTCCATCGCCCCGCCGCTCTCATAGGCATAAGTGGTCGTCCGCCCGAGCGGATCGACGATCGAGCCCGGCAAGCCGGCTGAGTTCATCGCCGAGGCTCGGGTCACGGCCGTAGAATTGACCGTCAGGGTCGTCTCCATGCTGAGCGTGTTGCATTTCGGCGGGTCGCCCACATTGAACTGATAGGCGTAGCTGTAGGTCTCGCCGGTCGCGCCGACCTGCGACGCTATATATTCGCCACGATATTGAACCCCGTAAATCGGGTCGTCCTCATAGCACATCGTATAGCTGTTCTGGATCCGGCAGGACGATTGGCCGGGCAATGTGATGCAGCCGAGGCGATCCGGATTGACGTAACCGTAGGTCGTCGTCTGCCCGTTAGCGTCGGCGGCGCTCGCGAGCAGGGTCAGAGAGGGGTTGAGCGTGCCGCTGGTATAGGAATAGGTGACGCTCTGGACGCCGGCCGGACACAGCGACGTCGCGGTGACGTAGTGCTGCGCCATGTTGACCACGCAGACCTTGCGCTGACCCGACGCTACGGGCTCGAAGAGGAGCGCGTAGCCGCGATTGGTGATCACGCTGCGGGTGGCTCCGGCCGTATCATAGCTGAAATCCATCCGGGTGCCGTCGGGCATCGTCCAGTCCTGGATCTGGAACGGTTGCCTGCCGAGCGGGAAATTGATCACCGACCCGTCGCTATCTGTGAAGATGTAATAGCCATTGGTCGAAGTCGTGCCAGTGTAGACCAGAGTCGCCCCGCTCGGAGTGATCGGCTGATAGGTGCCGACCGAGCCGCCGGTGGCGGGGGGAAACGTGCTCCCGCCCCGGAAACCGACGGACTTGCCGCCGACGCTGACATTGTAGATCCAGGGAACGCGCCTCGGATCGGAGTAGGGTCCGTCCGGCTGGATCGGGAGCTGCACGGACACGATCCGCCCCGACCAATTGTGAGTCCAGCCGTGCGCGCCAAGCGTGCCGTAACCGACGTTGCTGATATAGGTGCGGTCTAGAGTCAGGCCCTGCGGAAACTCGCCGCCGATCGAGAGGTCGCGGGATTCGTATGTGAAAGAACCGCTCCCGTAGCTTACGCCGGTGGGACTCCGCGCATCCTGGCGCGGCGGGTTCGGGAGGCCCTGCGCGAAACTCGAAGTTGCCAACGAGACGCCGAAGAAGACGAAGAAAAGACGAACGGCGCGAATGAAGGGTTTCATGACTTCCCGGGCACCGGCCGAGCCCAAATCGTGGCGGGCGAGTCGCAACCAGGCGTTCCTGCGAACATTAAAGATGGGCCCCACCGCCTCTTTCCCCCCGATGACGATCAGCAAAAGTCCCCGTGCGCCGGGCCGGCGGATCACGGGGGCGGATTCGACGAGCCGGTGACCGTCACGCTGGTGCGATTGTCGGCCTTGTCGAGCGTGTAGTTGGTGCTGACATTGTTGTTGACCGTGCCGGTCCGAACGACGCGCACCAGCCGTCCGCGCGCATCATATTGGTAGTTGATCGTCTCGGTCGCCGACGCCATCGCCGCCACGCCGGCCAGTGCGGAGATCGCCGCAAGCTCGAGCCATCGTTTTCTCATCGGACTCGCCCCCCAGGAACGGCAATGTCGGGCAGGCCCGGCAGGGGGTCAATTGGCGCGCCGGCTGTTTCTCGTCCGAAATGGATGAAAATGGATTGGAAAGAGCATCAAAAGCGCAAGTCCGGAGAGAAAGCGATTCCAACTCGAGGCCGCGCGAACACACAGGCTCAGGCCAGAAGGGCGCGGCTCACCAGTCAGCCCAGGATGCGAACAAGCTCCGCCCGGTCGATATTGCCGCCCGAGACGATGGCGACCGAATTGGGAATGCCCGCCTTCGCCGCGGCGGCGGCCGCCGCGGCGCCCGCCCCTTCGGCGATGACGTGGTGGCGTCCGGCCAGCATCCGGATCGCTTCCTCCACCTCGGCGATCGTGACGACCACCACATCGTCGATCAGCCGCTCGAGCAGGGGCCACATCGCGTCGAGGACGCGCGTGCTGCCCATGCCGTCGACGAAGGTCGCGTTACGTTCGACCGTGACCGGCGCGCCGGCGGCGAGCGCGGCCTTGAGGGGCGTGCAGGTGTCGGTCTCGACGGCAAGAATCCGGCAGGCGGGACGAGCCAGCTTCACCGCCTGCGCGATGCCCGAGGCAAGTCCGCCGCCGCCGATCGGGACGAGGACGGCCTCCACCCCGGGAAGATCCTCGACGATCTCCGCGCCGATCGTCGCCGCGCCGGCGATGACCTCGCGCTCGCAGACCGGATGGAAGAAGGTGCCGCCCTCTTCGCCGCAGTCCCTCGTCTCCATGATCCGCCACCAGCCGGCGAAATCATGCTCGCGCACCTCCGCGCCCATGGCCTTCAGAGCCTCGACCTTCACCCGGGCGGCATGGTCGGGGACGTGGATCGTGACCGGAAGGCCGGAATCGCGCGCGGCGGCGACCAGAGCCTGGCCGAAATTGCCGGCGCTGGCGGTCACGATCCGCTCGATCCGGCCGCCCTGCTCGAGACGCGCCCTCAGCACATTGGTGGCGCCGCGTATCTTGTAGGAGCCTGAGGGCTGGAGGCATTCGAGCTTGAGGAAGCCGTTGGCGCCTGAAACGAGCGGCGTGCGCAGGGCGGCGCCGGCGATGCGGCGCCGCGCGTCGTCCACCTCTCCGGCAGTAAGCGGATCGGCCAGCGATGTGCTCATCCGTGTCGCATCCCTCCACCGGCGGCATGAAACCGGCCGGCGGCGGGGTCAATGCGGGCGGTTACCGGCCGCCAGCGCCAGCAAATTGCGAGCGGGTCACCTCCCCGCCCTCAACTTCGACAAAGGATTCGGGAGAAATCGCGCCGAAGTAGAGACGCCAGGAACGGGCCTTGCGCAAATTGCTTCCCACCGGATGAATCTCGGCAAGCCGGTCAGGGGCGAGATTTCGCCGGGCCCAGGGCAGCCATTCGTGGAGATTGCGATCGGCGGCGTTGAAGTCGATGCTGATTCGGACGCTCGATTCTTTTGGGAACCGCGCACCCGGCGGCGGCCAGACGCCGCTCCATTCATAAGCCCGGAAGCGCTCCTCGTCGGTCATCACAGGCCCTCCGGACTGGAGACCGTGCCCGTCCGGTCCCGGATCCGCGGTCAGCCAGACGGCCCGGACAGCGCGCGTCCCGGAAATCGTGACAGCGCCGGGAAGCAGGCCCTGGCGAAGAATCGGGACAAGGGCCTCGCGGGAGGTGAAATGGTGAAGGAGCATCAGGACCTGCCCCGCCCGAACGGGCGCCGGAAAATTCGAACCGGCGTGGCGACAGCGGCCGGGATCATTCGAAGGACTCTTCGCCTGGGGCGATCGCCCCGCCTTCGTTTTCAGCGGCGCCGCTCGATTGATCCGGCTCCACGTTCGGTGAGCGGATCGGCAAAGCCCAGCGGATCTGGCTGCGAAGCTGGGACTCCATATCGGTCAGACCGGCGCGCGCGGCGGCCGCGCGCATGCCGAGCAGCGCACAGAGGATCTGCTCGCGGCTTTTCGGACTCGGTGTCGGGGAGCGGCCTCTCGCGACGGCACGGCTGAGCTGGAACAGAGACCTGGACACGGATACTCGACTCCCTTTCGGGGCCACTCGGCCGATGCTCCCCCCGGCCTTCGCCAGGCTAGATTGTGCCGGGTTAAGAAATTGTGCGCTCGAGACCCGGTGTGGCCTCAAGGCCACTGCAGAAAAATCAGTGTCCGACTTGGCCGGACGCGCCGGCCGGGCGCTCCATGGAGTCCAAAGGAACATGTGCCGATACAGTGGGTTACCCGCCCCGGGGCTCGAGATGGAGCAAGTGCCATGCGCCTGATGAAAACAGCTTTCCTCGCCGCCGCGGTCCTCGCGGCGCCGCCGCTCGCCGCCGGCCCGAACAGCAACAAGGCCGATGCGCCCGGGCAGGACAAGGTCTGCCTGATCACATGGGGCAGCGCCGCCGACGCCGCATCCGGCGCCGATGCGACAGCGCTCAGCGGCAAATATCTGCCTCGCAAGGCCGCCGAGGCGCAGGCCGCGAACAGCGGCGGCAAGTCGCGCGTGTTCGACTACAGCAATTCGACCCAGGCGGTGAACACGGGCACCTACGTGATCACCAACAACGACCAGGAGCGCGCCTTCTGCGAGGGGCCGGAGTTCAATCCGGGCCTGCGCGGCTGAGCGGAGGGCCTGCCCGCCGATTGTGCGAGGCGGGCAGGCCTGCTCGCTTCCCGGATTTCAGGCCGAGTAAGAAAAGTGAGATTCCAGCTTTCGCTGGAATGACGTGAGTGTGGAAGGTCGCTTGGCCGCGGTCAGGCGGCGCGGCGGTCCGAGGGGCGAGAGGCGCGGGCTTCGACGAAGGCGAGGAGCTCGTCGGCGGGCATCGGCCTGCCGATATGATAGCCCTGGCCGGTATCGCAGCCCATCTCGGCGAGCTTGGCCAAACAGGCTTCATCTTCAATACCTTCCGCGACGGTCTTCATACCCAGTTCGTGAGCGAGGCCGACGGTCGAGCGGACCATGATCGCGTTGCGGGTGTCGGTGACGATGGTCTGGACGAAGCTCTTGTCGATCTTGAGCTCGGTCGCCGGAAGCTTCTGGAGATAGCCCAGTGACGACTGGCCGGTGCCGTAATCGTCGATCGAGATGGCGACCCCGAGCGAGCGCCAGCTTTCCAGGGCGGCGATCGCGCGCTCCGGGCTGTCCATCGCCGCCGATTCCGTGACCTCGATCGTGACCTGGCCGTTGGGCAGGGGGTGGCGCTGAAGGATGGCGCCGACCGTTTCGATGAACTCATGGTCGGCGAGCAGGGTGGCGGAGACGTTGACCGCGACTCCGAGCTCGTGGCCCTTCTCGTTCCAGTGCATCGCGTCCTCGAGCGCCTGCTCGAGCACGTAAGCGGTGAGATCGCGGATCCGACCGGCCTGCTCGATCACCGGAATGAAGGAATCGGGGCCGATCGGTCCGCGCTGCGGGTGGGCCCAGCGGACCAAAGTCTCGGCGCCGACGATGGCGCCGGTCGCGATGTCGAGCTTGGGCTGGTAGGCGTTCCAGATCTGGCCGTGCGCCATGGCGCCGTCGAGCTCGCCGAGCAGAGCGAGCTGCCAGTCGATCTCCTCGCTGTCGGCCTCGATGAAGCGACGCCAGCGGGCGCCGCGCTGGGCGGCGGCGGCCGCCGCGGCGCCGGCGTCGGAGACGAGCTGCCGGACGTTGCCGCCCTTCCCGCTCGCCACGCCGAAATTGAGGGCGACGTCGATCAGCCGTCCGCATTCTACCGGCGAGCGCATCACGGCCGCGATCGAATCGAAGCGCGATTCGAGGCCGTCCTCCTCCTCGCGCGACTCGATCCAGGCCAGGCTGGCCGCGTCGACCCGATAGATTTCATGCCCCTCATGGGCGAATCGGAGCCGCTCGGCGATCCGTTGGACCAGAGTGGCGGAAGCGGCCGGGCCGAGGCCGGACGAGATGGAGACGAAACGGTCGATCCTGGCCACGACGACGTTGAGACCCTTGCGGCCTGCTGCCTTCGTCTCGAGCGCCGGGAGGTTGGGAAGGCCGGTGGCGGGATCGGAGAGCGCGCTCTGGAGATAGCGGTCGAGGGCGGCCGAGCCGCCGCTCACCAGCATCCCCGCGGCGAGCGCGGCGAGCGCCGGCGCGACCTGGACGGTCAAAGCCAGGTTCGCCTCGGTCGCGAGCGGAAGCGCGAGCACCAGGACGGTACCGCCGGCGAACAGGGTCATTCGCAGCGGCCCCGGCTTCAGTCGCGAGGCGAGGAGGATGACGAGAAGCGCGAGGAGCAGGGGCCAGACCGCGCCCGTATGCGCGGGCACGGGGCCCGCCATCAGGGTCTCGGCGGCCAACGCCTGGATGACGACTCCGGGAATGACCCCGTGGCCGGGCACATTGTAACGGTCGCCCATCTCCACCGCGGTGGCGCCGATGACGACGCGCTTCCCGGCGAGCGACGAAGGCGGCACCCTCCCCTCGATCAGGTCGATGAAGCTGTGCCTCGGAATTGATTCGGGCTGGATCGCATAATCGATCTCGAAGCTTCGGCCGATCTCGGCATCGCCCTCGGCGATCATCGAGGCGAGCGACGGCCTCGGAACGCCCTTGGTCTCGAGACCGAGCAACATTGCGCGGACGAATCCGTCGCTGTCCGGGACGACGTTGACCGCCGCAAGAAAAGCCTTATCTGCAAATGGTTTGGCTGGTACAGTATCGATATAGTTTGAGCTTCCGCTGCTCTCCTGCTGGCGGATGGTGGGGAGGATGACGCTCCGGCCGGCGCGCTCGAGGGAGTCCGCCAGCTTCCTGTCGTCGGCCGGATTCGAGGTCGCCGAGAATTCGACGTCGAAGGCGATCGAGCGGACTCCGGACTCGCGAAGCCGGTCGATCGCGGCGGCGTGGACGCTCCTCGGCCAGGGCCAGGTCCCGATCCGATCCAGGCTGCGCGCGTCCAATTCGACGATGTGAACCTGGCCGCTTGCCGGATGCGCTCGTATCGAATCGCGAAGGATGCGGAGCTGGTTGTCGAGGCCGGAGCCCTGCCCGCCGACGAGAAGGACCAGCCCGATAAGCAGCGCCGCCCCGCAGATCGCGAGGCGGCGCCATTTCAGGAAGGCAGGTCCGATGCTCGTCAGGCTCATGGGCACTGCCCCCCGCCGGGACGGTCAGCGCTGCGGCGAGGAGTCGCCCGTCGGCGAGCCGCCGGGGGTCACGGCCGGCAGGTCGTCGAGCAGGTCGGCGAGGCCGGACTGACGCTTGGCGTCGTCCTTGTCGCCCTTGCCGTCGCCTTCGTCGTCATCGCCGCCGCCATTGTCGTCGTCGCCGCCCTTGCCGCCCTCGTCGTCGTCGTCAGCACCGCCGCCGGAGCCGGAGCCGCCGCCGCCGCCGTTGTCGGAGCCCCCGCCGGAACCGCTGCCGCCGTTGTCGGAGCCGCCGCCGGATCCGCTGCCGCCACCCGAGCCGCCGCCGGAGCCGGAGCCGCTGCCGCCGTTGTCGGAGCCGCCGCCGGAACCGCTGCCGCCGCCCGAGCCGCCGCCGCTGCCAGAACCGCCGGAACCGCCGCCCCCGTTGCCGTTGTCGGACCCGCCGCCGGAGCCGCTGCCGCCACCCGAGCCGCCGGAACCGCTGCCACCGTTGCCGTTATCGGATCCGCCGCCGCTGCCGGAGCCGGAGCCGCTTCCGCCCCCGGAACCGCCGCCGGAGCCGCCGTTACCATTGTCGGACCCGCCGCCGTTGCCGCTGCCGGAGCCACCGGAGCCGCTACCGCCACCGTTTCCGTTGTCGGAGCCGCCGCCACTGCCGGATCCGCCGGAGCCACCGTTGCCGGAGCCGCCGCCGTTGCCGTTGCCGCCTCCGTTTCCGTTATCGGAGCCGTTGCCGTTGCCATTGCCGCCGCCGCTTCCGGAGCCACCGTTTCCGTTGCCGGAGCCGCCGCCGTTGCCGGATCCGCTGCCGCCGCCACTGCCGTTGTCCGACCCGCCGCCGCTTCCGGAGCCGGAGCCGGAGCCGCCGCCGCCGGAGCCGCCGCGGTTGCCATTATCCGAGCCGCCGCCGCTGCCGGATCCGCTGCCGCCGCCATTGCCGTTGTCCGACCCACCGCCGCTTCCGGAGCCGGAGCCGCCGCCGCCGCCGGAGCCGCCGCCATTGCCATTATCCGAGCCGCCGCCGCCGCCGGAACCGCTGCCGCCGCCATTGCCGTTGTCGGAGCCGCCGCCACTGCCGGAGCCGCCGCCGATTCCCGAACCGCCGGAGCTGCCGCCGTTGCCATTATCCGAGCCGCCGCCGCCGCCGGAACTGCCGCCACTTCCGTTGCCGTTATCGGAACCGCCGCCGGAGCCGCCGTCGCGCGGGCGCATGTCCTCGCGGATCTCGACGAGAGCGAGATCGACCGGATTGCCCTCGACCAGGCCGCCGGTGACGTCGTTGAGCGAGACCGGATTCTCCGGCATCGGATCCTCGATCCGGGCGGCCGGTGCGCTTTCCTGGGCCGGCCCGTCGGACTGCTGGCCCGGCGGGGGCGAGGACGCGCCGACCGTCCCGGCCGGGGGAGCACCCTCCGACCGGATGATCCTGGCCGAATCGCCCTGGACGGTGAGCTGGTAGCGGTCGCTCGCGCCGACCGAGGCGATCATGCCCGGCCTGATCAGGTCGGACGCGCCGCCGTCGAGGGTCGAGACCTGGACCGCGCCTTCGGTCACCTGGACGCTCGCGCCCTGGCCGCCGACGGTGACGGTGAAGACCGTCCCCTTCACGACCGCCGCGAGATAGGGAGTCTGGACTCCGAAGTGGGGAGTCGCCTTGCGTTCGATTCTGAAGAGTGAGGTGCCAAACTCCGCAATTGCCTGGATAATTCCACCCTGCTGAGCGGGCTCGGCGATCCGAAGACGGCTGTTCGGGGAAACCACGACGAACTCGCCGCCGCGGACGATCACGGCCCGGGCCGACTGGCCGGTGACGATCGTGGCGCCGGAGGCGAGGAGCGCTCCGCGAAGCGCCGCGCGCGGCCTGCCGTTCTCGACGACCTTGACGTCGCCGCTGACCTCGCTGACCTTCCATGGCGGCGCGGCCATCGCGCTCGAGCTCATGAAGAGCAGAACCGGCGTCAGCCCGATCAGGATCTTCTTCATTACGGTCACTCCCAAAGTCCCCACAAGGGCGCGAAATCCAGTTTCCCTGCATGCGGGATAGAGGGGGGAGCTTGCGAAGGCGTGAAGGGAGAGAGTTAATCCGCACCTAAGCACCCGGTGGATAAGGGAGTTTTAAGGATCAGCGCTTATCCGGGACACGTCATTCGACGGTGGGCCCGATATGTTTCATGGCGTCAGGAGGGCCTTTGCCCTCGCCGCACTGCTGCTGAGCCTGGCGCCGCCGGCGCTGGCGCAGCCGTCGGCCGACCGCGCCGATCCTTCCGTCGTCCGCGAGGAAATGCGCGACGAACGCGCCGCGCCGGTCGAGGCACGCGAGGGCGTGCGGATCGACGAACGCAGGACCGGCACCGCACCGACCTTCCAGCCGGTCGTGATCGGGGCCGTCCATGTCGACGGCGCGGTCGTGCTGCGCCCCTCCGATTTCGCGCCGGCGATCGAGCCCTATCTCGGAAAGCAGCTGACCGGCGCCGACCTGCGCCGTCTCGCCACCGACATCGCAAACGTCGCGCGCCGCGCCGGATACGGCCTCGCCACCGCCTGGATCCCACCCCAGACGGTCGCCAACGGCATATTGAAGGTCTCGATCGACGAAGGCCGGATCGACGCGGTCGAGGCGGAAGGCAGCGGCAAGGCCAATGTCGAGCGCCTGCTCGCGAAACTGGTCGGGAGCAGGCCGGTGCGGACCGCGGAGCTCGAGCGGCAGCTCCTGCTCGCGGGAGACGTGGCGGGCGTGTCGGTCGACCGCGCCCGGATCGAGAAGAAAGGCGGACGCAACGTTCTTCGCGTGCGAACCGCTTTGGTCTCGACCAGCGGCCGGGCCTCGATCGACAATTGGGGATCGGGGGCGATCGGCCCGGTGCGGGCGCGGATCGACGCCGACTTCAACTCGGCTCTCATGAAGGGCGACCGGATCTCGGTGAGCGGAGTCGTGACTCCGCTCAATCCCAGCGAATTCCAGTTCCTCCGGGCGGCCTATACGATCGCGGTCGGACGGGCCGGGACCGAGGTGTCCATCGCCGGCTATGTCGGCCATTCGAAGCCGGGCGCCGGCCTGGCGGCCGAGCATCTGGAGGGAACGAGCCTCGACGTCGAGGCCACCGTCTCGCATCCGATACGGCGGAGCCGCGCGTCGAGCCTGTGGGCGAACCTCCAGATCGGGCTTCGCGATTCCGAGCTCGAGCGCGGCAATTTGCTGGTCAGGGAAGACCGGCTGACCACGATGAGCGCGGGCCTGAGCGGAATCGCCCGCCACGGCGAAGGCTGGTTCCGGGCGCGGCTCAACCTGGTGCAGGGCGTCGGCGCGTTCGGAGCGACCGAGCCGGGAGACCCGCTCGCCTCGCGCGCGGACGGAAGCGGCGCGTTCACCAAGATCGCCTTCGCCGCTCACCATGGCGGCCAGATCACCGACACGATCAGCTATGCGCTGGGGATGGAGGGACAGCTCGCCTCGAGGCCGTTGCTGGCCAGCGAGGAGATGGGGCTTGGAGGCCGGAGCTTCCTGAGGGGCTATGATTATCGCGAGCTTTCGGGCGACCAGGGCGCGGCCGCCTTCGCCGAGCTTCGCTTCAACCTCGGATCGCTGCCGAAAGCGATCCGCAGGGCGCAGGTCTATGCCTATGGCGACGCCGGGAGCGTGAGCAATCTGCGCGGCGGGTTCGGCGGCGGATCCCTGGCCTCGGCGGGCGGCGGCGTTCGCCTGTGGCTTCGGAACCGGCTGGAGGCCGGGCTCGAGCTCGGTATCCCGCTCAAGGATTCGCCGTTCAGCACCGGCAAGGACCCGCGCGTCTCCTTCACCTTCGGCTACGCATTCTGACGGTCCCCCGGGCCGTCACCCTGAGCTGAAGGTTCCCACAGACCGTCACCCTGAACTTGTTTCAGGGTCCAGTTCTCCATCCGCACAGTCGCTCGACGCTGGATGCTGTGATCCTGGAATGAATCCAGGACAGGCAAGTTCAGCATGACGAACCGAGATGGGTAGGGTCAGCCGCCAGGTGCAGCGCGCTCCGGCACCGCTTGTCTTGAGGACGCTTTGCCCTAAGCAGGCGGCATGGCAATCATTCCGCCCCTGAACCGTCTTCGCCTGCCCGCGATCGGCGCTCCGCTCTTCATCGTCTCCAATCCCGATCTGGTCATCGCCCAGTGCAAGGCGGGGATCGTCGGCTCCTTCCCGGCCCTGAACGCCCGGCCGCAGAGCCTGCTCGACGAATGGCTCCACCGGATCACCGAGGAGCTCGGCGCCTGGGACCGCGACAATCCCGACTGGCCCTCGGCGCCCTATGCGGTCAACCAGATCGTGCACCGCTCCAACAACCGGCTCCAGGAGGACATGGCGACCTGCGCGAAATGGCGGGTGCCGATCGTCATCACCTCGCTGGGCGCTCTGGTGGAGGTGAACGACGCCGTTCACGGCTGGGGCGGGATCACGCTTCACGACATCATCAACGACCGCTTCGCCCGCAAGGCGGCCGAGAAAGGCGCGGACGGGCTGATCGCGGTCGCGGCGGGCGCCGGCGGCCATGCCGGAACGCTCTCGCCCTTCGCCCTGGTCCAGGAGATACGGGAGTGGTTCCAGGGGCCGCTGATCCTCTCGGGAGCGATCGCGACCGGGCGCGCGATCCTCGCAGCCCAGGCGATGGGCGCCGATCTGGGCTATATCGGATCGCCCTTCATCGCGACCGAAGAGGCCAATGCAAGCATTGGATACAAGGAAGGCATCGTCGAGGGCCGGGCCGGCGACATCGTCTATTCGAGCCTGTTCACCGGCGTTCACGGCAATTATCTGCGCAAGTCGATCGAGGCGGCCGGACTCGATCCGGCGAACCTGCCCGAAGGCGATCTCAGCACGATGAACTTCGCCTCGGGAGGATCGGGCGATTCCAAGGCCTGGCGCGACATCTGGGGATCGGGCCAGGGCATAGGCGCGATCGACAAGGTCCAGCCGGCGGGTGAGTATGTGGCGCAGCTGACGCGTGAGTATGAGGCGGCGAAGGCGGAGTTGCTGGCGGGATGACGCCACTCTCGTCGTCACCCTGACGGAAGTCAGGGTCCATGAACACGACCGTTCGAGGAAATGGCGTGGTGCTCCGCACCTTTTCCGAAAAGCCCTGTGTTCATAGGTCCCGGATCAAGTCCGGGATGACGGTTAGCGAAGGGCTTCCAGCTTGTGACGCCATGACGCCGGGATCGGGACGGGGCGGCGGGTTGCGCGGTCGACATAGACGTGGACGAAATGGCCCTCGGCGGCGGCTTCGGACTCGTTCTTAGAGAATATCCCCAACCTGTAGCGAACGCTGGATTTTCCGACATACTCGATCGCCATCCCGACCTCGACCGGAGCCGGGAAGCCGAGCGAGCGGGCGAACCGGCAGCCGGTCTCCACGACCAGCCCGATCGGGCCTCCGGCGACGGGATCGAGAAGGCCCTGCTCGATCAGCCAGGCGTTCACGGCCGTGTCGAACCATTCGTAATAGACGACATTGTTGGCATGGCCGTAGGAATCGTTGTCGGACCAGCGCGTGCCGACCTCGCGCCATGCCCGATAGTCGTTCCGCCCCTTCAGCGGCTCGCGCGCGCCGCTCAAAGCGCCGCCTCGTAGAGCCGGCGGGCATCGGCCTCGCCGATCGGGCAGGGATTGTTCACCAGAAGCCGCTCCTGCTTCATCGCTTCGGCGGCGAGCAGATCGAGCTGGTCGGCGCCGATCCCGACCTCGGACAAACGGCGCGGGACCCCGGCGCCGGCGCACAGCGCGCCCATCGCCTCGACGAAGCCCTGGGCACGGGCCTGGGTTCCCAGCGGCTCGAGCGTGGGATCGAGCAGGGCCCCAAGCTCGGCGTAGAGCGGCATGGCGGCATGGAGATTGTGGCCGAGCACGTGGGTCAGCATCAATGCGTTGGAGAGGCCGTGCGGAATGTGGAACAGGCCGCCGAGCGGGTAAGCCAAGGCATGGACCCCGGCGACGGGCGCGTTGGCGAAGGCGACGCCGGCGAGATGGGCTCCGAGAAGCATGTCGCCGCGGGCCTCGACGTCGCCCGGCACATCGCAGGCGCGCTGAAGATTGGCCGCGAGCAGGCGAAGGGCGTCGCGGGCGAGGAGATCCGAGACCGGATTCTTCTTGTGGCGCGAGGTGTAGGCCTCGATCGCGTGGACCATGGCGTCGATTCCGGTCGCGGCGGTGACCTCGCGGGGCAGGCCCAGGGTCAGCTCGGCGTCGAGCATCGCGAAATCGGCGAGCAGAGGCTCGGAATTCACCGCCAGCTTGCGCCCGCCCTCGACCGTGATGACGCTGATCGGAGTCGCCTCGGAACCGGTGCCGGCGGTGGTCGGGACGAGGATGAGCGGCAGGCGCCTGCCCTTCGCGATTCCGACGCCCCAGACCGAGTCGAGATCGTCGCCGCTTCCCAGCAGATAGGCGGCGAGCTTTGCCACATCCATCGGGCTTCCACCGCCGAAGCCGACGATGGAGGCGCAGCCCCTCCCCGCCTCGACCGCGGCCAGCAAGGTGCCGCGCGACGGATCCGCCTCGACCGAATCGAACAGGATCGGATCGGCGCCGGCGGCGCGGAGGCTTTCGAGAGCGGGCTCCGCGAGGCCAAGGGACAGGATGAGCTTGTCGGTGACGAACAGGCAGGGGCCGGGCGGAAGCAGGCCGCCGATCTCTGACGTACAGCCGGGGCCCGAGATCAGTCGGGGGCCGTAGGTGAAGCGGAAGGACTTCATGGGCGCCGTTTAGCGGTTCGAGCGAGGTTCGGTAAGGGTTCAGCCCCCTTCCCGTTCGGGCTGAGCCTGTCGAAGCCCTCTCCTTTCTTAGTCTCGGTTCGAAATCAGGAAGAAGAAAAGGCCTTCGACGGGCTCAGGCCGAACGGGGGTTAAGTTCCGACGCGCGCCTCAGAACGAGCGTTCGAGGCGGTTGAGGAGGCTTCGGGCCGGGCTTCCCTCGGCCGGCGCGCCGACATCGCCTTCGTCGAGCCGCGCGACCCGGGCGTAGAGCTCCCGGCTCGACTCGATCAGGGCGAGCGCGCTGTCGGGAAGCCGGGGGAGGAGGTCCGAGTCGCTTTCCGGCGCTTCGCCGAGCCGGCGGGCGGGGCGGCGGGCCTGGGCCCGGCTCAGCTCGCCGGCCTCGACCGCGCGCTGGGTGAGGAGCCAGGCGATGACGTGCATCAGCCGGGTGGTCACCTTCAGCGATTCGCAGGAGAAGCCGACCCGGAGCAGCGGATCGAGCGAGTCGCGGTCCTCGCGGCCGTTCCGGTCGAAATAGGAGCGCGCCTCGTCGGCAAGCACCATCGCCTCGACATAGAGCGAGTCGATCAGCTTGGGCGTGAGCTGGAGGCGGGCTTCCTCGGGCATTGCGTCAGATTGCCACAGCCATGGCCCGGCGGGAATTGCGAAAGAAGGTGAATGCGACGACCGGCTGTTCCGGCGCGGTACGGTGGAGGGGGCGCTTCAGCGGCGACCTTGGCGATGGTGCCCTCACCGGGCCCCCTCCACCGCGCTTCGCGCGGTCCCCCTCCCCGTCCCGGGGAGGATCTAGGCGGCACGGGTCTCGCTGCCCCCTCCACCATCGCCTTCGGCGACGGTCCCCCTCCCCGTCCCGGGGAGGATCGGAGGATTAGGCGATTATGTCGGGGATGAGCTGGTCCTCGAGGACGCAGATCTCGTCTTTCAGCCGGAGCTTGCGCTTCTTGAGGCGGGCGAGCTGGAGCTGGTCGGGCGCGGTGGTCGCCCGGAGAGCGTCGATGGCTGCGTCGAGGTCGCGATGCTCCATCCTCAGACGTACCAGCCGCGCCGCGGCGATCCCGCCCCCTTGGTCACCGATCATTATTCGCCCCAGCTACTCAAGCAGTTTCGTTTGGGATATAGTCCATTCGTCAACGGGTCGTCGCGCATAATGACGCGGCCGACCGCTCGGCGGGAGACAAGACGTTTTCCGAATGTTTGATAGCCCCCAACACGTCAGCGAAGGAGATGGGAATGCACACGGCGCAAACCTCGGCACTGGAAATCAAACATGCTGAAATCGAAGCGCGCATTCTCGAAGAAAACCAGCGACCTCAACCCGACATGGCTACGCTTGCCCGGCTCAAGAAGGAAAAGCTGAAGGTGAAGGAAGCGATCGTCGGCATTCACTAGCCGGCGAAAGTCGCCCGGCCCCGACCTGGAACCGCGTTCCCGCGAAAACGGGAACCCAGACTTCTGTTATCCGATGAAAGTCCGCTGCCGCGGGAGTCCTGGTGGCAGGCTGTCGCCTGCGGCTGGGCCCCGGCTTTCGCCGGGGAACAGTGAGGTGGAGGGGAACAGAAAGGCAGATCCCATCCCGTCATTCCGGCGAACGCCGGAATCTCAGGACAAGAGGTCACGGACCTGCTCGACGAGATCCCGGCGTTCGCCGGGATGACGGGCTGGAACCGGGCCCGGCGGTGCCGGGCCCGAATTCCGTCAGTCGTCGCGTGAAATGCGCTCGTTGCGCTCGTGGCGCTCCTGGGCTTCCACGGTCATGGTCGCGATCGGACGGGCCTCGAGGCGGGCCAGCGAGATGGGCTCGCCGGTTACCTCGCAAAAGCCGTACTCGCCGGTCTCGATCCGGCGAAGGGCCGACTCGATCTTCGAGATGAGCTTGCGCTGGCGGTCGCGGGTGCGGAGCTCGATCGACCAGTCGGTCTCGCTCGAGGCGCGATCGGTGACGTCGGCCTCGCGGATCGGTCCGCTCTTGAGGCTCGCCATGGTGCCGCGCGATTCGCGAAGGAGATCGTCCTTCCAGTCGAGCAGCTTCTGTCGGAAATAAGCGAGCTGGATGCCGCTCATGAACTCTTCGTTGGCGCTCGGGCGGTAAGCCGTTTCCAGCGCCCCCCTCTGCATCGGATAGCCGGAACCAAATATTTCGCTGAGAGCCGTCGCCATCAATCCCTCCACTCCTCTGCTTGCCGGAACAGCCGGTTCGCAAATCCTTCGGATGCCGCGCCCGATTCGCCCGGGTCACTGTCGGCATCTCGCCCCAGCGCGCCTATAGACTCGCCGGATGGGGAGCACAAGTCACTCAAATAGCGGTCAAAAATTCCCGGTGATTTGGAGAGCGAGAGTGACATTTTTGCCCCGCTTTCGAGCGGCATGGCAGCGCTCCACGCATTGACCCCACCCGATTCGCGATTCGCACAAGACCAGCCGCGTTAACCATAGTCGCTGGCCGGCCGGCCGCGACGGCGATTCACCCCTTCCAACACAATGTCTACAATTGGGACGGAAGAACGAAGAACAGCCTTTATACGGGCATTTAGAGGTAACAATGTGGTTAACGCGCTTGCGCTTCACCCAATCTTCGTTCTCTTTCGCGATAGCTGAAGCAGCTGCCGGATTAGTGTCCCACTGGCCCGGTGTAACTGCGGAACTGACAACAGGTGGCGATATGTCGGTAAGAATGGCCCTCGCAAAACTCTGTGCCTGCACCTGCGGCGGCGCGGTCATAGGCGGCGGCGCCGTCCACGTCGCGGACA
This sequence comes from Allosphingosinicella sp., assembly GCA_036525315.1. GTDB lineage: Bacteria > Pseudomonadota > Alphaproteobacteria > Sphingomonadales > Sphingomonadaceae > Allosphingosinicella. The sequence continues at coordinate 20,407 of DATDAS010000041.1, forward strand.
CCGCGCCCGAGCGGCCAGCGATCGTTCGGCACGTAAAGGTGAAGTCGGCGGTTCGCCACCGGCCCCGGGCCGCCCGCGTGAAGACCAAGGTGCGCCGGATCGCCCGGACCGCCTGCGTCGTCCGCCAGCCGGGACAGACGGTGACGACCCGGACCTTCGCCTACCCGCCGCCCCTTCCGCCCATGCCGCCGCCCATGGCGGTCGCGAGCAGCTCCGGCGGCGCGCCGCCGGTCGCGGTGGTCGGATCGAGCGGAAGCAGCGGCCGCGGATTCGGATTCTTCAGCGGCGCCTTCTTCGGCGGAAGCAGCAGCAACGCAATCTTCACCGCCTCGACCTCGACCTCCTCATCGAGCTTCGGAAGCTCGACCAGCACGTCGAGCGGCGTTTCGACCAGCACGTCGAGCGGCGCGACCTCGAGCAGCACGTCGAGTGGAGCGACTTCGAGCAGCACGTCGAGCGGAGCGACCTCGAGCAGCACGTCGAGCGCGAGCTCGGCATCGAGTGCCTCGTCCAGCTCGACCAGCTCGTCGACGAGCAGCGGAATCGACGTTCCCGGTCCGCCGATGGTGCTCCTGTTCGGAGCCGCCGCGGCCGCCCTGGTCGTCCGACGCCGGAGGGGGCGCGCGAAAGCCTGATCCTTTCGCCCTTTCGGCTGAAAAGGCCGCGCCTCATCCCTTCAGGCGCGGCCTTTTTTTCATCCTCCCCGGGACGGGGAGGGGGACCGTCCGCGCAGCGGATGGTGGAGGGGGTTCGGGGGTTTCCCACAGCCGGTTTGGCGGGGACCGAGCAAAGGCTGACTCGCCACGCGGGCACGCGTCTCCCCGCCCCCTCCACCATGCTTCGCACGGTCCCCCTCCCCGTCCCGGGGAGGATCTGGTCGGCACGGGTCTCCCAGCCCCCTCCACCAGCCTACGCCAAGCTTCGGCTGGTCCATGAGCTGGCCGCCCTGTCCCCCGGACAGGGCTGAACCGTGCGGGGCACGGTTCACCAGCTCATCCCCGTCCCGGGGAGGATCTTATTGCGCCGACAATATCTTCTCGATCTCGGCGACGGGGTGGCCGGTCAGGTCCTTGGCGATCTCACAGGCGAGGCGCTTCTCGACCTCCTTGTGATAATGCTTGCGGAGCTCGCCGAGGGTGCGAGGCGGAGCGACGACGATCAGCGAGTCGAACTCGTTGCGGAGCGCGCGCTGCTTGAGCATCTCGGCGGTCTCGGCGGCGAACCTGTTCTCCTCGAGCTGGTGATAATCGGTCTCTTCATAGCCGGAGCGGTGGGCGCCGGTGCCGGCGAAGGTGCGGCCGCGGTCGTCGCTCTTCTGCTCGCGGTCCTCGAGGTCGGCATGGCCGTCCTTGCGCTCCATGATCAGATTGGGGAAATCGCCGTCGCCCTCGTTGCGGAAGAAGAGGCTCTTCTTGCCGTCGGCGACGATGATGAAGCTGTTGTGCGGAACCCGCATTTCCGTCTCCTTGCTGTAATCAAGGTCAACGCGGCAGGTGCCGGCTTGTTGCGCCTTGCCCGGCAAACAGAATAGCCGGTAAGGGTCCGGACCCCAGATGCGCATCCTCCTGACCAATGACGACGGCGTCAACGCGACCGGCCTGAAGGTGCTCGAGACGATTGCCCGGGGCTTCTCGGACGACGTCTGGATCGTCGCCCCGACCGAGGAGCAATCCGGCGCCGGCCATTCGCTGACCCTGACCCGGCCCGTTCGGCTGAGGAAATTGGGCGAACGCCGGTTCTGCGTGACCGGCACTCCGACCGACGCGGTGATGATGGCGATCGCGCATCTGATGAAGGACGAGCCGCCCGACCTCGTCCTTTCCGGAGTCAATCGCGGCGCCAATCTCGGCGAGGACGTGACCTATTCGGGCACCTGCTCGGCGGCGATGGAAGGCGCGCTCGCGGGAATCCCCTCGATCGCCCTCAGCCAGAGCTACCCCAGGGAGGGGATGGGGGACACCGTGCCCTTCGCGGCGGCCGAAGCCTGGGCGGACCGGGTTCTCCGGCCGCTCGTTACGACGAGGATGGCGCCCCGGACCCTGGTCAACGTCAATTTCCCGGCCCTGCCGCCCGACAGGGTGATGGGGATAAGGGTCGTCCAGCAGGGCCTCCGCGATTACGGCCGGCTGCAGATCGTCAAGCGGACCGATCCGCGCGGCTACGATTATTTCTGGTTCGGGCTCGGGCCGATGATCGAGACTCCGGGCCATTCGACCGACCTCGAGGCGATCGCCGACGGCTATGTCGCGGTCACTCCCCTGCATCTCGATCTTACCCACGCGCCGTCGCTCGAGCGGCTGAGCGGCCTCTACCAATGAGATTGCGGCCGCGCGGTCCGGACCTCGTCACCTTGCGGCGCAAGGGCCGCCTGCCGGTCTGGGCGCAGCTGACATGGCGCGCCGCACTGGTGATCGGACTGCTCGCCTTCGCGATCCTCATGCACTGGATCGAGCGCGACGGCCTCAAGGACACGCATGACGGCCATATCAGCTTCGTCGACGTCGTCTATTTCACGATGATCAGCATCACCACGACCGGCTATGGCGACATCGTCCCGGTCGCGAACAACACCCGCCTGTTCGACGCATTGATCGTTACTCCGATCCGGATCTTCTTCGTCCTGATCTTCATCGGCACGGCCTATACGTTCGTGCTTCGGCGCACCTGGGAAAGATGGCGAATGGCAAAGCTCCAGAAAAACCTGTGCGATCACATCGTCGTAGCCGGCTTCGGGACCAGCGGCTCGGAAACCGTGGACGAGCTGATCGATCGTGGCACTTCCGCCGAGGACATTGTCGTCATCGACTCCTCGGCCGAGGCGCTCGAGCGGGCGGAATCGCTCGGCTGCGCGGTCGTCGAGGCCGACGCGACCCGGGACACGGCTTTGCAGGCGGTTCGGATCGAGACGGCCCGGGCGATGGTCGTCACCGCGGGCCGCGACGACACCTCGATCCTGATCACTCTGACCGCCCGCCACCTCGCTCCCGGCCTTCCGATCAGCGTAGCGGTGCGCAACGAGGACAATGAGCTGCTCGCCCGCCAGGCCGGAGCGACGACGGTGATCAACCCGGTGAGCTTCGCGGGCCTTCTCCTCGCCGGATCGACCCAGGGCCTTCACATCGCCGACTACATCGCCGACCTCGCCTCGAGCAGCGGCCGGGTGAAGCTGTCCGAACGCCAGGTGCGGGGCGAGGAATGCGGCAAGCCGCTTTCCGCGATCGCGAAGGGGCTGGGCGTGCGGGTGGTGCGCGACGGCAAGCCCTACGGCTTCTGGGAACCGGAGGCGGCATCGCTCCATCCGGGCGACTGCATCATCGAGATATTGCCGACGGCGGAGACCGAGGCCGAAGCGTAGGAGGCGCGACACCCCTCCCCGCTTAGGGAGCAGTAAGCCTGCAAGCAGTGGCGAGGGAAGGATAGGGGCGGGTCTTGCCGGTGCCCCGTTCCGACTCCGATTCTCCGTTCGAGACTGCCCCGATCCGAGCGGGGCGTCCAACCCACCCCCTGCCCCTCCCTTTCCCGTCTCGCCGGCATTTCGACGAGGCCGCTCGAAGGGCGGGGGGAAGAGTATAGGAAATTCGCGGCGTTGCGCCTATGTGGGCGCCTCCCATGGCAACAATACTCCCCTCCCCGCCCAAGGTCGGCATGGTTTCGCTCGGCTGTCCCAAGGCGCTGGTCGATTCCGAGCGGATCCTGACCAAGCTAAGATCGGACGGCTACGAGCTAAGCCCCGATTACGAGCAGGCCGACGTCGTTCTGGTGAATACGTGCGGATTCCTCGATTCCGCCAAGGAAGAGAGTTTGGCGGCGATCGGCGAGGCGATCGCCGAGAACGGGCGGGTGATCGTCACCGGATGCATGGGCCGGGAGGCCGAGGTGATACGCGCCCGGTTCCCCGAGGTGCTCGCGATCACCGGCCCTCATCAATATGAGAGCGTGGTCGGAGCGGTCCATGTCGCCGCTCCGATCCCGCCTTCCGCCTACCTGAACCTGGTGCCCGACGCCGGGCTGAAGCTCACTCCGCGCCATTATTCCTATCTGAAGATTTCCGAGGGCTGCAATCATCGCTGCAGCTTCTGCATCATCCCCTCGATCCGCGGCGATCTCGCCAGCCGGAGGCCCGACGCGATTCTTCGCGAGGCTGAAAAGCTGGTGGCGGCCGGGACGAAGGAATTGCTGGTGATCAGCCAGGACACGTCCGCCTACGGAGTCGATCTGAGGCACGCCTCATGGCCCTGGAAAGGCGGCGAAGTCCGCGCGCACATGACCGACCTGGCGCGGGAGCTGGGCAGGCTCGGCGCCTGGGTGCGGCTCCATTACGTCTACCCCTATCCGCACGTCGACCGGGTCATCCCGCTCATGGCCGAGGGGCTGGTCCTCCCCTATCTCGACATTCCGTTCCAGCACGCTTCGCCCCCTGTACTCAAGGCGATGAAGAGGCCGGCCAACGAGGCGCGTGTGCTCGAGCGGATCAAGGGCTGGCGCGACATCTGCCCCGACATCGCGATCCGATCGACCTTCGTCGTCGGATTCCCCGGCGAGACCGAGGTGGATTTCGACTATCTCCTGCAATGGCTGGACGAGGCCCGGCTCGACCGGGTCGGCGCCTTCCGCTTCGAGCCGGTCCAGGGGGCCGCCGCCAACGATCTGCCCGGGGCCGTGCCCGAGGAGGTCAAGGAAGAGCGCTACGCCCGGCTGATGGAGAGGACCGCAGCCATCTCGGCCGCCAAGCTCCAGGCCAAGATCGGGCGGACGATCGAAATCATCATCGACGTCGTCGATGAGGAAGGCGGCGCGACCGGCCGCTCGAAGGCCGACGCGCCCGAGATAGACGGCGAGGTCCATCTCCGCGATGCCGGGGGCCTGGCGCAGGGCGACATCGTCAGGGTCCTGATCGAGGATGCCGACGAGCACGATCTGTTCGGAGTGCCCGAGGCCGCCCTCTAGGTCCTGTGGACTCTTAGGGGATTCCCAAACTGGTTGAGGCGTGATTCAAGACTGCTTTTTGAGGGAGGCAGTCTTGGGAGTGATGGATCGTTTGGTTTTGAGCGATCGGGCGTGGGATCGGATTGCGCCTTTGAT
>DATDAS010000042.1:0-18996 GCA_036525315.1 Allosphingosinicella sp.
GAGCTGGATCCTGAAACGAGTTCAGGATGACGGCCTGTGAAGGCCGTCAGTTCCGGATGACGGGTCAGGTCCGCCCCAACCCCGAATCCCCAATCCCCAATCCCCACTCCCCAATCCCCAACCCCCAACCCCCGTCCCAACCCGGCACGATCCCGCGCCGCTGAAAGTTTTTTAACCTGTTGCCGGATCGCCACGCACCCCGCCCGAACGGCGCGGATTTCCGCCATTTACGGGTGCGGGCGCGGCCTCCGGAGGGCGATGGTGACCGGGGCGTTCATCGCAAATCCATGAAACCGTTCCGACTTTCGCGGCGTTGGGGAGCCAAGTTGTTTTGAAAAGGAGCCGAAGTATGGCCACCTCCGTCCTCGAAGAACGCGGCGGCTGCCTCATCCCCCAGGCCGACCAGCGCGGTTACCATATCGTCTATCGCGAGCATGAGACCAATTACTGCCCGGGCTGCGGGCGGACCCACTGGTATATCGGCCGCTCGATGGCCGAATGCGCATTCTGCACGACCGCGCTTCCGCTCGAGAACGCGCCGATGATCGCCGGGGGCCAGATCGTACGGACCATCCGCCGGCCGATGTTCGGCAACCACGATCACGCCTACGCGGCCTGAGCTTTTTGGGCTGTTTGTTGTCGCATCGCTTTCGCGGAAAACCGGTTCCCACTTTTCCGCACGATGCTTGATATCCTGGCGGCGCGCCTCAGGGGGCTGACGCCGCCGTCGCGCCGGCCCCCGCGTTCCCTACGCGACCGGGGGCTGGCGCGTTAGTTTTGATGGCCCCAACAGGCCGTCATTCCAGCGGAAGTTGGAATCCGAGCTGAGCCCATGATGTGAGCTCGCCCACAATTGTGAGGCGAGGAGTCCGCTTGGATCCCAGCATGCGCTGGGATGACGAAGAAGGATTTTGGTTCGCGCAGAGACGCAGAGGCGCAGAGATGCCGTGCGGGTCTCGGGGGCTGGGGCTCTTCTCGATTGAATGCCGACGAAGCCGGCTAAAGAACTGCATTCTGCCTCCGCGAGCGTCGGGGATTGGCACCGCCGGCTCCGCCACCCTCGGACTCTCCGCGCCTCCGCGTCTCTACGTGAACCATTCTTCCTTTTACGATGTTGGGAAGGCCTTAACCGCGTTCGTCTTATCCTCCGCGCCATGTCCGGGAGCAGCCTTTTCTATGGCGGGGTGGCGGTAATCGGCCTTGTGCTGGTCGGATCGCAGCTTCGTACGGCCGAGCCCGCGGTTGCGCCCGGCCTTCCGCCGGCCGCGGCCGCTCCCGCCGTGCCGGCGCCCGCGCCCGCTTCGGGGCAGGCGCTCAATGCGTTCGGGGCGGTTACCCTGGCGCGGGCGCCGGACAGCCATTTCTATGCCGACGCCCAGGTCAACGGGGCCTCGGTGCGATTCCTGGTCGATACCGGGGCGACCTCGGTCGTGCTGACCGGCGAGGATGCGCGGCGGGCCGGGATCGGCGGCGGCGATTATACCGCATTGGGGACGGGCGCCGGCGGGCAGATCAGGCTGATGCCGGTCCAGGTCGGGCGGCTGTCGCTCGGGCCGGTGGCGCTCGACAATGTCGCGGTGCTGGTGGCCGAGGACGGGAAATTGCAGGTCTCGCTGCTTGGGCAGTCGTTTCTGCAACGGGCGGGGACGGTGACGATCGAGGGGGATCGGCTGACTCTGCGGTGACTGCCCGCGCGAGGCGGGAAAGGGATTTGTTCACGCGGAGGCGCGGAGGCGCGGAGAGACCGCGCGGGCCGCGGCCGACGGTTCCTGGTGAGGAAGCGTCGATGGATGAGGCCGGCTTTGCCGGCAATCAGTGTGACGTGGAGGGCCTGCCGAAGACTTGCTGAAAGGCTCCGCATCTCCGCGCCTCCGCGTCTCCGCGTGAACCCCATCTTTCTTAGCCTCGAGTCTCGCTCGACCCTGGATGCTGAAACAAGTTCAGCATGACGGTTTGGGGAGAGGGGGAATTTGCTTCACGCCTTCTTCCGCACCGGCACGAGGGCGTTGCAGATGTCGACTCCGCCGGCGGGGCGCTGGAAGAAGTCGCCGCCGCGATTGGCGCGGCCGGTGACGAAGCGGCCGAAGGCGTCGCTGTCGGTTCGGAGCGCCTCGAAGGCGGGGCGCTCGGCTTCGGGCATGTCGACGGCCAGGCGGGCCCGGGCGATCGCGATGTTCTGCGCCGGCTCCTTGTAAAAGCCGAGCGCCTCGGTGCCGCGCGGGCGGGCCGAGAGCAGGCTTATGCCCTCGACCACCCGGCCGATCACCGCGATGTTGAGATCGAGATGGCGCGGGGCGTGACCGATGATCGCATAGAGCTCGCCGCCCGTGCCGGTGTCCGGCGCAAGATCGCGGCCGACTCCGACCATGGCGTAGCAATGGGTCAGCCAGGCCTTGCCGGCCTCGGGATCGTAGCCGACCGGCCAGCCGTCGACATGGCCGACCATCGGCGCATAGCTGTCGGGATAGCCGAGGGGGCGGACGTTCAGGCCGGCGAGATCGCGGCTATATTCGGCTGGCGGGGTCTTCACGACGCCGGCGGGCAGAGGCACGGTGGCGTCGCCATTGCCCCATTGCGCGACATAATTGTCCTGCACCCGGTAGATCGAGGACCCGTTCCACCAGCCGCCCTTCGCATAGGCGCGGACGTTGGCGATGTGGACCGGCGCGAAATCGGGCGCGAGCTCGATCACGACCCGGCCGCCTTCCTTCAGCTCCATGACCAGCAGATTCTCGGGCGCGACCGGACGCCAGGCGCTCGCCGGAGCGGAGCTCACCGCCTCGTTCGGATCGGGGGCGTCGGCGACCGGGGCCGGCCGCCAGAAGGTGTAGCGCGAGGAGGGATCGGGAGCCGCCCCTTCCTCCGCCTTCGAGGCGCAGCCGGCGAGCGCGGCCGCGGCAAGGAAAAGTGCAATCGAGCGCATCCGTCCATCTCCCCGAAATGTCGGCGGAGTCTTAGGAGCCGACGTCGCTCCGGGCAACGCGGCTCCCACCCGCCCGGCACATCTCATGGAAAATATGCGGAAATGCGCCGAGCCGAGGAACCAAGTTGTACGCAAAGACTTTGATATAGGTTAAACTCGGGATAACCGGGCATCCAGCGGGGACTTCGTTACTTTCATGGCCGACGCGCAGCTCTTCGCGACCATCGATTCCACCGCCGATCCCGAATCCCTGCTCTCCGCCCCGCCGCTTTTCATCGACCTGCTGCCGGTTGCCGCCTTCGCCTGCGATTCCGCCGGCCGGATCCGCTGGGCCAATGAGAGGGCGACCGCCTTGTGGGGCCGGGCGCCCGGGGAGGCCGAGGCGAGCGCCTTCCTCTGCGCCGCGGCCCCCATCGTGAGCCCCACCGGCCTGGTCGCCAGGGCGGAGAATGCGGCCGCCTTCACGCTTCGCACCGGCGAGCCGGCCGAGGGCCGGATCGAGAGCTTCACCCGCCCCGACGGCGAGCGCGTGACGGTCAGCGTCCGAACCAATCCGATCCGCGGCGCGTCGGGAGCGACGATCGGCGTCCTCGCCTGCTTCCACGAGGCCGGCGACGATTTCGGTGCCTATGGAGCGGCCCGCGAGGCCGAGCGCCGGCTCGACCAGATCCGGCAGGCCCTTCCCGCCGGCGACGATGCCGGAGCGCCCGGAGCGGCCCGGGAGTCGGAGCGCCGGCTCCACGAAATCCTCAACGCCCTCCCTGCCGCCATCTACACGACCGACGCCGAGGGCCGGATCGACTATTATAACGAGGCCGCGGCCGAGATGTCCGGCCGGCGCCCCGAGATCGGCCGCGACAGCTGGTGCGTCACCTGGAAGCTCTACACCGCCGACGGCGAGCCTCTACCGCACGACCAATGCCCGATGGCGGTGGCGCTGCGCGAGGATGTGGCGATCCGCGGGGTCGAGGCGGTGGCCGAGCGCCCGGACGGAAGCCGAATCCCCTTCATGCCTTACCCGACCCCGCTCCACGATTCGGAAGGCCGGCTGGTCGGGGCGGTCAACATGCTGGTCGACATCAGCCAGCGCAAGGAGGCCGAGAGCCGGCAGAGGCTCCTGTTCTCGGAGCTCAACCACCGCGTCAGCAACAATATGCAGATGCTCCACGCTTTGCTCACCGCGGGCATTCGCGAGACCGACGATCCGACCGCGCGCTCGGCTTTGTCCGACGCGGCCGGCCGGGTCGCGGCGATGTCGGCGGCCCAGCTCGTCCTCTACGAATCCGACAGGCTGACCCGTTTCGATTCCGGCCGGTTCATCCGGTCGGTCTGCGCCACCGCCCGCCAGGCAACCGGCGCCGATATCGGGATCGAGACCGACTGCGAGGCCGGCGAGCTCGGCAACGATCTCGCGGTTCCGCTCGCTTTGATCCTCAACGAGCTCCTGACCAATGCCGCGAAGCATTCGGCCGACGAGACCGGCCGCGCCGACGTCAGGGTCTCGCTGGGCAAGGAGGGCGACCGGCACCGGCTGACCGTGGAGGATCGCGGCCCCGGCTTCGATCTTCGCGACGTCCGCCGCCGCTCCTCGGGCCTGGGGCTGGTCGCCGGGCTCGCCCGCCAGATCGGCGGCGGGTTCATCGTCAAACGGCTGGAAAGACAAGGCGCGCGCTGCATCGTCCGATTCCGCGACGCCGCCTGAGAATCGAAGAGAGGGATATTGGAAATGGGCGCAGGCGGCGCCGTCCCCGCCATCGTGGCGGTGGAGGATGAAATGGGCGAGGAGGCGCGGGGCGTTTCCGAGCCCTTCGGCGCGCCGTCCAATGCTCCGGACGACGCCCGGGCGCCGCGGCTGCTGCTGGTCGAGGACGATTTCCTGGTCGGGATGGAGCTCGAGGACGGCCTCGCCGAGGCCGGCTACGAGATTGCCGGAGTCGCCGCTTCGGCGGAGGAAGCACTGACTCTCGCGGAGCGCGAGCGGCCCCTGCTCGTGGTCATGGACATAAGGCTCACCGGCGAGCGCGACGGGATCGACGCGGCGATCGAGATCCGCCGGCGCCTCGGGATCGCGAGCCTGTTCGCCACCGCCCGTGCCGATAGCGCCACCCGCGCCCGGGCCGAAGAGGCCGCCCCGCTCGGCTGGGTGGTGAAGCCGTACCGGGTCTCGACCCTGGTCGAGGCCGTCGCCAAGGCGTTGGACGCAATAGGCGGCCGTGGGCCCGGCCCCACCCCGACGCCGAGACCGGCCTGATCGAATCCCTCGAGCCATTCCTCGCAGGCGGGTCCCGCTGACTAGGCTGTTTGGTTCACGCAGAGACGCAGAGATACGCAGAGACGCAGAGGGCCCGGGATCGGAGAGGAGGCCGAGCTGCTCGACAAGGATGGGCTCATGGCCGGCTTTGCCGGCACTTCATGATGTTCGGCGGCAAGGCCGGGATCCTCGCGACGCGCGCGGCATCTCAGCGTCTCTGCGCACCTCTGCGTCTCTGCGTGAAACTCTTGTTTTCCGGCCCTTCGACTGTGCCGGGGAACATGGAACTTCTTGCCCTCACCCTCCCACCGCTTCGCGGCGGGCCCCTCCGTGTGGCGCGACTAAGGCTCGTCCGGGGGACGAGCCAGCGCCACACCCCTTTAGGAGAGGGGCGGGTTGGTGGCGGGGATCGTGGGGTAGCGGGCCGCTTCGGCGCACCTCGCGGCGCGAAGCCTGCAATATATTTCACGCGGAGGCGCGGAGGCGCGGAGAGACTGTGCGGGTCGCGGGCGGCGGTTCGTGACTCGCTATCGCCTGACATGAAGGCCGGCTTTGCCGGCAATCTGCATGGCTTCAGAGAGGCTGGCGAAGCCTGGGTGAGTCGTCCGGGCATCTCCGCGCCTCCGCGCCTCCGCGTGAATCCTACTACGGCGCCCGTACACGGTCGCGGCGACGTGGGCATGCGCTGAAGACGGGGTTGGTTGCGGGAATCGTGGAGCAGCGGGCCGCCTCCATCGCCCCGTTCCGCCGGCCAGGCTGTTTGGTTCGCGCAGAGACGCAGAGACGCGGAGGGTCCGGGACTGGATAGGAGGCCGCGCCTGTCTGACAAGGATGGGCTCATGGCCGGCTTTGCCGGCACTTCATGATGTTCGGCGGCAAGGTCCGGGTCCTCGCGGCGCGCGCGGCATCTCTGCGTCTCTGCGCACCTCCGCGTCTCTGCGTGAAACTCTTGTTTTCCGGCCGGACGAAGTCGACCGCAGGTCAACGCCGCAATTCAGGCGGACTTCGTACTGGGCCCCGGCGTTGGGCTTCGGAACATGGAAGGTCGTGCCCTCACCCTCCCACCGCTTCACGGCGGGCCCCTCCCTCTCCCTTCAGGAGAGGGGCAGTTTGGGGTTGGGTTCCGCTGTGGCGGTGATCAGCCGGCCTTGCGGCGTGCGACTTCGGCCTTGCGGTCGACGACCACGTGGTCGAAATTCTCGATCGGGCCGGGGCGGCTGATCAGATAGCCCTGGGCCTGGTCGCAGCCTTCGGCGATCAGGGCGTCGAACTGGGCCTGGGTCTCGACGCCTTCGGCCACCACCGGCATTCCGAGGCCCTGGCCGAGGCCGATCACCGACCGGACGATCGCCATCGCCTGGGGATTGTCGATCATGTCGCGAACGAAGCTCTGGTCGATCTTCACCTTGTCGAACGGGAAGATCCGGAAATAGCTCAGCGACGAATGGCCGGTGCCGAAATCGTCCATCGAGATCTTGACCCCGAGCGCCTTGAGCCGCCGAAGGATCGCGATCGCCCGGTCGGAATCCTCGATCAGAAGGCCCTCGGTGATCTCGAGGTCGAGCCGGGCGGGATCGAGTCCGGTCTCCTTCAGGATCGTCTCGATCTCGGCGGCCAGATCGCCGAAAGCGAACTGGACCGGCGACAGGTTGACCGAGACGCGGAGCGAGTCCTGCCAGGTCGCCGCCTCGGCGCAGGCGCGGCGGAGCACCCAGGCGCCGAGGGTGACGATGAACCCGCTCTCCTCGGCGACAGGAACGAACAGATCGGGGGGCACCTCGCCGCGCACGGGATGGTCCCAGCGCGCAAGCGCCTCGAAACCGAGGATGCGCCCGCTCTCCAGGTCGGCGAGCGGCTGGTAATGGATCTTGGTCTCGCCGCGCTCGATCGCCCGGTGAAGGTCGGCCTCGAGCAGCCGCCGCTCGCGCACCGCCTCGTCCATCCTCTTCTCGTAGAAGCGGAGGGTCCCGCGCCCGTCGGCCTTGGCGCGATAGAGCGCCATGTCGGCATTCTTGACGAGATTCTCCGGCGTGGACGCGTCCTGCGGGTAGAGAGCGACCCCGATGCTGCAGCTGATCCCGACCTCCCGGCCGCCGATCTCGAACCGGCCGCCCAGCGCGTCGAGCACGCGCTTGCCCAGGATATTGGCCTGGTAAGGCTGGTCGATCCCGCGCTGGACGATGGCGAACTCGTCGCCGCCGAGCCGGGCGGCGAGATGCTCGTGCCCGGCCACCGACTGCAGGCATTGGGCGACCTCGACGAGAAGCTCGTCGCCGGCGGTATGGCCGTGAAGATCGTTGACCGCCTTGAAGCCGTCGAGATCGATGCAGAGCACGGCGACCGGCTCGTTCGCGGCCGCCGCCTCGCGGATCGTCTCGCCGAGCCGCTCGGCGAAGACAGCGCGGTTGGGAAGGCCGGTCAAAGCGTCGTGATAGGCGAGATGGGCGATGCGCGCCGCCGCTTCCTTGCGCTCGCTGATGTCGCGGACGGCGAGAACGCGCATCGAGGCTCCGCCCCAGTCCAAAGGCCGCGCAAGCACCTCGACCGGCCGGGCAGCGCCGTCGATCTGGACCAGCCTCGTCTCGAGCGCCGCGGCATCGCGCGCCTGCGGAAGCCGGGCAAGGTCGAGATCGGGGAAGAGAATTTCGAGCCGGTCCGGGCATTCGCCGCCCTTCAAGCAGCCGGCATATTCGAGGAAGCTTCGATTGGCGTCGACGATCCGGCCGCCGTCGACCACGACCAGCCCCTCGATCGCCGCGTCGGCGAAATTTCTCAGCCTTTCGGCCTCCTCGGCCGAGCGGCGGTTCCATTTGCGGTCGAGAAGCACGACGCAGAAACTAATCGCCAGGATGATGAGGGCCATGGTCGTCACGGCGATTCCGAGCGCCAAATTCCCGAATGCGCTCGGCGGAACCGCCATTGCCGGGTCGGGAAGAACGATCGCGGCGCCCATGGCGGTGAAATGCATTCCGCAGATCGCCAGCGTGAACAGGAACGCGGCGGGCCAGGGCTGGGCATGGACGTCGGCCTGGATTCGCCGGAGGCGGACATGGACGGCGAGCGTCGAGAGCCCGATCCCGATCGCCACGGACGCGATGACGAGGTCGCGGTCCCAGACGAACCGCCCGGCCAGATCGACCGCGGCCATTCCGAGATAGTGCATGGTCGAGATTCCGGCGCCGATCACCACGCCCGCAGCGATCGCCGCCCAGCGTTCGGGGCGCACCGACAGCCACCAGCCGATTCCGCCGATCGCCATGGCGGCGAGGACCGAAACCAGGGTCAGGCCCGGATCGTAGCCGATCGGAAGATGCGGCCGGTAGGCGAGCATGGCGATGAAGTGGGTCGCCCAGATTCCGGTGCCCGAGACGAAGCCGGCGGCGACCAGCCAGGCGCCGCGGCGGCGAGTCGCCCGGCGCGCCTGCTCGACGATCGAGAAGGCCGTGAAGGCGGCGAGGAGGCAGATGAGCCCCGCGACCAGGATCAGCCGCAGGTCATGCTCTTCCGCTATGCAGGCGTAGACGCGCAGCATGCTTCTTCCCTCGATCCCCCACGGATGGCTCCGCCTTAGGGATGAGCCGTGAAAAGTTGGTGAAGATCGGGGGGGTAGGGGGTTGGGGGTTGGGGGTTGGGGGTTGGATGAGGGGACGGGACGCGAGGGTCGAGGATCGTGCCCTCACCCTCCCACCGCTTCGCGGCGGGCCCCTCCCTCTCCCGAAATGGGAGAGGGGCGTTGGGGCGAGATCCCTCCTCCCCCTCGATGGGGGAGGGCAGGGTGGGGGGTGGTCTACGAGACCGCTCGGCCTCTTGTCGAACGCCACCCCACCCTCAGCGACCCGCAGGCGGGTCGCTCACCCCATCGAGGGGAGGGGCTTAGAGTGCAACGCGGCCTTGGGCCTCAGCTCAGCGCGCGAAGGCGGCGTGGAGCTTGGGCCGGGGCGGCGTCTCCTGCGCCAAAGCGCGGGCGCGGCCCTCATGGAGATCGGCGAGGGCGCGGTGGGCGTTCGCGGCGGCCGCGCTGGAGGCTTCGCCGGCGCGGGCGCGCTCCTGCTGTGCCCGCATCTCGTGATAGTGAATCGAATCCGCGGCGGTCATGGCGCGCCCCCTCTCCGCGCCCTTATGGCGCGGGAGAGGGTGAGGCGCATTAAGCTGGGTTAAGCCAATGTCCTGAATCGGCGTCGTTTTTTCAGCGCTCGTCGAGCCGCTTGACCAATGTCTCGATCGGCGGCGGCTCCGGCTGCGGCGGGCGGCCGAACGCCCTGAGCAGGACCTGGCGAATCCAGCTCAAGGGGCTCGGCGCCGGCACATTTATGAACTTCCGCGGCCCCAACGGGGCCATGCGGCTAACCCTTCCGGTCGCCGCGGTCCCCGTAACCTGGCTTGCTCTCGCCCTCGGCCTCTCGCTTCTGGTCCTGCGCGGACGAGCGGCCGACGTCGACGACCTCGTCGAAGCGTCCCTCCTCGTCGCGCCGAACGTAGCGCTTGTCGTTGCCCGTATCGATCAGCTCGCGTTTGCCGGTCATGGTAAATTCTCCTTTGCCGGCAAAACGCACCGAAGCCGGAATTGGATGCGTCCGGGCTTCGCCCAGGCGCCAAAAAACAGCCCGGAGCAATGGCTTGAGCGGCAAGGATCGTGGCAGGAAGCCCGGATCGGCCCGCGTTCAGCCCGTGCGGTCGGAGACCAGGAAAAGAGCCGGCGCGGGCGCCTCCTGGCGGACGTTCTGCATCCTGCGCAGGTGAAGCTCCGAAAGCTCGAGATGGGCCTCGGCGGCCTCGTGGCAAGCGGCGCTCCGGGCGCATTCGAGCTCGGCCAGGGCTCTGGCGGCGTGATGATCGATCCGGTCCTGCCTCGACATAAACCCCTCCCGAGTCGGGGCCAAACTCTACGCGGCTGCAGCGATCATGACAGAGACGGCGCCGTCGCGCACTTACGTGGATCAAGCTCGCGGATCGCGAGGCGGGGAGGCGGACCGGCGATGCGGCGGCCGAATCGCGCGTCTTGACCCAGATCAAGGCGCGATCCGGCCGTTGGGCGTTAAGGTCCAACATGCCCCTCTATTACATCCATCTGCGCAACGGCGAGCAGGACGTGATCGACGAGGAAGGCCATGAGCTTCCCGACCTGGAGAGCGCGCGCCGCCGTGCGCTGAAAGCGGCCGGCGAGATCATTGCCGACGAGATGGCGCAGGGACGCGAGTCCATCCGAATCGTCCTGATCGTCGAGAGCGAGGACGGCGAAAGGCTGCTCGAGCTGCCGATCGCGGTCTTCGCGGGCTAGGATTTCCGGGCGGAAAGCCCGGGCGCAGCCCTCTCGAGCGCTTCAAGCTGCTGGTGCAGATAGCGCTGGTTGAAATCGCCCGCCTCGCGCATCCGGCGCCAGTCGATGATCCGGATCGAGCGGCGGTCGCGCTCGATCAGCCCCTCCTCGCCCAATTGCCTGAGCACGCGGTTGACGTGGACCGGCGTGAGCCCGACCGAGTCGGCGAGCTGCTCCTGGGTCATTGGAAGCTCGTAGCAATGCTCGCGCGCCATGCCCGCCGCCTCGAGCCGAAGCGAGAATTCGCAGAGCAGATGGGCGACCCGGGCGCGGCTGTCGCGCCGGCCGACATTGACCACCCATTCCCGGAAGATCGAGGCGTCGATCAGGGTCTCGATCCACAGAGCGCGCCCGATCGCGGGATTCGACAGAGCGAGGTCCCGCAACGGAGGGCGGGGAATGAAGGCGACCTCGGCCTGGGTCAGGCACTGGACGCTGTGATCGGAGACGCTGAGGAAGATGTTCTGAAGGTCGACGAACTCGGTCGGCATGTGGATCGAGATGATCTGGCGCGCCCCTTCGCCGGTGATCTTGTGGCGATAGGCGAAGCCGCGGAGAAGAAGGCAGCAATTGTCGGGATGGTCGCCATCGCGGATCAGATACTGGCCCGGCATGCAGGTGCGGACCTGATGCGGAAGCGCGCGGAGCGCGGCGCAATCCCCGTCCGAGAGCGGCGCGAGCCGGTCCAAACGGCGGATCACTGGTTCCAGCTGGTTCGTTTCGTGCTGCATTCCATCCGATTCCACGGGAAATGTGCCGGCAACTGGCGGGCCCCCTCAGGAGGCCATGCTTAACAAGCTGATATTAAACGCGTCCTTACATAGATCAACAGCGGCAATTTATCCTCGGGCGTGAGACCGCAATCCTTCATCGCGATGCAGATAACGCGCATTGAAATCGGCGGTTTCGCGCAGCCGCGCCCAATCGGGGACATGAACCGCCCGCTTGCTGCGCTCGATCAGGCCCATCCTGCCGAGCTGCTGGAGGACGCGGTTGACGTGGACCGAGGTGAGGCCGGCCGCGTCGGCGAGCTGCTCCTGGGTCATCGGAAGCGTGTAATCGCCGCCGTCCGACAGGCCGGCCTGCTCCATGCGGGTCGCGACCTCGCACAATATGTGGGCAATCCGGGCGATCGCCGGCCTCCGGCCCACGTTCAGCACCCATTCCCGGAAGATCGAGGCGTCGATCAGGGTCTCGGTCCACATCGCGCGCCCGACATTGGGCCGGCTGAAAATGAGATCGCGGACCGACCGGCGCGGAACGAAGGCGATATTGGAGCGGGTCAGCGCCTGGACGTTGTGGTCCGAGACGTCGAGGAAGATGTTGTGAAGGTCGACGAGATCGCCGTTCATGTGGATGGCGAGGATCTGGCGCTGGCCCTCTCCCGTCACCTTGTGGCGATAGACGAAGCCGTCGACGACGAAGCAGCAATGGGTGGGCTCGTCGCCTTCGCGGATCAAATGGCTGCCCGGCTCGGCGGTGCGCAAAGTGTAGGGGAGCTCGAGGACAGCCGCCACGTCATCCGGATCGAGCGGGCCGTGCCGCCCAAGCCTGCGCACGAGGCCGGGCAGTATATCGTGGTCGGACATTTCAGGCACCCCCGGTTCCGGGCGGGAGCGCGTCGTATCTCTCAGCCACCGGAGCCCAGATTAATCTGCCGGCGATATGCGGACCTTAAACCGCGTTGGGCACCGGCGCCCTAACATATGTGTGACAAGGGTGCGGGAAGGGCGTAGCGTCTTAACATGCATCAAGAAGCCTGCCCGCCGGGTTTCGCCATGTTCGTCGCCAAGCTGGAAATGAAAGGCCCGCTCGACGCCGGGGATCGCGAGGCGCTCCGGATCGTCTGCGCAAGCGTCCGCCACATCGCGACCCACCGCGACGTGATCAGCGAGGGCGACAATCCCGAGCACGTCCATCTCGTCCTCGGCGGTTGGGCGGCGCGCTACAAGATCCTGGCCGACGGCGGACGCCAGATCACCGCCTTCCTGATCCCGGGCGATTTCTGCGACGCCCATGTCGCCATCCTCAAGCGGATGGACCATGGAATCATGGCCCTGACCGACGCGACGGTGGCCTACATTCCGCATGCCGACTTCGACTCCCTGCCGCTCAGGAGCGCGCGGCTTGCCCGCGCCTTGTGGTGGGCCACCCTGGTCGACGAGGCGGTGCTCCGCGCCTGGATCGTCAATCTCGGCCGCCGCGAAGCCTATGCCGGAATCGCCCATCTGATCTGCGAGCTTCACGCCCGGCTGCGCAACGTCGGCCTGGTGACCGACCAGAGCTTCGACCTGCCGCTGACCCAGGAAGTGCTCGCCGACGCGCTCGGGATCACGCCGGTCCATGTCAACCGGGTCCTCCAGCGCATGCGGAGCGAGGATCTGATCCTGCTCAAGGGCGGGGTCCTCACCATCCTGGACGCCGAAGCCCTGAGCCGCACCGCCGGATTCGACTCCGCCTACCTCCACGTCCGGCCCGCAGCGGACTGAGGGGGGCGCCGGCTGTCTTTCCGTCATCCCCGCCAGGCCGGGATCCCCTGAGGTTTCACGCAGAGACGCGGAGATGCGGGGGTGGGAGGTCGCGCGGCGCCATGAAATTCGCCGTCATTGCGAACGGAGTGAAGCAATCCAGTACTGAGCACGTCGAACACACCATCTGGATTGCTTCGTCGCATGCGCTCCTCGCAATGACGGCGGAGTTCACGCGAAGGCGCGAAGGAGGCGAAGACGAGAACGAGGCGGTCCCTCGCGCCTTCCGTGAACCAACGATTTTCTTCGTTAATCCCGCCTCCCCAACGCCGCCTGCTGCCTCGCTCGAGATGATCCTTTTTCGGGAATCCGCCCCATAGGACGCACCCTTGATTCATGTTATAAAACAAGAGACTCGCCTCGTGGGGGAGTGGTACGAGTTATCGGCCCCGCCGCGCGCTCCTTTCCGCGGCGGGGCCTTTGCATCAGCGGACCTTCGGGCGAGCCGCTCTGGCGTTGCCGACGCCGCTCCACTATGTGCCTGCAACCGCACGGAAATAGCGGCCGGCCGACTCGAGCGAAGGGAATAGAGTGAGCGTTTTCAGGAAGCTCGGGCTCGCCGGCGCGCTGGCGCTGGCCGTCGCGGTACAGTTCGGCGGACATGCACAATCCACCGGCCCTGTCGCCAAGCCGACACCGGTCCGCTGGGCGCATCAGTCGAGCGACCTTCGCCCCGATCCGCGGATCCGCTTCGGCACGCTTCCCAACGGCATGCGCTACGCCTTGATGAAGAATGCCACCCCGCCCGGCGAGGCCTCGCTCCGGCTGCATATCGGCGCCGGATCGCTGAACGAACGCGACGACCAGAGGGGCCTCGCCCACTTCCTCGAACATATGGTCCTGAACGGGACCAGGAACGTGCCCGAGGGCGAGTTCGTGCGGCGGCTCGAGCGGCACGGCCTCAAGTTCGGCCCCGACACCAATGCCTCGACGAGCTTCGACCAGACGATCTACATGCTCGAGCTGCCCGAGACCGATCCCGAGACCCTCGACACCGCCACCTTCCTGCTCCGAGAGGTAGCCGGCGAGGCCCTGCTCGACAGCGCCGCGATCCAGTCCGAGCGCGGGATCATCCTGTCCGAGGAGCGGAGCCGGGCGAGCCCGACCCAGCGCATATTCGAGGACGAGATCGGATTCATGCTGAAGGGCGACCTTCTGCCCCGCCGGATCCCGATCGGCGAGACCGAAATCATCCGGACCGCGCCGCGCGAGCGCTTCGTCGATTTTTACGACCGATATTACCGGCCGGACAATGCCGTCTTCGTCGCGGTCGGCGATTTCGACCTCGACGCGATGGAGGCGCGGATCCGAGCGCAGTTCGGCACCTGGAGGGCGCGCGGCCCGGCCGGCGCCGATCCCGAGCCCGCCGCCCTCGCCCCGCGTAGCACCGAGACCCGGCTGCTGGTCGAACCGGGCGGGCCGGCGCGGGTTACCGCGACCTGGGTGCGGCCGCCCGACCTCCGCCCCGACACAAGGGCCAGGCGCCTGTCGCGCACCGTGGAATCGCTTGCGATCTCGGTCTTCAACCGGAGGCTCAAGCGGATCGCCAACGGGGAATCGCCCCCCTTCATCGGAGCCTCGGCCGGCAGGGGCGATCTGGCCGAGCGGGCCGAGTTCGTCCAGGTCAGCGCGGTCGCCAGGCCCGGCGAATGGCGGACCGCTCTCGAGGCGATCGAGCAGGAGCAGAGGCGGCTGATCCGCCACGGCTTCACGCCGGTGGAGCTCGAGCGCGAGATCGTCGAGCGGCGCACCGCGATGACCGCCTCGGCGGCGGCGGCCAAGACCTTCTCGAGCCCCGGCCTCGCCGGCCGCCTGATCGACGCCGCCCATGACGACGAGGTGATGACCACGCCCGCCGACGACCTCGCACTGTTCGAGGAAGCCGTGAGGGGCCTCGACGCCGCAGGGCTGACGACGGCGGCCCGGGGACTGTTCGAGGGCCAGGGCCCGCTCGTCTACATGACCTCGCCGGCCCCGGTCGAAGGCGGCGAGCAGGCCCTTCTGGCGGCCTGGCGGACATCGCTGGCGACCGCGGTCGCTCCGCCCCTGCTCACCACCGACAAGGCCTGGCCCTATGCCGGCTTCGGAACGCCCGGTACGGTCGCCGAGCGGCGGGAGCTGGCCGACCTCGGAGCGACCCTGGTCCGCTTCGCCAACGGCGTTCGGCTCACCGTCAAGCCGACCGCGTTCAAGGACGACGAGATCCTGGTCACCGCGCGCTTCGGCGGTGGGATCATTTCGCTTCCCGCCGACCGTATCACGCCGGCCTGGGGCTTGGGCGCCTTTCCCCAGGGCGCGCTGGGCAAGCTCGACCAGGAGGAGCTCGAGCAGGTGCTGTCCGGCACCGTCTACGGGGTCTCGATGGGCATGGACGACGATGCCTACGCCCTTCGCGGCCGAACCCGCCCGGCGGACTTCGCCCGGCAGATGCAGATCCTCGCCGCCTACGCGACCGATCCCGGCTGGCGCCCGGCCGGATGGGACCGGGGCCGAAGCGCCGCCTCGACCATTCACGGCCAGCTTCGAAGCA
Source organism: Allosphingosinicella sp. (assembly GCA_036525315.1). Taxonomy (GTDB): domain Bacteria; phylum Pseudomonadota; class Alphaproteobacteria; order Sphingomonadales; family Sphingomonadaceae; genus Allosphingosinicella. The sequence goes on from DATDAS010000042.1 coordinate 15,550, forward strand.
CGCCCGGCGGAGTCTTCAACCGCGATTCGGGCGCACTCCTCCATTCCGGCGACCGGCGCTGGGCCTTCCCGACCGAGGAGGAGATGCGTGTCAGCAGCATCGCCGACCTGAAGCGGGTGCTCGAGCCGGCCCTCGTCTCGGCGCCGATCGAGCTGGTCGTGGTCGGCGACGTCACGGTCGACGAGGCGATCCGCCAGGCCGCGGCCACCTTCGGAGCGCTTCCGCCGCGGACTCCGCCGGCCCGGGATCCGGCGCTCGCTCAAATTCGTTTCCCGGCGCCGGGGCTGGTCCGGCTGACCCACGAGGGCCGCGCCGACCAGGGCATGGCCTTCATCGCCTGGCCGACGACCGATTTCTACGCCGACCAGAAGCTTGCGCGGACACTGAATCTGCTCGGCCAGGTGCTCCAGCTTCGGCTCACCGACGAGATCCGGGAGAAGCAGGGCACCACCTACAGCCCCGGCGCCGGCCATAGCGGCTCCGACATCTACGAGGGCTATGGCTATATGGCGGCCCAGATCGAGGCGCCGCCCGAGAAGCTCGAAGCCTTCCTGGCCGACGCGGCCCGGATCGCCCGAGGCCTCGGCGAAAAGGCGATCGGCCCGGACGAGCTCCAGCGCGCCAGGAAGCCGCTGGTCGAGAACCTCCAGCGCCAGCGCGCGTCGAGCAACGGCTGGTGGCTCCAGACCCTGGCCCGGATCCAGGAGCGGCCGGAGGTGGCCGAGAGCATCCGGGTGTCGATCGGCCAGTATGAGTCGATCACGCCGGTGGAATTGCAGGCGGCGGCGCGGCGGTATTTGGTCGACGAGAAGGCCTGGAAGGCGCTTGTGGTGCCGAAGTAAGTCCTTCTCTCATCCGCTATTCCCCTCTCCCCGGTGGGGAGAGGGTAGGGTGAGGGGGAGCGAGCGAAGCGAGCGTCGATCGTTGGAGGCAGCTCTGAGCGTTTGAGCTGCCAGTAAGTGGGGCAGCGCTACGGTCAGAGATCACTTCCTGACGCCGAGCCCCCTCACCCTACCCTCTCCCCCAGGGGGAGAGGGGATTCTGTGTGAGCCCCGAGGGCCGCCTACAAATGTAATCACCGCCTTGACCGGGACGGCGGCGGGCGTCACTGTGTCACTCGCATATTACAGCTGCCAGACCCCGGAGAGCCCGCCATGAACAGATTCGCCAAAGCGGCCCTGATCGCCCTCGTCTCCACAAGCGCGCTCGGAGTGGCCGTGCCCGCCTCCGCGCAGGGCACCGGCGCAGCGCCCGCCGGCCGACTCTCGGTGCCGCCGCTCGAATATAAGCAGCGCAAGCTGGCCAACGGCCTCACCATCATCTCGATGCGCGACACGACCACGCCCAACGTCGCGGTGTCGCTCTGGTACGACGTCGGATCGAAGCACGATCCGGAGGGGCGCTCGGGCTTCGCGCACCTGTTCGAGCACATATTGTCGCGCAAGACCGTCAACATGCCCTACAACATGATCAACAAGCTGACCGAGGATGTCGGCGGGGTGCGCAACGCGTCGACCTGGTACGACCGCACCAATTATTACGAGATCGTCCCGGCCCGCTATCTCGAGACCATGCTCTGGACCCACGCCGAGCGCATGGCCCGGCCCGTCGTCGACGCCCAGGTGTTCGAGAACGAGCGCAACGTGGTGAAGGAGGAATTGCGCCAGCGAGTCCTCGCCCCGCCCTACGGCCGCCTGTTCAGCTTCGTGATCGGCGAGAACAGCTTCGACACATTGCCCAACCGCCGGCCGACGATCGGGAGCATCGAGCAGCTCGATTCCGCCAAGCTCGAGGACGCCCGCGCCTTCCACGAGGCCTATTACGGCCCGGACACGGCGACCCTAGTCGTCTCGGGCAATTTCGACCAGGCCCAGTTCGACCGCTGGGTCGATTCCTATTTCGCGGCGATCCCGCGCCGCCCCAATCCGGCCCCGCTCGCGATCAAGGTGAAGGAGAAGGCGCGGACGAGCCCGCGCCTGGTCACCGCATATGCGCCGAACGTGCCGCTTCCCGTCGCCGCGACGAGCTGGCGGATCCCGGGCAGCAGCCACAAGGACCTGGCGGCGATCGAGGTGCTCGACGCGATCCTCACCGCGGGCGACAACAGCCGCTTCTACAAGGCGCTGGTGCGAACCGGCCTCTCCACCCAGGCTTCGTCGAACCTGATCGACAATGAGGATGGCGGCTATCTCGCCCCCTACGCTTTCGTCGCCGGCGGCAAGAGCGTGGAGGAGGTCGAGGCAGCGCTCGCGGCCGAGATCGAGCGGGTTCGAACCGCGCCCGTCACCGCGGCCGAGCTGGCCGAAGCCAAGAACGAGCTGATCGCCAACGCCCTTCGCCAGCGCGAGACGTTCAGCAACCGCGCCTTCATGCTCGGCGAGGCCTTGGTCCGCACCGGCGATCCCAAGGCGTCCGACAAGAGGCTCGCCGACACCGCCAGGGTCACCGCCGCCGACGTCCAGCGCGTCGCGCGCACATATCTCGCCGCCAATTCGCGCGTCGACATCCGCTATCTCGACGAGACCAAGCGCCCGGCGGGCGCCGCCGACGCCTGGACCAACCCGGTCCCGATGCCGACATTCGCCTCCGTCCCGCCGGCGACCAGGCCCGCCAACGCCCTCGCCGAGGAAGGCGCCCGCCAGGCCCCGCCGACGCCGGGCGCCGAGGTTCCGGTCACTCCGCCCGCTCTGGCCGAGTCGAGGCTCGACAACGGCCTCAATGTCGTCACCGCGCGCACCGGCTCGGTTCCGCTCGCGACGATGGCCCTGGTCGTGAAGGGCGGCGCCTCGACCGATCCGCGGGGCAAGGCCGGAACCGCCGCCTTCGCCGCCGATCTCGCCACCCGCGGAACGTCGACCCGAAGCGCGGCGGAGATCGCCGCGGCGATGGAATCGCTCGGCGCCAATCTGTCCAGCACCGCCGGCCCCGACGGCGCCGTCCTCTCGGTCTCGGCGCCGGCCGCCAATCTCGAGGCTGCCGGACGAATCCTCGCCGACATCGCCCGCAACGCCACCTTCCCGACCGAGGAGATCGAGCGGCAGCGCAAGCGCGCGCTCGATTCGCTCAGCGTCCAGATGAAGGATCCGGGCACGCTCGCATCGATGATCGCTTTGCCCCTGCTCTACGGCCAGGCGCCCTACGGGACCCTGGCGAGCGGCACTCAGGGGTCGCTCGCCGCGTTGAGCCAGGCCGATCTCCAGGCCCATTACCGGCGCTGGTGGCATCCGGGCAACGCGACCCTGATCGTCTCCGGCGGAATCGATTCGTCCGACGCGACCGCTTTGGCCGGCCGCCTGTTCGGCGACTGGCGCGGCGAAGGCCCGGCGCCGGTCGCGCCGACGGCGCGGGCGGGTAATGCCCAGCCGGTCCGAACCGTGGTCGTCGACCTGCCCGGCGCCGGCCAGGCCGTGGTTATCGCGGCGGTCCGCGCGGTCGATCGCTCCGATC
>DATDAS010000043.1:0-78486 GCA_036525315.1 Allosphingosinicella sp.
CTAGGTCGTGTGGACACTTAGCGAAGCCATAGGATGATGGCGGCGAGTGTGATTACGGCGAGATAGTTGCGGGCGGTCTTCTCGAAGCGGGTTGCGACCCTTCGGAATTGCTTGAGCTTGGAGAAGCAGCATTCGACCAAGTGGCGTTGGGCGTAGAGATGCTTGTCCAGCGGGTGCTTGAGAGCGCGTGAGGGATTGTTGGGGATGACGGCGGTGGCGCCTTTGGCGGCGATCACCTGGCGTAGCCGGTCGGCGTCGTAGGCGGTGTCGCCCATCACCGCCTCGGCGGGCAGGCCTTCGATGAGCGCAAATGCCTGGGGCGCATCGCCGCGCTGGCCGGCGGTGAGGATGAACCGCACCGGGCATCCGAGCCCGCGAACGGCCATGTGGATCTTGGTGCTCAAGCCTCCGCGGGATCGGCCGATGGCCTGATCTTCAGACCCCCTTTTTTGGCCCCCGCGGCATGCTGGTGAGCCCGAACGATGGTGGAGTCGACGATCAGATATTCAAAGTCCGGATCATCGGCCATCGCCTCGAAGATGCGCTCCCACACGCCCTTGAAGCTCCAGCGGCTGAAGCGGCGAAAGACGCTGTTCCACTCGCCGAACGCCTCCGGCAAGTCGCGCCACGGCGAGCCTGTCCGAACGATCCACAGAACACCTTCCACGAACATGCGGTTGTCCTGCCCCGTCGACCCCTTCTGATCGGGCCGGCCGATGATCAAAGGCGCAATCCGATCCCACGCCCGATCGCTCAAAACCAAACGATCCATCACTCCCAAGACTGCCTCCCTCAAAAAGCAGTCTTGAATCACGCCTCAACCAGTTTGGGAATCCCCTAAGAGTCCACAGGACCTAGCACGGCCCACACTCAAACACCGTCATGCTGAACTCGTTTCAGCATCCAGTTCGCCGCCCCCCGGACGGATGTCCAGCTGGACCCTGAACCAAGTTCAGGGTGACGAAATGGCTAAGCAATAGCGCTTTCTGATCGTCTCCGACGAGCGGACCATGCTCATGCTCCAAACATCCGGTCCCTCAGGACAGGGGATCAGCTCGCCCAGGAAACGGACCTGAAGACGAGAAAGAGGCCGCCGCCATCCTCGTCGGGCGGACGGTATGCGCCGAGAGCGCCGGTGATCCGCACCATCGCGGCCGTAAAGTGCCAGCCCAGTGCGTTGAGATCGTCCTCCGGATAGACATAATCGTGCATCAGCTCGCAAATTCCGTGCTTCTCTCCGAAATCCCTCACCAGCAGGGAATCGGTTACGCGATCTGCGGGCCAGTCGGAGTTCGCCCAGGCCCAGAGCCAGTTGCCTGCTCCACCGCTGGTCGTTCCGGCAACCTGAATCTCGCACACCAGCTTCGCCGCTCCGCCGCTTGAGAAGGTCATGGTTCCGGGACCCAGATCGTAATCCCATCTCTCCCACTGGCCGATGCGGAATTCATTCTCGAGGCGGCCGTTCTTCGCCTCGAGCTCGTGATAGGCATCGTGTCTCCAGTCGGAATACCAGTCCGGCTCTTCCATGACCTGCTCCCGGCCGCGCGAAGCCTATTCGCCCTTCACCACCTTGCCGCCGCTCATCACGAAGCCCACGCGCTTGAGCGTCGTGACGTCCTGCAGCGGATCGCCCGAGACGGCGATGATGTCAGCCCTTTTTCCCGGCTCGATCGTTCCGATCTCGGCGGAGAGTCCGAGCAGGTCGGCGGCGTTGACGGTCGCGGCGCGGATCGCCTCTGCGGCGGGCATCCCGTGCTTCACCATCAGCTCGAACTCGTCGGCGTTTCGGCCGTGCTTCGAGACTCCGGCGTCGGTGCCGAACGCGATCTTGACGCCGGCCGGATATGCCTTTCGAAGCGCCTGACCGGTGATCGAGATCCGCCAGTCGATCTTGGCGCGCACGTCGGGCGCATAGGCGTTGGGATCGGCCGCGATCCGCTCGAGATAGCCGTTCACGGTGGAGAGCGTCGGGACGTAATAGGCGCCGCTGCTCCGGAAAAGACGAATGCCCTCCTCGTCGAGCAGGGTTCCGTGCTCGATCGAATCGGCGCCGGCGGCCAGAGCGGCGTTGATCCCGTCGGCGCCGTGGGCGTGGACCGCGATTTTCTTGCCGTAGAGATGGGCGGTGTCGACCAGCGCCTTGACCTCGTCGTCGAAGATCTGGCGGCCGAGCCCGACGCCGATCCGGCTGTTGACCCCGCCCGTCGTCGCGATCTTGATGACGTCGACCCCGCGCCGGATCTGAAGCCGCACGGCGCGCCGGCAGCTCTCGGCGCCGTCGCACAGATTCTCCTGCCCGATCGCCGAATGAAGATCATCGGTCAGGCTCAGCGTGGCGTCCATATGCCCGCTGGTGGTCGAGATCGAGCGCCCGGCGTCGACGATCCGCGGCGCCGCCACATCGCCGCGCGCGGCGGCGTCGCGGATCGCGAGGACCGCGCCGCTTCCGTCGCCGAGGTTGCGGACCGTGGTGAAGCCGGCCTCGAGCGTCTTTCGGGCATTGCCGAGCGCCCGGAGCGTCGTTGCCGGGACGCTGCTCGTGACCTCCTCGATCAGGCTCGCGTTGCCGCCGGCGTCGGATTCGAGGTGGACGTGGCTGTCGATCAGGCCCGGCAGAACGAAGCGGTCGGATAGGTCGATCAGACGGGCGCCCGGCGGAAGCGGCATCAGGCCGTCGCGAACCTCCGCGATCCTGCCGCCCGATATGACGATGGTCGAGGGCCCGCGCGGCGGACGGCCCGGCTTGTCGAGCAGCCTTCCGGCATGGATGATCGTCACCGGACCGCCGGGAGGAGGCGCCTGGGCGACGGCGGCAGTTGCGGAAGCGGCGAGAAGGCAGGCGAAGAGGGCAAGGCGGCGCATCGGACCTCCAACGAAAGGGTTTGCCGTGTCTTTCCCGCTCGCACGGCATTGGGCAAGAGGCGCGGCGATGGATTCGCACCGACGTGCGAGAGCCGCAGCTCCCCCTCCCTGAGTCCAGGGAGGGGTTAGGGGTGGGTCGGTCTCCACCCACACCGCCCTTTTCGGGAAGCCACCCACCCCCCCGCCCCTCCCTGTATTCAGGGAGGGGAGCCAAGTGGGCCGCTGCCGCGGCGCATTCTCTATCCTAGTTTGTCGATCTGCGACTGAAGCTCGGCGAGCTGCGCTTTTAGGCGGACGATCTCGTCGTCGCGTCCGTTGCCGCCCTCCTTCTCGGTCCCCGCCTGGGCTCCGCCGGCCCCGGCCACACTGGTGGCCTTTTGGAACATCTCCATGTTGCGCTTGGCGAGTTCGGCGAGCGGCCCGCCGGTAAAGGCGCCGGCCAAAGCGTCGCGGAATTTGGACTGGTTGCTCTGGAACGCCTCGAGCGAGGCCTCGAGATATTGAGGCACCATCGACTGCATCGAATCGCCGTACATGCCGATCAGCTGGCGAAGGAAGTTGACCGGAAGCATCGTCTTTCCGCGCGCTTCCTCGTCCATGATGATCTGGGTGAGGACGTTGTGGGTGATGTCGTCGCCGCTCTTGGCGTCGATCACCTTGAACTCGCGTTTCTGGCGGACCATCTCGGCGAGCCGGTCGAGCGTGATGTAGCTCGAGCTTTCGGTGTCATAGAGCCGCCGGTTGGCGTATTTCTTGATGATGACCACATCGTCGCCCGACGCCGAAGCCGCCATGGACCATCCCCCGAAAAGCAAGGATTCGGCCCTAGCACCGAAGCTTGATGCACCGCAACAGAAGCCGCGTCCGCTCCCTCTGTTCCTTTCCATGCTGCGCAGCGAAACCGCAGCAAATCCGGAGCGCCTGACCGCCGCGCTCGGCGGCCTTCGCCGCTACCAGGAGGCGCCGCGGATTCCCCCGCCGCCGCCGATGCCGGCCATCGCCGAGGCCGAGGGCGCATCGCTTCGCGATTACGGCCTCGCGGGCGGCTCGGGCCCGCCGCTCCTCTTCATCCCGTCCCTGATCAACCCGCCCAATATTCTCGACCTGCCCGGCCGGTCGCTTCTGCAATGGCTTGCCGGCCGGGGCCACCGGCCGGTGCTGGTCGATTGGGGCTGGGACATCGAGCGGCGCCGGGCCCTGTCGGTCGCCGGCCATGTCGAGCGCATCGTCCTGCCGATGGCCGAGGCGCTCGGGGAAAGGCCGGTCGTCATCGGCTATTGCCTGGGCGGAACCATGGCGGCCGCGGCGGCGCAGCTCGCCGGCGCCGCCGCCCTCGTCACCATCGCCGCGCCCTGGCACTTCTCGGGCTTTGGGGAGGGACCGCGCGGAATGCTCGAGCGGCTCTGGCGCGAGTCCAAGCCGGCCGCGGAAGCGCTCGGAATGCTGCCGATGGAGGTGCTCCAATCCGCTTTCTGGAACCTCGATCCCGCGCGCACCGTCGGCAAGTTCGAGACCTTCGCGGCGCTCGACCCGGCAAGCGCCGAGGCAAAGGCTTTCGTTACGCTCGAGGATTGGGCCAATGACGGGCCTCCGATCCCCGAGGCGGCGGCGCGCGAGATGTTCGAGGGCCTGTTCGCGGCGGACCTGCCCGGCGCCGGCCAATGGCGGGTCGGCGGCCAGATCGTCGATCCGGCCGCGTTGGCCTGTCCCTCCCTCCACATCGTCTCGACCGTCGACCGGATCGTGCCGAGCGAGACCGCGATCCGCGCCGGCGATCGGATCGACCTGGATCTCGGCCATGTCGGAATGGTCATTGGAAGCCGGGCGCGCGAACGGCTCTGGACTCCGCTCTCTGCCTGGCTTTCCCGGACGAGCGCGGCCTGACCGCCCTTCGACATGGGACTTCGCCGGGCTCAGCCCCTGCTCAGGATGAGCGGATGCTTTTAACCCGATCGTCTTGCTGATACGGGCCGCCCCAACCCAAACAGCTCATCCTGAGTAGCCGTTGAGCTTGTCGAAACGGCGTATCGAAGGACATGCAGGAGTATTCCAATGACCGACGTCGTCATCACCGCCGCCAAGCGCACCCCCGTCGGCGCGTTCCTCGGATCCTTCGCCTCGGTGCCGGCCCACGAGCTCGGCCGGACCGCGATCGAGGCCGCTTTGGCCCAGGCCGGGGTCGCGCCCGAGGATGTGTCCGAAGTGATCTTCGGCCAGGTGCTGACCGCCGCCCAGGGCCAGAATCCCGCCCGCCAGGCCTCGATGGCCGCGGGCGTCCCGAAGGAAGTTCCCGCCTGGGGAGTCAACCAGGTCTGCGGCTCGGGCCTCCGCGCCGTCGCTCTCGCCGCCCAGGCGATCCAGAGCGGCGATTCCGAAATCGTGGTCGCCGGAGGCCAGGAGAGCATGAGCCTTTCCGCCCACGCCCAGAATGTCCGCGGCGGCACCAAGATGGGCAATCTCGAGCTCGTCGACACCATGGTCAAAGACGGCCTGACCGACGCCTTCAACCATTATCACATGGGGATCACCGCGGAGAATCTGGCCGAGCAGTATCAGATCACCCGCGATTCCCAGGACGAGTTCGCCTGCGCCTCGCAGAACAAGGCCGAGGCCGCCCGCCGCGAAGGCCGGTTCGACGATGAGATCGCCCCGGTCACGATCAAGGGGCGCAAGGGCGATACGATCGTCGACCGCGACGAATATATCCGCGAGGGCGCGATGGTCGCGAGCCTGGCGGGCCTCAAGCCCGCCTTCCGCAAGGAAGGCAGCGTCACCGCCGGCAACGCCTCGGGCCTCAACGACGGCGCCGCGGCATTGGTGATCATGAGCCGCGAGGAGGCCGAGCGCCGCGGAGCGCCGATCCTTGCCCGGATCGCGAGCTGGGCCTCGGCCGGGGTCGACCCGTCGATCATGGGCATCGGCCCTGTCCCGGCCAGCCGCCGAGCGCTCGAGAAAGCGGGCTGGACGATCGCCGACCTCGATCTGATCGAGGCCAACGAGGCCTTCGCCGCCCAGGCGCTCGCCGTCGGCAAGGAGCTCGGCTGGGATCCGGACAAGGTCAACGTCAACGGCGGAGCGATCGCCATCGGCCATCCGATCGGAGCGTCGGGTGCCCGAGTGCTCACGACCCTGCTCTACGAGATGAAGCGCCGCGACTCTAAGAAAGGCCTCGCCACCCTCTGCATCGGAGGCGGAATGGGCATCGCCATGTGCGTCGAGCGGGACTGAACTGGCCGGGGCGAGGCCGAATCCCAACCGCGATCATCCCCGCAGGCGCCTGCGAGATAATCGGCCGCGTCGGCGAGGCGAAGGGGCATCTTTTTCGATCGTCATCCCCGCGAAGGCGGGGATTGCCGATTTGCGCGGCCTCCCGCCCCCATTCCGCGGCCGAGCAGGAACCGCGCCGCGACCTTTGCCTCAACGCGGAGAGTGCGCGCGCCAGTTCGGAACGCGGATTTCCGACCGCCGGCTGGTCGTCGCCCGTTGCCGCCCAAACGGCTTATTTCAACGTCAACACCCTGTTGCAAAACGGTAACAGCGCCTGAACAATCGATGAACTGGCGCCATCAGCGCTTGAACGGAAACGACCTTATGTTCAGGCATATTTCAGAGGCCGTGCGGGTGGCTGCGGTCGTATTCTAAAGGGATGATGCAATGAAAAGATTTGGGCTGCTCGGTTCGAGCGCACTGTGCTCTGCCGCATTTTTTGGCGCGACACTGGCCACTCCGGCCTATGCGCAGGAAGACACCGATTGCTCCACTCTGGCGACTCAGGCCGAGCGTGACGCTTGCGAGGCCGCCGAAGAGGCGACTCCGGCCACGACCGATGCCACCACGTCGACCGGCGCCGAGCAGACCGTGACCGTCACGGGCTCGCGCATTCGCCGCCCCAACATCGAATCGGCCATCCCGATCACGACGGTCGGCGGCGAAGAATTCTTTGAGCAGGGCCAGAACAACGTCGGCGACGCGCTGAACGAGCTGCCCCAGCTGCGCAGCACCTTCGGCCAGTCCAACGCCGGCCGCTTCCTCGGCACGACCGGACTCAACCTGCTCGACCTTCGCGGCCTGGGCACCCAGCGCACCCTCGTCCTGGTCAACGGCCGCCGCCACGTCCCGGCCGACATCCTGGGCAACGGCGTGTCGCCCGACGTCAACACCATCCCGAACGATCTGATCGAGCGGGTCGACATCGTCACGGGCGGCAACTCGGCGATCTACGGCTCGGACGCCATCGCCGGCGTCGTGAACTTCGTTCTGAGGCGCGACTATAACGGCCTGCAGGTCCGCGGACATGCCGGCATCTCGGAGGCCGGCTATGGCGGCAACCAGTACGTCTCCGCCATGTACGGCCACAATTTCGCCGACGGCCGGGCCAATGTGACCATCCATGGCGAATATGCGCATCAGGAGCGCGTCTACGGCTCGGACATTCCGTTCCTTCGCTCCAACGACAATTTCGTCGCCCAGGACACGGACACCACGCCCTGCCTTCCGGGCCAGACCGTCAACTGCTCGCCGAACGGGAGCGACGGCATTCCCGACCGGGTCTTCGTTCGCGACATCCGCGGCGCCAACATCAACATCGCCTCGCAGATCGCCTTCTCGCAGGGTAGTGCCGGCCAGCCGGGCGGTCCGCAGTGCGGCACCGGCTTCAACGGAAGAGCTTATAACTGCGTCTTCTTGTTCGATCTTCAGGGGAGCACGTTGTTCCAGCAGACCGGCGGCCGTATGGCGACCGGCCCGATCGGCACGTTCGTTGGGGGCAACGGCCTGACCGGACGCGAGCTTACCGGCCTCACCGTCTTCCCGAACCAGGAACGCTACAACGCCAACCTGCTGGCCCACTACACGGTCAGCGACGCGCTCGAGCCGTTCTTCGAGGCGAAATATGTCCGGGTCTTCACGGTCGGCCAGAACAGCGGCCCCGCCTTCGTCCAGGGCAGTACGCTCGACGGCTTCCGCGAGCGCGTCCGCCTAGACAACCCGTTCCTGGCTCCGTTCCGCACCCAGATCACCAACCTGTTGCTCCAGTACAACACGGTTCCCGGCCTTTCGCTTGGAACGCCGACGACGCTTAGCGCCGGCCAGCTCGCCCAGATCGCGGCCGGCACGTTCCGCGTTCCGATCCAGAGGAACTTCCTCGATCTCGGCGTTCGCGACGAGGATTCGGACCGCGAGACCTGGAGAGTCGTCGGCGGCCTTCGCGGCACGTTCAACGACGACTGGAGCTACGAGGTCTCGGCGAACTACGGCAAGGTGACGGAGGATACGACGGTGCTCGGCAACGTCGACATCGCTCGCCTGCTCTTCGCGATGGACGTCGGCGTCAATCCTGCCAACGGCCAGATCCAGTGCCGCGCGCAGTTCGATCCGGCCGCCCAGATCGACGTGATCGGCGACGCGGCCAAGCTGGCCGAGGATATCGCCGCCTGCGTTCCCTACAATCCGATCGGCTACAATCCGGCCGGCAACGCAGCGGCGCGCGACTACATCACCCGCGACACCGTCAGCCATGCGACCCTCGACCAGCTCGTCTTCTCGGCCTTCATGTCGGGCGACACGAGCGAGTGGTTCGAGCTTCCGGGCGGACCGGTCCGCTTCGCGGTCGGTGCGGAATATCGGAAGGAGGACCTGTTCTACCAGGCCGATCCGTTCATCGAGCAGGGTCTCTCCTTCTACAACGCCCTTCCGACCTTCTCGCCGGATGCGTTCGACGTGAAGGAGGCCTATGCCGAGATCCAGATCCCGATCCTGAAGGACCAGCCTTTCTTCCATGACCTGAGCGTCTCGGCCGCGGCGCGCGTCGCCAGCTATGGCGGCGGCACCGGCACGGTCTGGGCCTACAATGCGGGCGTGGAATGGGCTCCGGTCCAGGACATCCGCTTCCGCGCCAATTACGGCCGTTCGGTCCGCGCCCCGGCGCTTACCGAGACGTCGTTCCCGCTGACCCAGAACTTCGCTCCGGGCTTCACCGATCCGTGTCGTCCGTCCAGCCGCAACGCTACCGCGAACCGGGCGGCCAACTGCCTCACGGACGTCGGTGCGAACCTGGCGAACCTGGCGGACATCGCCTTCTCGCTCGAGATCCAGAGCGGTTCCAATCCGGATCTCGAGGCCGAGACGTCGGACTCCTGGACCATCGGCGGCGTCTTCCAGCCGCGCTGGATCCCGGGCTTCTCGCTCACGGTCGATTATTACGACATCACCGTGAACAAGGTTATCGGCTCCATCGCGGCCCAGACCATCGTCAACAGCTGCTACGATCAGCCGGACCTGAACAACCAGTTCTGCGCCCTGTTCGATCGTTTCGACGGGCCGGGCGTTGGTCCGGGCGGCGAGCTTCCGGGTGAGATCCTCGATGGAAGCCTCATCCAGATCCCGCTCAACTTCCAGGCGCTCGTCCGCCGCGGAATCGACGTCGAGGCCGCCTACCGGACGAACCTCACCAACCGGGTCAAGCTGAACAGCCGATTGATCTACACGCACAATCTGCAGATCAGCAACTTCACCAACCCGACCTTCCCGGATATCGAGAACCGGGTCCTGGGCGAGCTTGGCGATCCGCAGGACGAGGCGATTTTCAACCTCGACCTGTCGATCGACAACATCACGCTCGGCTATCAGGCGCGTTACATCGGCAAGCAGGTCGTCAATGCCTACGAGGACTTTTTCGCGGTTCCGGGGGCCACGAGCCCGCTGAACGGGTCGACCCCGCCGTTCGATGCGGATTGGGCGGACATCCGCTTCTATCCGTCGGTCATGTATCACGATGCGCGCGTCGGCATCGAGGTGGGCAAGGACCTGAACTTCTACTTCGGCGTGGACAACTTCATGGACAAGGAGCCGCCGCTGGGTCTCACCGGCGTCGGCGCCGGCTCCGGTATCTACCGGGTCCGTGGACGGAACTATTATGCGGGCTTCCGCGCCCGCTTCTAAGCGAAGCCGATCCAAAGACTCGGGGGTCGGGACGAAAGTCCCGGCCCCCTTTTCTTTGCCTGGAGAAGATGATCGCGGCGCATCGGCCCGCCCGGCCAGGCCTCAGCTGAAGCGGAAGTCCACCGGCGCGGGCTTCACTTGCCCGTCGAAAGCATGCTCCCGATAGGGGCCGTCACGGTCGACCCAGTGCAGGAAAAGGTGGGCGGACCATGCGTTCGGGTTCGGCCTGGTGCGGCCGTGGCGGTGGTGGACGCCCTCGTAGAGGACCGCGTCGCCCACCTCCATCGCGATCGCGCTATAATCCTGGTCTCCGAATTCCTCGGCGATCGCGGCCGAGGGCTCGCGCTTCGATCTGGCCACTTCGAGACCCCAAGCCTTGCCGTCGCTGTAGCCGAGCGTGAGCGAAAGGCTGTGCTCGCACGAATAGCGGTCGCAATGGACCCGGCAGGTGTCGCCGGCCCGGTAAATCCGGAAATAATCGTAGGTCGGGAGAAGCTCGCGGCCGACGATCTCGCTCATCGTCGGAGTGAGCCCCCACAGGAACCAGAGCATCGGCTTGTAATGGTGGCCATACACCTCGAACGCCGGACGGTTGAGCAGGTTGACGTGGTCGGTCACTCGGCTGAGGGGGATCGCTCCGGGCCCCATGTCCTGCTTCAGGGCCTGAAGGAAAGCTTGCGCGACCTCGGGCGGAATGAGGCCCTGGAGATGGGCGTAACCGTCCTCAGCATAGTTTCCGACGACCTTCATCCCTCCCCGGCTAACTCGCGGCGCCCGAAGGAGCAAGCGGCCGTGCCTTCCCATCCCCTTCCCGCCTGCTTAGGTGGAGCGATGGCAGTGACGGCAGGGATCGATCAGGTTGAGGCGCTGCTGAACGCCAGGCGGTTCGCCGAGGCGGCGCACCTCCTCATCGATCTCGCTTCGCGGGACGAGGGTGCCGCTTTGACCCGGCTCGCTTACTGGCGAATTTCAGGCGACCTCATCCGCCGAGACCTGGCCGAAGCCCGCGCTCTGCTCGGCAGAGCCGCGGCGAAGGGCGACGACGAGGCCGCTCTGCTCCATGCCTCTTTCCTTGCGAGCGGCGTCGGAGGCGAGCCGCAATGGCGGACCGCCTATGAGGAAATCGCGCGGCTCGCACCGAAACGGCCCAGGGCCCGCGCCCAGCTCGATCTGCTGCGCAGGATGGATCTGGACGAGGACGGCTTCCCGTCGCGCCCGGCCGAGACCCGCCTCCTCGGCGACTCGCCCTGGGCCGTGGCGTCCGATGCCTTTCTCAGCCAGGCGGAATGCGCATATCTTCGGGCCGCGCTCGAGCCGGAGCTTCAGCCGTCGGTGGTCGTCGATCCGGCCAGCGGCCGAATGATTCCCCATCCCATCCGCACCTCCGACGGCGCGATCTATGGCGTTTTCGCCGAGGACCTGGCGGTCAATGCGATCAACCGCCGGATCGCGGCCCTGAGCGGGACCGGGCCGGACCAGGGGGAGCCGCTGCAATTGCTCCGCTACCGGCCGGACGCCGAATATCGCGCCCATATGGACGCTCTTCCGTCGGAGCCCAATCAGCGGGTGATGACGGTGCTGGTCTATCTTTCCGACGATTATGAAGGCGGCGAGACCCGCTTCCTTCGCACCGGCCTGGATTTCAAGGGGAGGACCGGCGACGCGCTTCTGTTCCGCAACGCACGCGAGGACGGCTCGCCCGATCCGATGTCGCTCCATGCCGGCCTGCCCGTGACCCGCGGAGTCAAATATATCGCCTCGCGCTGGATCCGCGCCCGCGCCTTCACTTTCCCGCCGCCGAAGCCCCTTCTCGAGCTCTAACCGGCCGGCGCGTCTGCGCCGGCGACCTGGGCGACCGCCTGCTCCTCGGGCGAGTCGTGATCGACGGTCCGCGAGCTCCAGGTGTCGCCCTCATATTGGAAGCGGACATGGTTTCCGCGCCGGAAGCCGCTTCCGTCCCAGGCGACGACCTGAAGCTCGATATCGTTGTTCCGGTGGGCATGGATCCAGTTGAAGCTCTGCAGCTCCTCGTTGCGCAGGCGCACCGAGGTCGCGGTTCCCGCCTGGATGACCAGAGCACCGCCCGCAGTCTCGACCATCCTGCGCGCCGCCGCGGCATAGGTTCGGTGGAAATGCCCCGCGAGCGCGACATTGATTCCGGCGCGGCACACCGCCTTCACCGCGTCCTCGTGGCGTCCGACCGCCTCGCTCAGCTCGGTCCCCTCGCCGATCGGCATGGCGAAGAGCGGGTGGTGGGTGACGAGGATCCGGGTCTTCTCCGAAGGCACCGAAGCGAACCTCTCCTCGATCATGCGCATCTGATCGCGATTGATCCGGCCGTCCATGAACGTGAGCGACCGGGCGGTGTTGATCCCCAGCACGGCGACCGATTCATTTTCGAACCAGGGGCACAGATCGCTCGAAATGTAGCGCTTGTAGCGTCGAAGCGGCGCGGCGAACCGGCGAACCACGTCGTAGAGCGGAATGTCGTGATTGCCCGGGACCGCGAGCAGCTGGTGCCCGGCCGAGCGAAGCCGGTTGAGCCAGGCCGCGGCCTCGCGGAACTGCTCGACCCGCGCGCGCTGGGTAAAATCGCCGCTGACGATCACCAGGTCCGGCTGCCGCTCCTGGAGCCACGCCTCGGTGGCCCGGACGATCTTTTCATCGTTCGCGCCGAAGTGGATGTCCGACAGGTGGGCAATTCGGGCTGGCATGGTTCCTGAACGAGCGCCGGCGGTATGGGTTGCCTGGGGTCCCGATCCTAAACCCAGTGACGCTCGAACCGCCCGCCCAGCACGGTCAGAAGCTCATATTGCGACAGGCCGGACTGGGCGGCAGCGCTGGGCAGATCGTAATCCAGCTCGACCCAATCGCCCTCGCCCAGATCCGGCGCCGAATCCACGCGGACGGCGGTCAGGTCCATCGACACGCGACCGACGACGGGCAGCGCCGAGCCCTCCGCAAGCGCCCGGCCGGCGCCCGAGAAGGCGCGCAGATAGCCGTCGGCATAACCGATGTTGAGGATTGCGAGCTCCGCCGCCTCCTCGGCCCGCCACGTCGCGCCGTAGCCGACCGTGTCGCCGGGCTCGACCCGTCGGCGCTGGACGATCCGAGCCTCGATCCGCGCCACCGGGGCGATCTTGCCGGCCGCCTCGGCGCGCGGAACGCCGCCATAGAGCGCGAGGCCCGGCCGGGTCAGGTCGAAGGCATAATCCTCACCGAGGCAGATTCCTGCGCTGTTGGCGAGGCTCATCCTCTTCGCCCGCGTCCGTCCGGCGAGCGCGGCGAACGAGTCGCGCTGGCGCGCGTTCATCGCTCGGTCCTCGTCGGCGCAGGCGAGATGGCTCATCAAGGTGTGGAGCTTGAGCCCGTCCAGCGCGCCTTCCCGAACCTCCCGCTCCGAAAGCCCGAGCCGGTTCATGCCGGTGTCGACCATCGCGTCGCAGGGCCTTCCGCCGCCATGCTCGCGCCAGCGCCGCACCTGCTCGGCGCTGTTCAGCACCGGCCGCGCGGGCGAAGCGAGCGCTGACTCCATGTCCGCTTCCCCAATCCCGTGAAGCACGGACAAAGCGATATCGGGCACGGCCTCGAGCAGAGCCTCCGCCTCGCCCCAGGTCGCGACGAAGAAATCGCGGCAACCCGCCGCGGCCAGCCGCCGCGCCGCCTCCACAGCGCCGAGGCCGTAGCCGTCGGCCTTGACCGCCGCACCGCAGGCCGCCCGCCCGCTCATTCCGGCCAGCCGGCGCCAGTTGGCGACGAGCGCCGCTCCGTCCAGGACCAGCCGCGATGGTGAGGAGGAAAGGGTCACCGCCGCGCGATAGCGCGGGCGCGGGGACAACCCAAATGAAAGCTAATCGAGCTCCTTGCCGCTCGTCTCCGGGAGCCAGAGCAAGGTCACGACCAGGGCCATCGCCACCACGCCCACCGTATACCAGATGCCCGCGAACGGATCCCCCGTCCGGGCCACGATATATTGGCTGATGAAGGGCAGGAATCCGCCGAAATAGCCGGTGCCTATGTGATAGGGGACTGACATGGACGTATATCTGATCCGCGCCGGGAACAGCTCGACCAGCAAGGCGGCGACCGGGCCGTAAGTGAGGCCAGACAGCATCCCGATCACGACGATGGCGAGAATGACCTGCGCCGCCTGCGAGAAGCTCGGGACGGTCTTGGCGAGCTTGTAGCCCGCGCCCGCCAGAGCGGCGTCGAGCGCGGCGGGATCCGCCGCATCGACCGGATCGGCCGATCGTGACTGCCGGCGGAGCGCCGGGGGCGCCAGCAACGGTCGAATAAGCGATGCCTTTCTTCGACAGGGCATCGAGAACCTTGCCGCAGTCGGTCTTCTGGCCCTTGGTCGCGAACGGATCGTAGCTGCAGTCGGAGCCGGTCACGACCACCGGATTGCGCTCCATCGCCGCTGCGAGTTCGGGATTGGCGGCCGAAGCCATCCAGTGGAACAAGGGAAACATGAGCAGGATGGTCAGGGCATAGCCGATCACGATCGGCTTCTTGCGGCCAACCCTGTCCGAGAGCCAGCCGAACAGGATGAACCAGAACAGACTGAACATCGCGCCGACGCCGATCATCAGCCGCGCCGCATTGTCCTCGATCCTGAGGGCGTTCTGGAGGAAATAGAGGGCCTGGAACTGGGCCGTGTACCAGATCACGGTGAGCCCGGCCGCGATTCCGAACAGGGCAACGAGGACGAGCCGAATCTTGGACCAGCTGTTGAAGCTTTCCCGCACCGGATTGTGCGCGGTCGTCCCGGCTTCCTTCATCGCCTGGAAGACGGGGCTCTCCTTCAGCTTCAGGCGGACCCAGAGCGACACCGCGAGCAGGACCAGGGAGAATAGGAAGGGAACGCGCCAGCCCCAGGCCTCCCACGCATCCTTGTCGACGAAATTGTTGGCGGCGAGCACGACCGCGACGCTGAGCAGGAAGCCTCCGATCACGCCGGCCTGGATGAAGCTGGTGTAGAAGCCGCGCTTGTTCCGCGGCGCATGCTCGGCAACGTAGATGGCCGCTCCCCCATATTCCCCGCCGAGCGCCAGCCCCTGGAGGATCCGGAGGAAGACGAGCAGGATCGGCGCCGCGACTCCGATCTGCTGATAGGTGGGCAGAATCCCGACCGCCGCGGTCGCGATTCCCATCAATGTGATGGTGACGAGGAAGGTATATTTGCGGCCCAGCCTGTCGCCGAGATAGCCGAACAGCAATGCACCGAGCGGGCGCATGCCGAACCCGACTCCGAAGCTCGCGAGGAAGATGAGGAAGCTGACCGCGGGATTGTCCGACGGGAAAAATTTGCCGGCGAGAAGGCCCGCCAGTGTGCCGTAGACGAAGAAATCGTACCATTCGAACACGGTGCCGAGAGTGGAGCCGACGATGACCAGCCGATCGCGCTTGACGTCGACCACATAATCGTCCGCAACCGCCGTCTGCGCTTCCGCCGCCATGCCCACTCCCCCTGTTTCTCGCACTCTAGGGTCCGGACCCATTACCGACAATGGCGACCGCGAAGCGGCGCGGCGGAGAGACGGCCCTGGCGTCGTCGCTCGGTCGGTCACGATGCGTCGAGCATCGCTCCCTCCTCCCTCCTAACCATGACCCCCTCTCCGCCACGTCATGGCCGTTGCCGGTAGTGGGTCCGGACCCTCAGCAGGCAATGAAGCGAGGGGCAAGACGCTCAGACGCTCAGATGTTCGAGCACTCGCGGCAGCAGCGTCTCGGCGGCACGCTCCGCGGCGCCTTCTTCCTCGCCGAAGGCCCCGTCGAGCGCCAGGCGGGCGAAGCCGTGGACCATCGACCAGGCGGCGATCGCCTCCGGTGTCTCCGCCGTCTCCCCAGGCGCGGCCGGCCGGCCGCGGGCGGCAGTGTCGAGGATCGTATAGGCCCGGCTCGACGCGGCGCGTAATTCGAGGTCGTCGCGGTCGAGCAGATGGTAGCGCCACATCAGGTCGAACTTCGCCCGCTCATCGAGAGCGAAGCGGACATAGGCCAGACCCTGGGCGCGGAGCCGTTCGATCCGGCTTCCATCGCGATCGGCCCTCTCGAGCGCGTCACCAAACTTGCGGAACGCCTCGGCGGCGAGCGCGGTCAGCAAGCCGCGGGCATCGCCGAAATGATGGGCCGGCGCCGCCGGCGAGACTCCCGCCCGGCGCGCAGTCTCGCGCAGCGAGAATCCGTCGACGCCGCGCTCGGCGATCACCGATTCGGCGGCGGCGAGCAGAGCGGACCGAAGATCGCCGTGATGGTAAGGACGTGAACCGGTCTTGACACTGTCTAGATCATCTGCCATTTAGCGTCTTTACAGTGTCAAGATCGAGGCTGCAACCGATGCTCGACCCAAATCTCGCTTTCTCGCTGACCGGCCCGCTCGTCCTGGCGGGCTGGGCCGGCTTGATCCTCTCCCTGTTCGTGAAGCAGGTCCGCCCCATCGCCTGGCCGACAGCGACGATCGTGATCCCGGTCATCCTGGCCGTGGCCTACGTGCTGCTCATCCGGGCCGGATTCGGCGAGGCGCAGGGCGGCGGCTACGGCTCGATCGAGGAGATACGGGCCCTGTTCGCCAGCGACAGCGCGCTGGTCGCGGGCTGGTTCCACTACCTCGCCTTCGACCTGTTCATCGGCGGCTGGATCGTCCGCGAAGGGCTGGAGCGCGGGCTGCCGTCCCTCCTGATCCTGCTTTGCCTGCCCCCGACCTTCCTTTTCGGGCCGGCGGGGCTCCTGCTCTTCTTCGTTCTGCGCTCCGCCCAGGTCGTCCTGCGCAGGCAGCCTCGCCCGGAGGCGGTGTGATGGCCAGCCGCGCGCTTCCGATCCCCGCTTTTGCTTTCGACCCTCTCGCCGAGCTGATCGCCCGCCACCGCCCGCTGGCGCTTTACGGGCTGGGCCTGCTCCTGCTCGCCTCGTTGGCCGCGGCGATGCACGCGGTCGACGCCCGCGTGCTGGAAAGTGGGGTCAATGTCTGGGTGAAACCGACCAAGTTCCTCGTCTCGGTCGGAGTCTTCGCGCTCACCGCCGCCTGGTTCTTCGGTTATATCCGGCCGGAGCGGCGCAAGGCTTTGCTGCCCCGCGCGGTCGTCGCGATGATCGTCGTTGCCGGCAGCTTCGAGCTGCTCTGGATCGGATGGCAGGCGGGCCAGGGCCTCGAATCCCATTTCAACAACGACACGCCTTTCTACAACATGATGTACGGCCTGATGGGGCTGTTCGCGGTCATCCTGATCGGATCGACGCTGCCGCTCGCCTGGGAGATCGCGCGCAGACCCGCGGCGGGGCTCCGCTCCGATTTCGTCGCGGCGGTCGTGATCGGGCTCCTGCTCACCTTCCTGCTCGGCGGCGGCCTCGGCGGCTATATGAGTGCCCAGCCCGGCCACAGCGTCGGCGCCACCGGCGGTCACGTTCCGCTGTTCGGGTGGAACCGTAGCGGCGGCGACCTTCGAGTCGCCCATTTCCTCGGAATCCACGCGCAACAGGCGATCCCGATCCTGGCGATCCTGATCGGCGGCCTGACGCCGTCGCGCCGGTGGACGCTGCTGGCCAGTGGAACCTTCGCCTATGTCGCGCTGACGCTCATCGTCTTCGCTCAGGCCGTCGCCGGCATTCCGTTGCTGCCGCTTTAGAGCAGCTCCGCCGCGGCCTGCTCCCAGTTGCGGCCGTCAAAGGCGCGCGCGGTCACGTCGAGGCCGGCGGCATCGTCCAGCGCGTTGAAGTTGAGGCTCCACGATTCGGGATGCGAGCGCGGCTGGTAGAAGCTCTTCACGCCGCAGACCGAACAGAAGAGATGGTCCGCCGCGCCGGTGCCGAAGCGATAGGAGGTCAACGCCTCCCCGCCCGACAGCAGGGTGAAGTCGCCATGCGGGACGATCAGGTGGCGAAAGCCGGTCATCGCGCAGATCGAGCAGTTGCAGTCGAGTATTTCGATTTCCGGTGCCACTTCGGCCTCAAACCGAACCGCTCCGCAATGACAGCCTCCGGCGATGGCGGTTCGTCCGTCGATCATCCGCCCGTCCATGGACGCCACGCCTCTCCCTCCGATTCCATGGTCCGCACATCCTCTCGTGTTGGACAGGCCTGGCTGCCGAGCATCTCTCGCCCGGGAGCATGACCGTTTCGTTTGTCGCAATCCTGCGTCCAGCCGGGCTCGTAGCGGGGCCCGCCGCCTGCATCGCGTCGGCGGGGTCGTCGTCGGGCTCGCAACTCGTCGAGGAACAGCAATGTGAGCGCCAAGATCGCGAAGAGGATGATTGAGACGATCGCGGCCATGCTCACGCGTGCATCATATCTCAGCGGAGGAAACGGCAGAAGCCATATCGTCGGACCGGCATAGCCAACCCCGATAATGGACGACGGGGCCGATCAGGGGCAAGCCGATCTCGACGTCGAAGCGGAAGCGCCCGTCCTCTTCCCATTCCCGGGCCGGGGTCCGCGGAGCGAGAGCCATCGGCATTGGCAACGGCCCAAGCCACCAGCGCCGGAGAACCATTTCGAGCCCATCCCGGCCGCTCGGCAGCTCGAACCCGAACGCCGTCGCTCCGAACCGCTCGATCAGTAGGCCATCTCTCTCATACAGGATGCTCGAGAAGCGGCGGCCGGAGAAATCGCGGGTCCAGGTCTCCCGCCCGTCACGCTCGACAAAGCCGACATGCAGCGCATGCTCGCCCTCCTCCGGAAAGCCGATCAGGCCGGCAATCAGCCGCGCCCAGATATTGCCCCCCCGAGTGACGATCGCCCGGCCATGCGCGCCGTCGTCGCGAAGCACGTCGTGCAGCTCGCGCACTGCCCTGGGCAGAGCCGAATAGCCGGCGCCCATCGCCCGCGCATAAAGCGGCGCGGGCTGCTCGATCTCGACAATTTCCCGGGCGACCGCCAGGCCCGCGAAGCTTGGAGCGAAATCCTCCAGCTCGAGCAGGGTCCCGCCGTCACGGGCGCCCGGCATGATCTCGCCGCGAGCAAGCTTGGCGAGCAGGATCGGGACGGCGAGGGCCGGAATCTGCGGCCCGTCGTCCTTGTCGGCAATCAGCGTCCAGCGCCGCTCCAGCCGCCGCTCACCCGCCTTGCCGAACAGCCGGATCGACATTGCCGAGCGGCGCGAGCCGGCCCATCCGGTCAGGCGCTGGAATCCTGACAGAAAAGCTCCCGCCGACTCCGGGCGCCTGAACCATCCCCACCGCACCGGCCAGCTCAGCAGCCACAGCCCCAGATTGTGCACGCCGAGGTCGGTTCCGGCGCGGAAGACGATTGCAGGGCGGCCCGGCAGCCGATCCGGCAGAAGCGCAAGGTCGGGCACGTCGGCGAGCCCCGCCAGGCGACCCCGGAGCGGTCTCGCGCCCTTCACCTCGAAATCCCGGCGCCGAAGCGACTGCGCGCCATATTCCTCGGTCCAGCGCCGGCCTCGCCACAGGGCGATCGGCCGCCCGAGATAGGAAAGAGCGACTTTGGTGATCGAGCGTCCCGACGTTCCAAGGCTGGTCGCGCTCAGAACCATCTCCACGGCGCGGACCTCGTCCAGGCCTTCCGCCAGCCGCCGGCTCACAGCACCCGATAGCGCCGGAACGGTCGACGCCCCGGCAATCGCCGTCACTCCGGCGGCCCGCGCCTCGGCGTCCAAAGCGCCGATCCCGCACACGAAGGCGCGCGCGTCCGCGATGTCGAGATAGTGGCAGCCCGCTTCGATCGCCGCGCGCGCGACCTCGTAGCCCATTCCCTGGTACGGCCCGGCCGAGTCGACCAGAGCGAACGGGCGATGCGCCGCGAGCGCCGCGCCCAGGCCCCGGTCGCGGTCGAGGGCCAGCGGCGCCATACCGGGCCGCCCGGCGCAGAAAGCCTCCGCCTTGGCAAGGTTCCTGCCCGCGACCAGCACCTCGAAGCCCGCCTCGACCAGGCGCGGCGCGATTCGCCGGCCGAACGTGCCGTAGCCGCCGAGCAGAAGCACTTTCCTCACAATATCCGGTCCGCTTCCTCGGGCGAGGGCATCCAGCAGACATCGCGCCGGCCGAACAGTCGATAGCGGTTGCGCGCGATCATTCGGTAGAGGGCATTGCGGAGCGGCTTCGGAACGATTCTCGCGGCCGACGCCGCGCGCCACGGCCAACCCAGCCCGCGCGCGATCGCGATCGCCCCGTCCGATTCGGTGAGCAGCCGCCCGTCCTCGATGACCAGCATGGTCTCATAATCGTCGGTCGCGAGCCCGTAATGCCGATAGAGCGCCTCGCCGAGCGGGCCTTGGGCGGTCGTCAGATTGAAGTGCCGCTTTCGATCGTGCCGAAGGACGAAGCGCGCATTGCCCGAGCAAAGCACGCAGAGGCCGTCGAACACGATCAGCGGCCTGTCGCCCACGATTTCGAGCGGATCGGGGGAGGAAGCGGACACTCTCCTCCTCCCCGGGGCCTCAGCCCCTGTTGCGCACGTAGGAGCCGGGGGCCGGCTCGATCGCTTCGAGCTCGCCGTCGCCCGGAATCCGGGCCGGCAGTTTCTCCGCCTTGCCGTCCTCGCTCAGCCAGGCCTGCCAGTGCGGCCACCAGCTGCCGTCCTTTTTCTCGGCGCCCTCGAGCCAGGCCTCGGCGCTGTCCGGCATGTCGGGATTGACCCAATAGCCGTGCTTGTTGGCTGAGGGCGGATTGATCACGCCGGCATTGTGGCCGGAGCCTCCGAGCAGGAAGGAGACGAGCCCGCCGAACAGGCGCGCCCCGTCATAGGTCGCCTGCCACGCCGAGACGTGATCGTCCTTGAGCGAGATCGCGAGCAGCGGCGTCTCGATCGCGCCGAGATCGAGCGGGACGCCGTCGAGGACGATTCCGCCGGGGTCCTTCAACAAATTGTCGCGCAATATGTCCCGCGCCCAGCTCAACAGGAAGGCGCGCGGGATGTGGGCGCCGTCGGCGAACCAGTAGAGGATGTCGGAGGGCGGCGCCTCGCGGTCGAGCAGATAATGGTTCACGACCGACGACCAGATCAGGTCGTTGGCCCGAACCGCGCTGAACAAGGCCTGCAGATCCTGCGCGGCCATGAAGCCCTTGTGGAGCAGATGCCGCTCCATCGCCCGCAACTGCTCGGGCTCGGAGAAGGTCGCCCACTGGCCCATCCGGCTGAAGTCGAACATCGATCCGATCGTCGTCGCCGACGCGACCCGGCCGCCCTCCCCTCTCGCCGCCAGCCAGGCGCAGGCCATGGCCACCAGGGTACCGCCCATGCAGAATCCGAAAATGTCGGCCTCGCGCTCGCCGGTCGCCTTCTCGATCGCGTCCAGGGCCGCGATCGGCCCAAGCCGGATGTAGTCGGCGATGTCCATGTCGGCGAGCTCGGCTCCCGGATTGATCCAGGAGACGACGAACACCGTGTGGCCCTGCTCGACCAGCCAGCGGATCAGCGACGATTTGGGCTGAAGGTCGAGCAGATAATATTTGTTCACCAGAGGCGGCACGTAGAGCAGAGGCTTGCGCCACACCTCGTCGGTCGTCGGGGCGTATTGGATGAGCTGCATGAGCGCGTTCTGGTAGACGACGCTTCCCGGAGTCGCCGCCAGGGTCACCCCAAGCTCGAATTCCTCGCTCGCCCGGCGCTGCGGGAGCCCGCCGCCGCCGGCCGCGTCGGCCAGCATGTTGGCGAGGCCGGAAAGCAGGCTGATCGATCCCGTCTCGACCGCGCGCCGGATCGCCTCGGGATTGGTGAAGGCGAAATTGGCCGGCGAGATGGCGTTCAGATATTGCTGGGTGAAGAAGGAAGCGCGGGCCCGGGCATCCTCGTCGAGACCCTCCGCCTCGTCGACCAGCTCGAGCGCGCGCTTGGCGGTCAGAAGATAGGCTTGCTTCAGATAGTCGAAGACCGGCTCCTCGCTCCACGCCGGGTCGTTGAATCGCCGATCGCCGCGCTCTGGCGCGATGACGGGCTCGGGCTTCGCACCGGCCGCGCGCGCGGCGGCGCCGGTCCACAGCTTCATCCAGTCGGACGCGGCCTTCTGCTGGGCCTTCATCAATTCGGCGGGATTGGACCAGAGATGGGCGGCGAACTCGCCCATGGCGCGCGCCGGAGCGGTCGGATCGAAGGGGACGGGCGCGTTGGGATCGGCCACCCGCTCGGCGGCCTTGGCTCCGAGATGAAGCGCCCCCGCGATCACGCGCGACCAGGCCTCGGCAAGCTCCGAAGGGCTCGGGGCCCCTTCCGGAAGCTTCCAGTCGCTGCTTGTTTCAGCCATTGAATTCCATCTCCAGGCAGGCCGGAGAGCGACTGCTCAAACCCCACCCGCTCATCCTGGGTAAGGACTGAGCCTGGCGAAGGCCCGTATCGAAGGACGGTCCTTCGATACGCCGGTTCGACGGGCTCACCGGCTACTCAGGATGAGCGGCAATGTCTAACGCCGTGAGAGTTCAGGCCGCCATCAGCTCGTCGATCATCGCGCAGTCGCGCGGGTTGACGAACAGGTTGAGCATTGCGCGGTCGGGATTACGGCTGGCCCATCCGGCCTCCGGCTCGGCTGCGAGCTGCGCCCCCACGCGCTCTGCGAAAATTTCCGCATCGTCATTTGCGAACGAAGCAGCCTGCGGCTCGAAAGTCATTTGGGCGTTCCTCTTGAAAGCGCATCCTTCCTCTCTCATAAGGAGCCTTCCGAAGCCATTTGGAATGTTCGGCAATCGCTGTGCAAAAATCCACAGACCCGGCCGGTTTCGACTGGAGCGACCTGCGCAGCTTCCTCGCCGTCGCGCGCAGTGGACGGCTCACATTGGCGGCGTCGCGCCTCCGGGTCGATCATTCGACCTTGTCGCGCCGACTCGCCAGCCTCGAGCAGGATCTCAAGGCGAAGCTCTTCGACCGGAGCCCCACCGGCTACACTTTGACCGAGCAGGGCCGCCGGCTGATGCCCCTGGCCGAGGAGATGGAGCGGCTTGCGCTCGGCGCCGGCGAGACGGTGGGCGGAAGCGCCGCAAGCGTCGACGGCGTCGTCCGGATCGGCTCGCCCGAGGGCTTCGGCTCCTATTTCCTCGCGCCGCGGATCGCCGGCCTTCAGGACCGCTATCCGCAGCTGGTCATCCAGCTCGTCGCCGCTTCCGCCGTCTTCAGCCTTTCGCGCCGCGACGCGGACCTCGTCATATCGGTCAGCCGCCCGCCGGCGGGCCGGCTCAAGGTCTCCAAGCTTACCGATTACGATCTCGGCCTCTACGCCGCCCCGGCCTATGTGGATTCGGCCGCGCCGATCGCCTCGGCGGCCGATCTCACGCGCCACCGCTTCGTCTCCTACATCGGCGATCTTCTCAATTTCCCCGAGCTCGACATGCTCCAGCAGGTCGCCGCCGGAGGCACCACCTCGATCGAGAGCAGCAATCTCGTCGCCCAGCTCCGGGCCACGCTCGCCGGCGCGGGCCTGTGCGTCCTCCCCGCCTTCCTCGCCCGCGAGGAGCCGGGGCTGGTGCGCGTCCTTCCCGATGAGATCTGCCTGACCCGCTCGCTCTGGCTGATCGTCCACCAGGATCTGGCCGACCTCGCGCGCGTCAAGGCGGTCGTGAAGTTCATCAAGGAGGAAGTGGCGGCCGCGAAGGGCGTGTTCAGGCTGGGTTGACCGGCGTTCCTTCCAGGTCCTTCAAAACGCCAGGTCCTCCAAAACGCCAAGACCTCCAAAACGGACGAATCGCCCATTGCGTCCCACGGATTTGGCACGGACAGTTAGGCGCATTCACGGCCCGGCGAATTTTCGACGGTGCGTCAGGGGGAACACAATCATGCCGAAAGCCGCCGAGATCGTCGAAGTCGCGGTCTATCCGCCGATCGGAGTCGCGCGGGTCGGCAACGCGCCCGGCAAGGACGATTATTTCCTCGCATCGGAAGTCAGGGGACAGGCCCCCTCCGATCCCACCGGCTTTCGCGACGGCGAAGGCCGAATCAAGCGGCAGGGCGTGCGCTTCCGGGTCTATGCGCGCCTCACCGACGGAAGCATCGTCGAACTGGTCCAGGGCAAGAATGTGTCGATCGCCTGGAACGTGCGCGTCGCCAATTTGAAGGCCGGCTGGTACCAATTCCTTCAGGCAATGGACGTGTCCCCGGGCCTCCCGGCCGGAGCCGGTCCCCGCAACGCCGCCACCGGGGACCGGGCGCAGCTCGACATCGTCCCGAGCCCGGTGACGATCGCCGGCGCCAATCTTTCCGGTCCCAAGTACGAGTTCGCCGACGGCGCGTTCTTCGGCAAGAAGGTCTATCTCGGCGAGTGCCGAACCGACGCCCAGGGCCGGTTGATCTTTCTCGGCGGCCGCGGCCTGTCGGAGCCGCAAAAGGCCGGCTCGAAGCCGACGACCTTCGCCAACAATGACGGCTGGCACGACGATACGTGCGACGGTCCGGTCCATGCATTGGTCACGGTCGACGGCAAGTCGTTCGATGCTCTGCCCGGCTACGTCATCGCGACTCCGCCCAATTTCGCCCCCGGCATCTTCGGCGTGCTTACGATGGAGGACGTGGTTCTCCAGACCTTCCAGGATGCCGGCTGGACCGCTCCGGCGACGACCACCAGCTTCACGCGCGACATCTGGCCGGTCTTCGACCGGATGACCGGAATGCAATGGGTCGATCACGGCCTCTATGTCGCCCACGGCACGGGCTCGACCCTCGATGCCGGCGCCGATGCGCGGCTGAATCGGCTGCGCGACATGTCGGGCGGCAACAAAGCGTGGCGCAAGCGGGTCGCGGCCCTGTTCCGCGATCCCCATGACGACGGCGACTATAAGCCGCTCAAGATCCCGCAGCTCTATGGCGACGCCTATAACGGCCCGCCCGTGGAAAGCGCCCTGGCCGGCCTTTCCGTCACGCCGATCCTCTACGCCCACATCCAGCGCTGGGCGAATGGCGACGCGGTCGACGACTGGAAGGGAGTCCCGAAACTCCCCTCGTTCGACAAGCTTGAGCCGGCCGAACAGGTGGCCCAGCTCGAACGCGCCGGCCTCTACGAATGCCTCGGCGGGCCGTTTCACCCCGGCATCGAGCTGACCTGGATCATGCGGCGCGCCTCGCTCTGGGCGAAGCCGTATCGGCTGCGCGTGGCGCCGGTCGGCGAGGTCGCCAGGCAGGATTATGGAGTCGCGCTGACCCCGGAGCTCTGTCTGTCCGACCAGGGGCCGCTGACCGTAGCCGCCGCCGGTTCGCTGACCCGCTGGATGGGCGTGCCCTGGCAGACCGACGAAGCCTCGTGCAATTCGGACTCGGATTATTCGCCCAGTTCCTACCTCTCCATGCCGAGCTTCTGGGGGCCGCGCGTTCCCGATCAGGTGCTGAGCAGCCAGTCCTATGGACGGCTGATCGATCCCGCGGTCACCGATCTCCAGGCGCTCAAATATTATGGATATCGCGAGGACTGGCTTCGCGACGTTCGCGGCCGCAACTATGCCGAACGCATCAACAACATGGTCAGCGAATGGTGGATGCTGGGCATGGCGATGCCGCGCGAGGTGCCCGCGCGGCTGCAGAAGCTGGGGCTTCCGTCAACGGTCCATATCGAGACCGGGCGGCACGCCGCCAGTCCCGGCGACAATCCGAAGGTCAAGCTGGTGGAGATGATAGACCGCCTCGACGTGACTCCGAAGACCGCCGGCAAGTCGTTGGTCGCCGCTGTCGAAAAGAGCGATTTCGAGCCGCCGAAGCGCATGTTCCGGCGCGGAGAGGTCTAGCCGTTCGCTGCGACGTCGCCATTGTGGGCGGAGGCCCCGCCGGGGCCACCGCCGCACGCCTGCTCGCCTCGCTGGGCCGGCGGGTCGTGCTCGTCGAAGCGTCGGCGGCGCCGCGGGCGAAGGTCGGAGAGGTGCTGGCGCCCTCGGCCCGGCCGATCCTGGAATCGCTCGGCCTTCGCGAAAGGATCGATTCCGATCCCGCCCTCGCCCGCCGGTGCCTGGGAGTGGTCAGCGACTGGAACGGGCCTTTCGTCCGCGATTATCTTCGCGAGCCCGGCGGGCTCGGCTGGATCCTCGATCGCCGGGCGTTCGAAGCGCTGCTCGCGCGGGACGCCGTGGAAGCGGGAGTCGACTGGCGGTGGAGCCACCGCTTGCGGAGTGTCGAGCGCCTCGGGTCCGGGCTGAGGCTGATCGTCTCCGTGCCCGGCGCCGACGGACAGCAGGCGATCGAGATCGACCCGGCCTTCGCGGTCGATGCGAGCGGGCGGGCGGGCGCATTGGCGCGCAGGATTGGCGGCAAGCGCCGGGTCGCGACCCGGCTGATCGCCAGGCAGGAGCCGCCGGGCGAGCGGCCATCCCCGATTAGCGGATCCGCATGGGTCCGGATTTCCGCGGAGCCGGATGGCTGGCACTACGCGGCGGAGGGGCCGAACCGTCAGAAGCACAGCCTCTTCTTCAGCCGGCAGGCAGCGCCCTCCGGCATGTCGGCGCCGGGCTGGGAAGCCGGTTTTTCCATGCTCGACCGGGCCCATGGCGACCATTGGGTGGCGATCGGCGACTCCGCGGCCGCATTCGACCCTTTGACCTCGCAAGGCATTCCCAATGCCCTCACGTCTGCAGTCGCCGCGGTAGATTCGGTCGAGGCCGCGCTGGGCGGCAGGACCGACGCGATGCGCGCCTATGCCGAGGCGATGCGCGCGACCTGGGCCCACTCCCTGGCCGGCGCCGCGAACGTCTACGAGTCGGAGCGGCGCTGGCCGGACCGTTCGTTCTGGACGAGCATCGGCGCGGATATGTCCTCGTCGGGAATCGCAAGCCGGAGCATTACGCACCCGGCCCCGCTTTGAGGCGGCGCTCGGCTGCCTACAGCGCCACCTCGGCGACCTTGTCCTGATAATCCTTCTTCGGATCGATCCCGATCAGCATCTTGATCCCGGCGACCATGCTGGATGCGTCGAGCCAGATCTCGGCGCTCTCGGCATCGAGGCGAAGCAAGGTGAGCTTGGGATCGTCCTTGCCGCCTTCGAACCAGGCGGCGACGAAGCGATTCCACAGCCGGTCGATCATTTCGCGGCGATTGTCGACCGAGAGACTGCCGTGGACGGTCGCGAACAGATCGTGACCCTTGGAGGCGAAGGTCCCGATTGCCCGGTCGCCACGCCCAAGCAAGCCGACCAGCGCATTATCCTTCGAGGTGAAGAACCAGATCGGCCCGTGGCCGCCCTCGATCTGCGCGGTCATTGGCCGGGCGTGCCCGTCCTCGACCCCGTCCAGCCCGAGCATCATCGTCCTGTCCGATTCGAGCGCCTTCCAGAATCTGGTCTCGAACTCTTCGTGCGTCGGCATGTCGTTCCTCCGAAATGGTTTTCGGGGGAACGGGCGGTCGGATGGGCGGTTCCGGACTCCACCCACATGTCATTCCCGTGAAAGCGGGAATTCAGACTGACCAGTCGCGCTGAGCTTCACGGAGGCCCTCTGGGTCCCCGCCTTCGCGGGGATGACCGAAAAGGGAGCTATTCGACGGTAACGCTCTTCGCCAGGTTGCGCGGCTGATCGACGTCGGTGCCCTTGAACACCGCCACATGGTAGGCGAGCAGCTGCACCGGGATCGCGTAGACCAGAGGCGCGATCAGCGGATGGACCTTGGGCATTTCCAGCGTCGCGATCGCGCCTTCGCCGGCCGATGCCAGCCCTTCGGCGTCCGATATCAGGATGACCTTGCCGCCGCGGGCCTGGACCTCCTGCATGTTGGAGACGGTCTTCTCGAACAAGGGGCCCGAGGGCGCGAGGACGATCACCGGGACGTTGTCGTCGATCAGCGCGATCGGGCCGTGCTTCATCTCGCCGGCGGCATAGCCTTCGGCGTGGATGTAGCTGATCTCCTTGAGCTTGAGCGCGCCTTCCATCGCCATCGGATAATCGGGGCCACGGCCGAGATAGAGGACGTCGCGCGCTGCCGCGACGATCGGCGCCATCCTTTGGATATCCTCGTCATGGCCGAGCGCCGCGTTCATCGCGGCCGGGGCCTCGCTCAGATGCTCGACGATGCCGCGCTCCTCCGCCTCGCTCAGCCGCCCCTTGTCGCGCGCCACCTTGGCGGCGAGCGCGGCGAGCACCGCGAGCTGGCAGGTGAAGGCCTTGGTCGAGGCGACTCCGATCTCCGGTCCGGCATGGGTGGGAAGGAGTAGATCGGCCTCGCGCGCCATTGTGCTGGTCGGAACGTTGACGACCACGGCGATGCGTTGCCCCTCCGAGCGGGCGTGGCGGAGCGCGGCCAGGGTGTCCGCGGTCTCACCGCTCTGGGAGATGAACAATGCGAGCCCGCCCGGCTCGAGCACGGGCTCGCGGTACCGGAACTCCGAGGCGATATCGAGCTCGACCGGCACCCGCGCGAAGCGCTCGAGCCAGTATTTTGCGACCATTCCCGCATAGAAGCTGGTCCCGCAGGCCACGATCGTGATCCGCGGAACGTCGGCGAAGCTGAAGTCCATGTCGGGCAGGGCCACCTTCTGCTCGAGCGGCCGGAGATAGGAGCCGAGGGTCTGCGCCACCACGATCGGCTGCTCGAATATCTCCTTCTGCATGAAGTGGCGGTGATTGCCCTTCTCGACGCGGGCCGAGGAGGCGCCGGACTGGACGCTCTCCCGCTCCACCGGCCGGTCGTCCTTGTCGTAGACCTGGGCGCCGTCGTGGCGGATCACCACCCAGTCGCCCTCGTCGAGATAGGAGATGGTCTGGGTCAGGGGCGCGAGGCCGAGCGCGTCCGAGCCGAGATAGGTCTCGCCTTCGCCATAGCCGACCACCAGAGGCGATCCGAGCCGGGCGCCGATCAGAAGCTCCGGCCAGCGCCGGAACGCGATCGCCAGGCTGAAGGCGCCGTGAATCCGTTTCAGGGTGCGCGACACCGCCTCTTCGGGACTGGCGCCATTCTCCACCTCGCGGCTGATCAAATGGGCGACGACCTCGGTGTCGGTCTGGCTCTGGAAGATTCTCCCGTCGGCGATCAACTCGTCGCGGAGCGGCTTGAAATTCTCGATGATCCCATTGTGGACGAGGGCGACCTCCTCGGTCGCATGGGGGTGGGCATTGTCCCGGGTTGGAGCGCCGTGGGTTGCCCAGCGCGTATGGGCGATTCCGGTCGTTCCGGGCAGCGGATTGGAGTCGAGCTCGCGCTGCAGATTGTCGAGCTTGCCCTCGGCCCGGCGCCGCTCGAGCCGCCCGTCGACGATCGTGCACAGGCCCGCGCTGTCATAGCCGCGATATTCGAGCCTTCTGAGGCCGTCCATCAGCCGCTCGGTCACCGCTTCGCGGCCGACGATTCCGATAATCCCGCACATTCAATCGTATCCCAATTCCGTTCGGGCTGAGCCTGTCGAAGCCCTACCCTTCTTTGTTGCAGGGAAGAAAGGAAAGCCCTTCGACAGGCTCAGGGCGAACGGGATTCGCGTTTCTTCTTCGACATCGCCGCGCGGAACCGCGCCGCCCAGCCGGGCTTCACCTCCTGCTCGCCACGCCCGAGCGCGAGCGCGTCCGCCTCGACATCCTTCGTCACGACCGATCCCGCGCCGACGATCGCGCCGGCGCCGATGCTCACCGGCGCGACCAGGGCGCTGTTGGAGCCGATGAAGGCGCCCTCGCCTATGTTCGTGCCATATTTGAAATAGCCGTCATAATTGCAGGTGATCGTGCCCGCGCCGATATTGGCGCCCGCCCCCACCTCTGCGTCGCCGATATAGGAAAGATGGTTGGCCTTGGCGCCCTTGCCGAGCCTGGATTTCTTCACCTCGACGAAATTGCCGATCCTGGCCTTCTCGCCGATCTCGGCGCCGGGCCGGAGCCGCGCATAGGGCCCGATCTCGGCCCCCGCGGCGATCGTCGCGCCCTCGACATGGCTGAAGCCGCGGATTCGCACGCCCTCGCCGATCGTCACGCCCGGGCCGAAGATCACGTTGGGCTCGACCGTCGAATCCCGGCCGATCTTGGTGTCGTGCGAGAACCACACGGTCTCGGGCGCGATCAGGCCGACCCCGTCCACCATCGCCGCCTCGCGGCGGCGTCTCTGCCATTCCGCTTCGACGGCGGAGAGCTCGGACCGGCTGTTGATCCCCGCAACCTCGTCCGCGTCGGTCTCGATCACCGCCGAGCGCCGGCCGACTCCGCCGGCCAGCATGACGATGTCGGGCAGATAATATTCGCCCGACTCATTGTCGTTCTCGACCCCCGACAGAAGCGGCCAGAGATCGGCCGAGCGGACCGCCATCAGCCCGCTGTTGCACAGGTCGACCGAGCGCTCCTCCTCGGTCGCGTCCTTATATTCGACCATCTTCTCGATCGTGCCGTCGGCATCGGCGATAATCCGCCCATAGTGTCGCGGGTCGGCCGGCCTCGAGGCCAGGACGACGACCGCCGGGGCATCGCCGGCGTTCAGCCGCTGGAGCATGCGCAGCATCGTCGCGGGCTCGACCAGGGGCGTGTCGCCATAGAGGATGAGCACGTCGCCGTCGAAGCCGGCCAGCATCGCCTCGGCCTGGCGAACGGCATGGCCGGTGCCGAGCTGCTGCTCCTGAACGACGGTCTCGCCGCCCTCGGCCGTCACCAGCGGCTCCACCTGCTCGCGGGCGCTGCCCAGGACGACGATCGTCCGCTCCGGGCCCAGCGCCCGAACCGAGTCGAGCAGATGCGCGAGCATCGGCCGTCCGGCGATCTCGTGCATCACCTTGTGGAGGTCCGATTTCATCCGCGTGCCCATTCCGGCGGCGAGGACGATTGCGGCGAAGGGGCGCGGAGGCGTCATGGCGGCCCAATCGCACGAACATCTTGCCATTTCCATAGCGGCGAAACGAGGATGGAGCCGGCGAACCTCCTGCTTGCCCACCGGCGGGACGGCCCTAAAGCCCCTGCCGTGACCAGCTTCCCT
The DNA here is from genome assembly GCA_036525315.1 of Allosphingosinicella sp. Taxonomy (GTDB): domain Bacteria; phylum Pseudomonadota; class Alphaproteobacteria; order Sphingomonadales; family Sphingomonadaceae; genus Allosphingosinicella. Next base: position 30,589 of record DATDAS010000043.1, read on the forward strand.
TTCGACACGATCGTCTTCGATCTCGACGGCACCCTCGCCGACACCGCGCCCGATCTCGCCGCGGTTCTCAACCATGTGCTGACTCGTCTGGGCCGCGACACCGTTCCGGCCGAGTCCGTGCGCCATCTGGTCGGCCACGGCGCACGCGCTCTGCTCCGGCGCGGTCTGGAGGCGACGGGCGACGCCAGCGAGGAATTGGTCGAGGCCGGATTCCCGTTCTACATGGAGCATTATTCGGCGAACATCTGCCGCGGCACGAGGCCCTATCCGGGGATCGAGGCCGCGCTGGACGATCTCGCGCGGCGCGGAGTCGCGCTCGCGGTCTGCACCAACAAGATGGAGAGCCTGACCCTGAAACTGCTCGACGCTTTGGGCTGGAGCGGCCGCTTCCAGGCCGTGGTCGGCGGCGACTCGACCTCGGCCCGAAAGCCCGATCCGGCGCCCCTGCGCGAGGCGATCGCCCGCGTCGGCGGAGGCCGGGCCGCCTTCGTCGGCGATTCGATCGTCGATGCCGACACCGCCCGTGCCGCCGGCCTGCCGTTCGTCGCGGTCAGCTTCGGCTTCTCCGACCGGCCGGCGAGCGAGCTCGGCGCGCACTCGGTGATCGACGGCTTCGAGGAGCTCGTGCCCGCGCTCGAGCGGCTCGGTTTGTCGGTCAGTCCCGACGCTCGATGGAGCGCGGATCCTTAGCCGAAATGCGGAAGCTGCCGAAGCCGTCCGCTCCGCCGCCCCCGGCGACAATCTCATACTCCACGCCCGGCTTCAGCGCCTCGGGCGCGACGCTCTGCCGCAGGCCGTCGGGCACCTGTCCGTAGCCGATCGGGAACGGGGCGCAGACCGGCTTCCCGCCGCCCGCCTGTCCGATCCTCCAGACCGTCCGATAGGGCGAAGGCGCGCCGGGCGCCGAATTCCGGGTGATGATTTCGAGCGACTCCACGCACGGATCGGATTCGAACCAGCCCGCTTCCTCGGCCGTGAAGACCAGGTCTTCCCCCTGGAACCTTGCCTTGATCGCGAAGGCATAGGAGCAGGCGCCCGCCGCCAGGCACAGTGCCGTCAGTCCGTTGAGCGTCCAGCGCATCGCGTCTCGCTTCGCAGTGGGCCGACTTCGGCCACCCCTCTCAAACGTTCGAGGCCGCCTTTTTGGGCCTTCGCCATTTGGTCCACAAATGCCGCGCAAGCATCAAAGGCGGCATTCGAAGCCAGTGCGAGCGAACGTAGAAGGCGAAGCGAAGGATCGGCCGGGTCGCCCGGCCCCAGCCGTCGCGCGCAAGCAGGCGCCGCTCGAAGAGAAGGTCGAGGGCGGGCCTGGGCCCCGCAAGCCGCGCCTCGACCGGAGTCCCGTAAAGCCGGGTGGCGAGCCGGAGCGCCCGGCTCGTCGCCGCTTCGAGCTGGTGCCGCCGAGCCCGCTCGCCGAGCCGCGACCAGAAATCCGGCTCCTCGGAAAATTGCCGGACGAGCCGGTCGATGTCCCACAGATTGCGAAGGCCCCCGGCCATGTCGCCGTCCGCGAACAGATGCGCCGCCGAATGAATCACCATGTCGGGCGGCGAGAGGATTCGAAGTCCGCTGTCCATCTCCACGCTGTCCTCGATCAGCGCCGCCGCGTCGGGCTTCAGGCGGGCGGTGAGGGGCAGGATGGTGTGGTGGACGTCGATCATCCGGTCCCTCTCCTTGTGGATCAGGGGCGGAAGCTCGTGCATCCAGCGGCGGTAATAGAGGTCGTCATATTCGTCCTCTTTCACCCATTCCCAGCCCGCGGCGAGCAAGGCGGCCTGAACCTCGCCGAGCGCTTCCCGCGGCACCAATATGTCGAGATCGCCGATCGAGCGGCCCCGGCCGGCATCCAGGCCCGCCGCGGCATAGGCGGTGCCCTTGAGCAGCACGACCGGCACCCCGAGCGGCGCCAAAGCCCGCCGAGCCATCTCGGCTTCCCACAGGGACTGGGTTCGCGCCGATTCATAGTCTCGCTGCGCAACCGCCAGGATCGACGCTGCTTTTTCGGGCAGGTCCTGGTCCTCGAGCCGCCACCCCAGGCTCCCGAGCAGGGATTGGGCGCGGGCCATCGAGAAGATGCTCGTCCAGTCGCGAACCAGCTCGGCCGAGGCCGGATCGGCGAGCAGCCGGGCGAGGATGTGCGAGCCTCTCATCGCGACACCTCCTCGACCAATGCGAGCGCGCCATCGGTGTCGGAATAGTCGATTCCCCAGGCTGGGGCCGCCGCGACCAGGCCGGTCAGCGCCTCGAAGCCGCGCTCGCCCAAAGCGATATAATTGGTCGAGGCCTGGGTCAGCCGAACGAAGGCTTCGGCCGCTCCGACCGGCCGAACCGCCCGCTCGAAGTCGCGGCCGAAGCGGGGGAACAGAATGAAGGCGGGCGGCGCCGGCTCGTCCATCCGCGCGATCGCGTCCGCGCAAGGCCGGAGATGGCGGATGCGGCCCTTGGGCGTATCCTGGAGCAACGGTCCCAGGCGCTCAGGCGGAGCGTCCGCGAACAGGCCGATCGCCTCGTTCTTGAGGCTGATCATGCGCGGAAAAGGGTGAAGCGCCAGAGTGTCCAGGTCGACCAGGGCGAACTCGTCGCCCATCAGCCGCCAGCCGCGCTCGCCGAGAAGGGCGGCGAGGGTCGATTTGCCCGCGCCGGACTCGCCGGTCATGAGCAGCGCCTTGCCGTCCCGCTCGACCGTCGCGGCATGGAGCAGAAGGAATCGCCTCTGGCCGAGCGCCATCTGCAGGTTCATCGCCATCTCGGCGGCGAGCAGGCCGTGACGAAGCGCCAGCGGCGCCGCGTCCGGCAGATTGTGATCGCCGCGGATCCCGACCGAGGGCCGGATCCAGCGCCGCCAGATCCGCTCCGCCTCGAGCCGAACCGTGAAGTCGGCGATCCCGTCCGGCTCCGGATAAGGCGCGTAGAGACGCTCGAGCTCGGCCAAGGGTGCCCGCCAGTCCGATCCGATCCGGAACGTGACCGGACCGATCCGGAGGTCGAGCCTGTGCCTCATGCGCGCCGCACCAGCCCGGCGGCCTCGAGCTCGGCGAGGCGCGCCGCGACGGCCTCGGCCGCATCCTCGGCCTCGATCTCGAAGCGCTCGCAGATCCTGCGAAGAAGCTCTTCCGGGTCGGCAGGGGCGTCACCCAGCGCGGCGAGGATCTCCGGCGCGGGAGTGACGAGGATATGGGTCATGCCCGAGGGCCGATGGTAGAGAATCGTCAGCCCGTCCAGGAGCACGGACCGGACCGAATCCGGACCGTCGGCGATGTAGCGAACTTGGCTCAGATCCGGTTCTGCAGCGAGGCGTAGCAGCTGTAGCCGCCGTTGCCGGGCTGCAGGCGGCGTATGTAATTCGCGTAGGCCTGGGCCGCCTGATAGTCGACGCCCGCCGGAGTCCCGCCCTGGAGCAGCCTTTTCGCTTCCTCGCCGGTCAGCGGCCGCATCAGCGGCGGGAATGCGCCCGGCGTGCCGGAGGGGACCACGCTTCCGTCCGCCGCGATCATCTGGCCGCCCATCCCCGAGGCCGGGATCGGGATCTGGCAGTTCATCACCGAACCCGCGGTCTGGGCGAAGGCTGGGCGGATGGTGACGACCGTCGATGCCGCCGCGGCGCCGAGCGCGAGCACGGTCCGGCGGCTCGGGACCAGTGGATTCTGCTCTTCCTGTCCGTCGCTCATCGTCACTCTCTATGCCGCGCCGCTTTCATAAAGGGTAAATCGCCCCGGGTGGAGCCGCAAATTCGGCTGTCCCGCAGGGGGACGGTTCCACACCTTGGCGTCAATCCAGCGCAAGCTGGAATCTCAGTTCTTTTGCAACGTCTTGGTCGAAGAACCTCAGGGAAAGACAAGGGAGATTGCCCTTCGGTCGTCTTCGGCTCCAGCTTGCGCTGGAATGACGAGTTCGGATTGGCCCGTCATTCCACCCAATCGAGCCCGATCTCGCGGTAGAGGCTCCGATCCTCCTCCCAGTCCGGTTTCACCTTGACGTGCAGGAAGAGGTGGACCTTTCGACCGAGCAATTCGGCCAGCTCGGCCCGCGCCGCCTCGCCGAGCGCCTTGATCCGCGCTCCGCCCTTGCCGAGGACGATCGCCTTCTGGGTCGGCCGGCCGACCAGTATCTGCTGGTGGATCGCGACCGATCCGTCCTTCCTTTCCTCATATTGCTCGGTCTCGACCGCGCTCGCGTAGGGAAGCTCGGCGTGGAGCTGGAGGTAGAGCTGCTCGCGAGTCACCTCGGCGGCGAGAACGCGCTCGGTCGCGTCGGAGACCTGATCGGGCGGGAAATGCCACGGTCCGTCGGGCATCCGCTCGGCCAGGGCGGCCTTGAGATCCTCGAGCCCGTCGCCGGTCGCCGCGGAGACCATGAAGATCTGCTCGAAGTCGAGGCGCTCGCCGAGCCTCGAAGCCAGGGTCAGAAGCGATTCCTTGGGAGTCACGTCAACCTTGTTGAGGATCAGCCATTTGGGCTCGCGCCTGTCCTTGAGCCGGTCGAGCATGGTTTCGATCCGCTCGCCGAATCCGGTCTTGGCGTCGACGACCAGGGCGATCAGGTCGGCATCGGCCGCCCCGCCCCAGGCCGCGGCGACCATCGCCCGGTCGAGCCGCCGCCGCGGCGCGAAGATTCCGGGCGTGTCGAGCAGGAGGATCTGGGAATCGCCGCTTATCGCGATCCCCATCAGCCGGGTCCGGGTCGTCTGCGCCTTGGGGCTGACGATCGCGACCTTCTGGCCGACCAGGGCATTGACCAGGGTCGACTTGCCCGCATTGGGCGCGCCGACCACGGCGACGAGTCCGCAGCTCTGGCTCATTGGAGCTGTTCCAGAAGCTTCGCCGCGGCCTCGGTCTCGGCCTCCTGCTTGCTCAGCCCTTCGGCTTTGGCGCTTCCGAGGCCCTTGATCTCGACTTCGACGACGAATTTGGGCGCGTGCGAGGGCCCCGATCGGCCGGTCAGGCTGTAAGCGGGAGGACGCCGGTCGTGCGCCGCCGCCCATTCCTGGAGCGCCGATTTGGGGTGCTTGGGCGCCTGGTCGGCGATGCTGACCCGCTCGCTCCAGGCGCTTCGCACGAAGTCGGCCGCGGCCTCCATCCCGGCGTCGAGATAGAGCGCGCCGATCAGAGCCTCGGCCACGTCGCCGAGCACATTGTCGCTGTCGAGCGCCCCGTCGTCCCGGGCCTGCTTTCCGAGCCGCATCCACGGGCCGATCTCGAGCTCGCGCGCGACATCGGCGCAAGTCTCGCGCGCGACGAGCATGTTGAGCCGCCGCGACAATTTGCCCTCGGGCTCGTCCGGGAATGTCTCGTACAGCCAAGCTGCCATTGCCAGGCCGAGCACCCGGTCGCCGAGAAACTCGAGCCGCTCATAATGATCGCCGCCATGGCTGGCATGGGTCAGCGCGCGCTCGAACAGGGACAGATCGTCCGGCCGGCGTCCGGTCACGCTTTCGATCCAGCCGGCCAAATCCCGATCCATCAATAAGTCTCGCCGATCCGGTCCCATCGCGCCGCGCTGAACCAGGTCCAGGGCTTGATCCATTCGGCCGATCCGTCGGTCGAGAAGAAGACGATCAGCGCGCGCCCGACCATGTAATCGCGCGGCAGGAAGCCGACTCCCTCCTCGTCCAGGGTGAATCGGCTGTCCGCGCTCTCGTCGCGATTGTCGCCCATCATAAAATACTGGCCGGCCGGGACGGTGTAGACGTCGGTGTCGTCGGGCGGGCCGGTCAGGTCGAGCTGGTCCAGCACCTCGTAGGACCGCCCCCCCGGCAGGGTCTCGCGATAGCGCGGATAGGCGCAGAAGGCCTGGCCGTCCGTCTCGACCTTCCTGGCCAGGTTGGAACAGGGGCTGTTGGCCGAGACCGGTATCACCCAGTCGGCGATCCTGACCTTGGGCACCGGCTTGCCGTTGAGGAGAAGCTGGCCCCGGCGCATCTGCACCGTATCGCCGGGCAGGCCGATCACCCTCTTCACCCAATCCTCGTCCCGGCGGGGATAGCGGAACACGACGATGTCGCCCCTTGCCGGCTCGCCGCCGAGCAGCCGTCCGTCGAACGAAGCCAGTCCGAACGGGAAGGAGAAGCGCGAGTAACCGTAGGGCCATTTCGCGACGAACAGATAATCGCCGATCATCATCCTCGGCTGCATCGAGGCCGAAGGGATCATGAACGGCGCCGCGATGAAGCTTCGAAGGATCACGGCGGCCAGGAAAAGCAGGATCAGGAATCGCGTCGTGTCGGCGAATCCGCCTTTTTTCGGTGCCGATTCCGGGGTTTGGGCCTCCGCCGCTGCTTCCGCGCTCTCCATCGCGCCGCTTTCGCCGCTGCGGTGATGCCGGTCAAGCATTCACCCGTCACCCCAGCGCATGCTGGGGTCCAAGCCGATTCAGAGACTGATCAATTGGGTCGAAGAGATCATCCCAGTTGGGGTTTGCCGCTTCGATCGTCCGAGTCTTCCACTCGCGTTTCCACGCCTTCATCGTTTTCTCGCGCGCGATCGCATCCTCGATCCGCTCATAAGGCTCGGCATAAACCAGCCGAGTCAGTCCGTACCTCTTGCAGAAGTCGGATCCCGTCCCGTCGCGATGCTGGCAGACCCGCGCGGCAAGATCGCTCGTCACGCCCACATAAAGCGTCCCGAACGGCGCGTTGGTCATGATGAGGACCCAGCCTCCCCGCATGCGCTCACTCTGGCTCGGGCTCTGCTTGGATGCCAGCATTCGCTGGCATGACGGAATTTGGGACGCCAATGCCCCGCTAGGCTTTCCCGCCGCGCCTCCCTAGATAGGCCGCGCGAGGAGGATCCGGATGCGCGACGCCTGGGCTGAGATCGAGAATGCGGAGGTCCGACCGCTCGCCGGCCTGTTCCGCGACGAGCCCGATCGTCTCTCCGCCCTGGTCCTCGAAATTGCCGGCATCCGCTTCGATTTCTCGAAGACCCACCTCGACTCCGCTTTGCTCGCGGCATTCGAGCGTCTCGCCGAGGCGCGCGATCTCGCCGGCGCCCGCGACGCATTGTTCTCGGGCGCGATCGTCAACCCGACCGAAGGCCGCGCCGCCGAGCACTCCGCCGAACGAGGCCAGGGCGCGCCGGATAGCGTCGCCCGGGCGCAGGCCTTCCAGGCGCGGATGCGCGCGCTCATCGATGCGATCGAGGCGGAGGCATTCGGACCGGTCCGCCACGTCCTTCATATCGGCATCGGCGGGTCTGCCCTCGGGCCCAAGCTGCTGGTCGACGCGCTTGGCCGCGACGAGGTCCGTTACGAGGCACGGATCCTTTCCAACGTCGACGGCGCCGCGCTCGAGGAGGCCGTCGCCGGCTTCGATCCCAACACGACCCTTGTCGCGATCGCGTCCAAGACCTTCACAACCGGCGAAACCCTGCTCAACGCCCGTTCGGCGCTGGAATGGCTGGCCGAGGGCGGGGTGGCCGACCCTTATGGCCGCCTGATCGCCCTGACCGCGGCGCCGGACCAGGCGATCGAGTTCGGCGTGGACGAGACCCGCATCCTTCCCTTCGCCGAAACGGTGGGCGGGCGCTACTCGCTGTGGTCGTCGATCGGATTCCCGGCGGCGCTCGCCCTGGGCTGGGAGGCGTTCGAGACACTGCTCGAGGGCGCCGCCGCGATGGACCGCCACGTCCGGCTGGCGCCGCCGGCCGCCAACGCGCCCCTGCTCGCCGCCTTCGTCGACCGATTCTATGCCAATGCCCGAGGCGCCGCGACCCGCGCCGTCTTCGCCTATGACGAGAGGTTGAGGCTGCTTCCGCCATACCTCCAGCAGCTCGAGATGGAATCGAACGGCAAAAGCGTCCTGCTGGACGGCTCCATTTCTCCCCGCGCCACCGCTCCGGTCACCTGGGGCGGCACCGGCACCGATGCCCAGCATGCCGTCTTCCAGCTGCTCCACCAGGGCAGCCAGATCGTCCCCGTCGAGTTCGTAGCGGCGGTCGAGCCCGGCCACGGCTGGGACGAGGAGCATCACCGACAGCTCCTGATCAACTGCTTCGCGCAAGGCGCCGCGCTGATGGCCGGGAAGGCCAGCGAAGACCCCCACCGCCATTTCCCCGGCGACCGGCCGTCCACCACGATCCTTCTCGACCGGCTCGATCCGGCGACCCTCGGCGCGCTGCTCGCTTTCTACGAGCACCGGACCTTCGCCAATGCGGTGCTCCTCGGGATCAATCCGTTCGACCAGTTCGGGGTCGAGCTCGGCAAGGAGATGGCCAAAGCGATCGACCAGGGCGACGTAATCTCTTTCGATCCGTCGACGAATGCGCTGATCGAGCGGGCGTTCGGAGCACCAGGCTAGGCGTCATCCCAGCGAAAGCTGGGATCTCCCTGCCTTCAAGAAGTGAGATCCTGGGTTCCGCCAGGATGACGAAAAGGGACTGTGATGCCGAAGACCTACGACTACGACCTGTTCGTGATCGGCGCCGGCTCGGGCGGAGTCCGAGCGGCGCGGGTCTCCGCGGCGCACGGCGCCAGGGTGGCGGTCGCCGAGGAGCATAAGGTCGGCGGCACCTGCGTCATCCGCGGCTGCGTCCCCAAGAAGCTGCTCGTCTACGGAGCCCATTTCGCCGAGGATCTGGCCGACGCGCGCCGCTTCGGCTGGGACGTCCCCGCCTGCAAGTTCGACTGGCCGACGCTGCGCGACAACGTGCTCGCCGAAGTGACCCGACTCGAAGGCGCCTATACCGAGACACTCTCGAACCACGGCGTGGAGATCGTGAAGCAGCGCGCGACCGTCGCGGGCGCCCATGAAGTTGCTCTCGCCGACGGCGGCAAGGTCACCGCCGGCACCATCCTGATCGCCACCGGCGCCCGGCCCGTGGTCCCCGATTTCCCGGGAAGCGACCTCGGAATCACCTCGAACGAGGCCTTCCATCTCGATTCCATTCCAAGGCGAATCGTCATTGCCGGCGCCGGCTATATCGCCAACGAGTTCGCCGGAATCTTCCACCAGTTCGGAAGCCACGTCACCCTGGTGAACCGCTCGGACGTGATCTTGCGCGGCTATGACGAGACGGTGCGCGACCGGCTGCTCCAGATCTCCCTGATGAAGGGGATCGAATACAAGTTTCACGTCGCCTTCGAGCGGGTCGAGAAGGCCGGTGACGGAAGCCTACTCGTCCACATGTCGGGCTGCGATCCGATCCCGGCCGACGCCCTGATGTTCGCGGTGGGGCGCCAACCCAACACCGAAGGGCTCGGCCTCGAAAATGCCGGGGTCCGGGTCGACGACAAGTCGGCGATCGTCGTCGACGCCGACAATCGGTCGAGCTGCGATTCCATCTACGGGGTCGGCGACGTTACCAACCGCGTGCAGCTGACTCCGGTCGCGATCCGCGAGGGCCAGGCCTTCGCCGACACCGTCTTCGGCAACAAGCCGACCAGGGTCGATTACGAGGCCATCCCCTCGGCCGTCTTCAGCCATCCGCCTTTGGCGGGGGTCGGCCTGACCGAGGGCCAGGCCCGCAACAAGCTGGGATCGGTGAAGACCTTCACCTCCGATTTCCGGCCGATGAAGAACGTGCTCGCGGGCCGCAACGAGCGCTCGCTCTACAAGCTCGTCGTCGACGGCGAGACCGATCAGATCGTCGGCCTCCACATGATCGGCCCCGACGCCCCCGAAATCCTCCAGGCCGCCGCGATCGCGATCAAGGCGAAGCTCAAGAAGGAGGATTTCGACGCGGTGGTCGCGCTCCACCCGACCATGGCGGAAGAGCTGGTGCTGATGCGCTGATACCCTGTCATCCCGGACTTGATCCGGGACCTATGAACACGATCCTCGTCGGACCGCCCCAAGCGTTCGAGACAGCTGGAGTGCGGCCGTGTACATGGGCCCTGACGTTCGTCAGGATGACGTTGAGCGGAACGAACTGGCGCGCCCTCGAACCCCCATGCTAGCGTCACCCGATGACCCCGTTGCTCCTCTTCGCGCTTCTCGCCGCGCCCGCGGCCCCTCCGGCGCCCGCCGACCCGGACGACCGTTGCGGCCGGGGCGAATGGATCCATCACTATCTCGAGATCAGGCCGACCCTCGCCCGCCAGGGAAGCACGATTACGCTTCATCCCATGCAGGCGCGCGGCCCGGCGATGCCCGCCGAGCCGCTCGACTGCACCTCGGACTGGCAGGTTTCCGATCCCGCGCTCGCCCGCATTTCCGACGACCGCAAAAGCCTGACGATCGCCGCCGACGCCAGACCCGGCGCCGAATTGGTCATATCCTATCTGGGCGGTGGCAAGCCAGTGCGCCGGTCGGTCCGGATCGTGGGCAAGGACGAAAAGGTGCTTACGGGCATTCGCCGCCAGCGAACCCTCGAGTCCTGCGACCTGGCCTCGAAGGTGGGCGAGATAGAATTCACCGAGAACGGCAAATTCTCAGTCACCTTCCAGCCGTTCGAAACCTACCGGGACTATTGGGGCAGCTATGAATTCGATCCGGCCACCGGCGCCGTCGCGATGAAGGCCGAAGGCGGCAATTATCAGCCCCCCGGGCTCGATCTGGAGGGCATGGCCCGTTTCGCGGAGGATGGCGCGCTCGTGCTCGAAGACGTCTATCTCGGACTGCAGGGCGGCATGCTTCCTCCGCCGCAGGTTGCCACAAGCTGCCGCTACATTTTCGGATGAACCGATGACCGAATCCTACATGTCCGGCTTCGGCAACCATTTCGCCACCGAGGCCGTGTCCGGCGCACTGCCCGAGGGCCGCAACTCGCCGCAGAAGCCGGCGTTCGGCCTCTATGCGGAGCAATTGTCCGGAACCGCATTCACCGCGCCGCGCTCCGAGAACCGCCGCTCCTGGCTCTACCGCATGCGCCCCAGCGCCGAGCATCCACCGTTCCGCCCCTACGAAGGCGCGAAGGCGTTCGCGCCGGGCGCCGAGTCCGGCCCACTGCCGCCCAATCGCATGCGCTGGGATCCGCTGCCGATGCCGGACGGGCCAGCCGACCTCATCGATTCGATGACGACCATGGTCGTCAACCGCGATCCCCGGGACCTCGAGGGAGTCGCGGTCCATGTCTACCGCGCCAATCGCGACATGGAGCAAAGATGCTTCGCCAATGCCGACGGCGAATTGCTGATCATCCCGCAGCAGGGCCAGCTCGACCTCCACACCGAGATGGGCAGGGTCGTGATCGCGCCCGGCGAGGTCGCGCTCGTTCCGCGCGGAATCCGCTTCCGCGCCTTGCTGCCCGACGGCGAGGCGCGAGGCTATGTCGCCGAAAATCACGGCGCCCCGTTCCGGCTGCCGGACCTGGGCCCGATCGGCTCGAACGGCCTGGCCAATCCGCGCGATTTCCTCACCCCCATCGCCGACTATGAGGACCGGGACGAGCCGACCGAGCTCATCCAGAAATATCTCGGATCGCTCTGGACGACCGAGCTCGACCACAGCCCGCTCGACGTCGTCGCCTGGCACGGCAATCTCGCGCCCTGGAAATACGATCTCGCCCGATTCAACGCGATCGGCACGGTGAGCTTCGACCATCCCGATCCTTCGATCTTCACCGTCCTCACCTCGCCGAGCGACGTTCCCGGCCGCGCCAATGCCGATTTCGTCATCTTCCCGCCGCGCTGGATGGTCGCCGAGGACACGTTCCGCCCACCTTGGTTCCACCGCAACGTGATGAGCGAGTGCATGGGCCTGATCCACGGCGCCTACGATGCCAAGGCCGAGGGCTTCGCGCCGGGCGCAATGTCGCTGCACAATCTGATGGCCGGCCACGGCCCCGACGTCGCGAGCTGGAGGGCCGCGAGCGAGGCGAAGCTCGAGCCGCACAAGATCGACGGCACCCTGGCCTTCATGGTCGAGACCTGCTGGCCCTATCGCCCCACCCGCTTCGCGCTCGAGACGGATGCGCTTCAGAAGGATTATGACCGAGCCTGGGGCGGATTTCCGAAGGCGAAGCTTCCGAGCGGCTGAGGTCCGCTCAGTTTCGTCATCCCGGACTTGCCTGTCCGGGGCTTGATCCAGGGATCCGGCATCCATGAACACGGCATTTTTCCAGAGAAACGCGGCCGCCTGAGACAGATCGACCGCGACCGTGTTCATGGATCCTGACCTTCGTCAGGATGACGCGTAGAGGTGAGTCAGTTGCTCCGCTGCACCGGCACCCGCGAGCCGTCGCCGCGCACCAGCTCGAAGCCGCTCGCCTGGTTCCCCGCCACCGAGAATATCACCTTGGCAAGCGGATCCTCCTCGAAGGTGAAGACGTTCGGGCCGACCGGCACGAGGGTCAGTCGGCCGCCCCCCGTGCGCTGGTAGATGAGCTTCCCCTCTTCCACGCGGATCGTCCGCTCTCCGAACGCGCCCGCATAGCTCGCAAGGGGCAAGGCCGGAGTCACCGGATCGAGCTTGGCGGCAAGCAAAGCGGACATCGCCTCGAGCTCGTCCTTGGCGCGAGGATCGGTCGCAGTCGCGGCGAGCCTTCGCATCGCATGCATGCGGGCGGCGTCGAGCGCCTTTCCTTCTTCTATCGCGATGGTCGGCTTGATCCCGACGCCTTCCCAATCCTTGCCCGTCGCGGCAAGCACTGCCCGGCCGACCGACACGCTGATCACATAGCCGTCCGGAAGAGCGAAGAATTCGTTCCGGAAGCCCGCGCCCGCCGTTGTCTCGCCGACGACCTCGCCGATCCGGAAGCCGGCGACATGGCCGGTGAACTCCTCGGCGGCGCTCGCCGTATTGCCGCTGGTCAGGACGTAGAGCGGCTTACCCACCATCCGGCCTGCTGGAAGCTCGGCGAGCGTCGACAGGCGGTCGACCTGTTTGGCATACATGTGGAAGGTCATGAGCGGCCGGTTTGGCTCCAGGAAATGGCTGATCAGATACTGCACGGCCTCCGGGCTGCCGCCGCCGTTGCGCCTGAGATCGATGATCACCGCGTCGCCATCGCGAAGGAAGCGCATGGCATTGTCGAAGGCCTCGGCGCTCTTCGCGCCGACCCAGGTGAATCCGCGAAAATCGAGGTAGCGGATATTGCCCGGGAACAGCTTGAGCTCCGCCACGCCGTGATTGCGCCTCTGCGCGCCGGCGACCTGCTGGGGCGATGGCGGGCCGTCGTCGCGCTGGCGTCCGCCGGCTAGCTGCGCGGCCTGCTCCGGGCTGTACTGAAGCCCGAGGTGCTTGTCGTGAGCAACGGCATCCATGTCCTCGTTGATCCGCTGAACGAGCTGGCTGCGGTCGGCCACATTGTAGCGCCCGTCGGCCAGCCCCTTGGCCAGAGCGGCGTCGAGTGGGCCCCGCCGCTCGGGCAGGACGTAATTCTCGGCGAGCACCTTGCGGATGGCGGCGACGAGCGCCGGCGCGTCGATCGGGTCCGACCGAAACGGCGCGGGAGCGGGCGCGGGAGCGGGGACGCGAACGCGGACGGGTGTGGGCTGTGCCGTCGCCGTCTGAATGGCGAATCCCGCCCCCAGGCTCGCGCCGCAAAACATCGCCGCCACGAAAAGCTTCTTCATCGAGATTCTCCTGCCCTTTGCGGACTTTATCCTTTGGTTTGGATAGGCATTTCAGGCAAAGTTGCCCAGAAACCTGCCGGTTTCTGGCAAAATCGTGAGCGAGGTCGCCGATATGGACAAATTGGATGCTCTCGACCTTAACCTTCTGACCTGCCTCCAGCAGGACAATCTGCTGACCGCAGACTTGCTGGCCGAGAAGGTGGGCCGGTCGCCATCGGCGATCGCGCGCCGTCTTCGCCGGCTTCGAACGAGCGGCGCCATCGCCGCCGACGTCGCTCTGGTCTCCGAACAGGCGGTCGGCCATCCCTTGTCCGCGATCATCCACATTCAGCTCGAGCGCCATGCGCTGAACGAGGTCGAAGGCTTCAAGCGCCAGCTCGTCGCCTGCGAAAACGTGCAGTTCTGCCTGGAGATATCGGGCACGTTCGACATATTGCTGCTCGCCGTCGTCCCCGACATGGCCGCCTTCAACATCTTCGCCGACGATCTCCTCGCCGGCCAGCGCGCCGTCCGCCGCTACGAGACCAGCTTCGTGAAACGGCGCCTGAAGGCCAGCCTGGCGCTTCCGCTCGATCAGCTGGCCGGGTAGCAGGCGCTTCGATGAGCATCTGGGATTTCACCTCCGCCATCGTCCGCCGGCCCGCCGACAGCGCGATCCACGGCCTTCGCGCCGGTGACGGCCCTGCCCCTTCGATTGCGGGGCTTCGGGCGGAGCATGAAGCCTATGTCGCCGCGCTGAAGGAGATCGGCCTTGCGGTCGAGATTCTCCCCCCGCTCGAAGAGCATCCCGATTCGATGTTCGTCGAGGATCCCGCTCTGGTCTTTCCCGAAGGCGCGATCGTCCTTCGGCCCGGCGCTCCCACCCGCCGCGACGAGGGCGCGCTTCTCGAGCCCGTCCTTCGCCGGAAATTCGAGACCGTCCTCACACTCGACGAGGGAAGCGCCGACGGCGGCGACGTGCTGGTCACGCGCGAGCGCGTCTATATCGGCCGCTCGAACCGAACCGACGAGGCCGGCGCCCGCGCCTTGGCCGGCCTACTGGCCGAGCTCGGCCGGGAAGCCGTCATCGTCGCGACTCCGCCCGGGACGCTCCACCTCAAATCCGACTCGGCCCTGATCGACGAAGAGGTGATCCTCGCGACCCCGGCTCTCGCGGCTTCCGGCACGTTCGAGGGTTTCGAGGTGCTGATCACGCCCGAGGGCGAGGAGAGCGGCGCGAACCTTGTCCGCGTCGGCGACTCCGTCCTGCTTGGCGCGCATTGGCCGAAGACCGCCGATCTGATCGCCGCGCGCGGCCTCGCCCCGGTGCCGCTCCCCACCGGCGAGATCGCCAGGCTCGACGCCGGGCTCTCCTGCATGTCGCTCAGGTGGTGAGCGGGGGCGACGGGGACGATATCACGGCCGCCCCTCCGCCCTCGGGCATGCCCAGCTCCTCCGCGAAGGCGTCGGCCGTCGCGTGATATTCCTTTTTGACCCGGCCGGGCTGAAGGAGCTCCATCAGCGCGGTCAGGTGCACCACCAGCATTTTCAGCCGAAGCAGGCGAAAGTCCTGTTCGGCCCTGAGACGGTTGAAAAACGCGGCTGCGTTCATGAACCAGCGCGCGTCCTCGACGCCCTTCGGGTCGGCGTGGAGCATCTCGAAGAAGGTGCCGAAGTCGATCACGTTGGGAGGATCGACGCTCATCACCATCCTGTGGCCAATCGCGCGCTGCTCCTCGCGGAAGATCAGGGCGTCGCGCCACTCTTCCCAATCCTCGAGATTGTTCAGCCAGCCGTCGGCAAGGACGCCCCTGATATCGCTCAGGCGGGCTTCGATCCGGCCGCTTCGATCGAGGATCGCTGGATCGAGGGTACCGACGCTGCGGCGATAGAGCTCGACCCAGCCGAGAAAGGCGCACAGGCGATAGACGTTGCTGGCCTGGCGATAGCGCAGATAATGCGGATCGATGGCCGCATTCTCGGGACGTCCAATCTTGTCGGCGCCGGCCAGGTCCAGAACCATATCGAGCTCATCGGGCGACCGGTCGCTTCTTGAAATGCTGAAGCAGCGGCTGCTCAATTCGTCGGCGGCGAGGAAGATCGGCAGTTGGAACCGGCGATAGGCATGAAGGAGCGCCCGGCGGTCCTTCCACTTCTCGAGCGAGCGGGCCGCCAGAACATCCTTGAGGTAGAGCGCCACGAGGTTGCCGAGAACCGACACCAGGGCCGCGAGGACGGTCAGCTTTAGAACGTCTTCAGGGGGAATGCCGAACATGACCGACTCCTCCGATTCGCCGGCCGAAGACTGCCCGAATCGAGGGCGGTTGTGCACCGCCCTCGCTTGCACGTCGCTGCGCTGGTGGCAGTCAGCCGAAAGGCGTCTCGCCCAGCCCCTTCACGCCCGGCGTGGCCACGAACAGCCCGCCCGCCTGCGGCTGCGCCGCCAGCGCCGCCTCGTCCAGGTCCCGGCGGGCCGACGTGATGAAGAGATGGTCGAGATCGGGCCCTCCGAAGGCGCAGCTGGTCGGTCGGGCGACGGGGACCTTGAGCGTCTGGAGAAGCTCCCCTTTGGGCGACAAGCGCCGAAGGCACCATCCGTCCCAGTAGGCGATCCACAGGCAGCCATCGGCATCCACGGTCATTCCGTCGGGATAGCCGTCCTCCTCGCCGAAGCGGGCAAGGACCCGCCGGTTCGAAGCGTTTCCCGCCTCGTCGAGGTCGAAGGCATAGGTGAGCTGCCGGCCGCTGTCGTTGTGGTACATCGTGTGCCCGTCCGGGCTGAACGCCGGGCCGTTGGTCACGCTGTAGGCGTCATCGATCCGGGTCAGGGTGAGATCCGGGTCGAGCCGGTAGAGCGAGCCCTGCGCGGCCTTCTCGGTCCCGTCCATCGTGCCTGCCCAGAAACGGCCTGCGCGGTCGGTTTTGCCGTCGTTGAAGCGGTTGGTCGGCAAGTCCGACTCGGGGTTGGCGATCGGGTCGTACCGATCCCGGGCTGGATCGGCGAAGAACAGGCCCCGGTCGGTGCCGGCGACGAAGCCGGAGCCGCCCGTGCGGGGCGCGAGCGAGCCGATTCGGAACGGGACGGTCCACCTGTCGAGCTTTCCGTCGGCGAAGGCGCGACGATAGACCCGCCGCCCCTCTATGTCGGTCCAGTACAGCGCTTGCTCGGCGACGACCCAGACCGGGCCTTCCCCCAAGACGGCCTTCACGTCGGCGACGCAGGTGATTTCGGTCATGAGCCCCTTTCCTCCGTCGAAATCCATGGTGCAAGTCGCCGGGGACCGATAATCGCTCCGTTCGTTTGGAGGAAATGATGCGCTGGAGCGACGGGTTCATCGCGGTCGACTGGGGAACGACCAACCGTCGCGCCTACGCGATCGGCCCCGGCGGCGAGCGCGGCGCCGAGATGAAGGACGATCTCGGAATCCTCTCCTTCCCCAAGGGCGGCTTCGCCGAGGGGGTCGCGGCGATCCGGGAGAGGCTGGGCGACCTTCCAATGCTTCTCGCGGGGATGATCGGATCGAACCGCGGATGGATCGAGGCGCCCTACCTGCCCTGCCCCGCAGGCGCCGATGAGCTTGCGCGGGCGATCCACTGGGTCGAGCCGGACAGACTGGGGATCGTCCCAGGCGTGAGCTGGACCGAACATGAGCAGGCCGACGTGATGCGGGGCGAGGAAGTCCAGCTGTTCGGCGCGGTCGCCTCGAACATGGTCGGCCCGGCCGCAACCGTCTGCCATCCGGGCACGCACAACAAATGGGTCAGGCTGGAGGGCGGCCGAATCCTTAGCTTCCGGACCGTGATGACAGGGGAGATCTTCAACCTGCTCCGCGAGCATTCGATCCTCGCAGAGCTGCTGACCCGGCCCGCTCGGCCCGGTGACGCATTCGTGGCGGGCGTGATGCGCGGCTTCGCGGAGCAGGATCTGACCGCCGAGCTCTTCTCGGTGCGGGCGCGCGTCCTGCTCGGCAAAGGAGACCGCCAGGGGGCTTCGTCCTATACCAGCGGCCTTCTGATCGGAGCCGACCTGGCCATCGGCCTGCGTTTCGCCGGGCCCGGAGAGATAGTGGTCATGGGCCGACCGGAATTGACCGAGCTGTACGCCGCCGCCCTCGCCATCGCCCGGCGTGAGGCCAGGGTGGTGGATGGCGAGGAAGCATTCGTCGCCGGAGCGATCCACCTGGCGGAGAGACTGTCATGACTCCATCCCAGCTGCTTCTTATGCGCCTCGACCAATGCCCGCTGATCGCCATCATCCGCGGGGTGCGGCCCGACGAGGCCGAGGCGATCGGCGCAGCCATCTTCGAAGCCGGCATCCGGATCATCGAGGTTCCGCTCAATTCGCCGGAGCCGCTCGACAGCATCGAGCGTCTCGCCCGGAGCCTGGGCGACGATGCCCTCATCGGCGCCGGCACCGTCCTCGACACCGGCCAGGTCGCTCGGGTCCGAAACGCCGGTGGCAGGATCGTCGTTTCCCCGAGCACCAACCGCGAGGTGATCGCGGCCACCGCCGACGCGGCAATGGTCTCCTCGCCCGGCTATTTCACGCCCTCCGAGGCGTTCGAGGCGCTGGCGGCCGGAGCGCACGCACTCAAATTCTTCCCGGCCGAGGCGGCGAGCCCGGCCGTGATCAAGGCGCAGAAGGCGGTGCTTCCGCCGGACGTGCCGGTTCTGATCGTCGGCGGGATCAATCCCGGCAATATGAAGCACTGGACCGAGGCCGGGGCGGACGGGTTCGGCCTCGGCTCGGCGCTCTACAGACCGGGCCAGTCCGCCGAAGAAACCGGCCGCAACGCCCGCGCCTTCGTCGAGGCGGTGCGGGGCGGATGATCAGGATCGGGATCATCGGCTACGGCAAGATCGCCCGCGACCAGCATGTGCCGGCGATCGAGGGAGACGGGTCCTTCGAGCTCGCGGCGACGGTGAGCCGCAAGGGCCAGGGTCATCCCGGACGGCCCTGCTTCCCCAGCCACAAGGAGATGATCCGCGAGGTGGCGGACCTCGACGCGGTCGCGATCTGTACTCCGCCCTCCGCACGCTACGAAATCGCGCGCGACTGCCTGGAGGCGGGCCTCCACTGCCTGCTCGAGAAGCCGCCGGGCATGAGCCTCGGCGAGGTGGAGGAGTTGGCCCGACTGGCCGCGCACCGCCGGATCAGCCTCTTCACCACCTGGCACGCGCAGCATGGCGAGGCGGTCGAGGCGACCGCCGAACTGCTGGCGCGCCGCCGGATCGCGTCGATGCGAATCGCCTGGCGCGAGGACGTTCGCAAATGGCACCCTGGCCAAGCCTGGATCTGGGAGCCGGGCGGGTTCGGCGTGTTCGATCCAGGGATCAACGCGCTCTCCATCGCCACCCGGATCTGCCCCGGAGCGCTCTTCGTCCGATCGGCCGAGCTCGACTTCCCCGCCGGCCGACAGCAGCCGATCGCGGCGCGCCTGGTCCTGGAAAGCCCGGCCGCCGACGGGCCGATCGAGGCCGATTTCGACTGGCGCGAGACGAAAGGCGAGACCTGGACCATCGAGACGGTCACCGACGAGGGCCGGACCCTGATGTTGAGCGGCGGCGGCGCCACGCTCGAGGTGGACGGCGAGGCGGTCGAGACCGAAGGGGCCGGCGAATATCCCGCGCTCTACCGTCAGTTTGCCGGGCTCGTCGCGCGCAACGAAAGCCATGTCGACCTGGCGCCGCTACGCCTGGCCGCCGAGGCTTTCCTGATCGGCCGCCGCGAGGAGGTCGAGCCGTTCGAGGCGTAGATGCTCAAGCGCTGCTTCCCACCGGTGGTCGACTCCAAGACCCGCGTGCTGGTTCTCGGAAGCCTGCCCGGCGAGGAATCCCTGGCCCAGGCCCGTTATTACGCCCATCCGCAGAACCAGTTCTGGCGCCTGATCGGCCGCGTGATCGAGAAGGACCTCGTCCAACTCTCCTATGAGAAGCGGCTCGAAGCCCTGCTCGAGGCCGGCGTCGGCCTGTGGGACACGGTCGGATCTGCGAGCCGACGCGGAAGCCTCGACGGCAATATCAGGGACACTCAGGCCAACGACCTCGTACGGCTGGCGGTCTCCCTTCCAGATCTTCGCGCCGTCGGCTTCAACGGCGGCAAGTCGGCCGCCCTCGGCATGAAGCAGCTCGAGGAAAACGCCCGCCTGGCCCTGATCCCCCTGCCCTCGAGCAGCCCCGCTTACACTCTGGCCTTCGAAGCCAAGGCAGCCGAATGGATGAAGCTTCGATCCTGGCTCTGAGCAAGGGCGTTCCGGCGCTGGTTCATTGCGGTGAAAGAAGGGGGGTGTTAGCCGCCCATGCGTGGTTCGTTATCTCACCGCATTTCTGATCGCGATCGTCGTGATGGCGCATGCCACCTCGGTGGCGGCGAAGGTGTGTCTCCATCAGGATGCGCACGAGCATGCCATGGCGCTGCAGAGCGCGGATCGCGCGGTCGCCGCGGTGTCTCAGAAGGAGGACGCTGCTGCCGCGGTCGATTCCAAGAAGGGATCGCAGGCGCCGTCCGCGAGCGCCTCTTCGCCGGTCGACATGCTGCCCGCCACCCTCCCCGTCGTGCCGGTCCGAACGAGCGAGACGATCCGGCCGCGCCCTCGCGACGAGCAGGCTCTGGCCTCCGCGAACTTGCCGCCTCCGACCAGACCGCCCGCCGCCTGATCTGAAGGCCGTGCGTTCGCGCACGGCGCCGGAGCGGCGCTGTCCATAGGAGGATCAGCGGCTGCAACGGGTCCGGGGAGTGTGCGTCGATGCGCCGTTCCCGAAAGCCAGGCCGAAGCGCGCACAAACGCGGAGCCTCCAATGGCCGCGACACCTGATTGGAAAACACGATGATTCGTTCGACCCTCCTCGCAGGAGCCGCCGCCGCGGCCCTGCATTTCCCGGCCCCGGTCCTGGCACAGGACGTACAAGTCCCGGCTCCCTCGGAGGGGGAGGCACCTGTCGGACCGGTCACGGCGGAGCCGATGGACGATCCCCAACTCGAGGGCGCCGAGATCGTCGTCACCGGCTTCAAGCGCAGCGTTGACGAGGTGCTCGCCGGCACCTCGGTGGTGAGCGGCCTCGAGCTGGCCCGCGACGTCCGCCCGACGATCGGCGAGACTCTGGCCCGTCAGCCCGGTGTCTCGGCCACGTCGTTCGGGCCCAATGCCTCGCGCCCGGTGCTTCGCGGTTTCCAGGGCGAGCGGATCCGGATCCTGACCGACGGAATCGGAAGCCTCGACGCCTCCAATACCAGCGTCGACCATGCCGTCGCGATCAATCCCCTGACCGCCGACCGGATCGAGGTGCTCCGCGGACCGAGCGCCCTTCTGTTCGGCTCGGCCGCGATCGGCGGCGTGGTCAACGTCATCGACGCGCGAATCCCGAGGCGGGTGCCGGACGAGGGCGTGCATGTCGAAGGGATCGCCACCTATGGCTCGGCGGCCGATGAGCGATCCGCGAATGCCGCCCTCGACATTCCGATCGGTAGTCAGTTCGTCCTCCACGCCGATGCCAATTACAGCAAGACAAGGGACCTCGAGATTGGCGGCTTCATCCTCTCGCCGGAGCTTCGCGCGGAGGCGCTCGCAAGCGCCGACCCGGATATCCAGGCGCTTGCCGGTCTGCGGGGCAGGCTGCCGAACAGCGGCGGGCGGACCAGCGATATCGCGGCCGGCGTCGCCTGGATAAACGGCAACAACAATGCCGGCATCTCCATCAGCCGGCTCGACAGCCTTTATGCCATACCGATTCGCTACCCGCTCGATCCGGCGGCGGAGGCCGAGGCCGTGCGAATCGACCTGAAGCAGACCCGGGCGGACGGTCGCGCCGAGGTGGACGCAGGCGATGGCTTCGTCGACCAGGTCCGGATCCGCGGCGGCTATTCCGACTATGAGCATAGCGAGCTGGACGATACGGGCGCGGTCGGCACGACCTTCTTCAACAAGGGTCATGAGGTCCGGATCGAGGCGGTGCAGAGCGAGAAGGGCGGCTGGGGCGGCGGCTTCGGCGCCCAATATTTCGGGCGAAGCCTCGAAACGGTCGGAGACGAGAAATCGCTGCCGCCGAACCGGACGAGCCAGCTCGGCTTGTTCACTGTGCAGACTTACGAGACCGGCAAGCTGCGCGCCGAAGCCGGCGCCCGCTACGAGCATCAGAAGGTCAGCGCCGACGCCGATGCGACACTCGGCAATTCCGACCTGACCCGAAGCTTCGATTCCTTCTCGGGCTCGGCCGGCGCAAGCTTCGGAAGCAGGGCCTTCCGGGTCGGGGTCAATTTCTCGCACACCGAACGCTCGCCCTCGGCCGAGGAGCTGTACGTCAACGGCCCGCATCCGGGCACACAGTCGTTCGAGATCGGCAATCCCGATTTCTCCAAGGAAAAGAGCAACGGCATCGAGCTGACCGCGCGCGCGTCCGGCGACGGATGGAGCTTCGGAGCCTCCGCCTTCCATATCTGGTTCGACGATTACATCTACGAGGCCGCGACCGGCGCGATCCAGGACGACCTTCCGGTCTTCGAATATCGCCAGGGCGACGCCCGCTATACGGGGTTCGAGGTAGAAGGATCGGTCCGCGTCGGGAAGATCGGCGGAATGACGATCAATCTGGACGCTCTCGCCGATCACGTCCGGGCGACCGTCAAGAATGTCGGCCCGGCGCCGCGGATACCGCCCCTGCGCCTGCTCGGTGGGATCGAGATCCAGTCCGACGCGGTCAACGGCCGGATCGAGGTCGAGCATGTGACCGCCCAGGACAGGCTCGCCGCCTTCGAGACCCGGACGGGAGGCCATACGCTGGTCAACGCCTCGGTCTCGATCCAGCCGATCCGCGACCATGAGGAGGTCAGCGTCACCTTGTCGGCGAACAACATCTTCGACGTCGACGCTCGCCGCCACGCCAGCTTCCTCAAGGATTTCGCGCCGCTGGCGGGGCGTGATCTCAGGGTGACGGCGCGAATGGCATTCTAGACCATGATCGTCTCAGGCTGAATCGGCCTGAGGCGTGAATCATGGTCTCACATATCTGAGAGCCTGATTCACGACTTAGGTGAACCGCGAGCAGCGGTTCCACCTAAGTCGATCAGGCTCGAGGTTCCGACGATCGGCGGGAGTCCGTCGCAAGTCTGGAACGGCTCGCCGATGTGGTCAGGGTTTAAGCTGACAGAAATATGCGGAGTCTTATGCTCATCCTCTTGCGGCAGAAGGACTTAGAGAGGTGCGTATGCGTAGGAAGAAGGGGCGCGAGCGTGGATTCGCATTGATCGGAATGGCGGCGGCGGCATTGGCCGCGACCGTCGCACTGGCGCAGGTCCAGCCTCCGCGCCCGCTGCCCTACGCCATCGTCGGCGAGGAAAGCGCCGCGAAGCGGGCGCTCGAAGCGCGGATCCATGAGATCGCGGAAGGCTTCAACGGCGACATCGGGATCGCCGTCCGCGAGGTCGAGCAGGGATGGACGATCGCCTTCGACGGCGACACCTTCTTCCCGCAGCAGAGCGTCAGCAAGTTCTGGGTGGCGATGACCGCGCTCGACAAGGCCGACCGCGGCCAGCTCAGCCTCGACGCCCCGATCACCCTCACCCGCGAGGACCTGACCCTGTTCCACCAGCCGATCGCGGCGCAGATCGGCGCCAACGGCTATACTTCTACCGTCTCCACCCTGATGACCCGGGCGATCCAGCAGAGCGACAACACGTGCAACGACGCCGTGCTTCGCCGCGCCGGCGGTCCCGATGCGGTTCGCACCTTCCTCCGCGACAAGGGCATCTCCGGGATCCGCTTCGGCCCGGGCGAGCGGCTTCTTCAGAGCGCGATCGCGGGCATGGAATGGAAGCAGAGCTATTCGGTGGGGCGCGGCTTCGAAGCCGCCCGCGCCGGCGTCCCGGCCGGCGTCCGTCAGGCCGCGTTCGAGCGCTACATCGCCAACCCGATGGACGGCGCCACCCCGCGCGGGATCGTCGAGGCCCTCGCGCGGCTCAAGCGCGGCGAACTTCTCTCGCCCGGCTCGACCCAGAAGCTGCTCGGAATCATGGCCAACACCAAGACCGGCCCGCAGCGGCTGAAGGGCGGGCTCCAGGCTGGCTGGCGCCTGTCGCACAAGACCGGCACCGGGCAGGTCTGGGGCGGCGTCCAGGCCGGCTATAACGATATCGGAATCGTCACCGCTCCCGACGGCCGGTCCTATGCCGTGGCGGTGATGATCCGGAAGACCGCGGCGCCGAACATCCACCGCATCGCGACGATGCAGAACACGGTGCGCGCCGTGATCTCCTACCACCAGTCGGTCAGCGGCTATGGGGGGGATGAGTACAGCACCGCTGGGATGACCGGGAGCCGACGATAAACGCTTAGGCCATCAACCTAACCCCGTTCGGGCTGAGCCTGTCGAAGTCCTTCCTTTTGGCGGGGTAGAAAGATTGCCCTTCGACAAGCTCAGGGCGAACGGAGTTCCATTCCCCCAAAGCCCGGTTAAGCGTCGTAATCTAATTCAACGCCCTCGCCCTTCGGGACCGACTGACAGGTCAGCACATAGCCAGCCGCGATCTCGTCGTCGCTGAGACCGTATCGCGCGGCCATCTCGACATCGCCCGACACGACCCGCGCCCGACACGTCGCGCAGACTCCCGCCTTGCAGGCGTAGGGCGCGGGAAGCCCGGCCTTGCGGGCGCTGTCCAATATGTTGCCGGCGCCGGCATCGAAAGCGACCCGGCGCTTTCGTCCATCCAGGGTGACAAGCATGGTCAGGCCCTCCGCCTTGCTCTGGAGAGCCTGCATCTGGGCCTCGAGCGCGGCCGAGGGGCGGTCGGCGGTGAAGCGCTCGATATGGACCTTGTCGCGGGGCACGTTATGGGCGGCGAGCGCTTCCTCGGCCGCATCCATCATCGGGCCGGGACCGCAGATGAAGAAGGCAGCGACGTCGGCCGGATCGACCAGGTGGATCAGCACCTCCTCGCACTTGGAGCGGTCGAGCATGCCGTTGAACAATTCGATATCCTCCGATTCCTCGGCGAGGAAATGGTGGATCTCGAGCCTGCCCATGAACCGGTTCTTGAGCCGCGCCAGCTCCTCGAGGAAGATGACCGACTGGCTGTCGCGATTGCCGTAGAAGAGGGTGAAGCGGCTCTCGGGCTCGGTCGTGAGCGCGGTCTTGAGCAGGGATATGACCGGCGTGATCCCCGATCCGCCCGCGAAGCCGACATAATGATTGCGGGCGCCGGGCCCGAAATCCCAGGTGAAGCTTCCGTGCGGCGGCATCACATCGATGCGGTCGCCGGCCTTCAAATGCTCGTTTGCCCAGTTGGAGAAGATTCCGCCGGCAATGCGCTTGACGGTGACCTTCACCTCTCCGTCCTGAGGCGCCACGCAGAGGGAGTAATTGCGCCTGACCTCTTCGCCGCCGATCTCGGCGCGGAGGGTCAGGTGCTGGCCGGGCTTGAAGCGGAAGGTCTCGCGAAGCTCGGCCGGCACGTCGAAGCGGATCGACATGGCGTCCGCCGTCTCGGGCACGGTCTGGGCAACGGTCAGGCTATGGAAGCCGACGCTCATTCTAGTGGCACTTGAACAGGTCGAACGGCTCGGCACAGGCGCGGCAGCGCCAAAGCGCCTTGCACGGAGTCGAACCGAAGCGGCTGATCTCCTCGGTATCGGCCGAGCCGCATTGGGGGCATTCGACCCGGCGCTCGCCTGGCGCGTTGGGCGGGGCGATGCCATAGGCGCGGAGCTTGCGGCGTCCCTCTTCGCTGATCCATTCGGTGGTCCAGGGCGGGGAGAGGATCGTCCCGATCGCAATATCGCAATAGCCCGCGGAGTCGAGGGCGGCGCGGATGTCCCGTTCGATCACCTGAGTGGCGGGGCAGCCGGTGTAGGTCGGCGTGATGACGACGCGGTTCGGATCCACCGATCGGACGATGCCGAGATCGACCACTGAGAGGACTGGGATTTCGGGATCTGGGACAGATTCGAGGACGGCCCAAATCATCGACTCTGCGCCCTCCCCCTTGATGGGGGAGGGTTGGGTGGGGGTGACCTCTCCACCCACTCTGAGCTGGCCTCGTAGTCCACCCCTCCCCAACCCCTCCCCATCGAGGGGAGGGGCTTTCAGGGGCTCGACAGCCTCGATCTTCGGAGCCGCTACCATCTCGCGTCCGGATAGGTGCGGGGCAGGAACTGCATGGTGCAGAGCAGGTGGCCGAGATGCTCGCTATGGTGGCCGCGGCGGCCGCCGAGGATCGGGCGCTGGTCCGGCGGCGGATCGAGCGTCGCTTCGGCCAGCACCTCGCCGATTCGGCGCTCGTAATCCTCTCGGAAGACGTTCGGATCGACGGCGACCTTCCGCCCCGTCAGTGCGGTCACGGTCTCGTCGACCTCGAACAATTCGGGGATGAAGCGCCACATCCAGGCAAGTCCGCGCTCCATCCGGCCGCGGCTTTCCTCCGTTCCGTCGCCGAGACGGATCACCCATTCCACCGAAAGCTCCTGGTGATAGGCGACCTCCTTGACCGCCTTCGCCGCGACGGAGGCGATCAGCTCGTCGCTCGAAGCGGAGAGATGATCGAACAGCATCTTCTGCCAGGTCGAGTAGAGGAACTGGCGGGCCATGGTCTGGGCGAAATCGCCGTTCGGCTGCTCGACCAGGAGGCAGTTGCGGAAATCGAGAACGTCGCGATGGAAGGCGAGACGGTCGCCGTCGCGCCCCTGGCCTTCGATCTGGCCGGCATAGTGAAGGAAATGGGTCGCCTGGCCGACCAGGTCGAGCGCCATGTTGGCGAGGCTGAGATCGACCTCGACGCTCGGCGCATGGCCGCACCATTCGCTGAGTCGCTGGCCGAGGATCAGGGCGTCGTCGCCGAGCCGGAGCACGTAATCGAAAAGAGCGGAGCGGTGCCCTTCCTCGTCCACCGGGGCGTCGAACGCGCCCTCGCCCGTCACGCCGGCCGGCAGGTCAATCGGGGTAAGAGACGCCATCAGATATGGGTGATCCCGTCGGGTATGTCGTAGAAAGTCGGGTGACGGTAGATCTTGTCCTCGGCCGGCTCGAACATCGGCCCGTCCTCGGCTGGATCGGAGGCCGTGATCGACGCCGAGGGCACCACCCACAGGCTGACTCCCTCCATCCGCCGCGTATAGGTATCGCGGGCATGGCGGATGGCGATTTCGGCGTCGGGCGCATGAACCGAGCCGACATGGCGGTGCGAAAGCCCGCCCCGCGAGCGGACGAAGACTTCCCAGAGGGGCCAGTCGCTGGTCATCCAATCCTCCCCGGGACGGGGAGGGGGACCATCCGAAGGATGGTGGAGGGGGTCCGGAACGAGGCGCGAAGCCCCCTCCACCGCGCTACGCGCGGTCCCCCTCCCCGTCCCGGGGAGGATCTCATCACGCCGCTTCCCTCTTCTGCGCCTTCTTCTCCGCATAGGCCGCGGCGGCCTCGCGGATCCAGGCGCCCTGCTCCCAGGCGTCGCGGCGGGCTGTGATTCGCTCGCGGGCGACCGGGCCCTCGCCCTTCACCACGGCGTAGAACTCGTCCCAGTCGATCTCGCCGAAATCGTAAGCGCCGCGTTCCTCGTTCCATTTCAGGTCCGGATCCGGAAAAGTGAGGCCGAGCGCCTCGCCCTGAGGCACGGTGATGTCGACGAACTTCTGGCGAAGCTCGTCATTGGTCTCGCGCTTGATCCGCCAGCGCATCGACTGGGCGGTATTGGGGCTGTTGTCGTCGGGCGGGCCGAACATCATCAGCGACGGCCACCACCAGCGGTTGAGAGCGTCCTGGGCCATGCGCATCTGCTCGGGCGTGCCCGAGGTCATCGCCATCATGATCTCGTATCCCTGGCGCTGGTGAAAGCTTTCCTCCTTGCAGACCCGGACCATTGCCCGCGCATAGGGGCCGTACGAGGTTCGCTGGAGCGGCACCTGGTTCATGATCGCGGCGCCGTCGACCAGCCAGCCGATCGCGCCCATGTCGGCCCAGGTCAGCGTCGGGTAGTTGAAGATGGTGCTGTACTTGGCCTTTCCCGAGTGGAGCGCCTCGATCATCTCCTGGCGCGACGTTCCGAGAGTCTCGGCAGCGGAATAGAGATAGAGGCCGTGGCCCGCCTCGTCCTGGACCTTGGCGAGAAGGATCGCCTTGCGGCGAAGCGATGGCGCGCGACCGATCCAGTTGCCCTCGGGGAGCATTCCGACGATCTCGCTATGGGCGTGCTGGGAAATCTGGCGGACGAGGGTGCGGCGATAGGCCTCGGGCATCCAGTCCTTGGGCTCGATGAACTCGTCCGCGGCGACCCGCGCCTCGAAGGCGGCGCTGCGCTCGGGATCCTCGGTCGAGGCGATGCTGGCAGTCTTCTGGAGCTCGGTCGTGTACATGCATTTCTCCCGGCGCGGGCCCTAGCAGGATGCGCCATTTGCGGCAATGAACGCACGAGCGCGCCGGGGGTGGCAGTAGCGGAATGGGAGCAAGGGGGCGGACATGTCGAACTGCGTGGAACAATGAGCCGGCTCGACGAAGCGCTCGCCCTGCTCGAAGCGGCGGGCGAGGCGCGGATCCGCGACGGGTACGGACGCTATGGCATCGTCACGACGAACCGCGTGATCGGCGTGCCGATGGGCGCGATCCAGGCGATCGGCAAGGCGCTCTGCCGCGATCACGCCCTTGCCTCGGAGCTTTGGGAGACGGAATTCTATGAGGCGCGCCTGCTCTGCGCCTATGTCGACGATCCCGCCTTGGTGACGCCGGAGCAAATGGACCGCTGGGCGCGCGACTTCGACAACTGGGGGATTTGCGACACACTCTGCTTCGCATTGTTCGACCGGACGGAACATGCCTTCGAGATGGTCGACCGGTGGGCCGACGACGAGGCCGAATATGTGAAGCGCGCTTCCTTCGCGTTGCTCGCTAGCCTGGCTCTTCACCGCAAAGCGGAGCCTGACGAACCATTCCTCGCCCGTTTGAAGCTGATCGAGGTAGCCGCCGACGACGGGCGCAATTTCGTCAAGAAGGGCGTCAACTGGGCGTTACGCGCGATCGGTGGGCGCAAGAGCGAGGTGCTGCGAACTGCCGCTCGCGAGGTAGCGCATCGGCTCGCGGCATCTTCGGACAAGGTCGAGAGATGGGTTGGCAAGGATGCGGTGAGAGCATTCGCCAAGGCTGACGCAAAGGCGGGCGACTAAACGCACGTCATCCCGGCGAAGGCCGGGATCTTCAGGTCAAGATGTCACGGCGCGTCTCGCCGAGACCCCGGCCTTCGCCGGGGTGACGAAAAGGCTCACACCCTTTCGATCACCGTGGCGATACCCTGCCCCACGCCGATGCACATGGTACAGAGGGCATAGCGGCCGCCCGTGCGCTGCAACTCCTCCGTGGCGGTCAGAAGCAGCCGAGCGCCGGACATGCCGAGCGGGTGGCCGAGGGCGATGGCGCCGCCGTTGGGGTTCACGTGCGGCGCATCGTCGGGAATCCCGAGCTGGCGCATGACGGCGAGGCCCTGGGCGGCGAAGGCTTCGTTCAATTCGATCACGTCCATGTCGGCGACCTTAAGGCCGAGGCGGGCGAGCAATTTCTCCGAGGCCGGCGCGGGGCCGATGCCCATGATGCGCGGCGGCACGCCGGCGACCGCGGCGCCTAGGACGCGGGCACGCGGGGTGAGGCCGTTGCGCTTGGCCGCCTCCTCGGTGGCGACGATCAGAGCCGCGGCGCCGTCGTTGACGCCTGAAGCGTTGCCGGCGGTGACGGTCCCGGCGGGGCGGACGATCGGCTTCAGCCTGCCGAGCGCCTCGACGCTGGTCTCGCGGGGATGCTCGTCGCGGTCGACAAGGATCGGATCGCCCTTGCGCTGCGGGATGCTGACCGGCGCAATCTCGGCGGCGAGACGGCCGTTGGCTTGCGCCGCCGCAGCTTTGGCCTGGCTTCGCACGGCGAAGGCGTCCTGGTCGTCGCGGCCGATCTGGAACTCCTGGGCGACGTTCTCGGCCGTCGAGGGCATGGTGTCGTCACCATAGGCATGCTTCATCTTCGGATTGACGAAGCGCCAGCCGATCGTCGTGTCGTACATCTCGGCATTGCGGTCGAATGCGCTGGTCGCTTTGGCCATGACGAAGGGCGCCCGGCTCATGCTCTCCGAGCCGCCGGCAATCACCATGTCGGCCTCGCTGCCGCGAATCACCCGCGCGGCCATCGCGACCGCGTCCATGCCCGAGCCGCAGAGGCGATTGAGGGTGACTCCGCCCGATTTGTCCGGGAGGCCGGCGAGAAGGCCGGCCATTCGGGCAAGGTTGCGATTGTCCTCGCCGGCCTGGTTGGCGCAGCCCATGATGACGTCGTCGACCTCGTCCCAGTTCACGCCCGGATTGCGCTCGATCAAAGCCCGGATCGGAATTGCGGCGAGATCGTCCGCGCGGACGTGGGCGAGCGAGCCGCCGTAGCGGCCGATCGGGGTGCGGACGGCGTCGCAGATGAAGGCTTCGGTCATTCACTGTCTCCGATCACTGGGCCGCCGAGGCTCCTGGAATAACCCTGAAACTCGGCGATAATGCGGGCGTCCTCGGTCCGCACGCTGACACTGTAAACACCCGAGCGGCCGACGAGAGCCTGCTCCTGGGCTTCGGCAACCAGCGTCTCGCCGTCGCGCGCGGCATCGAGGAAGACGATCGACGCCTGGGCGGCGACGGTGCGCAGGTTTCGGCTGTTGCAGGCGTAGGCGAAGGCGGTGTCGGCAAGCGAGAAGATCATTCCGCCGTGGGCGATGCCGTGGCCGTTGAGCATGTCGGGACGGAGGGTCATTCGGATTCGGGCATAGCCGGCGCGCGCTTCGTCTATCTCTATGCCCCAGGCCGGACCGGTTCCCTCGGCGGCGAGCATGGAATGGGCGATGCGGGAGGCGAGGGCGTCGGGTTCGGTCACGGCGGCAGGCCCTAGCACCCCCTCTCCCCCTGTGGGAGAGGGTTGCGCAGCCTTAGCGAGCCTCTTGGCGAGCTTAGGCGAAGCTGGGTGAGGGGTCGGCTCGTGCCGAGCCGGGGCGCTCTTCTAGCGCACCCCTCACCCAACTACGATTAGGCGGCAAAGCCGCCAAGTCTTCGTATCCCTCTCCCGCAAGGGGAGAGGGGATGCTAGTTCGGGAAGATGGCCTACAACACCATCCTCTTCACTAGCGAAGGCGGCATTGCCCGCCTGACCCTCAATCGCCCCGACAGGCTGAACAGCTTCACGGTCGAGATGCACGAGGAGGTGGCCGACGCGCTCGGCGAACTGGGAGATGCGCGTACCCTGATCCTCACCGGCGCCGGCCGTGGCTTCTGCGCGGGGCAGGATCTAGGTGACCGGGCCGTGGCGCCGGGTCGGGCCGTCGATCTCGGTGAGTCGGTCGAGAAACGCTACAATCCGCTGGTCAAGCGGCTGACCTCGCTGCCGATGCCGGTGATCGCCCGGGTGAACGGAGTCGCCGCCGGCGCGGGGGCGAACATCGCTCTGGCCTGCGACGTGGTGATCGCGGCGAGATCGGCCAAGTTCATCCAGTCCTTTGCCAATATCGGACTGATCCCGGACAGCGGCGGAACCTGGGTGCTACCGCGGCTGGTCGGTCAGGCGCGGGCGCTCGGGCTGGCGCTGACCGCCGAGCCGCTGCCGGCGGAGAAGGCGGCGGATTGGGGGCTGATCTGGAAGGCGGTCGAGGACGAACAGCTCGATGCCGAGGTGGACGGGCTCGCCGCCCGCTTCGCCGCGGCGCCGACCCGCGGCCTCGCCCGGATCAAGAAGATGATCCGCGAGAGCTGGGGTCACAGCCTCGAGGAGGAGCTCGACCTGCAGCGCGATGCGATGCGCGAGCTCGGCTACAGCGACGATTATCGCGAGGGGGTGGCCGCGTTCATGGAGAAGCGGACGCCGACGTTTACGGGGAAATAGGCTGCCCTTCCGCCTGGCGAACGTGCTTCTCGAACGTGTCGAGATCGATGTTCGAGCCGCAAACGAGGACTCCGACCTTCTTCCCGGCGAGCCGGTCCCTGAGCGGGCCGACCAGGGCAGCGGTCGCCGCGGCGGCCGCGGGCTCGCAGGCCAGCTTCATCTCCCGGAACAGGAGGGACATTGCCGAGCGGATCGCGTCGTCGTCGACCAGGACGATGTCGTCGACATTGGCCCTGCACAGGCCGAAGGAATAAGGCAAAGCGAAGGGCGGGGCGAGGCTGTCGGCGATCGTCCTGACCTCGGCATGATCGATCGGCGAGTCCTGTGCGAAGCTTCGGGTCATCGTGTCCGATCCGGTCGGCTCGACTCCGAAGACCATGCAGTCCGGCTTCAGCAGCTTGATTGCGGCCGAGGCGCCGCCGCACAGGCCTCCGCCGCCGATCGCGATGATCACGGCGTCGAGATCGGGCGCCTGCTCGAGCCATTCGGCGCCCAGGGTTGCCGTTCCCAATGCGGTATAGGGCCCCTCGAAAGGATGGATGAAGGACCGGCCCTCGTCCCGCGCGATCGCCTCGACCATCTCGAAGGCGGTGCGGCCGTCGGGCGCGGTCACCACCTCCGCGCCGAGAGCACGGCAGGCGGCGACTCGGGCGGGATTGGCCGAGCCCATCATCACCACCTTGGCCGATGCGCCGAGGCTGGCGGCCGCCCAGGCGGTGGCGATGGCATGGTTGCCGGCGCTGACCGCGGTGACTCCGCGGGCAAGCTCGTCGGGCGACAGGCGCATCATCTTCGACAGAGCGCCGCGGGCCTTGAAGGTGCCGCTTTGCTGGAAGAGCTCGAGCTTGAGATTGACCCTGGTCCCGGGCGCGAGGAGCGCGTCGATCTCGCGGCCGCGCCAGTCGTGGACGGGAGTGCGCACGACGTGCGGGACGATCATCCTGCGGGTTTCTTCGATGTCGGCGAGGGACAAGGAGGGCGCGGCATTATCCATTGGCCGCGTCTTAGCCCTTCTCGTCATTCCCGCGAAGGCGGGAATCCAGTCGATCTCTGTGCAGCGCTCAGCTCAGTCTGGGTTCCCGCTTTGGGCTGCGCCCGTCTTCGACTCCGCGGGAA
This sequence comes from Allosphingosinicella sp., assembly GCA_036525315.1. Lineage (GTDB taxonomy): Bacteria > Pseudomonadota > Alphaproteobacteria > Sphingomonadales > Sphingomonadaceae > Allosphingosinicella. The sequence goes on from DATDAS010000043.1 coordinate 62,998, forward strand.
CACAGTGAGGGGTTATTTTGGGCGGACGTCGCGCACGCGGCTGGCCTTGCCGGCCGAGCGCTCGATCGTGCCGGGATCCTCGACTCGAACTTCAGCGCTGACCCCGACCATGTCCTTCAGAAAGGAAGCGAGCAGCCGCGCCTGCTCGTCCCGACCCTCGGCGCCCTCGCGCGCCTCGACGTGGATGACGAGCAGGTCGAGCCGGTCGGGGCGGGTAAGCTCGATCAGGAAATGGGGCGCGAGGTCCGGGCATTTGAGGACGAGCTCCTCGACCTGCGAGGGGAAGAGATTGACTCCGCGGACGATCAGCATGTCGTCGGAGCGGCCGGTGATCTTCGCCATTCGGCGCATCGGGGTGGCGTCGCCGGGCAGAAGACGGGTGAGATCGCGGGTGCGGTAGCGGATCACCGGCAGGGCCTGCTTGGTCAATGAGGTGAAGACCAACTCGCCTTCCTCGCCGTCGGGGAGCGGCTCGCCGGTCTCGGGATCGACGATCTCGGGGAGGAAATGGTCCTCCCAGATGGTCGGACCCCTGCCCTGCCCGACGAACTCCTGGGCGACGCCCGGACCCATGACCTCGGACAGGCCGTAAATGTCTGTCGCATCGAGGCCGAAGGCGGTCTCGATCTCCGAGCGCATCGCCTCGGTCCAGGGCTCGGCGCCGAACAGGCCGTAGCGGAGCGAGGAGGCGCGCGGATCCAGCCCCTGTCGCCGGAACTCGTCGAGGATGGCGAGCGCGTAGCTCGGAGTCACCATGATGATCTCGGGCTCGAAATCGCGGATGAGCTGGACCTGCCGCTCGGTCTGGCCGCCCGACATCGGTATGACGGTGCAGCCCAGAGCCTCCGCGCCGTAATGGGCGCCGAGCCCGCCGGTGAACAGGCCGTAGCCATAGGCGACATGGACCTTCATGCCCGGCCGGCCGCCGGCCGCGTGGATGCTTCGCGCCACCAGACCGGCCCAGGTCTCGATGTCCTGCTTCGTATAGCCGACGACGGTCGGCTGGCCGGTGGTGCCCGACGAGGCGTGGATTCGCGCGACCCGGTCCATCGGCACCGCGAACATCCCGAACGGGTAGGTTGCGCGAAGGTCGGCCTTGGTGGTGAACGGGAAGCGGGCGAGGTCGGCGAGCGAGCGCAGGTGGGAGGGCGATACGCCGGCTTCGTCGAACGCCCTGCGGTAATGCGGCGAGCCGGCATAAGCGTGCGCGAGCGTCGCCCGGAGACGATCGAGCTGGAGCGTCCCGAGGTCGGCGGCGGTCTTCGGTCCGTAGTCCAATTCACTCCCCGATTTTCGCCGAGCGAACCAGTCTGATACGCGCTATTGGCCGCCGCGAGGAGAAGAAGAATGAAGCCGCTGAACCTGCTCAATTACGCGAAGGACGGCTGGGTCGCCGGATCGGGCGGGCTCGCCGAGGTGCACAGCGCGGTGACCGGCGAGCTGGTCGCCCATACCGGAAGCCAGGGGCTCGATTTCAGGGCGATGCTCGATCATGCCCGCAAGGTCGGCGGACCGGCGCTTCGGGGCATGACCTTTCACGAGCGCGCCTGGATGCTGAAGGACCTCGCCAATGCGGTGATGGCGCGCAAGGAGGAATTGTACGAGCTCAGCTACAGCACCGGCGCGACCCGGACCGACGGCTGGATCGACATCGAGGGCGGCGCCGGAACGCTCTTCTCCTTTTCTTCGAAAGGCCGGCGCGAGCTTCCCAACCAGCGGATATTGATCGACGGGGCGATGGAGCCTTTGTCCAAGGCCGGAAGCTTCGTCGGCCAGCATGTCTGGACCTCGCTGCAGGGCGTGGCGGTCCATATCAATGCGTTCAACTTCCCGGTCTGGGGCATGCTCGAGAAACTGGGCCCGACGCTGCTGGCCGGGGTGCCCGCGATCGTGAAGCCGGCTTCGTCGACGGGCTATCTCGCCGAGCACGCGGTTCGGATCATGATCGACGCGGGCGTGCTTCCGCCGGGCGCGCTTCAATTGATCATGGGCGGAGTGGGCGATTTGCTCGACCATCTGACGTTGCAGGACGTCGTCTCCTTCACCGGTTCGGCGGCGACCGCGATGAAGCTCCAGACCCATCCGGTCTTCGCGCGCGAGAGCACGCGCTTCGTCGCGGAGCGCGACAGCCTCAACGCCTCGATCCTCGGCCCCGATGCTGGCCCAGGCACCGACGAGTTCGACCTGTTCGTGAAGGAAGTGGCGCGCGAGATGACGGTCAAGGCGGGCCAGAAGTGCACCGCCATCCGCCGCGCAATGGCGCCGGCCGAGCATATGGACGCGGTCCAGGACGCTTTGATCGCCCGGCTGAGCAAGGCCAGGATCGGCGACCCGCGCGAGGAGGGCGTGACAATGGGCGCGCTCGCCAGCCAGTCGCAGCTCAAGGCGGTGCGCGAAGCCGTGGCCGAGCTGTCGAAGGCGGCTCGGATCGTCTCGGGCGATCCGGACAAATCGCCCGTCGAAGGCAAGGGCGCCTTCATCTCGCCCATCCTTCTACGCTCCGACGATCCGTGGGGATCGGACGCGGTCCACGACGTCGAGGCGTTCGGGCCGGTCTCGACGATCATGCCCTATCGCGACCTTCCCGACGCGATCGCCCTGGCCAATCGCGGCATGGGCTCGCTGGCACTCTCGCTCTTCACCTTCGATTCCGAGGTGGCCGAGGAGTTCGTGCTCGGCGCCGGCGCCTATCACGGCCGAATGGTGATCCTTGACCGGACCTCGACGAAGGAGTCGACCGGCCACGGCTCCCCCCTTCCCGTCCTCGTCCATGGCGGACCCGGCCGCGCCGGCGGGGGCGAGGAGATGGGCGGGATTCGGGGCGTCACCCATTATATGCAGCGCACGGCACTGCAGGGCTCGCCGTCCGTATTGTCGAGCATAGTCCATCAATGGCTTCCGGGGGCGCCCAAGGCCGAGGGCGACGCGCATCCGTTCCGAAAGCGGATCTCGGAGCTGGACGTGGGCTACACGCTCAAGACCGCGAGCCGCGAGGTCACGCTGGCCGACATCGAGCATTTCGCCGAATTCACCGGCGACAATTTCTACGCACATATGGACGAGGAAGCCGCGAGGGCGAACCCGATCTTCAACGGCCGGGTCGCCCACGGTTACCTGATCCTGAGCTTCGCCGCCGGCCTGTTCGTCGATCCGGCTCCCGGCCCGGTGCTGGCCAATTACGGGCTCGAGAATCTGCGCTTCCTGACCCCGCTCTATCCCGGCGATTCGATGCGGGTGGAGCTGACCGTCAAATCGAAGAGCGTCCGCAACGAGGAGATGGGCGAGGTGCGCTGGGCGGTGTTCGTGTTCAACCAGAAGGACGAGGTGGTCGCGAGCTACGATCTGCTGACGATGAACACGCCTTGAGGGCTGGTCCGCGGATCCACTCCTCACCGTCATCCTGACGAACGTCAGGATCCATGAACACGGCCGCGAAAGGATGAATGCTGGTCAGCGCCCGTTCCTAATAGCTTCGTGTTCATAGATCCCGGATCAAGTCCGGGATGACGAAAAGAGAAGCTATTGCAACGCCGAATAGATCAGAGTCTTGAGCTGCCGCCGGATCGGGTAGGTCGAGGACGGCATGAGCTGGGCCATGAAGATTGCGTGGATGCGCTCGACCGGATCGATGAAGAAGGCGGTCGAGTACATCCCGCCCCAATAATATTCGCCCTTCGAACCCGGGAGCATGGTTCGGGCCGGGTCGAGATTGACCCCGAAGCCGAGGCCGAATCCCTGGCCGGCATTGACCGCCTCGCTGAACAAGGAGCGGCTCATCTCGGTAAGGTCGGCGCCGCCGGGCAGATGATTGGCGGTCATCAGATCGATCGTCTTTCGTCCGAGGATTCGGACGCCGTCGAGCTCGCCGCCGTTCAAAAGCATTGAGCAGAAGCGGTGATAGTCTGCGGTGGTCGAGACGAGGCCCGCGCCGCCGGCGACGAGTTTCGGCGGCTTCGACCAGGCGCTGCGCGTGGCGGGATCATTGAGCGTGCGGCCCTTCTTCGGATCGAACTGCCAGGCGTCGCCGAGCCGATGGGTCTTGGACGCCGGGCAGGCGAAGGCGGTGTCCTTCATGCCGAGCGGCGCGAAAATCGAGCGGTGGAGGAATTCGGACAGCTCGATTCCGGCGACGCGTTGAACGACGAGGCCGAGCAGATCGGTCGAGACCGAATAGTTCCAGGCGGTTCCCGGCGAGAATTCGAGCGGGATTTGGGCGAGCGCCCCCGCGAAGGAATCGAGGTCGTGCTCGCCGTGCCAGCGCTCGATTCCGCTCTCGCGATAGGCGGCGTCGATATTGGTGCGGTGCTGGAAGGAATAAGTCAGGCCCGAAGTGTGGCGGAGGAGGTCGATCATCTGCATCGGCCGCTCGGCCGGCTTCGTCCGGAAGGGCGTTCCCGCGCCGCCGCCGTCATAGACGGGGATGTCCATGAATTCCGGCAGAACGGTGTGGACAGGCTGGTCGAGGGTGACCTTGCCCTGCTCGAACAGCATCATGAAGGCCACCGAAGTGACCGGTTTGGTCATCGAGGCGATCCGGAAGAGCGAATCGTCGCGAAGCGGCTCGCCGTCGGCGCGGGCGGCGCCCTGGGTCGCGAACAGGACCGGCTTGCCCTCGCGCGCGACCATCACTTGCGTGCCGGCCAGCAGGCCCGGGTTCACGTAGCGCTCGTCGAGAAAGGCCGGGATCCGCGCCAGCCGTTCCGGATCGAAGCCGAGCTCACGGGGATCGCTGATGTCCATCCTGCCTCGCCAATCTGCCGAGCGCGCCCTATCGCTTGGAGCGCCGGCGAATCAAAGCGCAAAGGGGAGAAGCGTGATCGAAGGCTTTCAGCTCGATCCGGACTGGCCGAGGATGAGCCTCGCCGAGGCCGACGCCCTGCTGACCGCGCCGGGCCAGATGTTCGAGATGGAGGAGGAGGTCATACGCGGGATCCCGACCCGTGTGTGGAAGAATGCCCCCCCTTCCCTCCCGGCCATCGCCCGCCATTCGCGAAGCCACGGCGACCGGCTGATCACCATCTACGAGGATGAGAGGGTCAGCTTCGAGGCGAGCTTCCGGGCGACGGCCGCGCTCGCCGCGGAGCTTCAGCGGCTCGGGATCGGCAAGGGCGATCGGGTCGCGCTGGCCATGGTCAATTTGCCCGAATGGCCGGTCGCCTTCTTCGCGATCACCTCGCTGGGCGCGATCGCCGTGCCGCTCAACGCCTGGTGGACCGGGCCTGAGCTCGAATATGGCCTTTCCGATTCAGGCTCGAAGCTGCTGATCTGCGATTCACCGCGCTGGGAACGGATCAAGCCGCACCGCAACGCCTTGCCGGAGCTGGAGCATGTCATCGTCAGCCGCTCGAAGGCGGCGCCGGACGGTGCGCGGCGACTCGAGGATCTGATCGGGGCTCCGCCGGACTGGGCAGGCCTACCCGACCGCGATCTGCCCGACGCCGACATCCACCCCGACGACGAGGCGACCATCTTCTATACGAGCGGGACGACCGGCAATCCGAAAGGCGCGCTCGGGACCCAGCGCAACATTTTGACCAACATATTGTCGAGCGCGGTCGTGATCGCCCGGAGCGCGCTTCGCCGCGGCGAGACTCCGGCGCCGTCGGAGCCGCGGGTCGGGCTGATGGTGATCCCGCTCTTCCACGTCAGCGCGTGCAGCGCGAGCCTGATGGGATCGATGGTGATCGGCCACACCACCATCTTAATGCGCAAATGGGACGTGCTCGAGGCGCTCGGGATCATCGAGCGCGAGAAGGTCAACATCACCGGGGGAGTGCCCACCGTCGCCTGGCAATTGCTCGAGCATCCCGAGCGCGGCAATTTCGACCTCTCGAGCCTCAGCCTGATCACCTATGGCGGCGCGCCTTCCGCCCCGGAGCTGGTGCGGCTGATCTGGAAGGAGTTCGGAGCGCTCCCGGGCAACGGCTGGGGGATGACCGAGACGACCGCCACGGTCACCGCCCACATCGGCGAGGATTATCTCAACCGGCCGGAGAGCTGCGGACCGCCGGTCCCGGTCGCCGAGCTCAGGGTGACGGCGCCGGACGGGGCGGTGCTTCCCGCGGGCTCGGTCGGCGAATTGTGGTGCAAGGGCCCGCAGATGGTGAAGGGCTATTGGAACAAGCCCGAGGCGACCGCGGACACGTTCGTCGACGGCTGGGTCCGGACCGGGGACCTCGCTTATGTCGACGAGGAAGGCTTCTGCTTCATCGTCGACCGGGCCAAGGACATCATCATCCGCGGCGGCGAGAATATCTATTCGTCCGAGGTCGAGAACGTCCTCTACGACCATCCCGCCGTGACCGACGCGGCCCTGGTCGGGATCCCGCACCGGACGCTCGGCGAGGAGCCCGCCGCGATCGTCCATCTCGCTCCGGGCACCGAGGCGAGCGAGGCGGAACTCAAGGCCTGGGTCAGCGCCCGCCTCGCCATGTTCAAGACCCCGATCAGGATCCTGTTCCTGCCCGAGCCGCTGCCGCGCAACGCCAACGGCAAGATATTGAAGAAGGAATTGAAGGCCCTGTTCGAGGACGGGGCGGACGATTCGAAATAGAAAGGGCTGGTAGCTGCGCGACTCAGTCCAGCCAGTTGGCCAGTTGCAGGCCCTTCACGCGCACGAATTCGCGCTGGTTGTCGGAAACCAAGGTTCGATCGAGCGCCAGCGCCTGCGCTGCGATCAACATGTCATTCGCGCCGATCGGCCTGCCGTTTCGCTCCAACGCCCACCGCAAGCGGCCATATTCACGATCGACGGGTGGCTCGAGCGGAAGGATCGACAACGCACCCAATATCGCTTCGATTTGCGCCGAGAGCTTTGGCGAACCCTTCTTCTCTGCGCCGAATCGAAGCTCGGCGGCCACGATGATCGAGGTGGCGACACTGGCCTCACCAATCTCGGCAATCCTGTCAGCGACGCGGCCTTGGGGATGTCGCACGAGGTCGGAAACGACGTTGGTATCGAGAAGGTAGCCGTTCACAGATCGACCGGCTCGGGGGGCGGATCATCGATCCGCGGAAATTCCTCGTCGAGCGGAGACAAGGAAGCCAGGACCGAAAGTAGGGATTTGGGCGGCGCAGGCTCGATCACCAGCCTGCCATCCTCTTTGCGCATGATGGCATCCTCTCCCGGCAATTCGAACTCTCGGGGAATTCGAACCGCCTGGCTCCTGCCATTCTTGAACAATTTGACGTGACGCTCCGCACTCATGTCCGGCGCCTCCTTGGCATATGCCTTAGCATATGCCACCCCTTTTGACAACGTGGAGGTGATAGCTTGACTCTTCGGTAAGTGAATACTAACGGTAAGTTGTGGCTAACGGAAGTGCGGCCTTTACCGCCTTGGCGGAACCGATGCGGGTCGCGATCTTCGATCGGCTTTCCGAGCGGCCGATGGCGGTGGGGGAGCTGGCGGAGACGCTGCCGGTGTCGCGGCCGGCCGTTTCGCAGCATCTCAAGGTGCTGAAGGAAGCGGGGCTGGTGGCATCCGAGGCCGAGGGGACTCGCAGGGTCTATCGGATCGATCCGGCCGGGCTCGGGCCGCTGCGCGAATGGCTGGACCGTCACTGGGAGCGGGCGCTCGCCGCGTTCGCCGAGAAAGTCGAGGAGAGTGAATGATGGCCACGAAGACGATCGCGCCCGCGCCGATCCGCAAGAGCGTGCGGGTCAAGGCGGATCCCGAGAAAGCGTTTCGCATGTTCCTCGGCGCGATGGGGAGCTGGTGGCCGAAGGGGCACAGCCTGCTCGAATCGCCGCAAAAGGACGTGGTGGTCGAGCCTAGGGTCGGCGGACGCTGGTACGAGGTCGGCGAGGACGGGTCGGAATATGAATGGGGCCGGGTGATCGCGTGGGACGCTCCGAGCCGGGTCGTGCTCGCCTGGCAGCTCAACGGGGAATGGCGCTTCGACCCTGATTTCGAAACCGAGGTGGAGATACGGTTCGAGCCGGACGTGGACGGGACCCGGGTCGAGTTCGAGCATCGGGGCCTCGAGGCGTTCGACCGCACGGCGCGCGACGGACATGTCATGGGCATGGACGAAGGCTGGGGGGCGATACTGGAGGGGTATCGGGTCGAGGTGGACGGAGCGGCTTAAGGCGCTACCTGTCATTGCGAGGAGCGCAGCGACGCGGCAATCCAGCAGGCCGCAGAGGCCGCTCTGGATTGCTTCGCTTCGCTCGCAATGACGGAGTGTGTCTAAGGCAGAAGGTCTGGGCCTCAGCGGGGCCAATCACTCCTCCGGCCAGCTCTCCAGCACTTCCACGAAGCGGCTGAGCCAGGCGTTGGTCTGGTGGCCGTCGACGATTCGGTGGTCGATGGTGAGGGAGACATAGGCCAGTGGGCGGATCTGGATGGTGTCGACTCCGTCCACCTCGCGGACCACCACTCTTTTCTCGAGCTTGCCGACCCCGAGGATCGCCGATTGCGGCTGGGCGATGATGATCGGGGAGGCGAAGAGCGATCCCGACACGCCGTGATTGGAGATGGTGAAGGTTCCGCCCGACACGTCGGCGCTCGTCAGCTTCTCGGCGCGCGCCCTGTCGATCAGCGCTTCGATGCCGGCGGCGATGCCCTTCAGCGACAGGGTCTGGACCTTGCGGAGCACGGGCACGATCAGTCCCTTCTCGCCGAGCGCCGTTCCGACTCCGATATTGATGTCGTCGAACAGCTCGAGCCGGTCCTCGTGCCAGCGGCTGTTGATCGCGGGAGCGACCTTCATCGCCTCGGCGGCGGCGGCGATCATGTAGGCGGTGAAGGTCAGCTTCACGCCCTTCTTTGCCCAGGCATCCTTGTGGCGGGCGCGGTGGCGCATGATCGCGCTGAAATCGGCCTCGAACATGGCGGTGACGTGCGGGGCGACCGTGACCGAATTGAGCATGTTCTCGGCGATCCGAAGCCGCATCCGGTCGTGCGGGACCGAGTGGGAGCGGATCGAGCCGTCGGACGGTTCGGCGGCGAGGCGCGGCTCGACGGCGCGCGGCTGCGCGGTCGCCGGCGGGCCGGCCCGGACGATGGTTGCCCTGGCTACTGCCCGGTCCACGTCGGCGCGGGTGATGCGTCCGTCGCGGCCGGTGCCCTCGATCGCGGCCGGGTCGATGTCGTGCTGGAGCAGGGCGCGCTTCACCGCCGGCGACAGGCGGAGCTCGGGATCGAGCTGCTGGCGGCCGGCGGGCTCCTGCGGCGCGGCGGCGAACGACGGCGAGTCGGGCTCGTGGCCGGCGACTTCGGCCATCGGGGCGATCCGGCCGAGGACGGCGCCGGGGATCGCCTCGGAGTCGGTGTCGAGGAGGATTTCGCGGAGGATTCCAGCGGCGGGAGCCGGGACCTCGACGGCGACCTTGTCGGTCTCGAGCTCGACGAGCGGGTCGTTGAGCTCGACGCGGTCGCCGACCTTGCGAAGCCAGGCGCGCACGACGGCCTGGGTGCCCTCCTGCTCGATCGGGGCGATTACGTCGATCAACACCCTTCCCCCGTCATCCCGGCGAAGGCCGGGATCTCATGACAAGAGATCACGGCGGGTCTCGACGAGATCCCGGCCTTCGCCGGAATGACGATTGGATAGAGGCTTCGTTTGGCTCCCATCGTCAAAACCCCACCAGCCCTTCGATTTTGGCCCGGATCTTCTCGACGCTCGGAACCGCCCAGTTGAGCAGGACGGGATTATGCGGGCTGGGGATGTCGGGCATGGTCAGACGCGAGACGGGCGCGTCGAGATCGATGAAGGCTTCGTCGGCCACGACCGCGGCGATCTCCGCGCCGAAGCCGCCGGTGCGCAGATCCTCGTGGACGATCAGGCAGCGGCGGGTGCGGCGGACCGATTCGAGGACCATCTCCTTGTCCCAGGGCATCAGGGTGCGCAGATCGATGACGTCGGCGCTCGTATCGCGGGCCGCTTCCTCGCAGCGCGGCGCCATCGCGCCCCAGGTGACGATCGTGATGGAATCGCCCTGCTTGAGCTTCTTCGCACGGCCGAACGGAAGGACGTAATCGTCGCCCGGATAGGGACGGCGCGCCCAGGCGTCGTCGAGCATCGCGCGATGCTCGAAGAAGACGACCGGATCGTTGCCGCGCAACGCCGAGCGAAGCAGGCCGACCGCATCCTCGGCGTTGGATGGCACGGCCACGAGCCAGCCCGGATTGTGGACGAACTGAACCTCGTTGGTCTGGCTGTGCCATGGATCGCCGCATTTGAAGAAGCCGCCCGGCACCCGAAGCACCATCGGCGCGGCGAAGCGGTTGTGAGTTCGCCAGCGCATCGTGCCGCAATCGTTGATCTGCTCGAGCGCCGGCTCGGCATATTTGCGGAACTGGATCTCGGGGACCGGCATCAGGCCCGCCATGGCCATTCCGACGGCGCGTCCGACGATTCCCTCCTCGCTGAGGCTGGTGTCGAACACGCGGTCGATCCCATATTTCTCCTGGAGGCCGAGAGTGACCGCGTGGACTCCGCCCTTGGGGCCGATATCCTCGCCGAACAGGACGATCCGATCGTTGATCTCGAGCTCGCGGTCGAGCGTCCGGCGGATCGCCGTGACCATGTTGATCCGCTGGCCCTCGGGCTTGGGCTCCTCGTGCGAGCGGGGCGCGCGATAGCCGTGGGTCCATTGCCCGCCGATCTGCTGCATCTCGCCTTCGTAGAAGACGTGGCTCAGCACCGTCTCGGGATCGGCGATTCCGCGCGCCTCGGCCTCGGCGCGCGCGGCTTCGACCGTCTCCTCGGCCTGGCGCTCGCTCGCCTCCCATTCCGCTTCGGTCATGATCGAGGAGGTGAGGAAGGCGCGGAGCTTGGGAAGCGGATCGCGGGCCCATTCGGAGCGGACGAACTCGTCGCTCTTGTAGGTCTGGGTGTCCTGGAAGCTGTGGCCCTGAAGACGCGGGACGGTGAGCCGAAGCAGAGCCGGGCCGGTGCCGCCGCGGACGTGGGCCACGGCCTGCTTGATCAGGCGCGCCGCCTCGGTGGGCTCAGTGCCGTCGCCGGAGAAGATAGCCAGGTTGGAGAAGCTGCCCAGATTTTTCGCGATGTCGCCACCGGGCGTCTGGTAGGAGGACGGGACCGAGATTCCGTACTGATTGTCCTCGATATAGAAGAGCATCGGAAGCTTCTGGGTCGTCGCGATGGTCAGCGCCGACCAGAAGCCGTTGGTCGCGGCCGAGGCGTCGCCGCCGAGCACCAAAGCCATGGCGCCGCGATGCGCCTCGCTGTTCAGAACGTCGCGATAATAAGTGATCGCCTGCGCCCAGCCAGCCGTCGGCGTATATTGGGCGCCGACTCCGCCCGACATGGGGAGGGCCGGCGGGCCGCTCGGATTGGGATAGTTGAACACGACCCCGATATCGCGGCCGTCGGAATAGCCGCCGGCGCGGCCCATGCCGGAGCCGAGCGCGTCCTCGAGCGGGACTCCGAGCGAGAGCAGAAGCGGCCGCGAGCGATAATAGCCGCAGGCGGCGTCCTTCCTGTTGGTCAGCATCGAGCCGAGAAGGATCTGCGCCATGTCGTGGCCGCGCGCGGAGAATTGGTAGAGGATCTTCTTCTCGGGAACGAGCCGCTCCTCCTCGAGCCTGTCCATCGCGCGGCTGGTCTGGACGAGGCGGGCGATCCGGCGCCAGTCGAAGTCGGGATCGGGCGACGCGGTCGCCGCCTTGCGCTCCATGGACCTGGAGTCAGCCATCCATCTTCTCCACCACCGCGGCCGCGAAAATATCGACGTTGGAATCGGAAAGGCCGACGACGTTGAAGCGTCCCGACGGCGCCATGTAGATTCCGCGGTCGAGGCGAAGCTCGAGCACCTGGTCGGGGGTGAGCGGAAGCATCGAGAACATGCCGTTCTGGGCGTCGATATATTCGAGGCGCGGATCGAAGGCGGCCAGGCGGGAGCGGAGCGAGCGGATCCGCGCGCACATCTCCTTCAGCTCGGCGTTCCAGTCGGCGCGAAGCTCGGGGTCGTCGAGGACGATTCGGGCGATCGCGGCGCCGTGATCGGGGGGCATCGACCACATTGTGCGCGCCAGGGTCATCAGGTTTCCAAGGACGATCTGGGCGCTTCGCGGAGTCCCGCCCTTGACGAAGAGATTGCCGACGCGCTCGCGATACACCCCGAAATTCTTGTCGCAGCTCTGCGCGATCAGGGCCTGATCCGCGGCCTCGACGACGAGTCGGGCCCCCGCAGCATCCGCCTCGAGCCCATTGCCGAGGCCCTGGTAGGCGAGATCGACGAACGGGATCAGGCCGGCGTCGGACACCAGATCGGCGATCGCCCGCCACTGGTCCATGTCGAGATCCGCGCCGGTCGGGTTGTGGCAGCAGCCGTGGAGAAGGACGAGGTCGCCGGCGCTCGCGCCCTTGAGCGCGGCCATCATCTCGTCGAAGCGGATCTCGTGGCTGTCGCGGTCGTAATAAGGATGGGGCGCCATCTCGACGCCCGACGAGGCGATGAGCGGGCCGTGATTGGGCCAGGTCGGCTGGCCGACATGGATGCGGGCATTGGGATTGGCGGCCCGGACCAGCTCGGCCCCGAGCCGAAGGGCGCCGCAGCCGCCCGGCGTCTGGACTCCGACGATGCGCTCGTCGCCTGCCAAAGCCTCGCCGAAGACGATCGGGCGGATCAGCGCCGTGAAGCGGGCGTCGCCCTGCGAGCCGAGATAGGCCTTGGTCTCCTGGGTCTCCCACAGGATGCGCTCGGCCTTCTTGACCGAACGAAGGATCGGCGTTCCCCCGGTGGAGTCGCGATAGACCCCGACTCCCACGTCGATCTTGTCGGCCCTCGGATCGGCGTCGCAGAGGGCGATGAGCGCGAGAAGGGAATCGGAAACCTGCTCCTCGAGCCGGTCGAAGAGCATGGAATCCTCCGCCAATATGAAGCCGCCTGCCATCGAGCCCTCCTGTTCGCGTCCACTAGGGTCCGGACCCTTTCCCCAACGCATCGGCGCATATGAAGCAGCATCGCTCGAAATGCTTACCAAATTTGCCGCCCGGCCAACTGGATTTGCGGAGTTCGTTTCGCTATCGTGCCGATCATGAAAGAAAATGATCAACTCGATCAGGTCGACCGCCGAATCGTCCGCGAGCTGCAGCGCGATGCGAGCCAGAGTCACGCGGCGCTTGCGGAAAAGGTCGGAGCATCGGCGGCCTCGGTGTGGCGCCGGGTGCGCGGTCTCGAGAAGGCCGGCGTGCTCGGCAAGGTCGTGCAGCTCGCCAATGCCGAGCATCTCGACCGGAGCGTCAACGTGCTCTGCCAGGTGAGGATGACCCGGCAGACGGTGGAGGCGCGCGCGGAGTTCGAGGAGTTCATCCAGTCGCGCGCCGAGATCGTCGAATGCTACGCAATGTCGGGCGAGTGGGACTATCTGCTCCGGATCGCCGTCCGCGACGTCGCCGATTACGACCGATTCATCATGCGCGGCGTTCTCGCCCATCCGAGCGTCGCCAATGCGGCGAGCAATTTCGCGCTTCGGCAGGTCAAATATACGACGGAGATACCAGTCTAAAGCTCCTCCCCGGGACGGGGAGGGGGACCGCGACGCGAAGCGGCGTGGTGGAGGGGGCAGCGGCGTTGGTCTTGGGGCCCCCTCCACCAGCCTGCGGCTGGTCCCCCTCCCCGTCCTGGGGAGGAACTATTCGGTGGCGACGGCCGGCGGCGCGAATATCGAGGCGGGGACCGGCCCGGTTTCGACAGTCACGACATGGAGAACTAGGTCGTGCGCCGGGTCGCCGTCGCTTTGGCGGCCTGTCGTCGCCGAGCAGATGCCGACGTCGAACGTCTCGTAGTCGCTCAGATCGGCATATTCGCCTTCCGCCACGAAGCGGGCGACGCGGTGGGTCTTCGGATCGACCCAGATCTCGACGCTCTCCGAATCCGCGGGCGTCGCCTCGAGGACTTGGTAGCTCCGGCCCTCATAGGTGCGCGATCCGAGATACTCGAAGGCGGCGGGGAAGCGGTCCGGAAAGAAGAAGGCGAAGCTGCTGATATAGGCGTCGCGGCGCTGGCGGCGCAGCCGCTCGGGATCGCGCCCGACCTCCGCCGGTCCGGCGCCCGAAGCCCGCCAATAGGAGGCGCCGTCGAAGCCGACGCGGCGCGTGACCTGGCCGTTCACCCGGTTCACGGTCGCGCTCTTCAGCGTCTTGATGTCGTGCCAGGTTTCGTAGGCGACTCCCGGCATCCCGGGCAGATCGGCGGTGCCGGTCTCGTGCCAGCCGTCGACGCTGTCCCATGCGTCGCCGCCGCACGCGGCGCGCATCTGCGTGAGCAAGGTCCGCGCTGGGTCCGGCGCCGGAGCGCTGGCGCAGGAGGCGACGAGCAAGGCGAGCGGCAGAGAGAGGATTCTCATTGGCGGAGAATGGACCGGCACCAGGTTGGAGGCAATTGCGCGCAATGGCCCTGCCCCCTCCACCAGCCTGCGGCTGGTCCCCCTCCCCGTCCCGGGGAGGATCTACGGAACCCTGCCCTCTCCCAGCGATTGAATCGGCCGCGATACGAACTGGGAGCAGCACGATGGCCGCACGGCCTTATTGGAAGGGACAGGTCAGGCTCGCTCTGGTCTCGATCCCGGTCGAGATCTATTCGGCGACGAAGAGCGGGGCGACGGTGGCTTTCAACCAGATCCACGAACCGACCGGCAAGAGGATCAAATATGAGAAGGTCGTGCCGGGGGTCGGCCCGGTCGATCCGGACGAGATCGTCAAGGGCTTCCAGTACGAGAAAGGCAGCTACGTGCTTCTCGACGACGAGGAGCTCGAGGCGGTCAAGCTCGAGAGCAAGAAGACTCTCGAGCTGACCCAGTTCGTCGACCCCAACGAGATCGACCCGCTCTATTACGAGAAGCCCTATTACGTCGTCCCGGCCGACGATCTGGCCGAGGAAGCCTATATCGTCCTCCGCGAGGCGCTTCGGGATACGAAAAAGGTCGGGCTCGGCCAGCTCGCGATGCGCGGCCGCGAATATATCGTCAGCCTGAAACCGTGCGGGCGCGGCATATTGATGGAGACCCTTCGCTACGCCGACGAGGTCAACAAGGCACAGGGCTATTTCCGCGACATCGAGGACAGCCGGCCCGATCCCGAGCTTCTCGACCTCGCCGAGACCTTGATCGAGAAGAAGAGCGCGGCCTTCGATCCGAACAAGTTCAAGGACCATTATGTCGACGCGCTCCACGAGCTGATCGAGCGCAAGCGCAAATTGAAGGGCGGCAAGATCCACGCCGAGGACGAGGAGCTGCCGAGCCGCGGATCGAACGTCATCGACCTGATGGCCGCGCTCAAAAAGTCGATCGAGCGGCCCGGCGCGGCGGGCGGCGCGAAGGGCGGCAAGGCGGCGGCGAAGACTCCGGCGGCGAAGAAGGCCGCGCCGAAGAAGGCGCCCGCCAAGGCGGCGCCGGCGCGGAAGCGGGCGTGACATCCCGATCCTCCCCGGGACGGGGAGGGGGACCATGCGCAGCAGGGTGGAGGGGGCCCCGAAGTCACCTCTCCGTCCTCTCCGCCCCCTCCACCCCTCGCCTTC
>DATDAS010000044.1:0-68745 GCA_036525315.1 Allosphingosinicella sp.
GCCGCGGCCGCCAGCACACCTTCCGGGGCGCCGCCGCTGCCCATGTAGACATCGATGCCGCTGTCGGGCCGGGCGGTGGCGATCACGCCCGCCACGTCGCCGTCGCTGATCAGCCGGATGCGGGCACCGGCCTTGCGGACGGCGGCGATCAGGTCCTGATGGCGTGGGCGATCCAGGATGAGCACCACCAGCTCGTCGATCGGCAGCCCCTTGGCCTTGGCCACCCGATCGAGGTTGGCGGCCGGGCTGTCGTTGAGCTTGATCACGCCGGGCGGCAGGCCGCCGCCGACGGCGATCTTGTCCATGTAGGTGTCGGGGGCGTTGAGGAAGCCGCCGTGCGGCGCCATGGCGAGGCAGGCGATGGCATTCGGGCCACCGATGGCGGTGATCGTGGTCCCCTCGAGCGGATCGAGGGCGATGTCGATCTTGGGGCCCAGGCCGGTGCCGACCTTCTCGCCGATATAGAGCATCGGTGCCTCGTCGCGCTCGCCCTCGCCGATCACCACGGTGCCGTCGAATTCGAGCTGGTTCAGGGCCTCGCGCATCGCCTCGACGGCGGCATGATCGGCGGCCTTCTCGTTGCCGCGACCGATCAGCTTCGAGGCCGCGACCGCCGCCGCCTCGGTCACGCGCACCATTTCGAGCACCAGCACACGATCGAGCACCTGGCTTGCAGTCACTTTGCGATTCCCCGTTCTTTTCAGGATTTGGATGCGGGGCGGATAAGCGAGCGAAGGGGCAAAGTCGAGCAGCCGCGGCGGCGATGTTGCGCGGCCGGGGAACCTGTATAAGCTGGGGCCAAGGCGCCAATTTTCGTGGCAGGGGGAGGCCGCCTATGACTTTGTCCGAGCGCAATATGGCGCTGCTCCGAGCGAGCGGGCGAGTGATCAGCGCGGCTCTCGTCGCCTATTTCTTCATCATGGTGCTTCTGGTCGCCACCGCCCAGCAGAAGGTCGTCGACGCCCTCTCCGACCAGGATGTCGGCTTCGATTACAGCGTCGCCATCGACTATTATTTCGGCAAGACCAGCCTGAAGGCGGTTCGGGGCGAAAATACCAAATCGATCAAGACGACGACGGCCCAGATCCGCCAGGGCAACGACAAGCTTGCCGACGCAAACCAGAGGCTGCTCGAGCAGGTCGCGGACCTGCGCGGCGACCTGGCGCGGTTGCGTGCGCTCGGTTGCGGCGATCAGGATTTCGCTCCCGACGCGCCCGCCGACCCAGCCGCCCTGCTCGCGGCCGCAAGCTCGACCCAGCATTGCGTCGCCGAGGAATCCGACGAGGATCCGAGGCTGAAGCATGTCTCGGACGAGGTGAACAGCGGCGCCGATTCGGTGCGCGCCAGCCTCGACTCGGTGGCCGGCATCAACCGCGAGATCGACGACGAGAAGGATCATCTCGGGCTGTTGGAGGACGAGCGCAAAGCCCTTTCCAGCCAGTCCGACGAAGCCGGCAAGGCCTCGGGCATCATCGCCATATTGCGGGTCTTCGAGGACAGCTCCTGGCCGCTGGCGAGCCAGCTCGTCTACGTGCCGCCGGCGCTGATGGCGATCATCCTCGCCTTCGCCTCCGGCCTGTTCGGAGCGCTGCTGATCACCCTCGTCATCTTCGTTTACCCCGACTCCAAATTCAAATTCACCAAGTCCGCTTCCTATGGAGGACGGATCCTGCTCGGCGGATTGATCGCCCTGGGCGTGTTCGTTTTGCTGTTCAGCGGAGTCGCCGTGCTCGGCGGCAGCGAGAGCAATGCCAATTCGCACAATCTGATGGCCTATGCGGCGATCGGCATATTGTCGGGCATGTTCTCGGACCAGGCGGCGGGCTGGCTTTCGGAGAAGAGCGCGTTCGGGAAGCCGGACAACGCGCCGGACGCGCCGCCGACCCCGCCGCCGGCCCAGATCGACGAAGGCTGACACCTCGATCCTCCGTCATTGCGAGAAGTGCAGCGACGAAGCAATCCAGTTTCCGGTTTCCGACGAACGCAGCACTGGACTGCTTCCCCCGGATCCCTGGATCAGTCCAGGGCAGGCAGGTCCGGGGTCGCAATGACGGAAACGGAAGCGCCATCAACTTGCCATGATTTGGCGCTTTTCTACGCCTCGAAAGAGGTTCGATGGCCCCATTGGCCGCTCTGATGATCGGACTTGCCGCTCCGTCCGGGGCGGCCGAGCCTGTGACCGCCGAGGCGGCGATGGAGCGCTATCGCAGCCTGGTCGCACCGATCGCGGTCCTCAATTGCCCGAAGCCGGAGAGCCCGGACGAGATCGTGGTGTGCGGACGGCCCGAGGGGCGCGATCCGGACCGGCTGCCGCTTCCGCCCCCGCCCGGAGAAAGGATCATGGGAGAAGCCCTCTCCGCGGTCGAGGCGATGGGCGAGCGCGAGACATGCTCGACGGTCGGCCCCAACCAGAATTGCGGCGGCGGGCTTCCGGTGATCCCGATCCTCATTTTCGCGGCGAAGGTCGCGGTCCACGCGGTCAAAGGCGATGACTGAGCCGCGCCGAACGTGCGGGCCGGCCGGCCGTCGCGATCATTGCCGCCCTCCCAGCCGGGGAGAGGGAGAGATCCGTAGGATCAGGCGCCCTTGAGGAGCTTCTTCACGCCCCGGGCGGCCTGGCGGATTCGCTGCTCGTTCTCGACCAGCGCGATGCGGACGAAGCCTTCGCCTTCCTCTCCGAAGCCGACACCGGGGGCGACCGCGATTCCGGCCCGGGCGAGCAGGGTCTTGGCGAACTCCATCGAGCCGGCCGCCCGGAACGGCTCGGGGACCGGGGTCCAGGCGAACATGCTCGCCTGAGGCGGCTCGATCTCCCAGCCGGCGCGGCCGAAGCAGTCGATCAGGCAGTCGCGGCGGGCCTTGTAGAGGGCGCGGTTGGCGGCGACGATATCCTGCGGACCGTTGAGTGCCGCCACTGCGGCGGCCTGGACCGGGGTGAAGGCGCCGTAATCGAGATAGGATTTGACCCGCGCGAGAGCGGCGACGAGCTCCCGGTTGCCGACCGCGAAGCCGATCCGCCAGCCGGCCATCGAGTAGGTCTTGGACATGCTGGTGAACTCGATCGCGACCTCTCGGGCGCCCGGCACCTGGAGGATGGACGGAGTCGGCTCATCGCCGAAATAGATCTCGGCATAGGCGAGGTCGCTGATCACCCACAGGCCGTGCTCGCGGGCGAAAGCGACGACCTTCTCGTAGAAAGCGAGATCGGCGACATAGGCGGTGGGATTGCTCGGATAGCCGATGACCAGGACCGAGGGCTTGGGGACGGTGTAGCGGATCGCCCGCTCGACCATGTCGAAGAAGTCCGGACCGGGCGCGGCCGGGATCGAGCGGATCGCGGCGCCGGCGAGGATGAATCCGAACTGGTGGATCGGGTAGGAAGGGTTGGGCGCGAGGACGACATCGCCCGGGGCGGTGATCGCCTGGGCGAGATTGGCGAGGCCCTCCTTCGAGCCCAGAGTGACGATGACCTCGCTCTCGGGATCCACTTCGACCCCGAAGCGGCGGGCGTAATAAGCCGCCTGGGCCTTTCGAAGGCCCGGGATTCCGCGCGAGGCCGAGTAGCGATGGGCTCGGGGATTGCGCGCGACCTCCGCCAGCTTCTCGACCACGTGGGGCGGCGGAGCGCCGTCGGGATTGCCCATTCCGAGGTCGATGACGTCCTCGCCGCGGGCGCGCGCGGCCGCCTTCATCGCATTGACCTCGGCGAAGACGTAGGGCGGCAGTCGGCGGATTCGGTAAAAGTCGGCGCTCATGCCCCGCTGTAAAGGGGTGTGGAGCCTCCCATCAAGCAGCTGCCGCCCAGCCGCCGGTCAGGCCGGGCAGAATTGATCGCCGAGCGTCTTCAGAAGCTCCAGAGCCTTTGCGAGCCTTTTGCCGACGACGGGGATTTTCTTCGCGATCTTGATCAGATCGGGAAGGATGTCCCTGATCTTGTCATAGGCCTCGCAGGGATTGGGCGCGGTAATCGAGGCCGACGTCTGAGGGCCGCCGCCGCCGAGGGCCTGATCGACCTGACGCATCGTCTCCATCACTTCATCATCGTCGTCCACGGTTCTTCTCCCTTTGATCGCCCCGTCCGGTCCGCTGAAGGGGGGACGGTTCAAGACCGCCGGTTTACCGCCGCCGCGGTCGCGGAGTCTCGGAGGACTGCATCCGTTACGGTTCTAAACCGCGCCGCTCTGGACAGGCGCGGAAAGCGCCTCCAGCATCGGGGAAGAGAGGTGAGATGAGCCAGAAGCGGATCGCAAGCGTCACCGCCGCCCTCCACGCGATCGTGGAGGGAGCCGTTTCCGAAGCCATGGCCGGCGCGGTCACACGAATCGGACTGTCCCGGCCCGCCGAGCCGGGCGCGCCGGAGGCCTGGCTCCATCTCTACCGGCTCGGCGCCGCCGCCGCCGCCCGCAACCTGCCGACGCGGCGCGGCGCCGGGGCCGCGCGGTCGCGGACGTCGGTCGACCTGCATTATCTGATCGGCTTCGCGGCCGAGGAGCCGCTTGCGGCAGAGCTCATGCTGGAGAAAGTGCTGGTCGCGATCGAGTCCGGACCGGTGCTCGGCGCCGCCCAGATCGAGGCGGGCGTGCGGAACTTCTCCTCGCTCGCCGACAGCGGCCTTGCATTCCAGGCGGAGCCGGTCAGGCTCATCCTGTCCTATCCGCCACCCGATGAGTCGGCGCGCATGTGGATGGGCCTGCAGCCGTCGCTTCAAGTGACGGCCTCGCCCGTGCTCCTCGATCACGATCGGTCCGCCTGACCGGCACTTTCAAGCGCGGGGCGCATTCTGGGGTCCGGACTCATTACCGGCAACGGCCATGACGTGGCGGAGAGGCGGTCATGGTTAGGAGCGAGGAGGGAGCGATGCTTGATGCATCGTGACCGACCGAGCGACGACAGATGAGCCGGTGCGAACATCCCCCGGATGTTCGCAGCCATGCCGGGGGCATGGCGGGCCGGCTCATGGCCGTCTCTCCGCCGCGCCGCTTCGCGGTCGCCTGACCCTTGCCGGTAATGGGTCCGGACCCTAAGGGCAGTGGCCGCGAGGATCCGACCATGACCGATACGATCGACGCTCCCCCGATGCCGACCCTGGAGGAGATGCAGCACTGGACCGGCGTGATGGGCCGGGCCCAGCAGATGATGCTGGAGCATGTCGCCAAGACGATGGGCGAGGCGCCGGCCTTCGATCCCTCCTCCATGGCGTCGGCGGCCGCGCAATGGCCGATGATGAACCTGTTCGCCGATCCGGCGAAGATCGCCCGCCAGCAGATGGAGATGTGGAGCGAGGGGCTCGCCATCTGGCAGCGCGCGCTCGGGCAGCACAGCGGCGACCCCGAGCTCGAGGCGAAGGCCGACAAGGACAGACGCTTCAACGCGCCGCAATGGCGGGACAATCCGCTCTTCGACATGATCCGCCAATCCTATCTGCTCGTGTCGGAGCGGCTGCTCGGCGGAGTCGATGCGATCGAGGGCCTGGACGAGAAGCAGCGCGAGAAATTGCGCTTCATGACCAAGAGCTTCGTCGACGCGATGGCGCCGTCCAACTTCGCGCTGACCAATCCCCTGGTGCTCGAGAAGACGCTCGAGACGAAAGGCGAGAGCCTGCTCAAGGGCCTCGAGAACATGCTCCGCGACATCGGAAAGGGCCAGCTCACCCATACCGACCCCGACGCGTTCGAGGTCGGCCGGAACATCGCCGTCACTCCGGGCAAGGTGGTGAAGCGGACTCCGCTCTACGAATTGATCCAGTACAGCCCGACCACGAACGAGGTGTTCGCAACGCCGCTGATCATCTTCCCGCCCTGGATCAACCGCTTCTACATCCTCGATCTCAACCCGAAGAAGAGCTTCATCCGCTGGGCGGTCGAGCAGGGGCTGACCGTCTTCATGGTCTCGTGGAAATCGGCCGACGAGAGCATGGGCGAGACGATCCTCGACGATTATGTGCTGAACGGCCAGATCGACTCGATCGACACGGTTCGGGAGCTTCTGGGAGTCGAGGGCGTCCACGCGATCGGCTATTGCGTGGCCGGCACCACCTTGGCCTCGACCCTCGCCCTCCTCGAAGCGCGCGGTCAGTCGGACAAGGTGAAGAGCGCGACCTTCTTCACCGCCCAGGTCGATTTCTCGGAGGCGGGCGACCTCAACCTGTTCGTCGCGGACGAGACCCTTCAGCTCATCGACCAGATGGCGGCCGACAAGGGCTATATGGACGGCCGCTACATGGCCGCCACGTTCAACATGCTCCGCGGCCGCGACCTGATCTGGAACTATGTCGCCAACAATTATCTGATGGGCGAGGATTACCCGCCCTTCGACCTGCTGCACTGGAACGGCGACACCACCAACCTGCCGGCCAAGTGGCACCATGCCTATCTCCGCGACTTCTACCGCGACAACAAGCTGGTCCGGCCGGGCGGAATCACGATCGACGGAACCCCGATCAACATCGGCAAGGTGAAGACCCCGACCTACGTCCAGGCCGGGCGCGAGGACCATATCGCCCCGGCACACAGCGTCTGGAAGATCACCCATCATTTCGACGGGCCGATCCGCTTCGTTCTGGCCGGATCGGGGCACATCGCCGGCGTGGTCAACCCGCCCGAGGCGCAGAAATATCAATATTGGACCAACGAGGCCAAGGTCTCGACCCTCGAGGAGTTCATCGCCGGAGCGACCGAGACCAAGGGCAGCTGGTGGCCCGACTGGCTGCAGTGGATCGAACGGCAGGACGGGACGAAGGTGCCGGCCAAAGGCGCGCGGGTGCCGGGCAAGGGAAAGATGAAGGCGATCGAGGACGCTCCGGGGAGCTATGTGAAGGCTCGATAAGGGCCCCGTCATCCTGACGAAAGTCAGGACCCATGAACACGGCAGCATTCACTCAGCTCGACGCTCAGCGACCACTCGATTCCCGTTCGTGTTCATAGGTCCCGGATCAAGTCCGGGATGACGGTCTTATTTTTCTGCTGCACTGCACAAAAATATCTTGAAACCGGTCCGGAGAGGCTCTATGTTGCACCGCAGCAATATAGAGGTAACTCAACAAATGACCGACAAGACCGAAACCCCGGCTGCCAAGGCCGAAGCCCCCAAGACCGCCGCTCCGGCCCCCGCCGCCGAGATGGCGAAGGCCGCCGCTCCGGTCGTGAAGGCCGCCGAGGACGCCGTGGCCAAGGTCGTCGAGGCCGCCGCTCCGGCCGTCAGGACCGCGACGGCTGCTCCGGCCGCCAAGCCTGCCCGCAAGGCCCGCAAGGCCCGCACCGTGAAGGCCGCCAGGCCGGCCCGCAAGGTTCGCGCAGCGAAGGCCGCTCCGGCCCGCAAGGCCCGCGCCGCCAAGGCCGCTCCGGTCCGTACGGTCCGCAAGGCCCAGGCCCGCGCCGCCGCCACCATCGTCAAGACCGTAAAGAATGCTCAGACCAACTCGAATGAAGGGACCAAGATCATGAAGAACGAAGCCAACAAGGTTGCCGACCGCATCCAGGCCGTTTTCGGCGACGTCAACGAGCGCGCCAAAACCGCCATCGAGCGCAACAGCCGCGTCGCGGAAGACATGACCGATCTGACCAAGGGCAATATCGAGGCGTTCGTCGCTTCGACCAAGGTCGCCGCCAAGGGCGTCGAGAAGATCGGCCAGGAAGTCGCCGAATACAGCCGCAAGCACTTCGAGGACGCCTCGGCGGCCATCAAGGGCTTCGCCGACGTCAAGTCGCCGGCCGACCTGTTCCGCCTGCAGGGCGAGTTCGCCCGCACTCAGTTCGACAGCGTCATCGCCGAGAGCTCGAAGCTCAGCGAGACGATGATCAAGCTGGCCGGCGACATGTTCGAGCCGATCACCAGCCGCTACTCGGTTGCCGCCGAGCGCGTGAAGAACGCCGTCGCTCTCTAAGCGACAGCGAAAGCTAAGATGAAGGGCGGCCGCTCGATGGAGCGGCCGCCCTTTTTCGTGCGTTTCCGCGCCGTAAACCACGCCCGGCTATTGCCGGGAAATGGACGAATGCCATATTTAGACGCGATGGACTTAAGTGATTCAGTGATCAGGGCGTCGGATGAGCGCAAGGGAGACGACGAGGGCACCGGCCTCGGAGTCGCCACCCGTACGCGCACCCGGACCAAGACGCCCTCCCCCTACAAGGTGCTGATGCTGAACGACGACTACACGCCGATGGAGTTCGTCGTCCTGGTCCTGCAGCGCTATTTCAAGATGAGCATCGAGGATGCCACCCGGGTGATGCTCGCGGTCCACCAGCGCGGAGTCGGGGTGTGCGGCGTGTTCAGCTACGAAGTGGCGGAAACCAAGGTCAGCCAGGTCATCGACTATGCCCGGCAGAACCAGCATCCGCTTCAGTGCACCCTGGAGAAGGCATGACGCCTTCGGCGTCATCCTGAACTCGTTTCAGGATCCAGTTCTCCGCCTCCCGGACGCCTGACCAGCTGGACCCTGAAACAAGTTCAGGGTGACGGTGTGGGGTCGCCCGCTTGCGCGCCTCCGCAAATCCCGTAAGACCCCGCCATGGACAGGATCGTCATTCGCGGGGGCAAGAGGCTAGAGGGGAAGATCCCCATTTCGGGCGCGAAGAATGCGGCGCTGACGCTCCTGCCCTGCGCGCTTCTGACCGACGAGCCGCTCACCCTGAGGAACCTGCCGAGGCTCGCCGACGTCGACAGCTTCGGTCATCTGCTCAACCAGCTCGGAGTCTCGACGACGATCGAGGGCTCCAAGCCCGCCGATTTCGGGCGGGTGATGACCTTGCGCGCCTCGACGATCAGCTCGACCGTCGCGCCCTACGACATCGTCCGCAAGATGCGCGCCTCGATCCTGGTGCTCGGGCCTTTGCTTGCGCGCGCCGGCGAGGCGACGGTATCGCTTCCGGGCGGCTGCGCGATCGGCAACCGGCCGATCGACCTGCATCTGAAGGCCCTGGAAGCGCTCGGCGCCGAGATCGAGATCGCCGCCGGCTATGTGAAGGCGACCGCGCCCAAGGGCGGCCTGACCGGCGGGACGATCAGCTTCCCTTTGGTCTCGGTCGGAGCGACCGAGAATGCGCTGATGGCGGCGGTGCTCGCCAGGGGCACTACGGTGATCGAGAATGCGGCGCGCGAGCCCGAGATCACCGACCTCGCCAAATGCCTGATCGCGATGGGCGCCGAGATAGAGGGGCTTCGAACCGACACGCTCACCATCCACGGCAAGGACGAGCTTCACGGGGCGACCTATGCGGTCATGCCCGACCGGATCGAGGCCGGCTCCTACGCCTGCGCGGCCGCGATCACGGGCGGATCGCTCGAGCTCGTCGGAGCGAAGCGCGAGACCATGCCGTCGATCCTGAGCGGGCTCACCGACGCCGGACTGATCGTCGAGGACGTCAAGAACGGGATCAAGGTCAGCGCGGACGGGGCCCTGAAGCCACTCTCCATCTCGACCGCGCCCTATCCCGCCTTCCCGACCGACATGCAGGCGCAATTCATGGCGATGCTCGCTTTGGCCGACGGCACGAGCCTGCTCACCGAGACGATCTTCGAGAATCGCTACATGCACGTGCCCGAGCTGGCCCGGATGGGCGCCGACATCGAGGTTCGCGGCCGATCGGCGGTGGTACGCGGAGTCGGCGGACTGATTGGGGCCGAGGTGATGGCCACCGATCTTCGCGCGTCGATGAGCCTGGTTCTGGCCGGGCTTGCCGCCGGGGGCGAGACCCAGGTGCACCGGGTCTATCATCTCGACCGCGGCTATGAGCGGCTCGAGGAGAAGTTGCAGGGGGTCGGGGCGGATATCGAGCGGTCGAGCGAGGGATAGGGACAGCAAGCGAGAATAGCAGCTGTTGCGACTGTTTCGGGTCGCCGTCAGACATGTTATGCTTGAGCGGGATGGAAGGATGCCGCTCGAAACTACCATCGCGCTGATTGGTCTATTCGGAGTCCTAGCGGGTTCTCTGTTGACCTATATTGCCACGAAAAGACAAACGGCCAGCCAGATCGCCATTGCTCAGAAAACCGCTGCCACCGATTTTGCGATCGCTCAAGAAAAGTTGAAAACGGAAAACCAGCTCGCCATCGCCTCTTCCAAGGCGATACGAGAGCTACTTGAGCACCCAGGATGGGAGATGAGAAGCTTCGACGCGATCGAGAAACATATGGGAGGCTTCCACGATGATGAGCTCAGGAAACTCCTTGTCGCGGCTGGCGCCGTCCGATTCGTGGGCAAAGACGGCAAGGAGTATTGGGGCCTGTTGGAGCGAAATGCAGGAAAGCTTCAACCTCCTGCTAAGTCCGAGTCCAAGGAACCATGGGCGCCCGAATTGGGGACTGAAGACCCTGGATCATTCGGCCCATCAGGACCAGCCTGATACCGACGAAATCTCGTCCGCTGCCTAATCTGAACGCAGTGGATCTATTTGACCACTTCGATCGTGTGGATCATCAGGCCGACGAGGCCGCCGACCAGGGTGCCGTTGATCCGAATATATTGCAGGTCGCGGCCGACGGCGTTCTCCAGCCGGTCCGTGACGGTTCGGGCGTCCCAGCCGCGGACGGTCTCGGAAACGAGCTTGACGATCCCGTCGCCATAGCTTGCGACGATTCCGACCACCGAGCGGCGGGCGAACTGGTTGATCGCCTTGTTGAGCCGTCCGTCCTGCTGGAGGGTCTCGCCGAGGCTCTTCAAGGCCTCGCCGAACTTGCCGGCCAGGGCCGCCTCGGGATCGCGCGCCGCCTTCAGGAGCCCGGCCCGGCTCGTCTCCCACAGCCCGCCGACCCAGTCGGTCACGGCCTTGTTCTGGATGATCTCGTTCTTCCAGCCCTCGACCTTGCCACGCATGTCGGGATCGTACTGCATGTCCCAGGCGAGGGCGGCGAGCCCCTCCTCGGCCTTCTCGCGGAGCGGATGGTCGGGATCCACGGCCATGTCGATGGTCAGCTTGCGCAGTCCGTCGATGATCCCCTGAGCAAGCCGTTCGTCGAGCCCGGCGAGACGCATGATCATCCCCGCACGCTGGTGGACCATGGC
The DNA here is from genome assembly GCA_036525315.1 of Allosphingosinicella sp. Lineage (GTDB taxonomy): Bacteria > Pseudomonadota > Alphaproteobacteria > Sphingomonadales > Sphingomonadaceae > Allosphingosinicella. The sequence goes on from DATDAS010000044.1 coordinate 11,000, forward strand.
GCGGATCAGCTCTTCATTGGCGTCGAGCGTCCGGCCGGCCCAGGTGACGATCCCGTCGAGAATGGGGATGTGGCGGTCGTCGCCGATCGCCGTCTCGAGCGCCTTGCCGAGCAAGGGCGAGACCTCCATCGTCTTCAGACGCGAGGCGACCGCGCTCTTCACCATCCCGCCGAGCCGGTCCTGGTCGAGCGATTCGAGGAGGTCGGCGATCAGCCGCGATCCGCCCGCGCGCATCCGCCCGGCCTCCCTGGGCGGGCTTGCGAGGAAGCGGCCGACCGCGCCGGCAATGTCGACGTTTCGCATCCGCCGGGCGACGACCGAGGGGATCAGGAAATTGTCGCGGAGGAAGGACGCGAGGGTCTCGCCGATCCGGTCCTTGTTGCGCGGAACGATCGCGGTGTGCGGGATCGGGAGTCCGAGCGGGTGGCGGAACAGGGCGGTGACCGCGAACCAGTCGGCGAGGCCGCCGACCATCGCGGCTTCGGCGAAGGCCTTTACGAAGCCCCAGGCCGGAATGGTCTCGTCGAGATGGTCGGCGAGCAGGAACAGTCCCGCCATCGCGACCAGCATCCCGGTTGCGACCGCGCGCATCCCGCTAATGCCCGGACCGGGCTGGATGCGTGAGAAGCCGGGCCGGGACGCGAGACTCATGCGCCCTCAATAGCTGGACTTGGCCTTTGGTTCACTCCGCTGGATGAGGCGCGGGCTCGGGCCGATCGTCCCGGTCGTCCCTGTAGGTGATGACCCGCCGGAACCACGGCGTCAGCCAGCGCTCGAAGCTGTCGGCGAGGCTGAAGCTTGCCGGCACGAGAACCAGGGTCAGGAGTGTGGAAAGGAGCAGGCCGCCCATGACGACCACCGCCATCGGCGCGCGCCAGCTGGCATCGCCCTCCAGCGACAGAGCGGTCGGAACCATGCCCGCGACCATTGCCATGGTGGTCATGACGATCGGCTGGGCGCGCTTGTGGCCCGCATCCATGATCGCCTCGTCCTTGGGGACGCCCTTGATCATCTCCTCGATCGTGAAATCGAGCAGAAGGATCGAGTTCTTGGCGACGATCCCGAACAGCATCAGGATCCCGATCAGCACCGGCATCGACACGGCATGGCCGGCAATGTGCAGAGCGATCGCGCCGCCGAGCGGAGCCAGGAGAAGCGAGCCCATGTTCACGAAGGGCGCCATCAGCCTCTTGTAGAGGAGGACGAGCACGGCGAAGACGAGGAAGGTACCCGAGAGCAGGGCGCCCATGAACTCGGAGACGAGCTTGGCCTCCTCGCGCTGCTGACCCGAGCGGGCCCGCTCGACGCCCTCGGGAAGGTTCTTGAGGGTCGGAAGCTCGGCGATGACCTGGTCGTAATCGACGACGCCCGGCGCGAGGTCCGCGCCGACCATGATCCGCCGCTCCTGGTTGATCCGCTGGATCACCGAGGGACCCGCGCCGAAGCTGATCTTGGCAATGACCTTCAGCGGCACCGAGGCGCCGGTCGTGGTCGAGACCGGCATGTTCTCGATCGTGGACAGATTGCGCCGCGAGCTTTCGTTCAGGGTCACCCGGATCGGGACCTGCCTGTCCGACAGCGAGAATCGGGCGCTGGCCTGGTCGATTTCGCCCATGGTGGCCACCCGGATCGCCTGGCTCAGAGCCGCGGTGGTGACGCCCATGTCGGCCATCAGGTCGAGCCGAGGCGTGATCGTGATCTCGGGCCTTCTGAGATCGCCCGCGATCCGCGGGGCAACGAGCTCGGGCCGCTTGCGCATATCCTCGACGAGAGCGAGCGCGGCGGTCTGGAGCTTGGCCGGATCGGATCCGGCGAGGAGCACCGAGACGTCGCGTCCGCCGACGCGCTGCGAATTGCGGAAGCCCACGCGCGCGTCGGGGATCGCCTGGAGCTTCGGGGCGAGCTGACGCTGGAAGTCGGTGCTGGTCCGCTCGCGGCCGTCGCCGCGGTCCTTGAGCGAGACGTAGATGGTCGAGTTGCCCGCTCGAACCGACTCGAAGGCCGATTTGACGTCCGGCTGGGCGAGCATGACCGCGGCCGCCCGGTCCGCCACGGCCCGGGTCTGGTCGAGGGTGACGCCCGGGGGCATCTCGACCGAGATCTGGACGGTGTCCTCGTCGGTGTTGGGCTGGAAGGTGAAGGGCAGATAGTAGAAGGCGAAGCCCTGGGCGACGAAGGCGAGGAATCCGATGCCGACCGTCTTCCAGCGGTGGCGAAGAGTCCATTCGAGGATCATCATGTAGCGGTCCATCAGCCAGCCTTCGCCGTGCTTGGCCTGGCCGTGGGACTTCAGGAAATAGGCCGCGATCATCGGCGTAATCATTCGCGCGACGGCGAGGCTGATCAGGACCGAGACGACGATCGTCATTCCGAAGCTGATGAAATATTGCCCGATGATTCCGCCCATCATCGCCACGGGCAGGAACACCGCGACGATCGAGAATGTCGTCGCGACCACGGCGAGGCCGATCTCGTCGGCGGCCTCGATCGAGGCCTGATAGGCCGATTTGCCCATGCGCATGTGCCGGACGATATTCTCGATCTCGACGATCGCATCGTCGACGAGAACGCCGGCCACGAGGCTCAACGACAGCAAAGTCACCATGTTGAGGGTGAAGCCCATCAGATCCATGAACCAGAAGGTCGGAATCGCCGCGAGCGGGATGGCAACCGCCGAGATGAGAGTCGCCCTCCAGTCGCGAAGGAAGAGGAAGACCACGACGACCGCCAGCAGAGCGCCTTCGACAAGGGCCCGCATCGACGATTCGTACTGCATCTCGATATATTTCACGGGCGTGAAGAGCAGAGTGTAGTTCACGCGCGGATCGTCGCGCTTGATCTCGTCGAGCGCTTCCTGGACCGCGTGATAGACGGTCACGTCCGAATAGCCCTTGGCCTTCTGGATCATGAAGCTGACGACCTGGCGTCCGTTCTGGACACCGTAGGAGGTCTGCTCGGCCCACTGGTCGCGGACGCTTGCGATTGCGCTCAGCCGGACCGTCCGGCCGCCGCCGAGCGAGACCTGGGTCTGGCCGAGAGCGTGGGCGGTGACGGCGCTTCCGAGCACCCGGACCGACTGCTCCGACCCGGCGATCTCCGCCCGGCCGCCGGCCGCGTTCAGGTTCATCGCGCGAAGCTGCTGGTTGATCTGCGAGGCCGTGACGCCCTGCGCCTGCATGCGCACCGGATCGAGCTCGACCCGGACCTCGCGGCTGACTCCGCCCGTGCGGCTGACGATCGAAACGCCTTCGATCCCCATGAGCCTTCGGTTCAGGGTGTCGTCGATGAACCAGCTCAGCTGCTCGACGGTCATTGACGTGCTCTCGGCCGAGAAATAGCCGACCGGCTCGTCGTCATTGTCGACCCGCTCGACTCGAGGCTCCAGAATCCCCTCGGGGAGATCGGAGCGGATCCGGGCGATCGCGTCGCGAACGTCGGTGACCGCGCGGTCGACCGGAGTGCCGATCTCGAACATGATGAAGGTGTTGCTGTTGCCTTCGCGGATCGACGAGTTGATCTCGGTGACGCCGTTGATTCCGCGGACCGCGGCCTCGACCCGTCGGGTGATCTGGATCTCGAGCTCGGGCGGGGCCGCGCCGGGCTGGCTGATCGAGACGTTGGCCATCGGGACGCTCACGTCCGGATTCAGGTTCACGTCCATCCGCATGAAGGCGATGAGCCCCATTGCGAGAAGGAAGGTGAACAGGACGATCGGAATCACCGGATTCCGGATCGACCAGGCCGAGATGTTGCGCAGTCCCATTGATCTACCTCGATTTCGTCCCGATCAACGCGCCTTGCGGCGCTGGGGACGGATGGTCTCGCCCGGATTGAGGAACTGGCCGGCCGATTCGACGACCCGCTCGGTGCCGCTCAGCCCCTCGGAAACGACGACTCCATGGTCGGTGACGGTCGCCACCTTGATCGGACGCCGCTGGACCACATTCTTCTCGTCGACGATCATCACATAAGTTCCGTTGTCGTCGGTCAGGACCGCCGATTCGGGAAGGAGCGGAGCGGTGATCGATCCCGCCTGGATGTTGACGGCGGCGAATCCGCCGGGCCGCAGGTCCGAATTGTAGGGGACGAGCACCTTGGCGACGCCCTGGCGGGTCTGAGGGTCGACGGTCGGCGAAATCTGCCAGACCCGGCCGGAGTAGGATTTGCTCGACCCGACCGGCGTGACGGTGGCCGGGACCCCGACTCCGAGCTGCGCGAGGTCGGTCTGCGGAAGGCGCGCCTGAACCTCCATCTCGCCGCCCGCGGCGATCCGGAACAGGGCGCCCGATCCGGCGCCCACGACCTGACCCGCCTCGACGCTGCGCGTGAGAACGAGACCGGCGGTCGGCGCCCTGATGTCGAGCCTTCCGATGCGGGCTCGGCTGGCGGCCAGATTGGCCTGGGCGACCCGAACGCGCGCATTGGCCGAGTCGCGGGTGGCGATCCGACGCTCGACGTCGGCCTTGGAGACGAATCCGCGCGAAACCAGGGATTGAGCCCGTTCGAGCTCCTGCTGGGCAAGCCGGGCGTCGGCGCGCGCGACCTCGATCTGGGCGGCGAGCTGGGACGCTTCCTGGGCCTGGACGCTCCGGTCGATGATTGCGAGAGTCTGGCCGGCGCGGACCCACTGGCCCGGCTCGACGAAAACCCGGACGACCTGGCCGCCCTCGCCGGGGATTCCGACCGGCATGTCGCGGCGCGCGGCCAGCGATCCGGTCGCCGAGATTGTGTTCGGAACGTCCTGTCGCCCGGGAACGATCACGGTCACGGCGGGGATGGCCTGGCCGCCCTTGCCGGCGCCCGCGCCGGCGGCGACCTTGACCTCGGTCTTGTCGCTCGAGCCGCCCGCGAACATGAAGAAGGCCATAGCGATCAGGACGATCGCCGCCGCCACGATGAGGATGATGCGGTTGCGCCTGCGGCGGACCACGATCACCTCGTCCGTCTCGCTCGTTTCGAGCGAGCCACGCCGCCACTTGGCCGATTCGAAATTCATCGCTTCCATTATCCCCAACACCGACATATCGGCCCGCAGACCGGATGGCCTGCTGTGTTAGCCGAATAAGTCACCTGGCTCAAGCCTGTTATTCCGAGCGCTCACCCCTGTTCGCGCGGAACCGGCCATGTAGCTATTTTGTTGGAATATTGCCACCGCCTTCATGCTAAAGCGGCATGGTTCCGCCGACAAAAGGGGAAGAAAAAGATGAACCTTCTCGCCGATTACGGCTGGTTGTCGTGGATTATCATCGGCGCTCTTGCCGGAGCGCTCGCGAAATTCATCATGCCGGGCCGCGATCCCGGCGGCTGCCTGATCACGATCGCGCTCGGAATCGGCGGAGCGGCGCTGGCCGGATGGCTCGGCAACATGCTCGGCTGGTACGAGCAAGGCGAAGGCGCGGGCTTCCTCGCGGCGATCGTCGGAGCGATCATCATCCTGTTCATCTACAGGCTGATCGCCGGGCGCCGCTAGGCACCGCACGCGTCGCGGCCTTCAACTCACGGACGAAGGGGCGCACGGCTTCGGCCTCGCGGCCGGGATTGCCGGCGATCAGGCTCACGATCGCCGAGCCCGAGATGATACCGGCCGCGCCGGCCCCGAGCCCTGAGCGGACCTGATCGGCGCGCGCGATTCCGAAGCCGAGGACCGGCGGAGGGGCGCCGAAGCGGCGAAGCGCGGCGATCAGCCCCGACAGATCCGCCCCCGGCCCGGCATGGGCGCCGGTCACGCCGGCGCGGGCGACGCAATAAGTGTAACCCTCGCTCTCGCCGGCGATTCGCCGAAGGACGGCGTCAGGCGTGTTCGGCGCGGCGATCATGACCGGCGCCACCCCTTTCGAGCGCGCCGCGGCCAGGAACGGCCCGGCCTCGATGGAGGGGACGTCGGCCGCCAGCACGCTGTCCACGCCCGCATCGGCGGCCATTCCGTAAAAGGCGTCGAGGCCCCGCGCGATCACGATGTTGGCATAGGTGAGCAGGCCGACCGGGATCGCCGGATGCCGCTCGCGGAATGCGCCCAGGATCGAAAAGCAATCCGCGGGTGTCACTCCGCGCCGGAGGGCGCGCTCCGCCGCGGCCTGGATGACCGGGCCGTCGGCGATCGGATCGGAAAAGGGGATTCCGAGCTCGAGCATGTCGGCGCCGCCCTCGACCAGTGCGTCGAGGAGGAGAGCGCTCGTCTCGGGATCGGGATCGCCGAGCATGACGAAGGCGCCGAGCGCCCCTTCGCCGCAGCGATCGAGCCGTTCGAACATGGAGGCGTAGCGGGTCATGCGGCTTCGCCCCGGCCGCGCACAGGCACGTAGGAGTCCGCTCCGAGCAGGCGCTGGGCCTGTTCCATGTCCTTGTCGCCGCGCCCCGAGATATTGACGACGATCAGCGCGGCGCCCGCCGTCTCCTCGGCCATCTTCAAGGCATGCGCGAGGGCGTGCGCCGATTCGAAGGCGCAGACGATCCCTTCGGAGCGGGCGAGCAGGGCGAAGGCGGCGAGCGCTTCGGAGTCGGTGACGCCGACATATTCGGCCCTGCCAATGTCCTTGAGCCAGGCATGTTCGGGCCCGGCGGCGGGATAATCGAGGCCCGCCGAAACCGACCAGCTGTCGGCGATCTGCCCGTCCTCGTCCTGTAGCACATAGGTCCGCGCGCCGTGAAGGATTCCGGGGCGGCCGCGGAGCAGGGTCGCGCCATGCTCGGCGCCGTCCAGGCCCTTCCCGGCCGCCTCTACCCCGATCAGCCGGACCTCGCGGTCCGCCTGGAAGTCGGCGAACAGGCCCATGGCGTTGGAGCCGCCGCCGACGCAGGCCACGACCGAGTCAGGGAGCCTCCCCTCCTCGGCGAGGATCTGGGCGCGGGCCTCGCGCCCGATCACGCGCTGGAACTCGCGGACCATCAGCGGATAAGGATGAGGCCCGGCGACCGTTCCGAGCAAATAATGGGTGGTGTCGAAGCTCGCGGTCCAGTCGCGAAGAGCCTCGTTGACCGCATCCTTCAGGGTCCGGCCGCCGCTTGTCACCGGAACCACCTCGGCGCCCATCAGCTCCATCCGGAAGACGTTGAGCCGCTGCCGCTCGACATCGTCGGCGCCCATATAGATGCGGGTCTCGAGCCCGAAGAGCGCCCCGGCCATCGCGGTGGCGACTCCGTGCTGGCCGGCGCCGGTCTCGGCGATCAGACGAGTCTTGCCCATCCGGCGCGCGAGCATGGCCTGGGCGAGCACCTGGTTGGTCTTGTGCGCTCCGCCGTGGAGGAGATCCTCGCGCTTCAGATAGAGCCGCGCGCGCGAGGAGCCGAGGTTGCGGCAGCGGGTGAGAGGCGTCGGGCGCCCGGCATATTTGGCAAGGAGGGCGCCGAGCTCGTCCTGGAAGGCCTCGTCCTCACGGGCCTCGAAGAATGCGGCCTCCAGTTGCTCGAGCGCGGGCACCAGGATTTCGGGCACGAAGGCGCCGCCATAGGCGCCGAAGCGCCCGTCGCTCAGCATGGCACCGCCCCTCGAGCGATAGGCCGAAGCGCCTCGAAGAAGGCGCGGAGCTTGCGCACGTCCTTGCGCCCGGGCTCGGCCTCGACTCCGGAGCCGACATCGAGCGCATAGGCTCCGACCTGCCCGGCGGCGGCGGCATTTGGGGGGCAAAGGCCGCCTGCAAGGATGCCGCCGGGCAAGTCGCTCCGACCGCGCACCCGGCGCCAGTCGAAGGGGATTCCGGTGCCGCCGCAGCGGCCGCCGATGCTGGTGTCGAAGAGGGTCCGGTGGGCGCCGGCGCGCGGCTCGGGCAATTCCCGGCCGACGGCAGCAGCAGCCCAGATCTCGGTCTCCTCCGGAAGCAATGCGCGAAGCCCCCTGATATAGGCGCCGTCCTCCTCGCCATGGAGCTGGACCGCGTGGAGGCCGAGCGCCCGGGCGGTCGAGGCGACCTGCATCACTTTCTCGTTGCGGAAGATGCCGACGGCGGGGATGGGCGAGGCGGAAGCGATTTCCTCGGCGCGCGCGGCGGTGACGGCGCGCGGGGTTCCGGGCACCATGACCAGGCCTATGAAAGATGCCCCGCTCCGCGCCGCTTCGGCCGCATCGGCGGCGCTTGTGATCCCGCAGATCTTGACCCGCCCGAACACCATCGCCCGAGCCGCGAGCGCGGGATGCGGCGAGCGCATCAGCGACGATCCGACGAGGAAAGCGTCGGCATGCGGCCCCAGGCGCTCGACGTCGGCGCGGCCGCCTATGCCGGACTCGGCGACGACCAGCCGGCCGGGAGGGACGAGGGGCGCCAGCCGCTCGGTGGTCGCAAGATCGACGTGCATGTCGCTCAATCGCCGGTTGTTGATTCCGATGAGACGCGCGCCGAGACCGACCGCGCGCCGGACCTCGGCCTCGTCATGCGCCTCCACCAGCACGTCCATTCCGAGCAGCCGAGCCTCGGTCATGATCGCGGCGGCTTCCTCGTCCGGGAGCAAGGCGAGGATGGCCAGGACCGCATCGGCGCCACAGGCGCGCGCCTCGGGCACCTGGCGGCGGTCAAGGATGAAATCCTTGGCAAGGATCGGCCCTGCAAAGCCGCGCCGGACCGAGCGGAGATCGTCGAGCGAGCCGCCGAAAAAGGGCGAGTCGGTGAGGACGCTCATCGCGTCGGCGACCCCGGACCATGCGCCTGCGATCGCGAGCGGATCGGCGTTCGAACGGAGATCCCCTTTCGAGGGCGAGGCGCGCTTCAACTCGAGGATGAAACGCGCACCGGGCCGGGCAAGCGCCGAAGCGAGGCTGAGCCGGGTCGGCGCGGCCCTGGCGCGCAGCGTAGCGAGGCCGATCCCGTCCAGCCGCGCGGCGACGTCGATCCGCTTGCGCGCGACGATGTCGGCGAGGATCCCCGACGGTGGAGCGAAATCAGCCATTCGTCGCCTCCACGAACAGCTTCAGGCGGCGATAGGCCTCGCCGGAGCGCAAGGCGTCGAGCGCCATTGCGGTCCCTTCGCGAAGATCGGCGGCCAGGCCGGCGGTCATCAGCAATGCGCCGGCGTTGAGGGCGACGACCTCGGACTCGGCGGGAAGAGCATAGCCCATCAGAAGCGCTCTCAGCCGCTCGGAATTTTCCTCCGGCCCGCCGCCCTTCATGGCCTCGACCGGGCGCCGCGCGAGGCCGGCCTGCTCGGGAGCGATCGCAAGACGCTCCTTTAAGCCGCCGCTCAACCGGACGGCAGCGGTCTCGGCATGGAGCGCGATCTCGTCGAGCCCGGCGCCGTGGACGACCAGGGCCTCGCGCACGCCCAGAGCGGCGAGAGTGTCGGCGACCGGCTCGAGCAGAGCCGGATCGGCGACCCCGAGCAATTGAACGGCCGGTTCGGCCGGATTCACGCAGGGGCCGAGCACGTTCATGATCGTCCGAACCCGCAATGCCCGGCGCACCGGCCCGGCATGGCGAAGGCCGGGATGATAGAGCGGCGCGAACAGGAAGCAGATGCCGGTCTCGTCCAGCGCTCGCCGGGCCACGTCCGGGCTCGCTTCGAGCCGGGCGCCGAGATGCTCGAGAACGTCGGCCGACCCGCATCGCGAGGTGACCGAGCGGTTGCCGTGCTTGGCGACCGGAAGGCCTGCCGCCGCGGCGGCGAAGGCGGCGGCGGTGGAGACGTTGATCGTCCCCGATCCGTCGCCGCCGGTCCCGCAGCAATCGGCGAAAAGATAATCGGGCCGCGGGAAGTCCAGATCGGCCGAGCGAAGCGCCCGGGCGGCGCCGATCAGCTCCTCGGTCGATTCGCCCTTGAGGCGAAGGGCGATCAGCATTGCCGCGATCATCGGCTCGCCGAGCCGGCCTTCGACCAGCTCGCCGAACAGATGCTCGGCTTCGGCACGATCGAGCGAACGGCCGGCATAAAGGGCCGTCAGGGCCGTTTCGGCGGGGGTCGCGGGCGCCGAATCGACGGGGACCGCGAGCGGGAGATCGTGATTGAGATACATATTGGGTGATCCTTCGATGGCGAAAAAAAAGGCCCGCCGGGCGGCGGGCCATCTTCGGAAGACTGGGAGCTAGAGAGTCCCGTTCACCATCGATGCGCAAATGCCGCCGGCCGATCCATCGAGCGCCACCAGGCCCAGACCGCGCGCGGAGCGGCGGCCGGCGAGGCGGCGTGGATATGGATCGGGGCGGAACGAGCGATCATGCTCTTAGCCTCCCAGTTCGAGGCCGGTCCGTCAAGCCGGTTCGACGCGAGGCTCGCCTAAGCCGGGTTGAAAAGACCGTTCGCCCAACCATTTGATGCGGATGGCGGCCTCCCGGCCGCGCCTTGCTTGGAGCTGGAGCCAGAAGATGAACGAAACCGCCGCAATGCCCTGTCCCGTCTGCAAAGTCCCGCTGGTGATGAGCGATCGCCAGGGGGTCGAGATCGATTATTGCCCGCAATGCCGGGGCGTCTGGCTCGACCGCGGCGAGCTCGACAAGATCATCGAGCGCAACGCCGCCGACGCGCGACCGGCTTCCCCTCCCGCCGCTCCTCAGCAGCCCGGCTATTCCGAGCGCGACCGCGGCTACGACCGCGGACATGACCGCGGCTACGGCCATGGCGACGACTATCGCCACGGCAAGCGCCGCAAATCCTTCCTGGAGGAACTGTTCGACTGAGCCGCGAAGGATTTCGGTTCAGCAACGATGCAGCGATGCTCGCGTTGGGTCAGGTGAGCGGTGAATTCCGCCCGGTGACTTTCGGGAGTATGTCCAATGATGCGTAAACTCACACTCGCCTTGCTGCTCGCAGCCGTTGCCGTGCCGGCCGCCTCGGCCTCGGCGCAAACCCAGCCTTTGCCCGCGATCAGCGGGACCCGGCTCGACGTCGTCGCCACCGGCGAGGTGATGCGCGTGCCCGACGTGGCGCATATCACCGCCGGAGTGGTCACGACCGCGCCGAGCGCGACCGCGGCGCTCGAGCAGAATGCGCGCCAGATGGCGTCGGTCAGGCAGGCCCTGCGCAATGCCGGGATCGCAGACCGCGACATCCAGACCAGCTCGATCAACCTCCATCCCGATTATCGCCACGACGAGCGCGGCGGCAATCCGCAGATCATCGGCTACCGCGCCAGCAACGAGGTGACGGTCAAGTTCCGCGACATCAAATCGGCCGGCAAGATACTCGACGCCCTGGTGGCGCAGGGCGCCAATCAGATCAGCGGGCCAATGCTGGGGATCGACAAGCCCGAGCAGGCGATGGACGAAGCGCGGGTCGCCGCGCTTGCGAGCGCCCGGGCCCGCGCCGAGCTTTACGCCAAGGCATCCGACAAGAGGGTCGGCCGGATCCTCTCGATCAGCGAGACCGGCAACATGCAGGTCCCGATGATGCGGATGCGGGCGCAGGGCGGAATGGTGGCCGCCGATTCGACCTCGATCGAGCCTGGTCAGCAGGCCGTCTCGGTCAGCCTCATGGTCAGCTTCGAGCTCGAATAGCCCAAGCGGGAATGCGGACATGAAAAGGCCGCCCGGATCGCTCCGGGCGGCCTCGTCATTTCCGCTGGAGAAGCGTCTAGCGGACGCGTCCGCGACGGAACAGGTTGACGATGGCGAGGAGGATCACCGCGCCGAGGAAAGAGACCAGAAGCGACCTGATGTCATAGGCGCCGGTGGTGATCGGGGCTCCGCCGATCAACGGGGCAAGAAGGAAGCCGCCGAGAAGTGCGCCGACGATGCCGACGACGATGTTCAGGAGGATACCCTGCTGGGCGTCCGTGCGCATCACGATGCTGGCGAGCCAGCCGAGGATGCCTCCGACGACGATAATCAAAATCCAACCCATAACCATTCCCTCCTTATTTTTTCGACGCCTTGAACCGTTCGTTCCGAGCGCGATACGCAAGCTAGACGCGCAATCGCGGTGCTTGTTCCTCTCCCGGAGGCGTCCATTTCGTCCCGAGGGAGGAACGGCGAGAAGCCTACATCGTTGCGGGCCAGTATCGAAATGAATAATTGGGCGGCCCGGGACGGCCTTGGCTGCACCGCTCCGCTCCTTTATGCCGAGACGATCGAAAGGGCGCCCGGCGCCCGTTGGCCCGGAGCGATGATGCGCGGATTTCCCCTGTTTTCCATGTTGTTGGCCTTGGCGGTCGCAGCGCCGGCTTCGGCCCAGAGCAAGATAGGGGAGCGCACCGCGCCGCCCGAGGACGTGCTCGGAATGCTCGGCCTCGGAGTCTCCGACGAAGAGCTCGACCGCGCGGTCGCGGAGGCGGCGGCCTTCCCGCTCGGGACCGAGAAAAATCCGGTCCGGGTCGGCGGGCCGGACGGCGAGCGCGCCTATATCGCGCGGCTTCGCTGCGGCGACGGATCGCGGCCGAAAGTGGGCCAGCGCGGGAACGCGGGAGTCGGCGCATTCGGAACGATCGTCGACGTCTACCCGCTCGATTGCGGCAATTCCGCGCCCGGGCGGTTCGCGCTCGTCATGGACATGTATCATGAGGAGCATAAGGAAAAGAACGCCCCGGCCGGGTTCACGATCGATCCGAGCTGAGCCGGCGCCGGCGACGGACCCGGTGTTGCGCACGCTGCTCGGACGCCTCGGCACGGTCCTGCTGTTCGCGACCGTAGCGATCTGCTTCGCTCCGACCATCGTTCCGATATTCCTCGACCGGATCTATTATCGCGGTCCCGAAGGGCCGCATTTCCGCGACGGACGCTTCCTCAACCCGGGCCAGGCCGCGGCCGAAGCCCGGAGCGGCGGGCCGATGCGCTATTTCGGCCGATTCCTGAGCGGCAGCGGACGAAGCGCCTGGCCCAAGCAGGTTCCGGTAAGCCCCACCGTCCCGCCGCGGCGGGTCGAGGGGAAGGAGATGCTCGTCACCTGGATCGGCCATTCGACCGTGCTGGTCCAGGCCGCCGGGCTCAACATATTGACCGACCCGATCTGGAGCGAGACCGCATCGCCTTTCCCCCCGATCGGACCCGACCGGGTGCGCGCTCCCGGCGTTCGATTCGAGGATCTGCCGAGGATCGACCTCGTCCTGGTCAGCCACAATCATTACGACCATCTCGACCTGCCGACCCTGAAGCGGCTGTGGGAGCGGGACCGCCCGACCATCGTCACCAGCCTTGGGAACGATTCGATCCTGAAGGCCGAGGGCATAAGCGCGGTGGCCGGGGACTGGGGAGACGGTTTCGGCATCGCGCCGCGCTGCCCGGACAATGCCGAATGCATGGAGACGGCCCGGGTGCGGATCGAGCGGGTCCAGCATTGGAGCGCGCGCTGGGGGACCGACCGAAACCGGGCGCTCTGGTCCGGGTTCACAGTCGAGACCCCGGCCGGGAACATCTTCTTTGCCGGCGACACCGGATATGGGGACGGGGGCTGGGTGAAGGAGGCGGCGCTCCACGGCCCGTTCCGACTCGCCCTGATTCCGGTCGGGGCCTACGCCCCGCGCGACATCATGGAGCGCAACCATGTCGATCCCGAGGAGGCGGTCGCGGTGTTCGAAAATCTGGGGGCGGACCAGGCGCTCGGCCTGCACTGGGGCACCTTCCAGCTGACCTTCGAACCGATCGGCGATCCGCCGCGGCGGCTTGCGGCGGCCCTGGCGAGGCGCGGGATCGCGCCCGGCCGGTTCGTCACGACCGAGCCGGGGCGGACGCTCAGGGTGCCGGAGCCGGGGCCTCCGGAACGAGCAGCCGAAGCGCGCGGGGCCGGATCCGGTATCGCAATGGAGTCTCGAGGCTCCAGGTCTCGCCGTCGGTAGAGACGGCCAGAAGCTTGCGGCTGGAATCGACCTCGACCGCGTCGATCCCGTCCACATGGACGAAGTCCCGCACCTGATCGAGCCGGCCGAACAGGCTTCGAAACGACAAGGCGAGGAAATGAAAGCGGCCGCGCGCCAGCGGCGCGTAAAGGCAGAGCTCGCCGCGATCGATCGCCTCGCGGCGCCCCAAAGCGAACAATCCGGTGTCGTAATGATTGTTGCCGATGAACAGCAGGGGAGTCTCGATCGGCGCCCGGCCGCCGGCGAGCCGGATGGTGAGACGCCGGCGCGAGAAGCGGTAGAGGGCGCGGATGCTCGCGACCAGCATCGCGAGCCTCTTGCCTCGGCCGAGCCGGCGCTGCTGCGCCTCCCGCTCGCGCACCATCAACGGATAGAGGCCGACCGCGCTGTTGTTGATGAAGACCCGGCCATTGACCTCCGCGACGTCGACCGCGCGGGTCGCACCGCCGGCGATCATGGCGATCGCCGCCTTCATGTCGGCCGGAAGGCCGGAATCGCGCGCGAAATGGTTGAGAGTCCCGAGTGAGAGGACTCCGAGCGGCCTTTCGCAGCCGGCAAGCGCTCCGGCGGCGCAGCTGATCGTGCCGTCGCCGCCGGCCGCGACCACGGCGTCGAGACCCGGGATGATTGCCGCCTCGGCGAATTCGTCGTGAAGGCGCTCCGGCGCGACCAGCCGCACCTCCGCTTCGATTCCGGCGGCGGCGAACAGGCCCTCCAGCTCGCGTGCGGTCGGCTCGTCGAACGAGCCTCCGCCGCGATTGACGATCACGCGTGCCTTCAAGCCTGAATCCGTCCGGTCACCCCGGCCCGACGCAGAAGGCGCAGAGCTTGTTCCCGTCCAGGTCGCGGAAATAGCCGCCGTAGAAAGCACTGTCGCCGTCCGGCCCGCGAAGGCCCGGCGGCCCTTCGTCGCTTCCGCCAAGCTCCAGGGCCCTGGCGTGGAGCCGGTCCACCTTGTCGCGGCTGTCGACGACGATCGCGGCCATGTTGCCATTGCCCACGGTCGCCGGCTCGCCATTGTAGGGACGGGTGACCGCAAGCCCCGGTGCCCGGTTGCCGGTGCCGTACATGGTGAAGCCGTTCTGGGGGAACTCCATCACCCGCCGCGCGCCGATCTCGCCGAGCAGATCGTCGTAAAAGGCGCGGGCGCGGTCGATGTCGTTGGTTCCGACGGTAGCATAGCCGATCATGGCGTCAGGACTTTTCGGCCGGGCATTCGCCGACCCGGCGGCCGGTGATCTTCATGTCCATGTCCATCGACCCGCCCTCGGCCTCGGTCTTGGTCTTCATCGTCATTTCGATGCTCTCGCCGCCATATTGGCCGTCCATGGTCATGGTGACCTTTCCCTCGCCGCCTGGGCCGGCGCCGCCGCAGGTCATGACTCCGTGGATCTTGCCGCCGGACCAGCTGAAGTCGTCCTGCTTGCAGTTCGCCGCCTGGCCTTTGGTGAACATGTCCGATCGAGGCCCTTTCGCTTCCTCGGGGGTCATGCAGTCGGTGGTCACTCGGGCGAGCTGCTGCTTCATCTGGGCCGCGGCCCCGGCCGGGATTCCAGGCCCTTTTACGTCGACCAGCTCCATCTTCATTTCCCAAAGGCCGGGCTCGAGCTGGGTTGCTCCGCCCGATGAGGCCGAGCTTCCGTTACCGTCGCTTCCGCCGCTTCCGCAGGCGGCGAGCCCAAGAAGCATGGCCGACGCGAGACAAGATGATGTGCGCATTTTTCGTCCTCCCCCTGTTTCGCCGCCGTTCTAATCGAAGGTGAACGATTAGGCGAGATGCGCTGGCGAAGCGGCGCTTCAGTGACCATATTGCGCCCATGCCGATAGCGATCAGGACCGGCCTCGAAGAGCCGGATACGGACAAGGCGTTCGTCCCCCACCGCCCCGAAAGGCCCGAAAAGGCCGAGGGCGGGAAAAGATTCACGCTCGTTTCCGATTACGAGGCGGCGGGCGACCAGCCGGCGGCGATCGCCGAGCTGGTCGAGCAGATGCGGAGCGAGGAGCAGACCCAGGTCCTTCTCGGAGTGACCGGATCGGGCAAGACCTTCACCATGGCCAGGGTGATCGAGGAATTGCAGCGGCCTGCGCTCGTGCTCGCCCCCAACAAGATCCTCGCCGCCCAGCTCTACGGGGAGTTCAAGAGCTTCTTCCCGGAGAATGCGGTCGAATATTTCGTATCCTATTACGATTATTACCAGCCCGAGGCCTACGTGCCGCGGTCCGACACCTATATCGAGAAGGAAAGCTCGGTGAACGAGGCGATCGACCGGATGCGCCATTCGGCGACCCGGGCGCTTCTCGAGCGCGACGACGTGATCATCGTCGCCTCGGTCTCCTGCCTCTACGGAATCGGATCGGTCGAGACCTATTCGGCGATGACCTTCAGCCTCCACAAGGGGCAGAGCGCAGACCAGAGAGAGATCATCCGCAAGCTGGTCGCGCTCCAGTACAAGCGCAACGACCAGGCCTTCGCCCGAGGCAATTTCCGGGTGCGCGGCGACAATCTCGAGATCTTCCCGTCCCACTATGAGGACATGGCCTGGCGGATCAATTTCTTCGGCGACGATATCGAGGAGATCGTCGAGTTCGATCCGCTGACGGGGAAGAGGATCGCAAGCCTCGACTATGTGAAGGTCTATGCCAACTCGCACTATGTGACCCCCGGCCCCACGCTCAAGCAGGCGATGGAGGCGATCAGGCACGAGCTTGCCGAGCGGCTTAAGGAGCTGGTCGCGGAAGGGAAATTGCTCGAGGCGCAGAGGCTCGAGCAGCGTACCAATTTCGACCTGGAGATGATTGCCGCGACGGGGAGCTGCGCGGGAATCGAGAATTATAGCCGCTTCCTGACCGGCCGCCTGCCCGGCGAGCCGCCGCCGACTTTGTTCGAATATCTGCCCGAGAACGCTTTGCTGTTCGTCGACGAGAGCCACCAGACTGTGCCCCAGATCGGTGCGATGGCGCGCGGCGACCATCGGCGCAAGATCACTCTGGCGGAATACGGATTCAGGCTTCCGAGCTGCATCGACAACCGGCCGCTCAGGTTCAACGAATGGGACGCGATGCGGCCGCAGACGGTGGCGGTCTCGGCCACTCCCGGTCCGTGGGAGCTCGAGCAGACCGGCGGAGTCTTCTCCGAGCAGGTGATCAGGCCCACGGGCCTCATCGATCCGCCGGTGACGATCAAGCCGGTCGAGGACCAGGTCGACGATCTGATCCACGAGGCGCGCGAGACGGCCCGCAAAGGCTATCGCACCCTGGTCACCACGCTCACCAAGCGGATGGCCGAGGATCTGACCGAGTTCCTCCACGAGGCGGGCCTCAAGGTCCGCTACATGCACTCGGACGTCGAGACCCTGGAGCGGATCGAGCTGATCCGGGACCTCAGGCTCGGGGTCTATGACGTGCTCGTGGGCATCAACCTGCTTCGCGAGGGCCTCGACATTCCCGAATGCGGGCTGGTCGCTATCCTCGACGCCGACAAGGAAGGCTTCCTGCGCTCCGAGACCAGCCTGATCCAGACGATCGGCCGCGCCGCCCGCAACGTCGAGGGACGGGTGATCCTCTACGCCGACCGGATCACCGGATCGATGGAACGGGCGCTCCGCGAGACCGACCGGCGCCGACAGAAGCAGGAAGAATATAACCAGGCACACGGGATCACGCCGACGACGATCAAGCGCGACATCCAGAACATCATGAGCCACGTCACCAACCGCGACAGCGTGATGGTCGACACCGGCGACGAGGAGAGGCCGCATCTCGTCGGCCACAATCTGCGCGCTTACATCGAGGATCTCGAGCAGCGCATGCGCAAGGCCGCCGCCGACCTCGAGTTCGAGGAAGCCGGACGGCTCCGCGACGAGATCAGGCGGCTCGAGGCCGACGAGCTGGGGATCCCGGAGCATGAGCGAGTCGTCCAGACCCAGGGCCGGGCCACCGAAGGCCGGCCGGGCACGCGCAAGACGCGTTACGGCAAGCAGCAGGCGATGCGGATGGGCAAGCGCGGCGGCGGGCGGCGCTGATCGGGGGGAATCATGGCGTTTCGGTGGAAGGCCGCGTTGCTCGCGCTGGGGATAGGCATCGGGACGATCTTGGGCTCGGCGTTCGCGGTCGCTGTCCCGTTTGGAGAGCTGCCGGCTTTGGGCGACGATCTGCTGGCGATGCTCGAAATGATGCTGGTCACCGCGCTGCCGTTCCTCGCTCTTGCTATGCTGAACGAGCGATCGCGCGCTTTGTGGGGAACCGGACTCGCGGTCACTTTCCTGCTTTGGGGTTGGTATGTCGTCATGGCGATCGATTATCGGTCGGACGGCAGCAACGTGCTCGCCCATATGGGCTTCGACGTCATTCTGTTTTACTATCCGTTCCTGTTGACGCCGATCTTCGTGGCAATCAGCCTCTTCCGGTCGGCCTGGGCACGGTAGGGCCGCGAACCCGGTCCGTCCTCATCCCGGCGCCGCCATCAACTGCGGGTTGCGCAGAAGCGCGGCTGCCTGGATCGCGGCGGGGGTCGCGCCTCCGGCCCTAATTCCGCCTGATGCTGTAATCGATCCTGATCCGGACCCAGGCGCCAACCAGTGGCACCCCGCCGCGTTGCGGAGGGCGCACCCTGAATTCCCACGCCGCCGCGAGCACCGAGCGCATGATCTGCGATCCGCGCGGATATTCGTCGATTCCGACGCAATCCACGACTCGAAAGCCCGACGCGGTGCGGCATGCGATCAGCCCCCATCCCGGGCCGCGGGCGGTGGACAGATAGTCGCCCAGCATCTTGTCTTCCGGCTCGCGATACCAGGCGGCCGCATAGAGCGGCTCGCCATTGGGCGCCGTTCCCACTCTCTCCGTGTCGCGAGACCGGGACCCGCCTGTGTTGGGAGGCCCGTACATTGGCCTGGGCTTGGGCGGCGCCCGGCTGGTGTTCGGGGGCGTGGCGGCCGGTGGCGCCGGCGGGGGCGGCGGCGGGGCCTGCACCGTTGAAGGGACCTTCGGTACAACGGGGGCCGGGGGCTGCTCGATTTCCGGCTTCCGCGGCAGGGGCCGCTCCTCCGTCTGCTGCTCGGGCTCAGGGCTATCCGGCTCGGCCGCCTTTTCCGAAACCGCCTCCGCCGGCAGGCTCAACAGAGTGATCCCCTTCTCCTTGCTGCCGGGCGGCTCCGCCGGGCCGAAGGAGAATAAGAGCAACAGCAGCAGACCTTCGATCAGGAAGGCCAGGCTTATGCCGAGCGCGCGGGGTCCTGCCTCGGTACGCAGCCGCTCGACGAAAGATATAGCTGGAACGGGGCTCGGCTGAAGCAATCGGTCTTCGATGACGGTGTCCGCGGGATCGGCTGCCCGAGGCTACAGGCGCGGGAGATAGTCGCGCGCCGAACCTGTGACAAGCGAAGGGGGCTGGAAGACAGGCCGTCCGCTCACGGTCAGTCGGGTGGAAAGCCCCATTCGCTAACATTGGGCAGAATCAGGGTGCAGAGCCGATCAGCGACCTCGACGATCAGCGCGCCGCGGGGAGCATCCTGGGGTTCCGCAGCAAAGCGGCCGACACCAGGGCGACGAGGAGCCCGACCGGGAAGATCTCGGCGAAGATCATTGCGATCCGGATCAGGGGGTTTTTGTACCACTCCGCCATCTGTCCGAGCTCGGCGAGCTTGGCCTGGATCGCCGCCGGCGAAGCGCCTTCGGACCGCATTGCTTCGACCATGGAGCGGCTGTAGTCGGCCATGAAATCGTAGCCGGTCGAGGCGATGAAGATCTCCCAGCCGGCCGCGTAGATGAGGCCCGCGACCAGCGCCATCGCGAGCCCGAGGCCCAGCGCGCGCCAGAAGCGGATGATCCCGCCGCACTCAACGTCGCGGTATCGCTTCACGCCGACGAAGATGAGCGACAGCGCCGCGAGCATGACGAGATAGCCGAACCAGACCGACGTGGTGTGGTTGGACAGGTTCAGGGCCAGCGAGGCGCTGATGATCAGGATCGGGATCGCGCCGCCGATCCCGCCGTAGACGAATGCATATTTCATCGTCCATTCCCCCCTTTTTCATGCGCCCGCCGGCGGCTCCCACAGCTCCAGCGGATTGCCTTCGGGGTCGTGGATCCGGGCGAAGTTGCCCGCCTCCGTATCCCATTGCTCGTTGGTGATCTCGATGAAACCGCCCATTCCAACGACCGGCATATGCGCGCCCTCGTTCGGTTGAGAGCAGAAGATGCACAAGATCGGGGTCGGACGCTATCGCCCTTAAGGGTGATTTGGGGGATGTAATCCGTTCGTCGTCCCCCTTTGCGTCACTCCAGCGAAAGCTGGAGTCTCACTTCTTTCCGTTCGCCGTACTGAAGAAAGGGAGATTCCAGCCCTTCGACAAGCTCAGGACATGCTTTCGCTGGAATGACGGCCAGGGCGAGCGGAGCGGGGTGACGAATCTATTCATCGCCCCTATCTGCCCGCCATGGCCGCCCCAGTTCTCGCTTATGAAAATCTCGGACTCGTGCAGGGGAGCGGATGGCTGTTCCGCGGCCTGGACCTGTTCATCGGTCAGCGCGACCGGCTCGCATTGATCGGCCGCAACGGCGCGGGCAAGACGACCTTGTTCAAATGCGTGGCCGGGCTGATCGAGACCGATGAAGGGCGGCGGACGATCCAGCCGGGCGTGAAGGTGGTCCTGCTCGAGCAGGACCCGCCGGTCGCGCGGTTCGAGACGCTGCGCGAGTTCGCGCTGAGCGGGGCGGGAGCGCCGGCGGCGCACGAGGTCGACGCGATCGCCGGGCAGCTCGGGGTCGATCTCGACCGGCCGGCGGCGACCGCCTCGGGCGGCGAGCGGCGGCGGGCGGCGATCGCCCGGGCACTGGCGCAGGATCCGCAGGTGCTCCTGATGGACGAACCGACCAACCATCTCGACCTTGCCGCGATCGAATGGCTCGAAGACTGGCTCGGCCGATATAGCGGCGCGTTCATCGCGATCAGCCACGACCGCACCTTCCTGAAGCGGCTGACCAAATCGTCGCTCTGGCTCGACCGGGGCCAGCTTCGCCGCGCGGAGATCGGCTTCGGAGGCTTCGACGCCTGGACCGAGGCCGTCTATGCCGAGGAAGCGCGCGCCGCCGAGAAGATGGACGCGAAGCTGAAGCTGGAGCTCCACTGGCTCCAGCGCGGAGTGACCGCCCGGCGAAAGCGCAACCAGGGTCGGCTCACCAAATTGCACGAGATGCGCGCGCAGCGCGCGGCGATGCTCGGGCCGGCCGGAACCGCGAAGCTCGGCCTCGGAAACGACGAGGTGAAGACCAAGATGGTCATCGACGCCGACCGGGTGACCAAGAGATTTGACCAGCGCACCATCGTCCGCGATTTCACCCTGCGGATCCAGCGCGGCGACCGGATCGGCGTAGTCGGCGCCAACGGCACCGGCAAGACGACGCTGCTCAGATTGCTGACCGGCGAGCTCGAGCCCGACGAAGGCAAGGTGGCGAGGGCCAGAACCCTGACCGGGATCGTCATCGACCAGCAGCGCAAGCTTCTCGATCCCGAGAAGAGGGTCCGCGACATACTCGCCGACGGCGGCGACTGGATCGACGTTCGCGGCCACCGCAAGCACGTCCAGGGCTATCTGAAGGAGTTCCTGTTCGAGCCCACGCTCGTGGACGCAAAAATCGGCACCTTGTCCGGCGGCGAACGCTCGCGGCTTCTGCTCGCCCGCGAGTTCGCCCGGCGATCGAACCTGCTGGTGCTCGACGAGCCGACCAACGACCTCGATCTCGAGACGCTCGACCTGCTCCAGGAAGTGATCGCCGATTATGACGGCACGGTGTTGATCGTCAGCCACGACCGCGACTTCCTCGACCGGACGGTGACGATCACTTTGGGGCTCGACGGAAGCGGCAAGGTCGACGTGGTGGCGGGCGGCTATGAGGATTGGGAGCGGAAGCGGGCGAAGCCGCGCGCTTCATCCGGAGCCAGGGAGAAAGCCGCTTCGGCGCCCGCGCCCAGGGCCAGGCCGCAGACGAAGCTCACCTATCGGGACCAGCGCGATTACGATTTGCTGCCCAGGCGCATCGAGGCGCTGGAGGAGAGGATCGCGCGGGACGAGAGCGCGCTGTCCGATCCGGACCTCTATGCGCGCGACCCGAAGCTGTTCCAGGCGCTGACCGACTCGATCGCCGCCGCCCGGAGCGAGCGCGACGAGGCCGAGCACAGGTGGCTCGAATTGGCCGAGCAGGTGGAGGCTCTGGCGGGGTAGATCCCCCTCCCTGGGTACAGGGAGGGGAGCCGGCAGCGAAGAAAGGGCCTTAGTTGCAGGTCGTCCCGGGACCTTCGTCCAGATCGAGGCAGCGGCCGTCGATCGTGCCGGGCGCGATTGGAACCCGGACGGTCGCCGCGAGGGTCGGCAATATGTCGGCGGTCTCGACCGCAAGTGACTGCTCGAAGGGCCGCAAACCCTTGCGCCAGAACAGGATCGGGACCTTGCGGTCGTAATCCCAGGGGCTGCCGTGGGTGGCGCTGTAGCCGCCGCTCGTATTGTAGATCGGCGTGACCCGCGGCTTGAGCAGGACGACGAAATCGCCCGAGCGCTCGGAGTCGAAGCTGGCCTTGGCGCGGTCGAGCAGAGACCATGTGTCGGGCGCGCCCTTCGGCGCCGGAGCGGCGCCCAGCTCCGCCTTGGTGAAGACCGCGGCGACCTGGGGATGGGCCCGATAGGCGGCGACCGCATCGCGGAGCACGCGCGCGCGCTGTGCGACCGACAATGAGCGATCGATATAGAAATCGCCGAACGCACCGTCGCTGTAGAGCGGCGCCTTGGCCAGCTTCAGCTTGCGCATCAGCATCTCGCCCATCGGGCCCGGCTTGTCGGGCGTGCCGGCGCTCAGGGCCTGGTCGACCCGGGTCGCGTCGTTGGCGGCATGCTCGCGATGGCGCTCGGGGACGTCGTGTCCGCCGTGATCCGCGGTGAGCATCACCAGATAGTCGATCCCGGTCGCGTCCAGCCCGCGGAAGAATTCGCCAAGCGCCTTGTCCAGCGCCATCAGCTGGATGCACATCTCGCTGCCCTGGGTTCCGTAAGTGTGGCCGACATAATCGGTCGCCGAAAGGCCGAGGATCAGAAGATCGGTAGCGTCTCCCTGGCCGAGCCGCATCTCGCGGCGCAGGCCGGTGGCGATGTCTAGGACGGAGCGGTCGAAATCGGGCGAGGCGCGGAAGCTGTATCGGTCGCCCGCGTCGCGCGCGAACCGGCCCTCGCCGACCGGCTTGCCCCCGCCCATGAGCGGCACGGACCGGCTGTGCGCTTCGCAGACGCCGGGCAGATCGCGCGCCGGCGCAACGCGCGAAAGCGCGGCGGTGACCGCCTCATTGCCCTCGGTGACCGAGGCCGGCGCCGGGCCGCCATGGCTGACGAAGGCCTTCTTGTCATGGTCCCACCACCAGCGCTGATCGGGGCCGTAACCGCCCATCATGATCGAGGCACGATCCTTGCCGGAAACGACGGCGACCCGGCTCGCCGGATATGCGCGCTTCAGCCGATCGCCCAGGGTGGGCATCTTTAGAAGATAAGGAGAGACGGTATATCCGCCGCCCTTCGAGCTGCTTCCGGGCACCCGCGGATCCTCGGAGCAATAGACCCCCTTGTCGGGACGGGTCGCGCTCGGGTTGAACCAGTTGTTGGCAATGATCCCGGTCCGGGCCGGCCGCGATCCGGTGAGGATGGTCGAATGGCCGGGGCAGGTCTCGGTCGCATTGTGGCCCTGATAGCCGTTGGGAAAGACCACGCCTTCCGACAGCCGCTGAAGGCCGCCGTCGAAATGCTGGCGGTATTGGTTGAACAGGTCGGCGGAGAATTGATCGACCGAGATGGCGACGATCAGCCTGGGCGGGTCGGCCGGAGCGGCGGCCGCGGCGGCGGCGAACGGCAAAGCGAGCAAGGCGGCAAGACGGGCAATTTTCATCTTCATCCCCTTTTTGTCCCGACCGCATCTACATCAGCGGCGAGCCGGGGCAAGAGTCTCGACGCGGGCGGAAAAATTTGGCAGCCAGCCGCTCCACACAGGGGGGACATCAAGGATGGATTCGACCGACGCCGCCGATCTGATCGCGGAGCTTCACGAACAGAAAGCGGAGCATGAGGCCGACGATCGGTTCCGCAACCGCGCGGCGCTGCTGATCGCCTGCCTCGCCGCGATCCTGGCGATCGGCGGGCTGGGCGGCGGCAATGCGACCGACGACATGGTGGCCAACAATATCAAGTCGAGCGACACCTGGGCCTTCTACCAGGCCAAGAACGTGCGCCAGACCGTGTACGAGATCGAGGCGGCCGAGATCGAGGACGCTCTCTCGGCCGGGACGATCGCTCCCGCCGCCCGACCGGCGGCCGAGGCGCGGCTGAAAGAATATAAGGCGACGATCGCCCGCTACGACAGCGAGCCGGACGCGGAGGCGCCAGGGGATCCGCTGAAGGGCGAAGGCAAGAAGGAATTGAGCGCCAGGGCCAAAGCCTATGAGGCGGCGTTCGAAGAGGCTTCGCGCCGCGATAACGCTTTCGATCTTGCCGAGGTGCTTCTCCAGCTCGCTCTGGTCCTCGGATCGGTGGCCATCCTGGCGGTCAACCGCTGGATCCTCGGGCTGTCGCTCGTGCTCGGAATCCTCGGCTCGGCGCTGACCCTCAACGGCTTCCTTTTGCTGGTCTGAGGTCCTAGTCTGATCGGACGGGCACGAGGACATAAGATCAGCCGCCCGATCGGGGGGATTCCTGTCATGATCGATCGACTTTCCCGTGCCGCATTGCCGCTGCTCGGGCTCCTGCTCGCTGGCTGCGCAACGGTGCGGGAGGCGGTGGTCCCGGCCGCATCCGGATCGCCGGCCGCGGAAGCGCGGGCGGAAGCGGCTGCACCGACGCCGGTCCCATCCGCTACCGGAATCGCTCCGCTCGATTACAAGAGCCGGACCCTCGCCAACGGCCTGCGGGTCTATTCGATCAGGGACACGTCCACGTCGAACGCGTCGGTCCAGGTCTGGTACGACGTCGGATCGAAGGACGACCCGCGCGGGCGCTCGGGCTTCGCCCATATGTTCGAGCATCTGATGTTCAAATCGACCCGCAACCTGGTTCCGGAGCAGATGGACCGGTTGACCGAGGACGTGGGCGGTTACAACAACGCGTCCACCAACGACGATTACACCAATTATTACGAGGTGGTGCCGGCCAATCATCTCCAGCGGCTGCTCTGGGCCGAGGCGGAGAGGATGGGCTCGCTGGTCGTCGAACCGGGCTTCTTCGCCTCCGAGCGCGACGTGGTGAAGGAGGAGCTGCGTTCCTCCTACCTCACCCGGCCCTACGGGAAGCTGTTCCTCTATTACCCGCAAATCTCCTACGACGTTCATCCCTACGCGCGTCCCGGAATCGGCAATATCGAGGAGCTGGACGCGGCGACGATCGCCGACGTGCGCGCATTCCACGCCACCTATTATCGGCCCGACAATGCGGTGCTCGTCGTCGCCGGCAATTTCGACCAGCCACAGCTCGACTCCTGGATCGACCGATATTTCGCGCCGATCGAGCGGCCCGCGGCGGCGATCCCGCGGGTAACCGCGGCCGAGCCGAGGCACCAGGCCGCCCGCCATTTCACGGTCTACGAGGCCAACACCCCACTGCCCGCGGCGATGATCACCTATCCCCTGCCGCCCGCCTCCGATCCCGATTCGGCGGTGATCGAGGTGATCGACGCCGTGCTTTCGGCCGGCCAGAGCTCGCGCCTCTACGAATCGCTCATCTATCGCGAGCAGCTTGCAAGCGAGGCGTCGAGCTTCACCGAGCTGAAGCAGGGCCAGGGCCTGATGGCGGTCTTCGCGATCATGAGCGCCGGCAAGAGCGCCGAGGCGGGCGAGGCGGCCTTGCGCGCCGAGGTCGCCAGGCTCCGCGACGAGGCGGTGACAGAGGCCGAGCTCAAGGAAGCGAAGAACGAGCTGCTGATCTCGGCCCTGACCGACCGCGAGACGGTGGACGGCAAGGCCTCCGAGCTCGCCGAGGCGGTGATCGTCTCCGGCGACGCGGCGGCGGCCGACCGGCGCCTCGACTCGATCGCGGCGGTGACCGCGGCGGACGTCCAGCGAGTCGCGCGCACCTGGCTTCGCGACGAGAGGAGCGCGTCGCTCCGCTATCTGCCCGACGAATCCAGGCCGGCCGGAGCGAAGGGCGACCGGATCGGCCTTGCCGCGACGGTGGCGACAAGCCCCCTGGCCGCCCCGGCGAGCATCCGAATCGTCCAGCCGGCGCCGGCCGCCGAGCGGGTCGCTCCGCCCGCGGCAGGGCCCGAGCTCGTCGCGTCCGTGCCTCGGCCGGTCACCCGCAAGCTCGCGAACGGGCTGACCCTGATCATCGTCGAGCGGCACGACCTTCCTCTGCTTACCGCCTCCCTCCTGACCAGGACGGGCGCGGCGGCCGACCCGAACGGCAAGGCCGGGCTCAACGAGCTTGCTTCCTCGGTCATCACCCAGGGAACCGCGACCCGCTCCGCGACCGAGATCGCCCAGTCGGTCGAGGCTCTCGGGGCGTCGCTGAACAGCGGCGCGGGATGGGACGAATCGAACCTGTCGCTGACCGTCAAGGCGGACCAGGCGGACCCGGCTCTGGCGATCATCGCCGACGTCGCCCGTAACCCCGCCTTCGCCGAGCCCGAGGTCGAGCGGCAGCGCGCCATCGCGATCGACAATGTCACCGTCAGCATGACGGATCCGGGGTCCCTCTCGCGCCTGGTCGCGGCCCGGGCGCTCTATGGAAACAGCGCCTATGCCCATCCCGCCGACGGGACTCCGCAATCGCTGAAGGCGATCGGGCGCGAGGATTTGCTCGCCGCCTATCGCCGCGCATGGACGCCCGCGAACACGACCCTGATCCTGACCGGCGACATCGCGCCGGAAGCGGCGCTGGCGCTCGCCGAGCGCCATTTCGGGAGCTGGACGGGAAGCTCGGTGGCCAGCCCCCCGGCCGCGGTCGCGGCAATCGCCGGCCCCAGGGTGATCGTCGTCGACATGCCGGGCGCCGGCCAGGCCGCGGTCGCGGTGACCCGCGAAGCGATCCCGCGAAGCGACCCGCGCTACTATCGGGCTATCGTCGCCAATGCGGTGCTCGGCACCGGCTTCTCCTCGCGCCTCAACCAGGAAATCAGGATCAAGCGCGGCCTCGCTTACGGCGCCGGAAGCAGCATCGACGCGCGCCGGGAGCCCGGGCCGTTCACGGCCACGACCCAGACCAAGAACGAGACCGCGGCTGAGGTGCTCGGGCTGATCCTCGCGGAAATGCGCAGGCTCGGCTCGGAGCCGATCCCTGCCGCCGAGCTGACCACCCGCAAGGCGGTCCTGAACGGAAGCTTCGGCCGAAGCATCGAGACGACTTCGGGCCTTGCCGGCCTCATCGGCACCTATGTCGCGCGCGGAGTCGATCCGGAGGAGATCGCCCGCAACCAGCAGGCCGTTTCCGCGGTGACTCCCGAGCAGGCGCGGGCGACCGCGGCGGAGCTTCTGGACCCCGGCCCTTCGGTGATGGTGATCGTCGGCGATTCGAAGCAATTCCTGCCGGCCCTGCGCCGAAGCCATAGCGCGGTGACGGTGATCAAGCTCAACGAGCTGAACCTGGGTTCGCCGACGCTTCGCTAAAGTGCTTTCACCGAGCCCGATCCCGATGCTGTCTGAGCGGGAGCGAGGCTAGCCCGTGCGGGAGAGAAGGGCCCGGAAGTCGCGGTCGC
Organism: Allosphingosinicella sp.; assembly: GCA_036525315.1. Taxonomy (GTDB): domain Bacteria; phylum Pseudomonadota; class Alphaproteobacteria; order Sphingomonadales; family Sphingomonadaceae; genus Allosphingosinicella. Next base: position 38,424 of record DATDAS010000044.1, read on the forward strand.
TCGGAGCGCCGCGCGCGGCCTGGCCGATCAGGGTCATTGCGAGCGCCTTGTCGCGTCCGCTCTTGTAGAGCAACCAGCCATAGGTGTCGGAGGTGACCGGGTTGTTGGGGTCCAGCTCCCAGGCGCGCCTGGCCATCGGTATGGCGGTGCGCAATTCCCCCTTCTGGGCATAGGCCCAGGCGAGATTGTTCAGAAGGGTCGCGTCGCCATTGCCAATCCGCTCGCGGAGCTGCTCGTAAATGTCGATGGCATCGTCCCACTGCCCGGCCTGGAGCATGGCGTCGCCCGCCAGTATCCGGGCCGGCACGTTCTGAGGGTTCTGCTGGAGGAACAGTTCGAGCACCCGCGACGCGCCCGCGGAGTCACCGCTGTTGCGAAGGGACTCGATCAGCCGAAGGGCGACCGGTTCGGAGAAAGCGAGATTTCCCGCCTGCCGATAGGCCGCCGCGGCACCGGAATAATCGCCCGTCAGGCCGAGCGCGTCGCCGGCGAGCATATGGGCGTCGGGCGTGCCGGGATTGGCGGCCTGCAGCCCCCGGGCGCGGTCGAGCGCCTCGGCGCCGAGCCCGCGCCCGAGCAAGGCGCGGATCAGCCGGATCTGGCGACCGGCATCGCCGGGCCGTTCGTCGGCGGAGCGGCGGAGAGCGTCGAGAGTCTCTTCGTCGACCGCTTCGGCGAGGATTGCCGAGGCGGTCCGGCGGCGCGGATCGGCGGCGCGGGCGAGATAGAGGGAAGCAGCCTCCTGGTCGCCCTCACGGTCGAGGGCGCGGGCGACGAGGGTCAGCACATAGGGATCGGCGTCGGGGCGGTCGGCGAGCGGCTGGAGGGTGGCGACCGCGGCGGCGGAATCGCCGAGGCGCCACTGCGCCGAACCGAGCAGCCGCCGCGCCTTCAGATTTTCCGGCTGAATCGCAACCAGGCGCTGGAGGTGCGAAACCGCCTTCTCGGTCTTGCCGGTCTCGAGCTCGACGACTCCGGATAGTAGAAGCGCGCCGGGAAGGTTTTCCAGCAGATTGCCGGCGCGCGCCAGGATCGAAGCGGCCAGATCGTATTTGGCCGCGCGTGCCGCGAGCAGGGCCTGGAGGTAATGAGCGGTCGGATTCTTCGGGGCGATCGCAAGCAAGGCGCGCGTATCCGCCAGCATTGCCTTCATGCTGCCGAGATCGGCGAGGGTCGCCGCCCGCTCCGACAAGGCAGGCACATATTTGGGATCGACCTCGAGCGCCCTGTCGAACCAGATCAGGGACGCGGCGAGGCCGTATTGGCCGCGGGTCAGCTCGCCGCGAAGGACGAGCGCCTCGGCATTGCGGGGGCCGAAATCGACCGCCTTGTCGGCGGCGACGATCGCTCCGCCGATCTCGCCGATATTTCGGCGAAAGCGCGCGAGCTCGGTCCAGACCTGGCTGTCGCGGGGGGCCAGAGCGAGCGCCTGATCGAAGGCGGCCGCGGCGCCTTCATCGTCGCCCTTGGCAGCCGAGGCGAGGCCGCGAATTCGCGCCGCATAGGCGGCATGGGCCGGCGGCGCGAGATCGGCCTCGTCGATCGCCCGGTCGGGATCGCCGTGGAGAAGGTAGGCATGCGCCATCAAATGGCGCGTCTCCTCGTCGGCGAAGCCGAGCCTGCGAGCCCGCTCCAGCTCCGCGTCGGCGGCGACTCCGTCGCCGAGAAGCAGATAGGTTCTTGCCTGGGCGACTCGGAGGCGGGCGTCGTTCGGGTCGGCCTTGATCGCGTCGATGAAGGCGGCCTTTGCTTCGCGCGGCTTGCCCGCGGCGAGCGCTGCGAGCCCGCGCTCGTAGGGAGTCCCTTTGGGCGCCGGCGCGTTCGAGCAGCCCGCGGCCGCGAGAATCAAGGCTCCGGCGAAAAGGCGGCCCACTGCCCTCAAGGCTGAAGCCCGTATTGCTTCATCAAATCGTAGAGGGTCGGCCTGCTGATCCCGAGGAGCTTGGCCGTGTTCGAGATATTGTTCTCGCTTCGGGCAAGCGCCTGGCGGATCGCCCGGCGGTCGGCCAGCTCGCGCGCGGACTTCAAATTCACCGGGAGCGAATCCTCCTCCTCGGTCTCGAGATCGAGATCCTCGGCGGTGATCATCTTGCCGTCGGCCATGATCACCGCGCGCTTCATCCGGTTCTCGAGCTCGCGCACGTTGCCCGGCCAGGGCCAGCGGTCGATCGCGGCGAGCGCGGCCGGCGCCAGTCCCTTCACCTGCGGGTTCATCTCGCGCGAGAAGATGTTGCAGAAATGCTTGGCGAGAAGGATCGCGTCGCCATGCCGCTCGGCGAGGCTCGGGATCCTCACGACGATCTCGGCGAGGCGGTAATAGAGATCCTCGCGGAAGCTCCCGGCCTTGATCATCGCCTCGAGATCCTGGTGGGTGGCGCACACGATCCTTGTATCGACCGGGATCGCCTTGCGACCGCCGATCCGCTCGATCGTCCGTTCCTGCAAGAAGCGGAGCAGCTTCACCTGGAGCGGAAGCGGAATGTCGCCGACCTCGTCGAGGAAGAGGGTGCCGCCCTGGGCGAGCTCGATCTTGCCCTCGGTGGTCTTGATCGCGCCCGTGAAAGCGCCCTTCTCGTAACCGAACAATTCAGCCTCGAGCAGATTTTCGGGGATCGCCGCGCAATTGATCGCGACGAAGGCGGCCGGGGATCGCCGGCTCGCCGAATGAAGGCCGCGCGCGAGCAATTCCTTGCCTGTGCCGCTTGCGCCGAGAAGCATGACCGATACGTCGGTATTGGCGACCCGCTCGATGGTGCGGGCGACCTTCGACATCTCCGGCGCCGCGGTGATCATGGTGCCGAGCACCCGCCCGTCCTCGCCGACCCGCTCGCCGAGCCGGCGATTCTCCCCCTCGATTCCGTAGAGCTGGAAGGCACGGCGGACGATCAGGCCCAGTTGATCGATGTCGACCGGCTTCTGGTAGAAATCGTAGGCGCCCGACGCGATCGCCCGAAGAGCGCTCTCGCGCGCGCCATGGCCCGAAGCGACTATCACCTTGGTGTCGGGCTTGAGCGACAGGATCATCTCGAGAGTCGCGAAGCCTTCGGTCACCCCGTTGGGATCGGGCGGAAGGCCGAGATCGAGGGTGACCACGGCCGGCTCCTCGGCGCGCAAGATGTCGATCGCGGCGCCCCGGTCCGAGGCGACCAGGACGTCGTAATCGTCATAGGCCCAGCGGAGCTGACGCTGCAGGCCCTCATCGTCCTCGACGATCAGCAATTTGGCTTTCGCCTCGGCAGTCATGCATATTTCCGATCGGTCAGGGAGACGTCATGTGTCTCCGCAAGCGGTAAAAAGACGGTGAAACGGCTGCCTTCGCCTTCGCGGCTGGCGACCTCGATCCGGCCGCCCATGGCACAGACCAAAGTCCGGGCCTCATAGGCTCCGATCCCGAAGCCGCTCTCCTTGGTCGAGGCGAAGGGCTGGAACAGCCGGCCGCGGATGAAATCGGCGGACATGCCGCCGCCACGGTCGGCAATCTCGATCACCGCCTCGCCACCCTGCTCCCAGCAGGTGATCCGCACCGGTGCGCCGGCCGGGCTCGCGTCGACGGCATTCTGGACGAGATGGGCGAGCGCCTGCTCGAGCCGAACCGGATCGGCGATCGCGGCAATGCCCTGCCCCCCCGAACAGGCGACCGGATGAACCCTGTTCTTGACCTGGGCGACCGAGGCGGCGACGTGGGCGATCGCGGTTGCGCGCGGCTCCTCGGCCTCGCGCGCATTGCCCCGGTTCAGGCGGGCGAGAAGGTCGTTCATCTTCTTCACCGATGCCTGGAGCGTGGCAATCATGTCCTCGCGGAATTCGGGATTGTGGGCGTGCCGCTCGGCATTGCGGGCGACGAGCGAGAGCTGACTGACCAGATTCTTGATGTCGTGCATGATGAAGGCGAAGCGGCGGTTGAACTCGTCGAAGCGCTGGGCATCGGCGAGGGCCTCCTGGCTCCGGGCCTCGGCGAGGAAGCTCGCGGCCTGGATCCCGGCGGTGCGGAAAAGGTCGAAATCCTCCCAGTCCAGCGGACGCCTGATCGGCGGATTTTCAAGAATGACGAAGCCCACGAGCCGATCGTTGTGGAGCAGCGGGATTCCCGCCCAGGCGGCGTGGAGCCCCTGCATCCAGCCGGGCAGCCGGGCGCTCGCGCCGTGCATCTTCAGCACGCCGCCGCGAATCGATCCGAAGTCGACAACATGGGCGGTGGATTCGAGGAATCGGATCAGCTCGCCGTCTCCGGCGCTTCCTTCCGGAACGTCGTGGACCCATTGCCAGCGCGCCGCGAAGGCGAATCGGCCGGCGCCGTCCGGAACGAAGAGAAGCCCGCCGGGCGCCTCGGCAACGTCGGCGAGCGCCTTGACGATCCGCTCTCCGAGCGACGCCGGATCGTGGCGAGCGCCGGCATGCTCGCCTTCGCCGTCGGCGACCGCGACGTTTCCGACGGTCCGGGTGAAGCGGAGCCATTCGGCGCGATAATCGTAGCGATGCTCGAAGAAATGCTTGGCCAGCATGACCCTGAGCCAGGCGCGAAGGCGGCCGGACGGAAGCAGGATGATCGCCGCAACCGTCATCCCGAAGACCAGGCCGATCTGGCCGATCCGGACCCAGTTTCCGCCGACGATCTCGAGCGCCCGGGTCGCCGACATCATCAGGATGAGATAGCCGAGGATGGCCATGACCGAGAGCGACTGGAAAGTGGCGGCGCGCGACAGCTGCATCCGCCAGTCGCTGGTGCGCCTGCTGGCCAGAGCGAAGAGCGGCACGAGCATGGCGAGAATGGCGCCGCGCATTGCGAACAGATCGTCGACCGGCCCGCGGGTCAGATAGGCGACCGTATAGAGGTGGAGATCGTAGACCCACATGCCGGCCAGAGCGATCATCGGCAGCCTGATCCCCCAGCGGCTGTCGGGCGCGGCCTGGCCGTAGAGATTGTGGACCAGCACCAGGGAGCCGGCGGCGATCGTCAGCCCGATAATCTGGCCGGTCGAGGTCAGGGCGTTGTAGACAAGCGCATTGTCCGCGAACTGGGCGAGCACTCCGGCGATGGTGAGCTGGAGCCCGATCACTCCGGCCACGACCGCATAGACGAGCTTCACCGCCCGCTGGCGCCCGTCGTCCTCGGCGCTTCGCACGATCCCGTACATGAAGGCGAGGAAGGCGAAGTTCCGGCCGCTTTCCGCGATCATGGTGAGCGAATGTTGCGAGCCGAACAGCGCCGCGAGCGCCAGCCAGGCGGCGGTGACGGCGAATGCGATTGCGAGCGCCCGGTTGCGCGAGGCGAGTCCCCAGTGGCGAAGCTGCCAGAGCGCCAGGGCGCCGAACAGAAGGGCGGCGAGTGCGTGGCTCCACAAGGCGATCAGTCCGATCATCGGGCGCCCTCCGGAAAGAGCACGACCCGGACCGTCTGGAGAAGGATCAGGAGATCGAGAAAGGGGGTGTAATTCTTCGCATAATAGAGATCGTACTCGAGCTTCTGCCGGGCGTCCTCGATCGACGCGCCATAAGGATAGTTGATCTGCGCCCAGCCGGTGATCCCCGGCTTCACCACATGGCGCTCGGCATAATAAGGCAGGCGGGCCTCGAGATCGGCGACGAACTGGGGCCGCTCTGGACGGGGCCCGACCAGGCTCATCTGGCCCCGCAGAACGGTCCAGGCCTGGGGCAATTCGTCGATCCGAAGCTTGCGGATGATAGATCCGACACGGGTGACCCGCGGATCGTCCTTCTGCGCCCACACGGCCACGCCGCCGACCTCGGCATCCTCCCGCATCGAGCGGATCTTCAATATCTCGAAGGTCTGGCCGTAGAGGCCGACCCGGCGCTGGCGGAAAAAGGCCGGGCCCTTGCTCTCGAGCTTCACGGCGAGCGCGGTCAGCAGGATGACCGGAAGAGTGGCCGCCAGGATGAGCCCGCTGACCGCGATGTCGAACAGCCTCTTTCCAGCGCTCGAGATCCGTCGGCCGGCCGAGAACCCGTCCGAGAAGATCAGCCAGGACGGATTGACGCTGTCGAGATCGACCCGGCCGGTCTCTCTTTCGAGGAAGGAGGAAAGCTCGTTGACATGGACTCCGGTCGTCTTGATCCGAAGAAGGTCGTTGAGCGGGAGCGCATTTCGCCTCTCCTCCAGGGCGAGCACGACCTCGCTCGCGCCGAGACGAACGACATGCTGGGTCAGGTTGGCGATATCGGCGCGGTTGACCGCGCGCGCGACCGCGACCGGCCCGTCGTTCATCGCGACATAGCCGGCGATCACGAAGCCGCTATGCTCGCGGCGCGCGAGCTCCTCGATCCGGGCAGCCCTCGGGCCTGCGCCCAGAACGAGCAGCCGGCGCTTGAACGCCTCGCTTCCCAGGGTCTTGCCGAGAAGAAGCCGGACGGCGAACAGGCCGAACAGTGCGAAGCCCATGGCGAGGACGAGGTTCGACCGCCAGAAGGTGATTGCCGGCAGGAGAAAGAAGATGAGCGAAAGGAGGAGGATTCCGAGCGAAATGGCGACGATGAGTCGAGCCGTGGCGATGCGCATCGACTGGAGGGAGTCGACCGCATAGACGCCGACCCCGACCATCGCGAGCTGGAGAACGATGGCGAAGGTGATCAGGTGCGGAAGGCGGGCGACGGCGATGTCGGCCTCGCCCTGGAGCTGCCAGAGGCGCACCACCCAGCCAGCCTCCCCCGCCGCCATGAGCAAGGCGAAGTCGATCAGGCCGAGCAGCAGCAATGTGTGCGGCACATAATGCTTGAACAGGCGGATCATCGGCCTTCCGCCTCGCCATGATCGGGTTTGGACCCTAGTGTAAGTTTCTCCGACACGGGCGGCAGTGTCGCTCAAATTGACAAAGATTTTCTGAAAGGGGCGATTAACCACATGGTCGCGGGACGGGTGTAAGGCGGAGCGATGGCGGAGAAGACTGACAGGAAGGTGATCCCGGTCATATTGTCGGGCGGCGCCGGAACCCGGTTGTGGCCGCTGTCGGTAGCCGAGCGGCCGAAGCAGTTCCTGGCTTTGGCCGGGGAGGAAAGCCTGCTCCGGCAGACTGCGCGGCGGGTAAGCGATCCGGGCCGGTTCGAGGCGCCGACGATCGTCGCCAGCCGCGGCCACGGCATGGCGATTCTCGCCCAGCTTGCCGAGGAAGATGCGGCGCCGGCCCAGCTGATCCTCGAGCCCTGCCCGCGCAACACCGCGGCCGCGATCGCCCTTGCGGCGCTCAGCGCGGACGACTCGGACCTCCTGCTCGTCCTCCCGAGCGACCATGTCATTGCCGATGAGGCAGCTTTCCACGCCGCGATCGACTCGGCGGTCCCCCTCGCTCGCGAAGATTGGCTCGTGACGTTCGGGATTGCGCCGGACCGGGCCGAGACGGGCTACGGCTATATCAAGCGCGGCGAGCCTCTGGCCCGCGGCGTGTTCCGCGCGGACCGCTTCGTCGAGAAGCCCGATCGGGCCACCGCCGAGAAATATCTCACCGATGGCGGCTATGACTGGAATGCCGGGATCTTCCTGTTCCAGGCCGCGTCCTTCCTTCGCGCGCTCGAGGAATTCGAGCCGGCGATCCTCGCCGCCGCGCGCGAGGCGTTGGAAAAGGGAAGCAATGAGGAAGGCCATGTCCTCCCCGACGAGGAGTGCTTCGCGCGCGCTCCGGCCGTTCCCGTCGACGTGGCGGTGATGGAAAGGTCGAGCCGGGTCGCGGTCGTGCCCTGCGACATGGGCTGGTCTGACCTCGGCAGCTGGGACTCCCTCTATCAGCTCGGCCCCCTCGATCCGGCCGGCAACGCGGTGGGCGGCGACGCGATCGCGGTCGACAGCGAGAATTGCCTGATCCGGTCGGACGGTCCCACCGTCGTGACCGTGGGAGTCAGCGATCTGATCGTCGTGGCCAGTGGCGATGCGGTGCTCGTCGTGCCGCGCGGCGAGAGCCAGAGGGTGCGCGAAGCGCTCGACGCGCTCGCCCGGCGCGGGCAGAAGGGCGCCGAATCCTGAAGGAGAAGAACGTGTCCAACATGCGCCGGATCGGCCGCTCCAGCCTCGAAACTCCGAGGCTGGTGCTCGGCGGCAACGTCTTCGGCTGGACCGCCAAGGGCGAGGAGGCCTTCCGGATCCTGGACCGCTTCGCCGATGCCGGCGGAACGATGATCGACACGGCCGATGTCTATTCAGTTTGGGCGCCGGGCCATGAAGGCGGGGAATCCGAAAGCCTGATCGGCGCCTGGCTCAAGCGCCGGGGCGGCCAGGGCAATGTCAGGATTGCGACCAAGGTTGGAATGCTTGCGGGCGAGGGCGGAAAGAAGCTGGAGCCGGCGCGGATCGCCGCGGCCGCCGAGGCTTCGCTGAAGCGGCTCGGAGTTGAGGCGATCGACCTCTATTATGCCCACCAGGACGATAGGGACACGCCGCTCGAGGAATCGCTCGCCGCGTTCGACCGGCTGGTACGGGACGGCAAGGTGCTGGTCCTGGGCGCGTCCAATTACGACGCCGAGCGGCTGGCCGAGGCGCTTGCCATATCGAAGCGGGAAGGCCTGGCGCGCTACGAGGTGCTCCAGAACGAATATCATTTGATGGGCCGCGACGGTTTCGAAGGCGCGCTCCAGCAATTGTGCATCGAGGAGGAGGTCGGAGCGCTCCCTTATTACGGGCTCGCCTCGGGGTTCCTGACCGGCAAATATCGCTCCGCCGCCGATTTCGGCCAGAGCGTGCGGGGGGGCCGGATGGAGAAATATCTGACCGCGCGCGGCCTCGGAGTGCTCGGAACGCTCGACACGATCGCCGCGGAGACGGGCGCGACCCAGAGCCAGATCGCTTTGGCCTGGGTCGCCGCACAGCCCGGAGTCACCGCGCCCATTGCGAGCGCCCGGACTCCCGAGCAGCTCGAAGAGTTGCTTGGCGCGATGGAGCTCGAGTTGACCGAGGATCAGCTGGAACGCCTCGACGCCGCGTCGCGCGCCTGATGCTTCTCCCGCCGCGGCCGCTCCTGCGGCTGGTCATGACCGCCGCCCAGCAGGTTCGCCGCGGATTCTGGTTCGTCACCCGCCCCAAGGCTTTCGGAGTGCATGCCGTTCCGATGACGCCGGCGGGCAAGGTCGTCCTGGTCCGCCATACCTATGCGAAAGGATGGCGGCTTCCGGGCGGCGGGGTCGGGCGAGGCGAGGAGCCGCTGGCCGCGATCCTGCGCGAGCTGGAGGAGGAGATCGGCCTGGAAAGCTGGACCGGGATCAATCGAATCGTCGATTTCGAGCACCGGCCCGATTTCCGCCGCGGCCACGGCACACTCTTCCGGGTCGACGGAATCGCCTACCGGCCGAGGCGATCGCTCGAGATAGACGAGATCGGGGAATATGATCCGGCCGGCCTCCCGCCCGAGACTACGCCCTTCACCCGCGAGATGATCGCCGGGGCGCTTGCCGCGGATTTTTCGGAAGTCACGGAGACGATTGCGAAAACGGCCGGAAAAGGATAGAAGGGAGGTTCAGGAGGCGTTCGCCATGATCCGCAATTTGATCCTCGCCCTCACCGCCGCGACCCTGATCGGCGGCGCCGCCACGGCCGCGAACAAGAAGAGCAAGCCCGAGCAGACCAACGACAACAAGGTGATCTGCAGATCGATGGATGAAAACGGCCAGAAGCTGCGCCGGACCCGCGCCTGCCACACGGCCGCGGAATGGCGCGAGCTGCAGAGGCAGACCCGAGCCACGATCGAGCATATCCAGAGCAGCCGGGCCACCAACTACTGAATTTCGGCGAATCCTTCCGCGAGGAATGTATGGGCGATGGCGGCATGGGCCGCGGCGCCGCGCGCGAGCACGCTCTCGTCCAGCACCATCCGGTTTGAATGAAGGCCGCAGCAGGATCTCCAGTCGCTTCCCTCGGCCGCGGCGCCGAGGAAGAACATCGCTCCGGGGACTTTCTCCAGCACGTATGAGAAATCCTCGGCGCCCATGATCGGCGCCGGAAGCTCTATCCACGCCTCCGCTCCGAACAGCCGGCCGACCGCGTCCCGCCCGAGCGCGACGGCGCGCGCATCGCAGACGGTGACCGGGAATCCCGGCTCGATCTCGACCTCGGCCGAGGCGCCGTGGGCGGCTGCAATGCCCTCGGCAAGCTTCGTGAGACCGGCATGCACCTTGGAGCGAGTCCCCGGCGACAGGGTCCTGATCGTTCCGAGCAGCCTCGCCGATTCCGGGATCACATTGTAGGTCGTGCCCGCCTCGATGCTCGCGACGGTCACCACCGCCGGGTCAAAGGCCGGGACCTGGCGGGTCACATAGGCCTGGATCGCGGAGACGATCTCGCAGGCGATCGGAATCGGATCGAGGCCGTCATGGGGCATCGAGGCATGGCCGCCGCGGCCCATCACCTGGATCCGGAGCTGGTCGGCGGACGCGAGCAGCGGCCCGGCCCGGCCGGTAAATATTCCGTGGCGGCCATTGGGCATGACGTGGAGCGCGAAGGCTGCCTCCGGCAGTGGATCGAGAAGGCCGTCCTCGATCATGAACCGGGCACCGTGCCAGCCTTCCTCCCCAGGCTGGAACATGAACATGATCTCGCCGGCGATCGAGTCGCGCTGGGCGCAGAGCAATTTGGCCGCCCCCACGAGCATCGCGACATGGCCGTCATGGCCGCAGGCATGCATCGCCCCTTCGACCTCCGAGGCGAATTCGAGGCCGGTATCCTCAGGCATCGGAAGTGCGTCCATGTCTCCGCGAAGAAGCACCCTCCTGCCTTCCCGCGCGCCGCGAAGGGTCGCGATCAGCCCGCTGGTCGAGGGTCCTTCGCGCCAGTCGAGCGGAAGGCCCGACAAAGCCTCGCGTATCCTGGCCGCGGTCTTCGGGGTTCGAAGCCCAAGCTCGGGCTCGCGATGGATCGCGCGGCGCAACGCGACCATCTCCGGCAGCAGAGTCTCGGCGTTGCCGGTCAGGCTCGAAATGGCGACGTTCATCCTTACCTCTCTTCCGACTGCTGTCTCGACTGGATGGGCGCCCCTTCGACCCAGTTCTTCATACTGTCGTCGAAGCCGAACGCTGCGACCGAAGCCGTTGCCAGCATCAAACCGACAACCAGGACCATCGCGCGCATCGCATCCTCCCCGCTTTGAAGGCCGCAGCGTAGGCAGAGCCTGGGCCGACAACAAGCGCGGGCACGAACGAGATCGGGGCATCGCTCGATTTCCCGGTCCGAATGGGCTTGCGCCTCGCCTTGCGGCGTCTAGGGATTGAGGCGTGAAAGCGGCAAATCCCTGAATCAGGTGCCTGAGCTTCGCTCCTTCCTGTCGGGCGGCGGCGACACGGCCGAGCTGATCCGGGCGCACGATTGGGCGTCGACCCCGCTCGGCGACATCGGAAGCTGGCCGCAATCGCTTCGCTCGGCGCTTTCGATCTGCCTGCGCTCGGCCACCCCTTCCGCCATCTTCTGGGGCGCCGACCATCTGTTTCTTTACAACGACGCCTGGGCCTCAATGCTCGCGGACCGCCACCCTTCGAGCCTTGGGATGCCGGCGCGCAAAGTGCTGTCCGACATCTGGCAGACCCTCCAGCCGCAGTTCCGGACCGTCGTCGACAAGGCCGAGGCGGTGAACCGGGTCGACACCTTGCTGGTCCGGAACCTGGGCGGCGCAACCTTCGATTCCTACTGGAGCTATTCGATGCTTCCGGTGGCGAGCGAGGACGGCACGATCGGAGGCGTGCTCGCCCAGGCGCGAAACACGACCGAAAGGATTATGCGAGGCCGCCGCGATGCCCTGATGCTTCGCCTGTCGGACCGTCTCCGGCTCATCTCGGACGAGGATGAGTTGCTCGCGGCCGCGGTCGAGATGGTCGGCGAGGAAATGGACGTCGGAAGGATCGGCTATGCCGAGGCCAATGAGGAGAGAGGAGTCATATCCATCCTGCGGTGCGCCGTCCGGCACGGGATGAGCGACTCATCGGGCGAATTCCCGATCCCGAAATTCGGCGATTCCATCAACGACGATCTCCATGCCGGGCGCGTGATCAGGATCGAGGACAAGGCGAAAGACAAGCGCCTCGCCGATCCCGGAGTGCGATGGCGTTATGACGCCATGGGCGTCGAATCGGCCCTGGTCGTTCCCGTCGTCAGCGGAGCGCGCTGCCAGGCGATGCTGTTCGCGCACCACAACGAAACCCGGGCCTGGACCGCGCATGAGGAAGCCTTGCTCCGCCAGGCGACCGAGCAGATCTGGCGGGAGCTAAGCAGGGCGCGCGCCGAGACCGCGCTTCGTGGAAGCGAACAGAGATACAGGCGGATCTTCGAGCAGGCGCACGACCTGATCCTCACCGCTGATCTCGACCAGATCATCACCGACATCAATCCGGCGGTCGCCGCGGCGATCGAGGCGCCGCGCGAGGAGATCATCGGCCGCTCGATCCGCGAGTTCGTTTCGGAGCGCGGCTTCGAGCAGACGACCCGAATGCTTCGCGAGAAGGTCGAGCAGGGCGGTACCACCCACCATGGGCTCGATGTCGTCGCGCGTTCCGGCCGCGTCATGCACTGGGAGGTCAACTCGACCCTGACCAGGGACAAGGACGGGCGCCCGATCGGCCTCCACGCCATCGCCCGGGACGTGACCGAGCGGCGCCGGGCGGAGGAACGCCAAAGGCTTCTGGTCAACGAGCTCAACCATCGGGTCAAGAATACGCTCGCTCTGGTCCAGGGCCTGGCCCTCCAGAGCTTCAAGCAGGGCCGCGACCTCGACGAGGCGCGCGCGGCATTCCAGGACCGGCTGGCCGCATTGGCCGCGGCCCACGACATGCTGACCCGCGAGAATTGGGAAGGCGCGACCCTGGCCCAGCTCGCACAGGAGGCCGTCGGCCATCACAACGCCCGTGAGGAAAGGATAATGATCGAAGGCCCGGACCTGGTGCTGAGCCCCAAGGCCGCGGTTTCGCTGGTGATGGCGCTTCACGAGCTCGGCACCAACGCCGCCAAATATGGCGCGCTCTCGGCGCCGTCCGGCCGGGTCACACTCGGCTGGCGGGTCGCCGATGGGGAAAGGCTGAGGCTCGAATGGCGCGAGCGCGGCGGACCGGCGGTGACCGCGCCCGGCCAGCGCGGCTTCGGATTCCGGATGATCGAGCGGGCCCTGGCGAGCGATCTCGCCGGCTCGGCCCGGATCGCTTTCGAGCCCGAGGGGCTGGTCTGCGGAATCGACGCCCCGCTCGCCGAGGCCGCTCCGAGGGCGGCGGCATGAGCCTCGAGGGCAGGAGAGTCCTGATCGTCGAGGACGAGGCGATCATCGCCATGACCGCCGAGGACATGCTCGAGCAGATCGGCTTCACCGTCGCGGGCGTGGCAGCGAGCTTCGCGGAGGCGATGGCGGCTGTCGAGAGAGGCGGGTTCGACGTCGCCCTGCTCGACATCAACTTGAACGGGGTTGCGAGCCATCCAGTGGCCGAGCGGCTACAGGAGATCGGAAAGCCGTTCGTCTTCGCCACCGGCTACGGTTCAGCGGGGCGCGGCGGGGAGTATGAGAACGTGCCCCTGGTGACCAAGCCCTATCGGATCGCGGCGCTCGAGGCGGCGATCAAGCTCGCACTGGGGCAATCCGGCTAGGTCGCCGCTCGATACGGGTCTTGGCCAGGCTCAGCCCCTACTGCGGATGAGCGGGGCATTGGTCGCCGGCCAGCGCTCAGCTCTTCTTGTCCAGCACCCCGAGCGCCGCGGTGACCATCGCCTCCGTGGCGGTCTCGATCACCGATTCCGCTTCAGGCGCCCAAAAGGGGCTGTGGAGCGAGGGCAATTTGGCCGGGTTGCCGCCGGCGGCATCCCATTTGGCCTGGGGGACTCCGCCGACCCAGAAGATTAGGCTCTCGATCGACTTGTCGGCGAGCCAGAAGCGGCTGAAATCCTCGCCGCCCATCACGGGCGGAGTCTTCTGGACTCGGTTTGCTCCGAAACGCTCGGTGAACAGGGCCGCCGTGCTCGTCGTCAGCGCCTCGGTGTTGAAGGTGGCCGGCGTATATTCGGCATCGCGAATGGTGACGACCGGCATACGATCCTCCGGCATTCCGGCCGCGATCGCCTCGCCGCGAACGATCCGCTTGATCCCATCGAGAAGCGTGCGGCGGGTTTCGTCCGTGTAGGAGCGGACGGTCAGCAGCATCTTCGCCTCGTCCGAGATGATGTTGTGCTTGGCTCCGGAGTGGAAGCTTCCGACCGTGACGACCGCGGGCTGCTGCGGATCGACCTCGCGGCTGACCAGGGTCTGGAGCGCGCTGACGATCCGGCTTGCGAGAACGATCGGATCCTTGGTCGTGTGGGGATAGGCGCCGTGGCCGCCGACGCCCTTCACCTCGATGTCGACGCTGTCCACATTGGCGAGCGCATAGCCCGGCGAATAGCCGATCACTCCGGCCGGCAGTGATGCCGCATCGTGAAAGGCGATTGCGTGGGTCGGCTTCGGGAAGCGCGTGTAAAGGCCGTCGTCGAGCATCGCCTTGGCGCCGACCCCGATCTCCTCGCCGGGCTGGGCGATCATCACGAGGGTGCCCGACCAGCGATCCTTCATCGCCGCGAGCCGACGGGCGGTGCCGATCCAGGTGGTGATATGGGTGTCGTGGCCGCAGGCGTGCATGACGCCGCTCTCGACTCCGGCCGCACTCGTACCGCGGACCTTGCTCGCGAAGGGCAGGCCGGTCTGTTCGATGACCGGAAGGCCGTCCATGTCGGCGCGGAGAAGCAACACCGGCCCGGGCCCGTTGCGCATCACCGCGACGACGCCGGTCTTGCCCACGCCGGTCGTCACGTCGAATCCGAGCTTCTTGGCCTCCGCCGCAAGCTTCGCGGCGGTCCGGACCTCCTGCATGCTCAATTCGGGATTGGCGTGAAAGTCGCGATAGATGGCCATCAGGCTCGGCATGTCCTGGCGGACCGCGTCGTCGAGGGGATCGGCCGAAGCGGGGGCGGCGAGCGAGGTGACTGCAAGGAGCGCGGCGGCGAGCCTGGATTTCATGGGCATATCCTCAGGACGAAGGGATGAGCTCGATCACGTCGACGACGGATTCGAAATGGGGATAAGGGAATACGAGTCGCCAGCGCCGCTCTCCGATCCGCTCGAGCAAGGCAATCATGTCGCGGTCCGTGTCGCGGCCGTAGCGCATGATGCCCTTCTCGTCGCCGAGCTGGTTGGTGCCGAGGAAGATCATCCGACGCTCGCGATCGGGAAAGAGCCGGCCGATCGGCCTTTGCGAGCCGGTCAGCTTGATGAAGCCCATCGTTCCCTCCGGGCCCGAGGGCTCGATCCGGCACGTGAAGGCGGGGTAGGCGACGTAATTGAGGAGGCCCTCCGAACCGGCTCCGATCTTCAGGGTGCGGCAGCGATATTCGCCGGGCGGCGGAGCGACCCCGGTCAAGGCCGCGTCGGGATCGAGCAACACGCCCTCGGCCGCGATCTCGGCGGCGTCGGTCGTCCGGCCCGCTGCGAGCCCTTCGGTCCAGGCCTTGCGCCAGTCGCGAAGCCGCTCCCGGTCCGCAGAGGTGGCGACATTGCGCCAGTTCGCTACCGCGGGCGTCGCGGCGGCCGACCCGGTCTCCCTGGGCGCGCACGCGATGACGCTCGCCATCAATAGCAGGGAAAGGAGTCTCATCGGCCTTACCCTAGGGTCCGGATTCATTACCGACAATGGCCACGACAAGGACGGGCGCTTCAACAATCATCCCACCGCGCAGACCGACCCAGCTTGTGCTAAGGCTCTCTCGATGTTCCGGATTGTCGCGTTCCTTCTCCTCGGCCTCGCCTGCTCCGTCCCGGCGGCCGAAACGCGGGCGCAGCCTTCGGCCGGCGATGCCCTGCGCGGCCCCGGCCGCGAGGTGATGAACGCGGTCCAGCGTCTCTATCCCGGGGATCATGCGCGGATCATGGAAGCGTTGAGGCGCCATGCCGCCGAGCATCCCGACGATGTCTCCGGTCGCGCCGCCCTGGGGCGCCGGCTGCTCCTCGATTTCTTCAGGCTTCGCGCCGACGGGCTCGGCAATGCTCCGGGGCCGCTCGTTAACGACATCGTCGGCCGGCATCTGCTACTGCTCCGGCTGCTCGCCAAGGACGACACCGCGCTTTGCGCCGATCTCGCCGACAATCTCCTGATCGGGCGATTCGACCTGCCGGCTTTCTACCAGGACCGGGCGACCTCCCTCTCCGTCTCCATCGTCGAGGCGGCGAGCGAGGGTGAGAAATCGCCGCGCGATCCGGCGCGGGCCGGCCTTGCCGCGGAGGATGCGACCCGCTGGTACGAGGAGCTTCTGCGGGTCGAGCCGTCGAGCGACATACAGGCGGCGATCGCCGCCGACAGCGCGGGCGCGAGCGGATCGCCCGAAATGCAATGCCGCGTCGGCGCAGCGATCTTCGGAGCGATGGAGCATCTGTCGCCGGAACAGGCGGCCAATGTCGGCGCCTTCTTCCTGGCTCAGACGCTCGCCGAGCCCGGACACGAATGAGCCGGTGAACTTTTAGATAGCGAGGCTGACCGGCGGAAGCGCGACCAAGGCCGATTCGGCGATCTTCGAGCGGACCTGGAACAATTGCTTGCCCACCAGCTCGCGGCGAAGGGCGGACCCGACCGCGCTGCTTCCGCCCTTGATCACAGCGTTCATCACCTTTCCGGACGAGGAGACTCGGAGGAAGACCAGGGCCGTGCCTTTCGACTCGGGGAAGGCCCGGATCGCGGCCAGCCGGGCCGATTCGAGCATGACCTTGTCGAGCAGCAGCTCTCCGCCGGCGCCGTCGCCGAAGCCGACGAACTGGTTGAGACGCGGTGGGCTTCCGCGCCCGGACGAATCGCCCTGCGCCGATTCGCCGGAAACCGCTTCGGACGCGAGCGCGGCGCGCGGGACCCGGATTTTGGCCATGGTCCATTCGGGCTTGGGAAGATCGGCCGGAGTCGAAAGATCGACCTCGGGCACGGAAGGCGCCGCGAGGGCGGCCAGCTCGGGCCGCGGCTTCGCGCCTGAATCCTCGTTGGCGATGCCCGGCGGCAGGACGTTGAAGACCCGAAGCGCCTCCTCCTTCTCGCGCAGGGGCATTGCGCCGGCCAGATGATTGAGCAGCATCCAGAGCAGGCCGAGATGGACGAGGATCGAGAAAATGATGGCCGCGCCGCGGCGGGTTTGAACGCCCGGCGCCCAGGACGGCGCGGCGGCGCGCGAATGCGCCAAATCCCACGAACCGACCTGAGTGAACGCCATTGCGACTCTTCCCCCCGAAGCGCGCCGCTGCCCGTGCGACTCACTATGTCATCATGTGAATGAAAAAACGAGACGAAATGACTCGCTAGCGGGAGATCGGGGCTATAACTTTGTTCGGCCGGGGGCCACTGAGAATATGTCTGCGTTCGACGAACTGCTGGTCGCAAAGGGCCTGCTGACGGAGGGAGACCTTGCGCGCGCCAATGAGGTGCGTGGCCGGGCGCGCCTTCCAGCGACCCTCGTCCGGCTCGGAATGATTCCCGAAACCGAGCTCCTCCATGCCCTGGCCGAGGCGAACGGCCTTCCCGTTTTGGGACGCTCCGATTTCCCGGAAACGCCGCCCGAAATAGAGGGGCTCAATTCGCGTTTCCTGGCGCGCCACTTCGTGCTTCCCGTCGGTGTGGACGAACGCGGCGTGCGGATCGCCATGGCCGACCCCGAGGATGAGGAAGCGGTGGCGGGAATCGCCTTCGCCACCGGCGCCGAGGTGTCGCGGAGCCTCGCCACCTTCTCCGACATCGAAGAGGCGCTTGGCGCCGAGCGGCTCGATTCGGAGGATTTTGGCGCTCTCGACGAGCTGGTCAGCGGCGGGACCGCCGAGGACGTGGAGCGGCTCGCCGAGGGCGAGAGCGACGCGCCGGTCATCCGGCTGGTCCAGCGCCTTCTCGCCAACGCCGTCGACCGCAGGGCCTCGGACGTCCATATCGAGCCGATGGCCCGCTCGGTCTCGGTCCGATACCGGATCGACGGAAGGCTGGTCGAGGTGGAGCGCCACCCGGACAGCTTCGCGGCGCCGATCGCTTCGCGGATCAAGGTGATGGCCGGCCTCGACATAGCCGAATCCCGGCTTCCCCAGGACGGGCGGCTGAGGCTGACCGTGCGCGGCCGAGACGTCGACGTTCGAGTCTCCACCTCGCCCATCGCCCATGGCGAGAGCATCGTCCTTCGCCTGCTCGGGCGAAGCGAGGTGCCGCTCGACCTCGAGCGGCTGGGGCTTCCGCAAGCCGCTCTGGCGAAGCTGAACCGGGCGCTCGACCGGCCGCACGGGATCATATTGCTGACCGGCCCGACCGGCAGCGGAAAAACCACCACCCTCTATGCCGCGATCAACCGGCTCCGCCGGCCGGACGTGAAGATCCTCACCGTGGAGGACCCGGTCGAGGTGCTCCTGGAAGGCGTAAACCAGGTCCAGGTCCGGCCCGACATCGACCTCAGCTATGCCGCCACGCTTCGAGCCTTCCTTCGCCAGGATCCGGACATATTGATGATCGGCGAGATCAGGGACGAGGAGACGGCCGAGATCGCGATGCGCGCCGCGCTGACCGGCCACCTCGTCCTTTCGACCCTTCACACCAACAGCGCGATCGGGGCCTTCACACGTCTCGCCGACATCGGAATCGAGCCCTATCTCACCGCCTCCACGGTGATCGCCGCGATCGCCCAGCGGCTCATCCGATCTCTCTGCGCGGAATGCGCGACGTCGCGGCCGCCCGTCGCGGCCGAGACCAGGCTGTTCGATCAGGCGGGGCTCGCCACCCCCGAACTCGTGCATGAGCCGGCGGGCTGCACGCGCTGCGCTCAGAGCGGCTATCGCGGCCGCCTGCCGTTGATCGAGATCGTCGAGGTGGACGAGCGGATGCGCGAGCATATCCGGTCGGGCGACGTCGAATCCTTCGTCGACGAGAGGCCGTCCGCCGAGACCCTGCTCGGGCACGGACTCTCGCTGGTCGCGGCCGGGCGGACCTCGCTCGCCGAGGTCGAGCGGGCGGTGCAGCTGGCATGACCGAATATCGCTGCCTCGTCGTTTCGCCGGAGGGCCGCTCGAGCTGGCGGACCGTCGACGCGGCGAGCGAGAAGAGCGCGATCGCGCGCCTGGTCGGGGACGGGCTGACACCGCTTGAGGTGAAGAGCGGGGCGATGAGCATCGTCGACCGACTCAACCAGCCGGTCCGCTTCGGCCGGGCGCTCGGGATCGCCGAGCAGTCGCTGATCCTTACCCAGCTCGCCACGTTGATCCGCGCGGGCCTTCCGGTCGACAAGAGCCTCGATCTGCTCCGCGACCAGTCGCCGCGCCTCGCTCAGCGCGATCTCCTCGCTCTGGTCCTCGCCGGAATCCGGTCGGGCCAGAGCCTCGCCTTCGCGCTCGAGCAGCGCGACGCCTTCCCCGGTTATGTGATCGGAGTCGTCCGCTCGGCCGAACGGGCGGGCCGGCTCGGCGATGCTTTGACGGCTCTCGCCGAGCGGCTGACCGCGTCGGCGGCGACGCGGCGGCAGCTGGTCACCGCTCTGACCTATCCGGCGGCGGTCCTGGTCGCGACCCTGATCGCGCTTGCGCTCGTTCTCACCATGGTCGTGCCGCAGTTCGAGCCGATCTTCGCGGGCCAGGAGGAGAAGCTCCCGACCCTGACCCGGGCGGTGCTGGCCCTGTCCGCGGCGGTGACCGGCAACGGCCTCATCCTGCTCGCGGCCCTCGTGCTGATCCCGGTCGGAACGATCCTGTTCCTCCGAAGCGAGGCCGGCGGCGCCCTGATGCAGCGCGGGCGAAGGCACATTCCCGGCCTCATGCTCCGGGACCAGTATCTGGCGGCGCAATTCACCGGAATTTTCGCGACCCTGGTCGGCAACGGGGTGACCGTGATCAAGGCGCTTCCGCTCGCCCGATCGGCGATCGGAAGCGAAAGATGGCGCCGACATCTGACCGAGGTCGAGCGGCGCGTGCGCGAGGGCGCAACCCTCTCCCGAGCACTGGCCTCGGGCGCTTTCGTGCCGACGACGGCGGTCCGGCTGATCCAGGTCGGCGAGCGCTCCGGCCAGCTCGCCGACACATGCGACAAGGCGAGCCAGATCATGGGAGACGCCGCCCGGGCGCGGATCGACCGGATCGTCAGCCTCGCCAATCCGATCGCGATCGTGACGCTCGGCGGAATCGTCGCGATGCTCGTCGCGGGCGTGATGCTCGGAATCTTTTCACTGGGAGACTTTGCGGGATGAATCGGATCGTACGGAATGCATCTCCACGCGAGCGTGGGTTCGATCCTTTGCGACGTTCCACCCAACAGGGCTTCACGTCTTCGCGGCGTTCCGCCCAACAGGGCTTCACGCTGATGGAGATGCTCGTCGTCCTGGTCGTGATCGGGCTGATCGCCGCGGTCGCGATCCCGCAGGTGATGAAATTGCTCGAGGGCGCCAAGAGCAAGGCGGCCAGAATCCAGCTCGAGACCCTGAGCCAGAGCCTCAATTATTATCAGCTCGACGTCGGGTCCTTTCCGACCGGCGAGCAGGGCCTGAAGGCGCTGTGGCAGGCGCCCGGCGGCACCGAGGCCTGGAACGGCCCCTATGTCCGGCAGGAACGGCAATTGCTCGACCCCTGGGGCCGTCCCTTCATCTACCGCTCGCCGGGGCAGAAAGGCGATTACGACCTGATCAGCCTGGGCGGCGACGGCAAGGAAGGAGGGACCGGTGACGATGCCGACCTCAGCGCCATCAAATAGGGGCTTTGCGCCCCCGCGAGCCCCAGGCTTCATGTCTTCGCGAGGCTTCACGCGCTCGTGGCGTTCCGCCCAACAGGGCTTCACGCTGATCGAGATGCTGGTCGTCCTGACCATACTCGGTCTGGTGGCGATGGTCGCCGCCCAGAATGTCGGGCGGCGCCCGGCCGGGCTGATCCGCGAGGAGGGCGAGGCGAAGCTCGATCTCGCTCTCGACACCGCGCGCCGCGAGGCGTCGCGGACCGGCGTCGCCCAGAGCGTCGACCCGGCCGCACTGATCCCGGGCGCGACCCTGTCGGGCGCGCTTCCGGCCGCGGCGCCGCCGGGAATTCTCGTCATCTACCCGGACGGTTCGTCCAACGGCGGCCTGGTCTCGGCAAACGGACGCGCCGTCGCCCGGGTCGACTGGCTCACCGGGGAGGCGCGCGATGTCTCCTGAGCGCAGCTTCAGGACTTCAAGGCGTTCCGCCCAAAAGGGCTTCGAGTCTTTAAGGCGTTCCGCCCAACAGGGCTTCACGCTTGTCGAAGTGCTCGTGGCTCTGGTCGTCACCTCGATGATCCTCGCGATCGTGATGAACGCCTCGCTCCAGGCCAAGGCGCGCTCGATGGCGGCGCTCCAGAAGGAGGATGCATTGATCCTGGCGCGCGGCCTGATCGCCCAACGAAGCGTCGCGCCCTTCGACCCGGCCCACCGATCCGGCAAGAACGGGACCCTGTCCTGGCAGATCGAGGAGGAAGCGATCGCCGGCGATCAGACCCGCCAGTTCGTGCTCGCCAACATCCGGGTTTCGGTCCGCAACTCGGCGGGCGCCTCGCTCGCCGCGCTCGAAGCCCGCAAGATCAAGGCGGTGCCGGCGTCATGATCCGATCGACCGCAGCTTCGATGGACCAAGGGCAGGGCTTCACGCCTTCGTGGCGTTCCGCCGAACACGGCTTCACGCCTTCGTGGGGTTCCGCCGAACACGGCTTCACGCCGTCGTGGCGTTCCGCCGAACACGGCTTCACGCTGATCGAGCTGCTCGCCGCGATGATCGCCGGGTCGCTGATCCTCGCAACCCTGAGCTGGACACTGGCCAGCCTTGGACGCGAGCTTCGAACCTCGACCCTGGCGGAGCCGCGCCAGAGGCTGAGCGACGTGGCGCCCGCGCTCACGCGCCTGATCGAGCAGGCGCAGCCGACCGCGAAGGGCGAGACGAGGATCGTCGCGACCTCGAAGCGCCTCGCCTTCACCACCGCGCCTCCGGCCGCGCTCGGCGCCGCGGGCGCGGTCAGGACCGAGCTGATCGTCCATGCCGGCCAAAGCGGCGAGGGACTCTATGCGCGATTCGCCCCGGCCGATCCGCGGGCGGCTCTCCCGCCCGGCGCGGCCGCGGAAGTGCCGCTGGTGGAAGGCTATCGCGCAATCGCGTTCCGCTATGAGATGCCGAAGGACCCCGAGGCGGGCCTTCCGCCCCGGCTGGTGACGATCAGCCTGACCGACGGGTCCGGCCGAACCACCCGTCTTGCCGCCGCCCCGCGCCTGACCGCCGCGGGCGATTGCCGCTTCGATCCGGTTTCGATGGCATGCAGGCGCTGACCGCACTTCGCGATTCCCCGGCCGCCGCGGCCGCGACGGACGCCTGGCGCTGGTGGACCGGCGAGCTTCTCGCCATGGTCCCCGAGCGGTTCCGGCCGCACCCGGACCGCCGGCCGAGGGCCGATATCAGGCCGGGCCGCGATTCCGTGCGGGTCGAGATCGTCCGGGATGGAGTCGGGCAGCTCTTCGCGGAGGCCAAGAGGATCGAGGAACTGGACGGCGACGGCTGGGCCGAGATGGCCAGCCTCGCCGAGGGAAGCCGGACCCGGATCGTGCTCGAGCCGAACGATTGCTTCACCACCAGCCTCGTCCTTCCGGCCGCCGCGCGAAGGCGGCTGAGGCCGGCAGTCGCGCTCCAGCTCTCCCAGGTCTCGCCGCTCGATCCCGCTCTGGTGCGCTGGGCGATGCTCGCCGCTGACGGCGGCACGGACAAGGTCGAGGTGCGAGTGGCAATGGCCCGTTCCGAGCGCATCGAGCAGCTCCAGGCCCTGTTCGAGGAGAAGGAGCTGGACGTTCCGCCGGTCTGCGCGCCGACCCCGGACGGGGTGATCGAGCTGGCTCGCGGCCGCAAGGTGCGCGGAGCCGGCTCGGCCGTCGGGGTGGGCAGCCGTTCCTGGGCCCTCGCGGCCCTGTTGCTGGCGAGCATTCCGTTCACCACCTTGATCGGAGCGACGATCCTTCGGGCATCGAACGAGAGCCGGGTCGAGCAGCTCGAGCGCGGCGCTGAGCCGAGGCTTCGACAGGAAGCCGATGCGCGCCGCTCCGAGGCGCTTCGGCGCGACCTGAGGCCGCTTTTCGCGCGCCCCGGGATCAGCGCGACCCTCGAGGAGGTCGCAGGCCGGCTGCCGCTGACCGACCATGTGAAAACCATCGGCCAAGGCAACGACCGGATCCTCGTCCTGACCATCGAGACCCCGGATGCCGAGGCGGCCGAGGCGGCCCTGAAAGGCTCGCGCCTGCTCCCGCATATCGCAGTGACCGACATTTCGCCCTCCTCCGCCGGCAAGCTGGCGGTCACCTTCCGGACCTCGCCGCGATGATGGCGCAATTCTCCCCCTTCACGCGCCGGGTCGTCGCGGTCGGGATCCTCGTCCTGGGCCTGTTCGCCCTGGTCAATCTTCTAATCGTCCCGATTTACGGACTGACCGCCGGAAGCCTGGCCGGCCTCGAGGACGCCCGTTTCCAGCGCGCCCGGCTCGAGGCCATCGCGGCCCGGCCGCCGCTGCCGCGCTCCGATCCGGTCCCCTCCGCGCTCTATCTGATCGCGCCCGACCGGCAGCGCGCGGTCGACGCACTGATCGCCGCGATCGGAGGCTCGGCCGCGCGCTACGAGGTCCAGCTCGACAATGTCGCGCCTTTGCCCGCCGACCCCTCCCGCCCCAGGGCGATCGCTCTGTCGTTCAGCGCGCGCGGGGAGCAGGAGAAAATCCTGGCCTGGCTCAACGAGCTCGAGATCGGTCCGCCGGCGATCCGGTTCGGCGAATGGTCGCTCGGCCAGGACAGCTCGGAGGGCGCGGGCGCCGCCCCGCTCGGCGCACCCCCCGAGGGCGCCAATCCGGGTGCCGCCGGAGTGGCCGCACCCGCCACGGGCGCGACTCACCTGGCCTTCACTGCGACCGCCGCGGCCGTTTGGGAGGCGGGACGATGAGCCTGGTCCAGGCACGCTGGGTGGTCCCGGCCGCGGCCGGCCTGATCGCCGTGGCGGTGCCGGCCTGGCTGCTCGGATCCGACGTTCCGCCGCCGCAATCTCCGCCGCCGCTCGTGCTGACCGAGCTTCGGCCGCTCGACGCCGTCGGGCTCGACCAGGCGCGCTCGGCCCCCATCTTCTCTCCGAACCGAGCCCCGCCTGCGGCGCAGCCCTCGCCCGAGCAGCTCGCAGGGGCGGCCCCGGCCCCGGCCGCTCAGCCTCTCCCGGCCCTGGTCGGCGTGGTGAGCCGGGCGCGGGGCCGCGGAGTCGCTCTGGTCAAATCCAGCAGCGGTCAGACCGTGACCCTGTCACCCGGCGAGAGCGTGGACGGCTGGCAGCTGGTCGGGATCGGCCGCGACCGCGCCACCTTCGCGGCCAACGGCGAACGAAGGGTCGCCGCGCTCGATTTCAGCAACAAGGCCGCGGCGGAGACCGAGCCCGCCCGGACCCCGCCCCCGTCGGCCCAGCCGCGCCTTCCGGCCGGCTCGGCCGGCCAGCCTCCATTCCCGCCATGGCCCGAGCCCTGGCTCGCCAACCAATCAGGAAATTCCCAATGAACCTGCGTACCAAACGAACGGCCCGGGGCGTGTCGCTCTGCGCGACCGCGTTGCTCCTTGCCGCTTCGGCCGTCGCCCAGGAGGGCGCCCCGCCGCAGCCGCGGGGTACGGCGATCCGCTACGACGCGCGCAACGGCTACAATCTCGCCTTCGTGGACGCGGACGTGCGCCGGGTGGTCGACGCCGTGCTCGGCGAGATGCTCGGGCTCGATTACAGCGTCGATCCCGCGGTGCAGGGCAATGTCACGCTGCGGACGAGCCAGCCGGTGACCCGGGATTCGCTGCTGCCGTTGCTCGAGACCGCCCTTCGCTCGGTCAATGCGGTGATCGTCGTTCAGGGCAGCTCGTATCGCGTGCTCCCGATCGAGCAGGCGCGAAGCGCGGCGCCGCTCGCCGGCGGGAGCGGCGGCGCCCCCGCATCGGGCCGGCCGGTCCAGGGCTTCGCGACCGAGGTGGTCGTGCTTCGCCACGGAAGCGCGCGCGAGATCGCCCGGCTGCTCGAGCAGTTCCTCGGCAAGGAGATCGTGGCGGCGACCGACAACAGCCTCAACCAGGTGGTGATTCGCGGAAACAGCGAGGAACGGACCGCGGCCCGGCAGCTGATCGAGCGGTTCGACGTCGACACGCTCTCCGACATGACCTTCGAGCTCTACCGGCTCGAAAATGTCGACCCCGACACCTTGCTGTCCGAGCTTCAGCGGATCTTCGCGCCGCCCTACGACATCATCGGATCGCGGGTGCGGATCGTGCCGCTCGGGCGGCTTCGATCGGTCCTCGCCATCGCCAGCGACCGGGCGGACATAGGCCGGGTCGAGCCCTGGATCCGGCGCCTCGATGCCGGCGGATCGGGCAAGAGGAAGCTCTATTCCTATTTCGTCCAGAACGGCCGGGCGCGCGATCTTGCCACCTCGCTTCAGCTGGTGCTCGGAATGAACGGGATCGGAGCCTCCAACGGCGAAGGTCGGCCGCCCGAGCCCCCGCCCGCCGCGGACGGAAGCGCACTGGTCGAGCCGAGCGAGGCGATCGCGCCCCAGAGCCCCCTTCCCGGCTCGTCGACTCCGCTCGTCGTCGCAAGCGGCCCGGGCCCCCGGATCGTCCCGAGCGAGCAGAACAACAGCCTGCTCATCTATGCGAACGGCGAGGAATATGAGTTCATCCGGGAGGCGCTCGAAAAGCTCGATCAGCCAGTCCCGCAGGTCCTGATCGAGGCGACCCTGGCCGAAGTGACGCTCGGCAACGACCTTCGGTTCGGAGTCAATTTCCGGATCTTCGACGGTAACGACTCCGTCACCAACAGCAGCACGGGAAGCGGGGTTCCGGCCTCGATCTTTCCGGGTTTCTCGGTTTCGGTGATCGGCTCGACCGCTTCGGCGGTGCTCAACACGCTTCAGTCGAAGACCAGCGTTCGGGTGCTCTCTGCGCCGAAGCTGATCGTGCTCAACAACGAGACCGCCATCCTTCAGGTCGGCGACCAGGTCCCGATCGTGACCCAGCAGGCGCAGAGCGTCGCATCGCCGGGAGCGCCGATCGTCAACACGATCGAGCTTCGCGACACCGGAGTCATACTGAAGGTGACTCCGAGGGTGAACGACAGCGGCGCGATCACGCTGGACATCAGCCAGGAGGTGAGCGACGTCGCCGAGACCACCTCGTCCGGGATCAATTCGCCCACGATTCAACAGCGCCGGCTCGCCACGACGGTCTCGACCCGGACCGGCCAGATGATCGCCCTGGGCGGACTCATCCGCGACCGGACCACCCGAACCAAATCGGGCATTCCGGTGCTGAGCCAGATCCCGGTGATCGGCGCGCTGTTCGGAACCCGGGTGGATACCGGCGCCCGAACCGAGCTGATCATGCTCCTGACGCCCACCATCATCCGATCCCCCGATGAGGTGAAGAATATCGTCGACGCCCTGATCGACGGACTGGATTCGACCCAGCCCATGATCGAGCGTGCGAGGAAAGGACAGGTCGGTGGCCGGCTTCCGCCTCCACCCGCGCCGCCGCGGCCCTGAGCGCGCGGCCGCGGGGCGCGGGCCGGGGGAGCGGGGCTTCGTCCTGATCGCGGCGATCTGGCTGCTCATCCTGGCGGGCTCGATCACGGCTATCCTGATGCTGAGGAGCCTCGCCGCATCGACGGCGGCGGCGGACAGGTCCGAGGAGGCGGAGCGCCGGCTGGCGCTCGAAAGCGCCACCGAGACCCTGCTCGCCGACCGGCTGTTCAACAGCCAGCGAAGCCGATGGTGGCAAGCCCCGACGGAGGGCGGGATCACGATCGGCGGGCGCCCGATCAGGCTGAGAATGACGAGCGAGAGCGGCCGGATCGACGTCAACAATGCCGACACCGGACTCATCGATACAGCGCTTCGAGGCCTGGGCGTCGGCAAGGGCGACCGCGACCGGATCGTCCAGCGGCTGGTCGCCTTGCGGACCCTGAAGAAAGGGATCGGATCGGCCGCCGATCTCGACTCGCTGATCGGCGGAGCGGCGACTCCGCAGGGCGTCTGCCTCGCCGACGAGCTGACTTTCGTCTCCGGGCTGGCGGAGCCCCGGCCGGACCAGATGTCCGCCGCTTTGTCGCGGGCGCTCGGCGGCCGCGGCGGCGCTCGGGGCGACGGCGCCGCGGCCCCGGTCGAAGGCGGAGCGGCGCTTCGGATCGAGGCTTCCGAGCCGGGCGGCGCCCGGTCGATATCGATCGTCCGGCTGGTCGGGCTTGCCGATCGTCCGGTCGAGGTCAGCGCCTGGGCGCTGCCGGCGTCCTGCCCGCCCCGGATGGGGACATGAGGAGGGAATTGAACCGTTTTCGAGCCAGTTGAGTCGTGTAAAGCTAGCGCCGAACCGATTCTTGTAGTAGCGTCACCTACTGCGTAGCTCGCATTTTCATAAATCGTTGCGCTCAAAACGCGGAAAAAGGGGGAATTATGATTATTAGCAAGCGTATAGCTCTGGTTGGCGCGGTCGTGGCCGCCACCGCGTTCGGCTATGCCGCGCCTGCATCGGCGCAGGCGACTCGCACCTGGGTCTCGGGCGTCGGCGACGACGTCAATCCCTGCAGCCGCACCGCGCCGTGCAAGACCTTCGCCGGCGCCATCTCGAAGACCGCGGCCGGCGGCGAGATCAATTGCCTCGATCCGGGCGGCTTCGGCGCCGTCACGATCATCAAGGCGATGACCATTTCCTGCCCTTATACGGAGGGCGGCGCACTGGCCGGCGGTAACGGTATCGTCATCAATGCCGGCGCGACCGATGTGGTCCTGATCCGCGGGCTCGACATTTTCGGGGTCAACCCGCCGAGCAACGGTATCCGCTTCGTGGCCGGCGGCGCACTGCACGTGGAAGACAGCGTCATTCGCCGCTTCAACGCCGCCAACAGCGCCGGCATCAGCTTCTTCCCGAGCACGAACAATGCCGAGCTGTACGTCCGCAACACGCTGATCGCCGATAACGGCAATGGCGTGACCGGCGGCGGGATCATCCTCGATCCCAACGGCAACGTCAGCTTCAAGGTGGTTCTGGACAACGTCCGGGTCATCAACAACGCGAATGTCGGAATCCTCGTCGACGCGACGGCCTCGACGGGCCCGGGCCTGTTCGTTTCGATCGAGAATTGCATCGTGACCGGCCAGACAGGCGACGGCGTCAAGGCGCTCCACCCCGCGGGTCAGCAGGGCATCCTCGTGACGATGGACAGCTGCAACGTCTCGAACAATAGCGGCGTCGGCCTTCTCGGCGACGGCGCCTCGGCGACGATGCGGGTCGGCGACACCACGATCTCTGGCAACGGGACGGGCGTGAGCAGGCTCAATGCCTCTCAGGTCAAATCCTATGGCGACAACAGGCTGAACGGGAACACTGCCGCGGACGGCACCTTCCTGACGCCCAACGTCACCAAGCTCTGATCCGGACCGGGCTTCGGCCCGAAGCGGAATCGGAACGGCGTCGCCCTCGGGCGGCGCCGTTTCCGCATCCGCCTTCCGCTCAGGCGGAGTGGAGATGATCCTCTAGCCGCGCCGCTTCGCGCTCGAACACGTCATAGCCCCAGGCGCGGGAGGCCGACCAGATTTCGGCGGACGAGACCAGGGCCGCGCATTGGGCGAAATGCCGGCCGGTCAGCCCCATCGGAGCGAGATATGAGCCGCGATAGGTCTGGGCGAGCACCGCCTCCATCGCCTCCTTGCCCTGGAGGCGATGGATCCGCCCTTCATCCCCCTCTTCGGCACGGCCGAGCACATAAAGTCTCCGGAAGGGAATGGGACGCGCGGCGCCCGCCGCGGCGACCGGCACGTGGTATTTGTCCATTCCGTCCATGGCCCGATCGAGAACGGCCGGATCGTGGCCGAACGCGCTCGCGGCATCGCCCCACAATTTGAGCCGGGGCAGGCCCGGCCAGGCAAAGGGCATGCCTTCCCCGTCGAAGCTCAGGACGCAGACGTCGTCACAGAGCACCTCATAGCCCGAGCGCTGGAAATGGGCCGCCAGGGTCGACTTGCCCGCGCCCGACCTGCCGGCGAATCCGATCGCCGCGCCGTTGGCGACGATGGCGTTGGCGTGGAGCGGAAGAAGGCCGCGCTGATGGCACGCTATGCCCAAAGCGGAGCCGAGGAGGAACAGCCGAAGGTTTCGCTCGGAGGCCCCTGGAGCGCGATCCATGACGATCTCGCTTCCCTCGCGGACCAGGTAGCGGCCGACATTGGGAACGGTCAGCAAGGCCTCGCCGCGCGCGGCCTGAAGACCGTGACGCGGCGGTGCGGCTCCGGCCAGGCTTTCGGGCACGGCGCCCAGCCGGACTTCGACGATCGGCCTCGCGTCAACCCCATCGGGCGCCGGGATAAGCTCGTCGAGCGCGATCTCGGACCGAAGCCGGAAATTGAAACAGGAATAGAGAGTGGCGGGGCGGAACCCGATCGGTTTCATCCGTCCGTCCTAAAGCAACGAGCGCGATTTATGAATCGCTTCGCCGCGCCCGGCGCATTTCTCGCATCCTTCTCGCCGCAGCCGGCGCCCGCCTCCTCCTTGCACCATTCCGTGGGGAAGGGCCGCGCGGCTTCGAGCCTCGGCCATACTCAAAGCATGAAGTCGGTGACGCCGATCAGGTAACCGCCCTCGGTGGTCAGGCCGATGGTGAGATCGGCGACTCCGTCCCCGTTCACGTCGGCCTGGATCGTCCACACGCCGCCGCTCTCGGTGGCGCGAAGCTCGCCCGCGACATTGCCGAACGCATTGCTGCCGATGAACGTGAACGCATCGTTGTTGGCGCTGGTCCCGGTGTTGGCGTCGAGGATCGACAGGTTGATCCTGTCGCCCGCGTTAAAGCCATTGATCTGGTCCTTTGACGCCGCGGTGGATTCGGTGACGAACCGGTACTGGTAGACGTCGTTGCCGCCGCCGCCCGACAATGTGTCGGCGCCGAGACCTCCGCTGATCACATTGTTCGCGCTGTTGCCGGTGATGACGTTGGCGAGCTCGTTGCCCGTGGCGCTGACCGCATTGGTGCCGATCAGGGTCAGGTTCTCGATATTGCCCCTCAGCGCGTGATGGACGCTGCTCATCACCGTGTCGTTGCCCTGGTTCAGATGCTCGGTGATCTGGTCGGAGCCGTTCTCCACATAATAGATGTCGTCGCCATTGCCCCCCACCATCGTGTCGGCGCCAAGCCCGCCGTCGATGACGTTGCTGCCGGCATTGCCGTAGAGGAGGTTGTTCTTGGCATTGCCGGTGGCGCTCACCGCGGTGCCGGTCAGCGTCAGATATTCAAGGTCGGTGCCAAGCGTGTAGCTGATGCTGCTGTGGACATGGTCGTTGCCGCCGCCGGTGTCGATCACCTGGTCGCCCACA
>DATDAS010000045.1:0-35961 GCA_036525315.1 Allosphingosinicella sp.
GCGGGCCGGGGGGCGGCCGCGGCCGATGCGGGCCGGGGCCCGCCCCCCGCGCCGCGGCGGGCCGGATCCGTCCGGCGAGCGAATCGGGATCGTCAGACCGGCTCCGCAACCGTAACGCGTCCGAATCGTTCAGGCCTCGGCATGATCGGAAAAGCGGGCACGGTTCTCGGTAAGATCATGCGGCACACGGGAGCGGGAATTAGGAGAGGCACGATGAGGAACATGATCCTGGCAGGCATGGTGGCGCTCGGCGCCGCCGGCTGCGCCTCCAATGCGGAGCCCGAAAGCGTTGCCGACTCGCCCCCCGCGCCCTCGGAAGCGACCGCCGAGATCCGGGACTCGGCCGGCATGGTCAAGGCGCGCGCCAACATCGTCCAGGTCGGAACCGACCTCCGAGTGCGGATCGAGGCGTCGGGAATGTCGCGCGGCGCCTATGGCGCCCACGTCCACGAGGCCGGCCGCTGCGATCCGCCCGGATTCACCACCGCCGGCGCCCACTGGAATCCGAGCGGCCGCAAGCACGGCAAGGACAATCCCGCCGGAATGCACAAGGGCGACCTTCCCAACCTCCTCGTCGGAGCCGACGGAAGCGGCATTTTCGAGATCACCATCCACGATTCGGTGCTGAGCGGGCGCGGCGGTTCGATCCTCCTCGACGGCGACGGCGCCGCGATCGTCATCCACGCCGCCCCCGACGATTTCCGGACCGATCCCTCCGGCAACAGCGGCGCCCGGATCGCCTGCGGGGTGCTCGGCTAGCTTGCGCTGTTCCCCCGCGAAAGCGGGGGCCCAGTGTGAAGTTCATCCTGAATTCCGGCGTTGGGCTTCGCCCGTCTTCGACTCCGCCGGAAGCATTGACCGAACGTACGTTAGATCGCCTCCCCCGCTTCGCGCGCGCGGTCGACCCGAGTCGCCTCGAGCTCGGCGATTCGCCGGCTGCCCAGCCACAGGCCCAGCAGGGTGAGCGGAACGATCAGATAGAGGGCGAAGATTCCCGCCCTGAGGCTGTCGGCGACGTCGGCGACCTTGCCCGCGAAATAGGGGCCGAGCGCGAGGCCGACCATCGTCGTTCCCAATATGTAGGTCGCCCCGGCGGTGGCCCGCATCCGCGGCAGGACCAGATCCTGGAGAGTCGCGACCGCCGCGCCCACCCAGGCCGCTCCGCACATATGGGCCAAGGGGAAGACCCAGTAGAAGGTCGCGACGCTGTCGGTCGTGAAGATGAACCAGGTCAGCGGCGCCGCCAGGATCACCGAGGCCATGTTGACGAAGATCCGCCCGCGCGGGTCGCGGCGCCGCCAGAGATCGGCGATCACGCCGCCCATGATCACTCCGGCCGCCGCCGAGACCGCGGCGCCCCAGCCGATGATGAACGCCACTTCCTCGGCCGCGGTCATTCCGCCGATGAAGAAAGCCGGGCCGGTCGGGTCCGGATAGAAGGTTCGGAGAACGTAGGGCGGGCCCCAGAAGCTCACCGCATAGGTGACGAAGGAGATGCTTCCGAAGGACAGAGCGAGCACGATCGTCATCGGCGTGCCCCAGATCAGCCGGTGTGTCGCAGGGTCGCGGTGCCTCAGCGACTGGACCCAGGAAAAGACCGCGTAGACCCCGAGCCCGTAGGCGGTCCATTGCGGCACGTCGCCGGTCAGCCACGCCAGGGCCGCGGCGCAGAGCACGACGACGGCGAGCGCCATCAGGTTCACGACGAGGGCGCCCGGTATCCGGGAGACGCTGAGAAGCGTGAGCGGCGGCAGGATCGCACCGAGCTCGCGCCCGAAATCGCGCCAGGCATTGGGGCGGACGATCGGCTGGGGAAGACCCTCCGACGCGCCGCGCTGCGGCTCCCTGAGCGAGAGCACCCACAGGGCGATGAGCAGCCCCGGTATGCCGACCGCGAGGAAGGCCGCCTGCCAGCCGACCAGCCCGAGCGGCGCCGTGGCCGGATCGGGATAGGCCATGTTCCAGCGGCTGAGCACGAATCCGCCGATCGGCAGGCTGAGCGCCCCGCCGATATAGAGGCCGCTCGAATAGATGGACAAAGCGGTGGCTCTTTTCTCCTTCGGGAACCAGTCGGAGATCATCGAGTAGGCGGCGGGCGAGGCGGCGGCTTCGCCGACTCCGACTCCGATTCGGGCGACCGCGAGCATCGCGAAGCTGCTTGCGAAGCCGGAGAGGGCGGTCATCGACGACCAGAGCGCAAGCCCGATCGCCATCACCCGGCCGCGATACCAGCTGTCCGCGAGCCGGCCGAGCGGGATCCCGAACAAGGCGTAGAAGACCGCGAAGGCGGTTCCGTAGAGGAAGCCGATCTGGGCGTCCTCGAGCCCAAGGTCGCGCTTGATGTCCTCTGCGAGGATCGAGAGGATCTGCCGGTCTATGAAATTGAGCGCATAGACGATGACCAGGACGAACAGGGCGTACCAGGCATAGGCGCCGACTCGGACGGGCGGCTGCGCGGCGGGCTCGCCACGTTCTTCCTTGGCCATAGATCCCCTCGATTGTTCTTGTCTTTGCATCTGGCTAGCACAGGCGGGCGCTTTGGCAATGCAAAGGGCCCGAATGACCGTCTCGATCCTGTTCGTCTGCCTCGGCAATATCTGCCGCTCGCCGCTCGCCGAGGCCGCCCTTCGCGCCGAGGCTGAGAGGCGCGGCCTCGACGTCCGGATCGACAGCGCCGGCACCGGCGACTGGCATCTCGGCCACCCGCCCGACCGGCGCGCGGCCGCGGTCGCGAGCCGCAACGGGATCGAGATCTCCCACCTTCGCGCGCGTCAGGTGACTCCCGACGATTTCCGCGACTTCGATCATATCGTCGCGCTCGACGCCCAGAATCTGCGCGATCTCGAGCGCATGCGCCCCGCCGACGGCAAGGCCGAGCTGTCGCTTCTTCTCGATCATGTCGGCGGGCGCGAAGGGCAGGCGGTCGCCGATCCTTATTATGGGGGCGACGAGCATTTCGACGTCACCTGGAGCGACGTCGAGGCCGGCGCCCGGGCCCTCGCCGACCGGATCGAAAAGAGCGGATGAGCGCCTTCGCCCGAAGGGTAGCGGAGCTGACCGGAGCGCCGGAGGACCAGCTCGAGCGGCTCGCGGGCGGCGATCTGTCCGAAGTGCTCCTGCTTCGCCGTCCCGACGGCCGCTGCACCGTCGCCAAGGGCGGCCCGGCGGCCGGAACCGAGGCGGCGATGCTTCGCGCACTCGCGGGCGCCGGCGTTCCTGTGCCGATGGTCGAGGGCGAGCTCGACGGAATCCTCCTTCTGGAGCACGTCGCCAACGACGCGGTGTTCAGCGCCAATGCCTGGGCCGATATCGGCGACGCGCTCCGCCGGCTCCACGTCCAGCAGCTCGAAACCTATGGCTGGCCGGTCGATTACCGGCTCGGCACCGTCCTTCTGGACAACCGTCCGGCGGCGGACTGGCCGGGCTTCTGGGGCGAGAATCGCCTCGCCTCGGCGGCCGCGATCCTGGACCGCCCGACCCGCGAGCGGGTCGAGGCCCTGGTCCGCCGCCTTCCCGATCTGCTCCCGGCCTCGCCGCCCGCGAGCTTCCTCCACGGCGATCTGTGGAGCGGCAACATCCTCGTCTCGGAAGGGCGCCTCGCCGCTTTGGTCGATCCGGCCTGCTACGGCGGCGACCCCGAGGTCGATCTCGCCATGCTGACCCTGTTCGACACGCCGCCCGAGCCCTTCTGGGAATCCTATGGCGAGCCCGAGCCGGGCTGGGAGGAGAGGCGATCGCTCTATCAGCTCTTCCCCGCTCTGGTTCATCTCAGGCTGTTCGGCGCCACATATCAGGGGCTGGTCGAGCGACTGCTCTCCGCCTGCGGCGCATAATCGAGAGGGTAGGAGGCGACGACGCTGTAGGCCGGCCCGTTGGCTCCTAGCTCGCTCTCGAAGAGCCTGAATTCGTCGACCGCGAAAGGCTCGCTGGTCAGCGCCGCCGAATCCTCGATCGGGGCCTGGATCGGCCCGGCGCCGCGTCCAAGCCGCGCCAGGGTGATGTGGGGCATGTAGGCGCGCCGGTCCGGCTCGACTCCGGCGCGAAGGCAGGCCTGGTCGATCTTCTTGTGGAGCGCCCTCAGCGGATCGTGCGGAGCGACTCCGGCCCAGATCGTCGTCGGCTGCCCGCGCCGCTCGAAGGCGCCGATGCCGCTGAGGGCGATCTCGAAGCGGGGATGATGGACGGCGCCAAGCGCGGCATGGACGTCCCCGGCGACATGGCGGTCGACCTCCCCGATGAATCGGAGGGTGAGGTGAAGCTGCTCCTCGTCGAGCCAGCGCGCTCCGCGGACGCCGCCCATCGCGGCGAGCAGCCGCGCCCGGATCGTCCGCGGCGGACGGATGGCGGCGAACAGGCGGTGCATGGTCGCGCCTCCCTTAACGTTCCGGCGTGCGCCCGCGAACCGGTTTTCCTTGAATATGACCGTCTTTCCCCCGATATTATCGAGGTCGGCGCAAGTTTTTCGCCGTCAAAGGAGCGAACGAAAATGGCAAATGGATTTGACCCGCGCGCGACCGCATCGCCGCAGCCGGCGACGGTAAGCGTTGGCCGGGACAGCGTGGCCTTCGACGCGGGCCTGCGGTCCCATATGCTTTCAGTCTATAATTACATGACCTCGGGCGTGCTGCTTACGGGCATCGTCGCTTACGGGCTCGCCCTCTCCGGCGTTGCCGAGCAGCTCTGGTTCGGCGGCGGCATCCTGAGATGGGTCGTCCTGTTCGCGCCCCTGATCATGGTTTTCTTCCTGGCGGCCAGGGCCAATCACATGTCGCTCGGCGGTCTCCAGGCCTTCTACTGGTCGTTCGCGACGGTGATGGGCCTGTCCATGTCGATGATCCCGCTGATCTATAGCGGCAGCTCGATCGCCACGACCTTCTTCGCCACGGCTACCGCCTTCGCCTCGCTGAGCCTGTGGGGCTATACGACGAAGCGCGACCTTGCCCCGTTCGGGACCTTCCTGATCATGGGCGTGGTCGGCCTCATCGTGGTGATGATCGGCAACATCTTCATACGGTCGGATACGCTGAGCACGGTGATCAGCGTCGCCGGCGTGCTGCTGTTCGCGGGCCTCACCGCCTACGATACGCAGAAGATCAAGAGCATCTACTTCCAGCTCGAGGGAAGCGACATGCTCGGCAAGGCCGCCATCATGGGCGCGCTGAACCTCTATCTGGACTTCATCAACATGTTCCAGTTCCTCCTCAGCTTCATGGGCAGCCGCGAATAGGCACAGCCTGCGAAGCCGAGAGGAAGGAAGGCCCGGCGGAGACGCCGGGCCTTTTCTTTTGCGCCGCTCGGGCCCATCCTGACCGCACTTCTCGTGAGAAGGAGGGCAGGGTGATGGACCTCGATCTCGTCTGGGCGGCGCTCGTCGGCGCATTGCTCGGTTCGCTCGCCGACTGGCTGTTCGCGGGCGTGATCTTCCACGGTCGCTACCAGCTCACTCCGGACACCTGGCGCCCCGGCGCCCGGGAACGCGGCCGGATCGTCGTGGCCATGGGGCTCGCCCTGGTCACTGCCGCCGCCTTCGTCGCCCTCGCAGACAAGCTCGGCCAGACCGACCGAACCGGAGCGCTCAAGCTCGCGGCGATGATCTGGCTGATCGGTCCGCTGCCTTTGCTCCTCGCCAACGCCCACTTCATCCGCGTCGACCATATCGTCACCGCCACCCACGCCGCCGGCTGGCTGGTCAAGCTGCTCCTGATCGGCGCCGCGACGGCCTTCTTCCTGCCCTAGGCACCCGTCTGTTCCCCGGCGAAGGCCGGGGTCCAGCTTCACTGCCGGCGAGCCTTGGTCCCGGCCTTCGCCGGGGAGCAACTAGGCCGCCAACTCCCGTCCGAACCAGGCCAGGCTCCTCTGCCAGGCCAGCTTCGCGGCCGCCTCATTGTAGCGCTCGGCCGAGCTGTCGTTGTGGAAGGCATGGTTCACGCCCTCATAGACGTGCCATTCCACGCTCTTGCCGGCCGCCTTCAGAGCCTGCGCCCAGGGCAGTCCGGTCCCGTTCACCCTTTCGTCCAGCCCGGCGAAATGGAGAAGCATCGCCGCCTCGACTCTCGGCGCCAGCGCCGGATCGAGCCCCGACCCGTAGAAGGGCACGCCGGCATCGAGCGCGTCGCCGGCCGCCGCGGCGATCCGGTTCACCATCGCTCCGCCCCAGCAGAAGCCGACCGCGCCGACCTTGCCGTTCGCGCCGGGGAGCCCGCGAACGAGGCGGACAGTCGCCACCGCGTCCGCCACCGACTGGCCCAGATCGAGTTTTCCGATCGCCTCCCGGGCGGCATCCTGATCGGCGGGCGTCCCGCCGGCGGGCGACAGGAAGTCCGGCGCGACCGCCCGATATCCGGCGAGCGCCGCGCGCCGGGCCACATCCTCGATATGGGCGTTGAGCCCGCGATTCTCATGGACGACCAGGATCGTCCCGAGCGGGCCCGACGCCCGCGCCGGCTCGGCCTGATAGCCTTTCATCGTCCGTCCGCCGCCGACCGGCCAGCTCATCCTTCGCCCGGTGACCCGCCTGTCGTCCGCGGCGATCACCGCCGCCGCGGCGGGATCCGCCGCGATGCTCGCAAGCAGCAGCGAGGCCGCCGCCGCGCTGCCCGCGATCCTCGTCATCTCCGCCATGAAATCCCGCCGGTCCATTCCGACATGGGTGTATCGGTCGTAAAGCGCGATCGCGGCGGCGCGGGTTTCCCGATTCATTTCCGTCTCCCGTCATCCCCGCGCAGGCGGAGATCCAGACTGATTCTGACGAGGCTCAGGCCGGCGAGGCCTCCGCCTCCTTCGCCTTCTGGTCGGCGATGATCGCATCGTCGATCTCGCTGGCGCGAATGGCTGCGGGCCTTCTGCTGATCCGTCCGAAATAGTCCTCGAAAGCGGGCCTCTTCTCGATCGATCCGAACATCATCCCCCAGCCGATCTGCGACCCGACATAGACGTCCGCAGCGCTGAACCTGTCCCCGCAAATATAATCGCTCCCGCTCACCGCCTGCTCGAGCGCGTCGATCGTCTCCTCGAAGCTGCCGTAACCAGCCATCATTTTCTTCTCGGCCGGCGCGAGAAGCCCGAGCGACTTGCCGGTCACCGCGGATTCCACGGGGCCGGCCGCGAAGAACATCCACCGGTAATAGGGTCCGCGCGCCGGGTCGCCGACCGGCGGCGCCAGCCCCTTCTCCGGGAAGGCGTCGGCAAGGTAGGCGCAGATCGCCGCCGCCTCGGTCACCACCGTGTCGCCGTGCCTGATCGCCGGCACCTTCCCCATCGGATTGACCGCGAGATAATCGGCGCCCTTCATCGCGGTCCCGTATTCGAGAAGGACGGTTTCGTAAGGCTCGCCGACCTCCTCGAGCATCCAGCGCGCGATCCGGCCTCGAGACATCGGGTTGGTGTAGAGAGTAAGGCTGTCGGTCATCGCTGGCTCCCTCGTGTCGGGCCATATTAGCGCTTGCCGACGCATGGGGGGAGGGGGCACCGCCACGCTCAACGCGGGAGTCCAGGCGAAATTCGAGACGGGTACAAAACGCATGCTGGATTCCCGCCCCCGCCGCAATGACGGGAAGGAAAAAGGCGGAAGGGCCACGCCGGGACGCTAGGCCTGCTCCTCCGGCTGACCCTGCTCGCCTTCCGCCTCGGGCGCCTTCTTGCCCTTCTTGCGGCTCGCCTTGGGCGGGGCCGCGACGATTTCGAACGAGGGCGCATTGTCCTTGATCGTGACCTTGACCTCGCCGCCATGGATCAGCTTGCCGAACAGCAATTCCTCGGCGAGCGGCTGCTTGATCTTCTCCTGGACGAGCCGGCCCATCGGCCGAGCGCCGTACAATTTGTCGTAGCCGCGGCTGGTCAGCCAGGCCTTGCTCTCGTCGTCGAGGACGATGTGGACGTTGCGGTCGGCAAGCTGGAGCTCGAGCTGGAGGATGAACTTCTCGACCACCCGCGCGACCACGTCGGGCGGCAGGTAATGGAAGGGCACGATCGCATCGAGACGGTTGCGGAACTCCGGCGTGAACATCCGCTTGATCGCTTCCTCGTCCTCGCCCTCGCGCGTGGTCGATCCGAAGCCGACGCCTTCCTTCGCCATGTCGGACGCGCCGGCATTGGTGGTCATGATCAATATGACGTTGCGGAAGTCGACGGTCTTGCCGTGATGGTCGGTCAGCTTGCCGTTATCCATCACCTGCAGGAGGATGTTGAACAGGTCCGGATGCGCCTTCTCGATCTCGTCGAGCAGGAGCACGGAGTGCGGATGCTGGTCGACCGCGTCGGTCAGAAGGCCGCCCTGATCGTAGCCGACATAGCCCGGAGGCGCTCCGATCAGCCGGCTGACCGAGTGGCGCTCCATATATTCGGACATGTCGAAGCGCTGCAGCGGGATCCCCATGATCGAGGCGAGCTGGCGAGCGACCTCGGTCTTTCCGACGCCGGTCGGCCCCGAGAAGAGATAGTTTCCGATCGGCTTGTCGGGATCGCGAAGCCCGGCCCGGCTCAGCTTGATCGCCGAGGCCAGAACCGCGATCGCATCGTCCTGGCCGAACACGACCCGCTTCAGATCGCGGTCGAGATGCTCGAGCGCCTTCTTGTCGTCGGTCGAGACGTTCTTCGGCGGGATCCGCGCGATGGTCGCGATCACCGCCTCGATCTCCTTGATCGTGATCGTCTTCTTGCGCTTGTTCGGCGGCACCAGCATCTGCATCGCGCCGACCTCGTCGATCACGTCGATCGCCTTGTCGGGCAGCTTGCGGTCGTTGATGTAGCGCGCCGAAAGCTCGACCGCCGCCTTCACCGCCTCGGCCGTATATTTGACCTTGTGATGGTCCTCGAACGCCGATCGAAGCCCGGCCAGGATCTTGATCGAATCCTCCACCGTCGGCTCGTTCACGTCGATCTTCTGGAACCGGCGGAGAAGCGCCCGGTCCTTCTCGAAATGGTTTCGGAACTCCTTGTAGGTGGTCGATCCGATGCAGCGGATCGTCCCGCCCGAAAGCGCCGGCTTCAGGAGGTTCGAGGCGTCCATCGCGCCGCCCGAGGTGGCGCCCGCGCCGATCACCGTGTGGATCTCGTCGATGAACAGGATCGAATCCTCGGTCTTCTCCAGCTCGGTGACGACCGCCTTCAGCCTCTCCTCGAAATCGCCGCGATAGCGGGTGCCGGCCAGCAGGGCGCCCATGTCGAGCGCGTAGATGACCGAATCCTTCAGGACCTCGGGCACGTCGCCTTCGACGATCTTTCGCGCCAGCCCTTCCGCGATCGCGGTCTTGCCGACCCCGGGATCGCCGACATAGAGCGGGTTGTTCTTCGATCGGCGGCAGAGGATCTGGATGGTCCGGTCGACCTCGGGCCCGCGCCCGATCAGTGGGTCGACACGGCCGTTCTCCGCCTTCTCGTTCAAATTGACGGTGAACTGCTTGAGCGCGGATTCGCTCTTCTTCTTGCCTTCTTCCTGCTTGCCTTCCTCGACGCCCTTCACCTCGGTCGGCTCGGCCGGGCTCTCGCCCTTGCCGACTCCGTGGCTGATGTAGCTGACCGCATCGAGGCGGCTCATGTCCTGCTGCTGCAGGAAATAGACCGCATAGCTTTCGCGCTCGGAGAAGAGCGCGACCAGGACGTTGGCGCCGGTCACCTCGTCGCGGCCGGAGGACTGGACGTGGAGGATGGCGCGCTGGACGACCCGCTGGAATCCGCTGGTCGGGGAGGGGTCGGTCTCGCCTTCCACCTTCAGCGATTCCAGCTCGTTGTCGAGATAGATACGCACCGCCTCGCGAAGCTCGTCCGTGTCGACTCCGCAGGCCTGCATGACCCGCCCGGCATGGACGTCCTCGATCAGTGCGAGAAGCAGATGCTCCAGGGTCGCATATTCATGCTTTCGGCCGCTCGCCTCGGCGAGCGCGGTGTGGAGCGTCTGTTCCAGTTCGCGGGCAAATGACGGCACTTCTTTACTCCTCTGGCCCGCGTCGATTCACGGGCCGCTTCGCCTCAATGTCGGGCTTCGCTCGCCCGCCATCAAGCAGGTGCCTAAAAAAGCTGGGGAAAAGGGCCCCCTGCGGTCGGCGCCTGTCATTTCCTGAATAGATCCTCGGCACTTGCGCGATGGTTAACGGCGGCTTCAATTTTTGCCTTCACCCGATCGATCTCCGCTTCGAGCGCCGCGATCCTCTCGTGCAGCTCGTCGACCGACAGCGGATCGAGATCCTGCTTCGCCAGAAGCGCAAGCGGATCGTCCGGCTTGGATGGAAACAGCTCGTCCAGGTCCATGCCGGCGAGAATCCCACCCTCGGGCGGTCGCTGTCAAACGAAAGCGGGTTGCGCCGCCCTCATTTCGCGGCGAGCGTTGCGCAATGACCACCATCCCTGAAACGATGATCGCGATCGATCCCGACCTGGCCGGCGGCCCGGAAGTGCTGGTCCCGGTAGAGCGGCCGGTGCCGAAGCCGGCTGCCGGCGAGGTCCTGATCCGGGTCGAGGCTGCCGGCGTGAACCGCCCCGACGTGATGCAGC
Organism: Allosphingosinicella sp.; assembly: GCA_036525315.1. Taxonomy (GTDB): domain Bacteria; phylum Pseudomonadota; class Alphaproteobacteria; order Sphingomonadales; family Sphingomonadaceae; genus Allosphingosinicella. The sequence continues at coordinate 10,489 of DATDAS010000045.1, forward strand.
GCATGGGCTTTTATCCGCCCCCGCCGGGAGCGCCCACCATAATCGGCCTCGAAGTCGCCGGCCGGATCTGCGCCCTCGGCGAGGGGGTCGAGGATGCCCGCATCGGCGATCCGGTCTGCGCGCTGGTGGCCGGCGGCGGATACGGCCAATATTGCGCGGCCCCCTATGGACAATGCCTGCCGGTCCCCGCTCCCTTCTCCATGATCGAGGCGGCCGCGCTCCCGGAAACCCTGTTCACCGTGTGGCAGAATCTATTCCGGCTCGGCGGAGCCAAGCAGGGAGACAAGGTGCTCGTTCACGGCGGCACCAGCGGTATCGGAACCACCGCGATCCTCCTCGGCCGCCTGTTCGGCCTGGAGGTGATCGTCACCGCCGGCTCTCCTGGGAAATGCGCCCGGGCTCTGGAGATCGGCGCCGCGCATGCGATCGATTATCAGGCCCTGGACTTCGTCGACGAGGTGGCGCGGCTCACCGGCGGCGGCGGCGTCGCAGTGATACTCGACATGGTCGGAGGCGATTACGTGCCGCGCAACCTTGCGTGCCTGGGCGAGGAAGGCAGGCATGTTTCGATCGCTGCGCAACGCGGTCCCAGGGCCGAGCTTCCGCTGTGGGATGTGATGCGCAAGCGGCTCACGCTGACCGGATCGACCCTTCGCGCGCGGTCGGAAGCCTTCAAGGCCGGGCTCGCCGCGGAGCTTCGCGAGAAGGTTTGGCCGCATCTCGAAGCGGGCAGGATGAGGCCGATAATCGATTCCAGCTTTCCGCTGGCCGCGGCCGCGGAGGCGCACCGGCGAATGGACGGCGGCGATCACGTCGGCAAGATCGTGCTTGAGGTGGCGTGACCTCCTGGCCGCGGAGCCCTTTATTCCGCGGCCGATTGTTTCCCTTGCTGCCGCCCCGACGCGGGCGCGCAGAGCGCGGTTACGCCCGCGGCTATGGTGGTCGGAAGGCGATCGGCGATCGACATGACGTCGTCCGATCTGCAAAGGCCGTCGGAAAGCGTGTCCACCCTTCCCGTTTGCCCAAGCGAGAAGGTGAAGGCGCCGGTGAGGAAATGGTAGGCCCAGAAAATCTCTTCCTCCGGCGTGCCGGGGAATATGCGGCGCATATCCGCCAGGAGCTCGTGGGAGACGGCGTTGAAGGTTTCGGACATGAGTTGATGCAGGTAACCCCGCGAACTATTAACATAGGCTATGATTGCACAATAATTTCGCCAGCCCTGATCCTGAGCCATTAGCTCGAATGCCGGTCGAGTGAATGCGGTGATTATGCCCTCGAGGTCGGGTGGTTCGTCTCCCGCGGCCGCACGACAATCGTACATCGCTTGCAGACGAAGTCGATTCAAGGCCGGTCCCCTGCGCGTGAACACCGCCCTGAACAGTTGCTGTTTGTCGCCAAAATAATATCTCATCAGGGAGGCGTCGACTTTCGCCTCCTGCGCGACCTCATTCAACGTCACGCCATTATATCCCTTCTCCGCGAACTGGGCTTCGGCGCAATCAAGGATAAGCGACATCGATTCGCGACGCCGTTCCGATTGAGGTTTCTTGGGAGTTGAGCGCCGCCTCGAAGGCCCTGTGCTGCTGCTGATCTGATCCAATCTACCGATCCCGCTTGTGTAGTTCGAGACATGCACCAACGCTGCTCTGATTTACAGTCAGTGATAGCGCTCTGGCACTTTTTTCTTTCTCCATCAAGAAAGATGTTGACAAGCCCCTGAGCGCGGCGGAGATTACCGCCATAAAAATAAAAAAGGGGAGAGTCGCCTGTGATCGGATCAATTGGTTCAGGGTAGGGCTGCGTCTTAAAATAACGCTCCCACTATAGCTATTGTCGTACAAAGTGCTCGCAGAGCGATTCTGCGACGATGGCAGGTATTGCCTGGGCTATTCTTGTCGATTCATCGGAGACTTATCCTCCAATTCAGCTTGGAGGGCATCTCATGATTGCATCGCGTCTTTGGCTATTCTCGTCGATCTCGGCGTTCGCGTGCGTTTCGGCTCCCGCCTTCGCCCAGGATGCGCCTCCGGCCGAGGCTCCGGCCGGCAATACGGCCAGCGCTCAGGGCTCCACGCCCAGCGACGGAACGACCGTCCCGCCTGAAGATTCCGTGACCTCCGCCAGCACCGCGGTCTCCGAGGACGCCGCCCCCGCGAGCGAGGAATCGGGAGACATTCTGGTAACCGGAACGCGGCTGAACATCAGCGGCTATCGGCAACCGACTCCGGTCACCGTAGTGGACTCGGAACGGTTGGTGCGGGATTCCCACACCGACATCAGCAGCGTGATCGCCCAATTGCCCTCTGCGGGCGCGATGTCGTCTCCCAACACGTCGAACGGGTCGCAATCCGTCAGTGGCGGCTCCGCCGGCCTCAGCCTCGTGAACCTTCGCAATCTCGGCGCCGACCGCAGCCTCGTCCTGTTCGACGGGCGGCGAGTGGTCGCCTCGGGCGCCGGCGGCGGCACGGATTTGAACCTGCTGCCGCAGGGTCTCGTGCAGCGAATCGACGTGGTGACCGGCGGTGCATCGGCGGCCTGGGGTTCGGACGCCGTGGCCGGCGTCGTCAACATCATCCTCAACAAGGGGTTCAAGGGCTGGGCCGCGCATGTCGAGGGCGCGACCAATCAGAAGGGGACTCGCCGGACCGCGAAAGCGGAGCTTTCGTTCGGAACCGACCTCTTCGGCAACAAGGGCCGGCTGATCCTGAGCGGAGCCTATCTGTACAGCCCGGACCACGTCGTTCCGCAGGAAACCTCGTGGTACAAGGCCCAGAATCTCGTCAACAACCCGGCCTGGACGGCCACCAACGGCCAGCCGCGATTGATTCACTCCGATTATGTCGGTCTGTCCTCCATGACGCAGGGAGGGCTCATTACCGGAGGGCCTTTGCGGGGCATCCAGTTCGTGGGGCCGAACGGCACTCCGGCTCCGTTCGATTTCGGCAACGTCTCGGGAACGCTTTCCAACGGGGGCACCTTCGTCAACCCGGTCTTCAACGGCCAGGCGAACAGCCTCGCCATCCCGATCAAGACCGCGACGCTTTTCGCGCACTTCGCCTATGACATTACCGACGACATCACCGCCACGTTCGAGCTGAACTGGGGCAACACCAAAACGAAGAATGGCAGCGCCTCCTACACCCGCCAGGGCAATATCAACATCCAGCGCGACAACGCCTATCTCGACGAAACCATTCGCCAGCGCATGTTCGATCTCGGGATCACCTCATTTCCGTTCGGCACCTCGAACAGCAACAACCAGGACGAGAATGACGAGGGCCTCGATCCCAATGGCCTCGGCAATCTGTTCGACGAGGTCGAACGGACGATGTTCCGGCAGGTCTTCGCCCTGGACGGGAAGTTGGGCGGGGGCTGGACCTGGGATTTCGATTTGCAGCATTCCAAGCACAAGCGCTGGACTCATCTGGTCGTCGATCCCGTCATCGCCAACTACAATCGGGCAATCGACGCGGTGCGAGTCACCGCGGCGAACAGGGGAACATCCAACCTTCCGCTCGGCAGCATCGTTTGTCGGTCGACCCTCACCGCCCCGACCAATGGCTGCCAGCCGCTCAATCTGTTCGGCATCGGCGTGGCCTCCCCGGATGCCATCGCCTACATTAACAGTGGACCCGCCGAGAGCGATCTGATCCTCGAACAATATACTGCGGGATTCTCGATCAAGGGCGAGCCCTTCTCCACCTGGGCGGGGCCAGTGGCGGTCGCTGCGGGCGCCGAGTATCGCAAGGAATCGGCGACCCAGACCGCCGATCCGCTTTCCTACGCCCGCGGTTATGCGGCGGGCAACTTCCAGCCCTTCGACGTCAGCGACTACGTCTATGAAGGGTTCGCCGAGGTCAACGTACCGCTGCTGGCCGACAGCGTGGTCGATTCCCTGGATGTGAACGCGGCCGGCCGGGTCACCAACTACAGCAGCAGCGGCCGAGTGGTGACGTGGAAGTTCGGACTCACCAGCCAGCTGACCCCGGACGTCCGCTTGAGGGGCACGGCTTCGAGCGACATTCGCGCGCCGTCATTGACTGAATTGTACAACCCGGGCTCCACGTCGATTCAGGTCGTCAACGATCCGTTCCGCCCGGGCAACCCGACCACCAACATCTTCGCGCTCGGCGGCGGCAACCCGAATTTGAAGCCGGAAGTGGCGAGAACCTATTCGGCCGGCATCGTCCTGACTCCGCGCTTCATCCGCGGCCTGAACGTCTCGATCGACTGGTATTCGATCAACATCAAGGGCGCCATCGCGTCGCCGGGATATCCTTACGTGCTGGCGCAATGTTTTGCCGGAGTGCAGATTTTCTGCCCGTTCATCCAGCGCGATGCGAACGGCGTCATCACCATTATCGCCACGTCGCCGGTGAACGCCGCCTCGAACAAGACGTCGGGCGTGGATTTCCAGATGGATTACCGGCGCCCCATTTTCAACGGCCATCTCGGCCTCAGCCTGATCGGCGGATATACGCACGAACTGACGATCGATTCCCTCGGCGTGGTGGTCCGGCAGGCCGGCAGCCTGAATCGCGCTCCGCCGAATACCGGCACGGCCGGCGCGCCCAAGCTGAGACTGGTGTTCGCCGCGTCCTATACGGAGGACAGATTCTCCCTGGGCGCTCAGGCCCGGGCCTTCGGCAAAGCCAAGCTCAACAATGCCTGGACGGAGGGCGTCGACGTCGATGAGAACGACGTGCCCGCCATCGCTTTCGTCGATCTGCGGGCCAGCTACTACCTGGACGCGGCCCACAACTTCCAGATCTACGCGGCCGTGGACAACGTCCTGAATCAGGAGCCGCCGATCATTCCGCACGGCCCGCTGGCGGGGATTCCCTATTTCTACACGCCGACTCGAACCGACATTTACGACGCCTTGGGACGCTCCTGGCGGTTCGGAGTGAGAGCGAAATTCTGACCGGCGGGTCGCGGGTTCGTCGCCGGGAACGGGCGGCCCGGGTGAGAGGGGATTGAGCCATGGCTCGAAGAACTGAATTCTGGTTGCGGGCAGGCCTTGGCGCGATCCTGCTGGCCACATCCGCGGCGGCGACGGCGGAGCCATGGTTCGGCCAAGCCCTCCCGCCGCCGCTCAACGATCCGACGGTGGCGGTGGTCAAGACGGATGGTTCCGATCTTCCGGCTCAGCCGGCCCTGTTCGGGCCAGGGCCCACGAGCCCCTATCTCGACGGGGCTCGAATCAAGGCCGATGTCAGGACTCTCGCCGCTTTCTCGCTCGAGAGCCGGGCGGCCGGCGAATATCTCTGGGGACGCGTCAGCGGCAACAAGGCCTTTTACGATACGATCCTTTGGGCCGTCGGCGAGCTGAAGGCTGCCGGCCTGCGCGACGCCCATGTCGATGACTTCACAGCCAGCCTCAACACGCCCACGGCCGGGGAGATCCGGCTCCTCGGCGCTGCCTCCCATGGCGAGGGCAGCAGGGACGTCGTTCTGCAATCCGCCATGGTCGGGGGCCGCGGGCCCGTCAGCGGGTCGGTGACGGCGCCCTTGATCTACGTTGGCCACGGCACGGCCGCGGACATGCTTGGACGCGACGTCCGGGGCAAGATCGCGGTGATCCACGTCAATGTGAATCCCGGACTGTACAGCGCCGATGAGATCGGACGCACCGCCCAGATGATCAAGGCCGGCGCGGCCGGCGTGATCGAAATCCTCGACCAGCCCGGCAACATGCAGTCTTACGACGGCGATCGGCATGGCTGCGGCACCGGCCTGTGCTTTACCGTCGGCGGCGCCGACGGCTTCTTCCTCGAGAACATATTGGGCAAGGCCGGCCAGGCCGGAACGTCCGTCAGCGCCACCCTGAGCGCGACCGCCGTTGAGCGGACCGGTCTCAGGAGCGCGAATGCGGTGGCCACGATCCCCGGCAAGTCCAGGCGCACGATCGTCATCAATGCGCATGCCGACGGCTGGTTCATCGGGGGAGACGACAATGCCGGCGGGGTTGCGACCGCGCTCGCGCTGGCCCGCTACTTTGCCAGGCAACCCAAGCCGGAGCACACGCTCGTCTTCCTGATCAGCGCCGGTCACCACACGCCGGGCCTCGGCATTCCCGATTTCCGCCTCAAGCACGAGGCGGATTATGTCGAGACCGCCGATCTGTTCATCAACCTCGAGCATGTCGCCAATGCGGGCCTCATGCGGGCGATGACGACCACCCATGACGATAATTTCGGTCGCCCGATGGTGGCGACCACGACCGAGCTCCCCAAGGCCGTCGCGGTAAGCAACCGGGCACCGTTCCTGATCGACCTCTGGCGCCAGGGCGCGGCCTGTTTCGGCCTTGCCGTCCAGCGCACCGTCGATCCGGTCCCGCCGGGGGAAATGGGCAGCTTCCGGTCCATCCAGAGAATGGCCGGATTCCTCGATCCCAAATCGGCCGGCAGATACAGCGGATTGAAGGATGTGACGGACGTGCCGATCACCCAGATGATCTCGGCCGGTCCGCTCTATCATACCACCGGGGAAGGCGTGGACTCGGTCCCGGAGGCGGGCCTCGAGCGGGCGGCCCGCTTTCATGCCTTCCTCATCCGGGAAGCCGATCGCGCGCGGCCGGAGCTTCTGAAGGGCGCCGACTGGACGGCGCGAACCTCCTGCCCGGCAACCCCGTGAACTGGTTTTCCAGGGCTTCGATGCGCAACCGCGCGATTTTGACGAAACGATAGGGCAAGACATGGCGATCCTGACAGATTCGGTTCCGGAAGAATTGGTCGAGCTCAACAAGGAGAGAGTGGTCCGCAAGGCGGCGGCGATTTCCCTCGTCAGCAGCAGCATCGAGTTCTACGATTTCTTCCTCTACGGCGTCGCGGCGGCGATCATCTTTCCCAAGGTGTTTTTCTCCGGCGAGCTGCCGCCTCTGGTCGCCTTGCTTGCCGCCTTCGCGACCTTCGCCGTCGGTTTCGTCGCGCGGCCGGTCGGAGGCATCGTCTTCGGACATTTTGGCGACACCCTTGGCCGAAAAGGCGCGCTAGTCACGGCGCTGCTGATGATGGGCATCGCCACTGCTCTCATTGGCTGCCTGCCGCCTTATTCCTCGATCGGAGCCCTTGCGCCGACGATGCTGATCGTCCTCCGTTTCGTGCAGGGGCTGGCGCTAGGCGGGCAATGGGGAGGCGCAATGCTCCTTGCCACCGAGAACGCGCCTCGCCACCGGCGAGGCTTTTACGGGAGCTTTGTCCAGGCGGGCGCCCCGATCGGCGTCGTTCTGGCCAATCTGGCCTTGCTCGTGGTGAGCGCCAGCGTCTCCGCCGACGATTTCATGGACTGGGGATGGCGAATCCCGTTCCTGCTCAGCCTCATCCTCGTGGTCGTCGCCCTCTACGTGCAATTGCGCCTCGAGGAGACCGAGGAATTCCGCCGCCTGCGTGAAGCCAAGGAGCAACGGCGGGCCGCGGCGCAGGCGGGGATGGCGCCTTCGCCGGAGCCCTCGGGCCGGGCGCGCTCGCCGATCCTCCAGGTGCTCGCAAGCCACCCGAAGCAGATCGCATTGGCTGCAGGTACGTTCATCGCCTGCCAGGTTGCCTTCTACATTCTGATCGCCTTCGTCGTCGCTTACGGAGCCAATCGGGCGGGTCTCACGGTCACTCGGGACACTTTGCTCGCCGGCGTTCTGATCGGAGCCCTGGTGATGACTCCCTCGGCCATCCTGTTCGGGGCGCTCTCCGACCGATATGGGCGCAAGCCGATATTCATCGTCGGGGCAGTGGGTTCCGGGCTTTGGGCGTTCGCCTTGTTCCCGCTCATCGATTCCGGCCAATTCCTGCAGATCGCGGTCGCCATCAGCGTGGCCCAATTCTTCAACGCCATGATGTACGGTCCACAGGCGGCCTTCTTTTCCGAGATGTTCAGCACCAAGGTTCGCTATTCCGGCGCTTCCCTGGCCTATCAGTTCGGCGCCATCGCCGGGGGCGCGGTCGCGCCCCTGATCGCGACGGCGCTGCTGGCCGCGTCGGGCGATGGGTTCCTGATATCCTGCTACATCGCGCTCGCCGCAATCATCTCGCTGGTTTCGATCTCGCTGCTTCCGGAGACGCGCTGGAAAGACCTGGCACAAGCAGATGCCTGACCGCTCCGCATGTGCAGTCCCGGGAATCGCGCGGACGGGGATAGCCGCGCCCGCCGCCCGTCGGCCTTTCGGCGAACCCGGGCCGCGCAAGGATCGATCCCAATGCGTGGGCTGATGCAGAATCCGCAGCTCACCGTCGACGGTATCCTCGACCACGCCAGGCGATGGCACGGTCACCGGGAGATCGTGTCGCGGTCGATTGAGGGCCCGATCGTCCGCACCTGCTATTCCGAAGTTCATGACAGATCGAAACGCCTGTCGAGCGCCCTCCTGTCGCTGGGCATCGGAACCGGAGATCGCGTGGCGACGCTCGCCTGGAACAGCGCTCGGCATCTTGAATCCTGGTACGCGATCATGGGCATCGGAGCCGTTTGCCACACCCTCAATCCCAGGCTCTTCAACGATCAGATCGCCTGGATCGTCAACCATGCGGAAGACAGGATCGTCATTGCCGATTCTTCCCTGGTGCCGATCCTCGAGGAGCTTCTGCCGACTTGCCCGAGCGTCGAGCACGTCATCATCCTGGCGGACGAAGCGAACATGCCCACTCTCTCCGCCGCTCCGGCCCTTTGCTCGGAGTCGCTGATCGCCGAGCACGAGCCGATTGCGGCCTGGGGCGGCTTCCACGAGGATATGGCCGCCGGCCTTTGCTACACCTCCGGCACGACCGGGGATCCGAAGGGCGTGCTCTATTCGCACCGGTCGAATTATCTGCACACGCTCACCACCGTGCAACGGGACGTGCTGGGGCTGTCCACGCTCGATGTGGTCATGCCGATCGTGCCGATGTTTCACGCCAATGCCTGGGGGCTGGCCTTCTCCTGCCCAGCCGTCGGCGCGAAGATGGTCTTGCCGGGCGATCGGATGGACGGCGGCGCCATCCACGAGCTGATGGAAAGCGAGGGCGTGACGTTCTCGGCGGCGGTGCCGACCGTGTGGCAGATGTTGCTCCAGCACCTGGACGAGACGGGCGCCCGCCTCTCGACCCTGAAGCGGGTCGCCATCGGCGGATCGGCCGTGCCCGAAGCGGTCGTGAGGACCTTCAACGACAAGCATGGGATCGAAGTCGTTCATGCCTGGGGCATGACGGAAGCCTCGCCGCTTGGAGCGGCGGCGTCCCTGATTCCCGAAATCGTCGATCTGCCGTTCGAGCAGCAGCTTCCCTGGCGCCTGAAGCAGGGCAGGCCGCCTCTGGGAGTCGAATTGAAGCTGTCGGACGATGAGGGGAACGAGAAGGCCCGCGACGGCCGGGCGAACGGCCGGCTGATGGTCAGGGGTCTCTTCATCGTGAAGCAATATTTCAAGGGAGCGGGAGGCCGGATCCTGGACCAGGACGGATATTTCGACACCGGCGACGTCGCCACGATCGACCGATACGGCTTCGTCCAGATCACGGACCGTTCCAAGGACGTCATAAAATCGGGTGGAGAATGGATCAGCTCGATCGAAATCGAGAATCTCGCCGCGTGCCATCCCAAGGCGGCTCGGGCGGCCGTGATCGGCATTTCCCATCCGAAATGGGGTGAGCGGCCGCTCCTGCTCGTCCGGCTCAGGGTCGGTGAAACGGCCACCAGGGAAGAGTTTCAGGCATTCCTCCATGGCAAGATCGCCAAATGGTGGATGCCGGACGAGGTGCTTTTCGTCGATGACATTCCGCTCGGCGCGACCGGCAAGATCGACAAGAAGCTCATCCGCAAGCGCTTTGCCGACTATGTTTTCCCCGATGCCGCAGGAGAGTCTCGAAGCGGTCGAGATCCTCCAGGGGACGGCCGCGGGGCCAATGATCGACCGGTGGACAACAGCCTCTAGGGAGTGCCAGCCATGCCAGAACAGAACGACGTGACATTCGGGACGTCCCGTGCCGCAGCGAGAGCATTTCTGCTGGTCGCAGCGGCCGCGCTCGCCGGGTCGATGGTTCCTGTCGCGGGCGTCGCTCTCGCGCAGCCGCAGCCGCCGCCGCAGCCGCCCCGGCCTTATTATATGGACGCCGCGCCGGCAAAGTCGCAGTCGCCGGCCTGGTTCAACTTCGTTCTTCCCGGGCCCGAAAGCGATCCCGGCCGCGGAGTGGTCGAGACGGTCGGAGTCGATCTGCCGGCGTCGCCGGTCGCATTCGGCCGCGGGCCGCGCGACCCCGCTTTGCGCGGCTCGGCGATTCATGCCGATCTTCAGACGATCGTTGGCTTCTCCCTGGAAAGCAGGGCCGCCGGCGAATTCCTGTGGGGCCGGGTCACCGGGCGTCCCGCCTTCGATCGGACGATGCGCTGGGTGCTCGGCGAGCTGAAAAGCGCGGGCCTCGAGGATGCCCATCTGGAGGAATTCACCTCGGGCCCGATCAATCTGCCCACGGCCGGCGAAATACGGCTGATCGGCCACGATCGGTTCGGCCAGGGGAGCAGGGACGTCGTTCTTCAATCGGCGATGGTGGGGGGCGCCGGGCCGGTCAACGGCACAGTGACCGCGCCTTTGATCTACCTCGGTCAGGGGACCGAGGCCGATCTCGCGGGCCGCGACCTGAAGGGCAAGATCGCCGTGATCTTCGCAACGCCGACGCCCGGGCTTTACAGCAGCCTGCCCGTGCGGCGTCTCGAGGCGATGATCGCGGCCGGCGCGGCCGGCGCGATCGAGATTCTCGCCCAGCCGGGCAACATGAAGAGCTTCGATCGGGACCGCCACGGTTGCGGAACCAATCTGTGCTTCACCGTGGGCGGCGAGGACGGCTTCTTCCTCCACAACGTCCTGGGGGCGGCCGGAAAGGCCGGCCAGACCGTCACCGCGCGGCTGACGGCGGCCTCGGAGACTCTGAACGGCGCGACGATCGCGAACGTCGTCGCGACCGTTCCCGGGCGCTCGGACCGGACGGTGATCATAAATGCGCATGCCGACGGCTGGTTCACCGCGGCCGACGACAATGGCGGCGGCCTGGCGACACTGGTCGCCCTTGCCCGGCATTTCGGCAAGGGGCGGAAGCCGGAGCGGACCCTGGTATTCATTGCGAGCGCCGGGCACCACAGCCCCGGCGCGAACGGCCTGGCGGCGTTTCGAGTCCTTCATGACAAGGATTATGTCGCCAACGCGGATCTCATCCTGAACCTCGAGCATGTCGCGGTGAGCGGGACGGTGCCTTCGATGGTCGAGCAGCAGAACAACAATTTCGGCCGCAAGCTCGTGGCCACGACTGCGGAATTCCCGAAACAGGTCGGGGTGAATAACCGCGCGCCGTTCCTGATCGATCTTTGGCGGCAGGGCGCTTTGTGCTTCGGCCTCAACACCCAGCGGGTGGTGGACACGCGCAATCCCGGTGAGCTGGGACGTTTCGCGGAGCTCCCGGTGGCGCAGACCCAGATGATTTCCGCGGGCCCGGTGTATCACACGAGCGGCGAGACCGTTTCGAGCGTCCCTCCGGAGGGGCTGGAGCGCTCCGCGCGCTTCCATGCCTTCCTCATAGCGGAAGCCGCCAGGGCGCCCGCCGCTTTGCTCAACGGAGCGGCGTGGAGACCGCGCACCGCGTGCCCGCGCACTCCGTGAGGCGGCTATGACCGGGAGGATTCTCGGGCGGCGGAACTGAGCGGACGTTCCGCGCCGCGGAATATCCGACGTCGAAGCGGCCGGCCGAGGAGGCCGATCGGATGTCGGCCGGGTAGCGCCATTGTGGACCTATCTGCGGGTCCGGCCCCGGCGGCGATGGGGTATAAGCGCGCATCGCTACGTTCCCGCTCTCGCGCGAAAGGACAGGACCATGGCCGGATGCGCCGCCGATTCCTTCACCAATTTCTCCCCCGCCGCCTTCAAATGCCTCGCGGCCAAGGCGGCCAAATATGGGGTGAAGATCGACAGCGACTCCGGAAGCGCCAGCTCCACCGGATTCACGATCGCCTGGAACTACGATCGGGCCGGATCGAAGCTCACCATCCAATGTACGAAGAAGCCGATCATCATCGGATGCGGCGTGGTGAGAGGCCAGGTCAAGGAGCAGGTCCAGGACTGTATCGACAGCTCGAAATGAACCGCGGATCGCCGCACCCGGCATGAGGGAGCGGGGCAAGCTGCCCCGCCCGCGGCTCAGGCCCTCGCCTCCCGAAACGAGACCAGCCGCCTCTGCTCCTCATCCCACAGGGCCAGTGGCACGGCCCGCAGGCTGTCCCTGATTCCCACCCTGTTGACCGTGGCGAGCGCCGGGAGCTCGCGCATCGCCTCGTCGAGCCGATAGAAGGGGATCCGGCTCGCGAGATGATGGACATGGTGGATCCCGATGTTCGCGCTGAACCAGCGAAGCAGCGGCGGTAGCGCGTAATGGGAGCTCCCGAACAAGGCGGCGCGATGGAAGCTCCATTCGCCGCCGCGGTCCCATTCGGTGCGCTCGAACTGGTGCTGCACGTAGAACAGCCACATGCCGAGAGTCGCCGCGACGATCGCGATCGGCAGGTGAACGAGCAGGAACAGCTTCAGGCCGATCGCCCAGCTGATCGCCGAGACGAGGATCAATATGCCCGCGTTCGTTCCGAACGTGCTTGCCCAGGGCCTCCAGCCATGACCCTTCATTCCGATCGGAAGGCGGTGGCGAAGCAGGAACTGGTAGGCCGGCCCGAGCCCGAACAGCACGAGCGGGTTGCGATAGAGGCGGTAGAGGAATCGCCGAAACGGGCTTCGGGACCGGAATTCCCTCACGGTCAGAGTGTCGATGTCGCCGGTGCCGCGCGCATCGAGATTGCCCGTGCCGGCATGGTGCGCGGCATGGGAACGGCGCCAGTCGTCGAACGGGGTCAGGGTCAGCACGCCGAGGATTCTGCCGACCCAGTCATTGCTTGCCGCGCGGCGAAAGAAAGCGCCGTGTCCGCAATCGTGCTGGATGAGGAAGAGCCTGAGCAGGAACCCGCCGGCCGGCACTGCGAGCAGCAGCCCGGCCATGTAGCCGGCTCTCAGGGCCGCATAGAGCGACAGCCACGACAGCGCGAAAAGCGCGGCCGTCACGATCAGCTCGAAGGCGCTTCGCCGGCCGTCCGGCTGGCGATAGGGACGAAGCTGCTGGAACAGAAGTCGAGGATCTGCCTGGTCAGGCAAAGCGGAAAGGGGCGCGGGCAAGGAAGGCCTTCAGGTCGGTTTGCGTACCCGAACCGCGAGCGGCAGGGACAGGACAGCCCGCGAAGTCCGGCGGCCGGGAACCGCCAGTGCCTTCGCTGACCCGGCATCGGAGACGAATCCCCAAGGCCTGCGCGTAGCACATGGTGCATTCGGCGACAGCTTCAAGCCCGTAATTGTGCCTAAGGGCTCCGGCGCCCAGTGCGCGCCGCCCTGTCCTTCCTGACGAAAGCGGAATACCGGCTTCGCGGGAATGACGGCTCCAAGGTCAGCCGCGATTGAATACAGTCGAAAATCGAACTGCTCGCGCCGGACTTTCAGTCGCGCGGCACGAAGTCCGGCAGGGGTCCCCAAAATAGCGTGTTCTGGTTGTTGGTGGAGAGATAGACGCCATCGGCCCATTGGATCCGCACTCGCGCAGCCCCTGCTTCGAGGGCGAGCAGACGCACCTGCGCATTCATCAACTCGAAGGCGAATCCGTCACCGGTCGGCACGCCCCGCATTGTGGGCCAATCCGCCCCGACCCCTCTAGAAAACTGAATTCCAAGCCGCGCCTTGGCCGGATCGCTCTTGCCCGAGAGCGTGAGCGCCACCGTCAAGTTCGAGGGGAATTGGTCGATGTCGACCTGCCGATAACCCCCGGTCGCCTTCAAGGGCTGCGCGCCGTTAATGCTCCCACGGGCCGAAGGCGGACCGCCATGTTTGTCATAAACGGAAAATGTCTTGTCGAATCGCCCGTCACGGTCGCTGTCGACTAGGCAGGGCCTCTGGTCCAGGATCGGGATAAAGAGGGTCTTTGCCTTGTTTCCGGCTGACCGGTCCTTGATCGTGCAGTAACCGATTTTCCCGTCATCGTTGAAGACGAGGTACAGGAAGGTTCCCTCCGGCAGCGTGCGGCTGCCCACGGCGAGCGGTTCGGTAAGCGAGACCAGCCTGACTGGAAGAAGCCTTTGCTCGAAAAACGGAGTACCCACCGAGACATTTGTCGGAGTCTCCGCAACGACCGGTTTCAGCAGCCAATAGGTCCTGATCCTCTCGGCGGATGCGGGCGTCGCCGCCGCCACCACGGCCAAGGCACCCGCAATGGCCAGTGCCGGAAATATCGCCTTCATCCCGTCTCCCCCTTCCGCGCCTGGGTAGGTTCGGCCAGGCATGGGATCAAGTGGCGCGGCTGATGTTCGGCTGCCGTTGCACGACGGGGTCAGCGGCCTGTTGCGGGCCTCGAGCCTAATCGTGCGGCTCGTTCATCTCGTTCACGAACCAGGCCACGCCCGCGATGGCCGCGATTCCGACTCCGATGGCCACCCATCCGACCGTCGAGACTCCCAGCTTCCTGCCGTCGGGCCCGGTCCGTCCTTGGGCGAGCTGCTTAACCGGCCGCCCGGCGAGCGAAAGCTCGGCCTTCTTCCCGCCGGCAAAGCCGAATTCCAGGCCCTCGCCAAAGCGGGTCCGAACGCTCCCGTCCGCCCGGCGGCCCTGGAGCAGCGGTGCCACGGCGAGCCCGGCCCGGGCCTTGCCCCCGGCCTCGCCGCCGAGCGGAACGCGAAGCCGCGCGCCGGCGAACGCGCCCTGGCGCTGCGCCGAATCGGCCGGCTGATCGCCGAAGTCAGCCGCGAAGGCCGGCGGGGCCATGGTCTGGGCGGCAATCAGGGCCGCGATCGCGATACGCTTCATGTCCGTCCTCACTCGCTCGGAATGCAGTCGTCGTCGGAGAGGCAGATCGCGCCGGCGATCAGTACCACCGCGGCAAGGGCGCCCACGCCGATCGCGATCCAGCCGATCGTCGACACGCCCTGCTTGCGGCCGTCCGGACCGGTTCGGCCCTGAGCGACCTGCGAGATCGGCCGTCCGGCCAGCGAAAGCTCGGCCTTCCGCCGGCCCGCGAAGCCATATTCCACGCCCTCGCCGAAGCGGGTGCGGACGCTGCCGTCGGCCTGGCGCGACTGAAGGACCGGCGCCACCGCCAGGCCCGCTCGCGCCTTCTTCCTGCCTTCGCCGCCCAGAGGTACGCGAAGCCGGGCGCCCGCGAAGGCGCCTTGCTGGTGGCTCGCGCCGGTCCGGTCGTCGCCGAGACCGGCCGCCATTGCGGGCTGCGCCGCGGCCATGATCTGCGCCGCGACGAGCGCGGCGATCGCCAATGATTTCATGAAAATCCCCCTCCCGATGAAGCTCGGACCGTCGCCCCCCTTCAAGGCCGTTTCGCGACTCGAATAAGGCCGAATCGCGGCGCGAAGCGAGGATTCGCAAGGACTTGCACGCGAGCGAAGGAAGCGAAGCACGCGGGACCCAGGAACAGGAACCTGCGCCGCCGGCGTTCATGGTTCCCGGGTCAAGCCCGGGATGACGGGGAGGGGAGCATACCCAACCCCCCACCCCCCACCTGCCCGCCGAAGCTACCGCGAAGGCGGGACCCCCAAACCCCAACCTTGCCCTTACCCCCCGCGCCCGCTACACGCTCCCCGTGGTTCGGCCGCTCCGGGAAGGGGCGGCCCTTATTGTTTTAAGAGAATGGAGAATTGCAGGTGGCCCAGCCGCTCATGCCCCATGCGACCGCTTCCTGGCTGGTCGACAACACCTCGCTCACCTTCGAGCAGATCGCGGAATTTTGCGGCCTTCACATCCTCGAGGTCCAGGCCATCGCCGACGATACCGCCGCGACCAAGCTGACCGGCCGCGATCCGATCCGCGCCGGCGAGCTCAACCAGGAGGAGATCGACCGCGGCCAGAACGATCCCGAATATGTCCTTCGAATCCAGAAGGAGCCCGACCAGGTCCGCCGGACCAAGGGCCCGCGCTACACGCCGGTCTCCAAGCGCCAGGACAAGCCGGACGGAATCGCCTGGATCATCCGCAACCATCCCGAAATCTCGGACGGCCAGATCTCCAAGCTGATCGGGACGACCCGCTCGACCATCGCCGCGATCCGCGACCGCACGCATTGGAACATCGCCAACATCCAGCCCAAGGATCCTGTCACTCTCGGCCTCTCCTCGCAGCGCGAGCTGGACGCGATCGTCGCCAAGGCCGCCAAGGCGGCCGGGATCGAGCCGGCGCCGACCGACCACCGCCTCGCCGGCGACCGCGAGGCCCTGATCGAGGAGCTCCGGGCCGAGCGCGAGGCCAATGCCCGCGAGGCCGAAGCCGCCCACGCCGCCGAGCTCGCCGCGGGCGCCGGCGCCGAGACTCGAGGGGCCGACGCCGAGCCGGACATTGACAGCGTCTTCAAGAGCTGACGGAGCGGACCCGGGAGCGGCCGCCGCCCCCGATGTCTCGCTGACGGACGACGGGACCCAATCCTCCCCGGTAGGGGGAGGGGGACCGCCGGATGCGGTGGAGGGGGCTCCTTCGAGCGAACCCTACACCCACAAGGGCCTGACCTACCCGCTCGGCCGCCGAGGTCCGGAGACCGGCGAGCTGATCGAGCTTGCCCAGGGCGTCAATTGGGCCCGTCTCCCGGTCCCCGGCTCCCTCAAGCACATCAACGTCTGGATCCTCGACGATGCCGACCCCGGATCGGAGTCCGGGGCAGGTGGGATCACCATCGTCGACACCGGCCTCGACATCCCGCCCTCCCGCGAGGCCTGGGAAGCCCTGTTCGCCGGTCCCCTCGAGGGCCGCCGGGTCGCGCGCATAATCTGCACCCATTTCCATCCCGATCATCTCGGTCTCGCCGGCTGGCTCTGCGAACGCTTCGGAATCCGGCTCTGGATGACCAGGGACGAATGGCTCTTTGCCCGAATGCTCACCGCCGATCGGCGCGATGCGCCCCCGGCCGAGGCCGTCGCCTGGTGGCGGGCCGCCGGCTGGGCGGAGGAGAGGATCGATGCCGAGAAAGCGAAGGGCTGGGGCCGGTTCGCCACCCTCGTCAGCCCGGTCCCGGTCAGCTTCATCCGGATCCGCGACGGCGAGACCCTCTCGATCGGCGATCGCCAGTGGAAGGTCGTCGTCGGCAACGGCCATTGCCCCGAGCACGCCTGCCTCGTCGATGAAGAGGGCGGCCTGATCATCGCCGGCGACCAGGTTCTCCCGCGCATCACGTCCAACGTCAGCCTCAGCCTCAGCGAACCCGAGGCCGACCCGCTCGGCGACTGGCTGAGCTCGATCGCGAAGCTTCGCGAGCTTCCCGACACCCTTCTCGTCCTGCCGAGCCACGGCGAGCCCTTCACCGGCCTCCACGCCCGCCTCGACGCCCTCGCCGCCGGCCACCGCGACCGCCTCGACGCTTTGGCCGAGCATCTCCGCGAGCCCAGGCGCGCCGTCGACTGCTTCTCGATCCTCTTCGGCCGCGCGATCGACGACAGCATCATCGGCCTCGCCACCGGCGAGGCGATGGCCCACCTCCGCCATCTCGAGGTCGAAGGAAGAGCCGCGCGCGACGTGCGCGAAGGCACAAACTGGTACCGCGCCACCTGAAAACCCCTCTCCTTAAGGGAGAGGGAGGGGCCCGCGCGGCGCAGCCGCGTGGGAGGGTGAGGGCACGAGCTTCCGCGCGGCTAATGCGGGGACACTATACTTAATTCCCCGGGCGGACGACCTCGCGTCCGCCAGCCCCGCCGGCCTGGGTCCGGGCCTCGCGGATCTCGGCGCGCCGCCCGTCGCCGTCTTTCGTCATCGCCGCGATCTCCGCATAATAGACCCGCGCCTTCGCTTCGTCCCCCGCCAGCCCCGCCGACCGGGCCGCGCCGTAGAGCCCGCCGAGCCGCCTCGGCGCCCGCTTCAGCGCGGCCTCATATTCCCCGAGCGCCTCGCCCGGCCGCCCAAGCTCGATCAGCAGCTCCCCGAGCTGCTCGCGCGCCGGAAGCACCGCCCCGGGGGTCACCGGATGCTTCTCGGCCCCGTCGTCCAGCGCCGCCGCGGCCCGCAGGATCCGCTCCGCCTCCGCCCTCCGGCCCTCGGCGAAAGCAAGCCATGCCTCGGCGACCTGCCGTTCGATCGCCACCTGGGTGCGCCAGTCGTAGCTCCCCGCCGGAATTTCGAGGCCATCCTCGATCGCCCGGAGCGCCGCCGCTTCGGCCCGGGCGCCCTCGACATTCCCGCTCCGCGCCGCGCCCACCGCCCGCGCGAAGCGCACATGCGCCTCCGCCCATGCCAGCTCGGCGAGCGGCGCGAGGCCCCGGACATTGTCCGGAAGCGCCAGCGATTCCGCCTCCTTCCACCGCCGCCGCTCGAGCGCCAGCCGCGCCGGGATCGCGGTCGCCGCATAGGCGATCGTGAAGCCCGGCCCGTCGGCGCGCCCGATCGCGTTCAGCTCAGCAAGGACTTTCTCCGCGGCCTCGTCCTGCCCGGTCTGGAGATAGGAATAGACGAGATAGTCCATCGCGTGCAGCCGCTCGCTCGACGAATCGGGCAGGCCCTGGGCCCTTGCGAAGGCCCGGGCGGCCGCCTCCGATTCCCGGTTCGATCTGATCGCCTCGTCCCAAAGCCCGAGCCTCACGAAGATGTGGGACGGCATGTGCTGAGCGTGCGGCGAGGCCGGAGCGATACCGGCATAGCGGCGGGCGGCCGGAAGCGCGAGCCGGGCCAGCGCGGGATAATCGAAGCCGTGGATCAGATAATGGGCCACGCCCGGATGGTCCGGCTCCGCCGCGAGCACCCGGTTCAGGATCGCGCCCGCCTCATTCTCCTTCGCGAAGCCGGGATCCTTGTCCATCGCGCCCGCCGCGATCAGCGACAAGGCATGGAAGATCGCCGCTTCATGATCGTCCGGGAAGCGTTCGTGCAGCGCCTTCATCGCCGCCGAATAAGCGAGCGCCCGGCTCTTATGGTCCACCCGTCCGGAATCGCGATAGAATGTCTCGAGCGCCTCGACATAGGCCTGCTCGCGTGCGCTTCGGGCCCCCGCCGAGCGCGCCGCTTCCAAAGCGAGCCGCCCCTTCTCGAGCTCGGCCGCCGAGGGCGGCGCCCAGAGCGGATGATAATAGCTCATCGCCACGCCCCAATGGGCGATCCCGCAGCTTGGGTCGGCCTCGGCCGCCTCCCCGAACGCCCGCGCCGCCGCGGCATATTCGAACGAATGGAGCCAGCCGAGCCCGCGCCCGAAGGCCGCTTCCGCCGCCTTGCTGCAGCTCGTCTCGAACGAGACGTTGCCGAGCCGCGGGCCGTGATCGTGATCGCCGTGCTGGGCCGCGGCCGGGACGGCGGCCAGAACCAGGGCCAGAAATGCGGGCAATAGCTTCATGGGAGCACCTCCGCCCCCCCACTAGCACAGTCGACGCCGCGGCTCCGAGCCCGATCCTGCGGCGGGCCCGGCCGAGCCTCAAACGACGATGAAGTCCGCGGCGTCGAGCGCCGGGATGCTGCTGAACGTCGCGATCAGCACCGCGTCCTCGGCTCCCGTTCCGTCGACGTCCCAGAGCAGCCGCCCGTCGTCGGTGTCGTAGAGGAACTGGCCCTCCGTGCCCGTCGCGGTTGGGTCCGATCCGGAGACGAAGGAGACCGGGCCGCCGGCGACCAGGCCGCCGCCGAACCCGTCCGCCGAGACCTGGATCTGGTCGCTCACACTGACGAAGTCGGTGACCTGGTCGGGCCCGTCCGCGGCCGACTGGAAGCTGAAGACGTCGAAGCCGAGGCCGCCGGTGATCAGGTCGGATCCCGAGCCGCCGGTCAGCAGATCGTCGCCTGCCCCGCCGTTCAGCGAATCGTCGTCCGCGCCGCCCGACAGGATATCGGCGTCGTCGCCGCCCGAAAGCACGTCCTCGCCCGAATCGCCGGCCAGGCTGTCGAGGCCTCCGCCGCCGGTCAGCTGATCGTCGCCATTCTCGCCGAACAACTGGTCGTTTCCGCCTTGCCCGAGAAGCTGGTCGTTGCCGTCCTCGCCGGTCAGGACGTCGTCGTCATTGCCGCCGTCGATGATGTCGTCGCCGCCGCCGCCATAGACATTGTCGAATCCGTCGCCGGCATTGATGGTGTCGCCGCCGTCCAGGCCGAAAACGCTGTCAGAGCCGCCGAGCGCGTTGATCGTGTCGGCGCCGAGCGTCCCGACCAGGGTGTCGTCATCGGCGGTCCCGGTGATCGTCTCGCCCGGAGGCGCTCCGCCGCCGGGAGGATAAGGCGGATCGAAATTCTCCTCGGTGAAATCGTCGAAGTCGGTGTTCTCGAAGATCACCAGAGTCTGCCAGTCCGCGCCTTCGCCCGCGCCGTCCTGGTCCCATTCGAGCTGCACGTTGGCGCCTTCCTGATGCAGCCGCAGGAATGTCCCGAACGGGTTGGAGGTGCCATCCCAGCCGACGAGCAGGCTCAGCAGCGCCCCTTCCTCGCCCGTGAGCCGGAAGACGTCGCCGCCGGCGCCCGGCGTGAAGTCGGTGACGATGATCGCCTCTTCGCCCTGGTCGGCAAAAGCGATCTCGATCGTGTCGATCCCGGCCCCGGTCGCGATCGTGCTGGCGTTGAGCCGGTAATAATGGCGGATCGTGTCGTTGCCGTCGCCGCCGCTGATGGTCTGGGCGCCGTCGGTCGATCGGGCGGTGATCTGGTCGTTGCCAAGGCCTCCCGAAAGGCTGTTGGTGCCCGTGTCGTCCGTCAATATGTCGTTGCCGTCGCCGCCTTCGAGCGAATCGTCGCCCTCGCCTCCGTTCAGCGAGTCGTCGCCGATCCCGCCGAAGAGATCGTCGTCGCCAAGGCCTCCGAACAGGGTGTCGGCTCCGGCCTGGCCGAAGGCCGTGTCGTTGCCGTCTCCGCCGAAGATGATGTCGTCGTCATTGCCGCCGTCGATCATGTCGTTGTCGGCCTGGCCGTTCAGCTGGTCGGCGCCGTCGCCGCCGTTGATCGTGTCGGCGCCGGCCCCGCCGTTCACCGTATCGTTGCCGCCCATGGCGTTGATCGTGTCGTCGCCGATCGTCCCGTTCAGAGTCTCGCTTCCCGAAGTGCCGTTGATGTTCTGTCCGGCCGGCGCCGATCCGTTCGGATGGTAGCCGGGCGAGAAGTTTGCGTCGGTGAAGTCGCCCGCGTCGCTGTTCTGGAAGACCGCGAGGGTTTCCCACTCGGCTCCGTCGGTGGCGCCGTTCCGGTCCCATTGCAGCAATGTGTCGCCGCCCTCCTGGACCAGCCTCAGGAAGCCCGATCCGAACGGGTTGGAGCTTCCGTCCCAGCCGATCAGAAGGCCGAGAAGCGCCCCGTCGTCGCCGTCGAGCCGGAACAGGTCGCCGCCGCTTCCGGCCGTGAAGTCGGTGACGGTGATCGCCTCCGTCCCCTGGTCGGCATTGGCGATCTCGATCGTGTCGCTTCCCGCGCCGGTCGTGATCACGCTCGCGCCGTAGCGGTAATAATGGCGGATCGTGTCGTTGCCGCCGCCGCCGTCGATCGTCTGTGCGCCGTCGGCCGATCCGGCCTGGATGTTGTCGTTGCCGGCGCCGCCGTCGAAGCTGTTGGTTCCGGCAAGGTCGGTCAGTTCGTCGTTCCCGTCGCCGCCGGCCATCGAATCATTGCCGTCGCCGCCCTTCACCAGATCGTCGCCCAGTCCGCCGGTGACTGTGTCGTCGCCGGCATCGCCGTTCACATCGTCATTGCCGTCGCCGCCCGACACCTGATCGTCGCCGCCGTCGCCGCGGGCGACGTCGTCCCCCGCCTGGCCCATCAGGTCGTCGGCGCCCTCGCCGCCCGACAGCACGTCGCCGTCATTGCCGCCCTGAAGCGAGTCGTTGCCGGCCTCGCCGTCCAGCAGGTCGAAGCCGTCGCCGCCGAATGCGCTGTCGTCGTCGTTGCCGCCCTCGATCGTATCGTTGCCGCCCTCTCCGTACAGGGTGTCGGCCCCGCCGCCGCCGCGTACGAAGTCGTTCCCTGCCAGAGCGAAGACGGTGTCGTCGCCGCCCAAAGCGTTGATCCGGTCGTCCTCCGGGGTCCCGGTGATCGTCTCGCCGTCATCGGTTCCGGTGATCGATCCGTCGGTTTCGCCCTGAACCGTGATCGTGACCGTGGACGAGGATTGCACGCCATGCTCGTCCTCGATCGTATAGTTGATCACGACGTCCAGGGTCTCGCCGTCGGCGAGGTAATCGAGGTCCGGGCTCGGATCGTAGCGGACCTGGTTGCCGACGATGCTGACCGATCCCTCGCCCGGAGTCACCGTGGCGGCGACGACGGTCAGGACGGCGTTGTCGTCCGCATCCGTGTCGTTCGCGAGCACGTCGACCGTTACGGCGACATCCTCATGGGTAGAGTCGGTATCGGGATTGGCGACCGGCCCGTCGTTGGCGCCGGTGACGATGATCGTCAGGGTCCCGCTGTCGGTCGCCCCATGCTCGTCCTCTATGTCGTAGGTGACGATCACTTCTTCGGTCTCGCCCGCTCCGAGATCGTCGAAGTCGGTCCCCGGATCGAACCGGACCTGCCCGCCGACCACGCTCGCCGTTCCCTGGCCAGTTGGGGCCGAGGCGCCGGTGAGGGTCACGACGGCGCCGTTGTCGGCGTCCGTATCGTTGGCGAGAACGTCGACGAGGATTGGAGCCCCGTTCTCGCCCATGGACGCCGTGTCGTCATTGGCGACCGGGGCGTCGTTGATCCCGGTCACGATGATCGTGACGGTCGACGAGGCGGTCGCTCCATGCTCGTCCGAGACGGTGTAGCTGACCGCTACCTCCTCGGTCGCGCCCTCGGCGAGGTCGTCGAAATCGGTTCCCGGGTCGAACTGCACCGAATTGCCGACGATGCTCGCGCTGCCCTGCCCCGAAGGTGCCGAGGCTGCGGTGACGGTCAGGACCGCGCCGTTGTCGACGTCGCCGTCGTTCGCCAGCACGTCGACCGTAAGGGCCGAATTCTCGCCGGTGGTGCCGCTGTCGGGATCGGCGGTCGGCGCGTCGTTGACGCCGGCGATGTTGAAAATCAGGGCGCCGGTGTCGGTGCCGCTGCCGTCGGACACTGTGTAGTCGAAGCTGTCCTGGACGTTCTGGCCCTGGGCCAGCGCCTGGTTCGAGGCGAACTCGACATAGCTGTAGGTGCCGTCCGAATTGATCGTGAGGGTGCCGTAGGCTCCGGTGAACGTGCCGCCGGTGACGGTCAGCGCCTGGCCTTCGAAGTCGAAATCATTGTCCAGCACGCTGGCCGAGCCGCTGCTGTAGGTGCCGGTGTCCTCGTCGATGAGAACCACGTCGTCGACGGCGACCGGCCGGTTGTTGGTCGCTCCGGTCAGGTCGATGATCCGGTCGGCGAAGACGATCCGCTCGATCCGGCGCAGCCGGTCGTGGCCGTCCGCCCCGATACCGCCGAGATGGAGCACGTGCAGATATCCGGCTGCGGAGAAGAAGGTATATTCGTCGATATTGCCGGAATAATAAGCGGTGTCGAAACCGAGCATCCCGTCGATCAGATCGTCGCCGGCGCCGCCCTTGATATGGTCGTTGCCGTTGTCGCCGAACAATTGGTCGTTGCCGGCGCCGCCGTCGAGCGAGTCGATCCCGTTATTGCCGTGGATGATGTCGTCGCCGGCGCCGCCGTAGAGCGTGTCCTCGCCGTTGCCGCCGTCGATGATGTCGTTGCCGTCGCCGCCGTAGATGACGTCGTTGCCGTTGCCGCCGTCGAGATCGTCGTCGCTGGCCATGCCGTTGATGAGGTCGCTTCCGTTGCCGCCATTGATCGTGGTCACGTCCATCTCCCCCTACGGTTCGCGCGACGCGAAGCAGTTCGACGCCGGCAAGGCGGGGATTGTGATGAACGCGCCCGTTCGGGCGGAAACAGCCTACGGCGTCTCGACTAGATTTGAGGACCCCCTAAGTCCGATTTCCCCCGGCAAAATCCGGAATGAGGACATTGCGCGGCCACGACTCGCTTTCCCCCCTCGAGTTGAAGATCGAAGGATGACTCGGGCCAGACTTCGAGTCCACCACATTCTCATCGCTTGAGATGGATGAAGGTGAAGTCTCGCTTCACCTTCACGTCATTCCCGCGCCGTAATCGGGGGACACTATACCTATTGGAAGCATCGTCCTATCTTGTAGTTGAGAAGACGATCAGGCGAACTCGGCCGGATATCGCGCTCATCTTGTCGAAACATCCGCTCCCGCGATGCATGACAGACGCCGGATTCGTGGAGCATCGTCATTGGAGCATGGGGAAGCGGCAGCTTCGAAAATGACTGGGCGCTGGACCGGGCGGATTGGGGAGCTCGATCCGGACAATCCGCCCGGTCCCGACGCCTTCCGACCGAGGCCGCACCGTTTCTCCTTCCCGTCGGCATCAAACCCGCACGCGCCTCTGAAATAAGGAGCCCGTGAAGGCCGCATGATCCCGCAAATCCACCACTTCCGCCTGTTCGCGGCGATGGCCGCCGCGACCCTGGTCGCTCCGGCCGCGGCGCCGATCTCCGTCATCATCGCCTCCGTTATGCGCGAAGGGTCGGCGGACATGCTCCTGTTCGCGCCGATGATCCTCGTCATGAGGCCGGGACTGTACGGCTTCGCCTTGGCCTTCTGCCCCGTACTGCTGCTCGGCACGGCCCTGACCGCGGCCTCCCTCCGCTTCCCGGCCCTTCGGCCGAAGCGGGTCTGGCTCGCCACCGGCGCATTTTTCGGGATCCTCATCGGCCTGGCGCTCTTCCCCGGCGGATGGGACATGGTCCTCTATAGCGGGATCGCCGGCGCGGCCTGCGCCCTCGCCTATCGGCTGATCGTCGGACCCATGGTGCGGAATCTCACGGAGTCGCGCGCCCGGCCAGGGATGGAGCCGCGCTGAAACGCCGCCCGCCGAACGGAGTCCGCTCCATGGCGAATATTCCCGATTCTCCGGACGTGGCGGCGATTCCGGCAAATCGGCTGATGCTCACCTTGGCGTGCCTGCTCGCGGGAGTCGTTGCGGCCTATGTCGGCACGGTCCTGCTGTTGACCTTCAACATGTGGTGGGACGCCTTCGGCCGCTCGGAAGGGATCGGCACCTTCCCGATGATCCTCGTCGGGACCTCGGCCGTCTCCCTGTTCGGTTTCTGGTTCGCGCTCCCGCTCACTTTGCCTGCGGCTCTGATCCTGGGGCATCTCGCGCCCTTGCTCGAGCAGGCGGTGGGTCCGTCGGAGCTTCGCTGGGTCCAATATGGTTCCGGCGCCGGCGCGGGCTTCGGCGTCATGCTGGGCCTGGGATTGCTGCTGGGCGACGGCGAGCGCGCGGCGTTGACGAGCCTGGCCGGAATGTTCGCCGGACTGGCCGCGGTCCGCACGTTTCGCCGCTTCCATTATTACAGCCTCTAACGGGAAGCCGCCTGACCGCGTCGGAAGTAGGCGATGCGCTTGGACTCAATCGAAAAACCTTGGCGCACGCCGCGCGGCCGCGTGGAGGGTGAGGGCACGAAACGTTCGACTGCTGTCTCTCGACTTCCGCCCCGCCCCAGT
>DATDAS010000046.1:0-12530 GCA_036525315.1 Allosphingosinicella sp.
CCACCGCGGCGGCTTCCCTTCCTAGTTTTCCGGCGGAGGCCGGAATCCAGGCCTGGGACCCGGCCTTCGCCGGGGAGCAGGGGAGGCTTGTGCCCGGCGCCCTTTGGGGACAACATCGCCCCGCAGAGAGGGGCCGACCGAATGAGTGTTGAAGCGGGCGTCACCAAGGGCCGTATCGTCACGCTGCCCGCGCGGCCCGAGCCGGTCCGCGTCTCGGCCGACGAGACCGCGGTGATCGTGATCGACATGCAGAACGCCTATGCCTCTCCCGGCGGCTATCTCGATCTCGCCGGCTTCGACATTTCGGGCGCGCAAGGCGTGATCGCTCAGACCGCCAAGGTGCTGGAGACCGCGCGCGCCGCGGGGATGACGGTGGTCTATTTCCAGAACGGCTGGGATTCGGACTATGTCGAGGCGGGCGGGCCGGGCTCGCCCAACTGGCACAAGTCGAACGCGCTCAAGACCATGCGCAAGAGGCCCGAGCTCCACGGCAAGTTGCTGGCGCGCGGCGGCTGGGATTACGACCTCGTCGAGGCTCTCGAGCCCCAACCGGGCGACATCGTCCTGCCCAAGACCCGCTATTCGGGCTTCTACAATTCGCAGCTCGATTCCGTCCTTCGCTCGCGCGGAATCCGCAACATCGTCCTGGTCGGCATCGCGACCAACGTCTGCGTCGAATCGACCCTGCGCGACGGCTTCTTCCTCGAATATTTCGGAATCATGCTCGAGGATGCCACCCACCAGGCCGGACCGGAATTCGTCCAGAAGGCCGCGGTCTACAATGTCGAGACCTTCTTCGGCTGGGTATCGACCGTCGCGGACTTCTGCGGCAGCTTCGGCCAGCTTCCGGATCAGGGCGAGTAGGAGAGACCATGCCGTTCGAATCGATCAACCCGCCGCAATTCCCGACTCCGATCGCCCCTTATTCCGCGGGCACGAAGGCGGGCGACACCGTCTACGTCTCGGGGACGCTCGCGCTCGGCGAGGGCGGGAGCGTTCTTCATCCGGGGGACGCAGCGGCCCAGACGAGGCACGTGCTGGAGACGATCAGGATCACTCTCGAAGCGGCCGGAGCGACGATGGCGGACGTCGCCTTCAACCACATCTTCCTGACCGACTGGGCCGATTATCCGGCGATGAACGCGGTCTATGCGGAATTTTTTCCGGGGGCGAAGCCGGCCCGCTACTGCATCCAGTGCGGCCTGGTGAAGCCGGGGCTGCTCGTCGAGATAGCCAGCGTGGCGCATATCGGCTGATGGCGAGCGCCGCCGGGCTCTGGCATGAGACAAGGGGTCCGGACGGTGCGCCGCCCCTGATCCTTTCCCCCGGGCTGGGCGGATCGGCCGCTTACTGGGCTCCCAATCTGGAAGCGCTCGGAGCCGATCATCGGCTCATCCTCTACGATCATCGCGGCACCGGCCGAAGCGACCGGAAGCTGCAATCCGGCCTGACCGTGGACGACATGGCGGACGACGTCATCGCGCTTGCGGACTCGCTCGGGATCGGGCGCTTCGGCCTGGTCGGCCATGCCGCCGGCGCCGCGATCGGCCTGTCGCTCGCCTTGCGCTTTCCCGAGCGGCTGGACCGGCTGGTCGCGGTCAACGGCTGGGCGGCGCCGGATCCGCACTTCCTTCTCTGCATGGAGACGAGGATCAGGCTGCTTCGCGACAGCGGAGTCGCGGCCTTCGTCCGGGCACAGCCCATCTTCCTCTATCCGGCCAACTGGATCTCGGCGAACCACGCCCGGATCGAGGCCGACGAACGTCATGCGATCGAGCATTTCCAGGGCGCGGCCAATGTCGAGGCGCGAATCGCCGCGCTCGCGAAGTTCGACATCGAGGCCGGTCTCGGCGATATCTCCACCGATATTTTGCTTGTCGCCGCGACCGACGACATGCTCGTGCCTTCGTCCTGCTCGCAGCGCATGGCGGAGGATCTGGAAAATGTACGAGTCGAGACGATGACCGGGGGCCATGCCTGCAACGTCAGCGAGGCTGGGACCTTCAATGAGATCGTGCGGGGCTGGCTCGGCGCCGCGCGCAATTCGGGAGCGATATGATGGAAATCGGGATCTTCACGCCGATCGGAAACAATGGCTGGCTCATCTCGGAGAATTCTCCGCAATATATGCCGACCTTCGATCTCAACCGCGAGATCGCGCTCAAGGCGGAAAGCTACGGGGTCGATTTCCTGCTCTCGATGATCAAGCTCAGGGGCTTCGGCGGCAAGACCCATTTCTGGGACTATAATCTGGAGAGCTTCACGCTGATGGCGGGGCTCGCCGCGATCACCGAGAAGATCAAGATATACGCCACCTGCCCGACCCTGGTGATCCCGCCCGCCTTCTGCGCGCGCATGTGCAACACGATCGACGAGATCAGCGGCGGCCGCTTCGGGCTGAACCTGATCACCGGCTGGCAGCGGCCCGAATATTCGCAAATGGGCCTGTGGCCCGGCGACGAGCATTTCCGCAACCGCTACACGATGCTCGGCGAATATGCCCATATCCTGCGCGAGCTGTGGGCGACCGGCCAGTCCGACTATAAGGGCGAATATTACCAGATGGACGATTGCCGCGTCCTTCCGATGCCGAAAGGCGACATGAAGATCATCTGCGCGGGCTCGTCGGACGAGGGCCTCGCTTTTTCGGCGCAGTGGGCGGATTACGCCTTCTGCCTCGGTAAGGGCGTCAACACGCCGACCGCCTTCGCTTCCAATAACGAGCGCCTGATGGCGGCGACGGCCAAGACCGGCCGCGACGTGCGGATCTACGCCTTGTTCATGGTCATCGCCGCCGAGACGGACGAGGAGGCGATGGAGAAATGGATCTGGTACCGAGAGGGCGTGGACCAGGAGGCGGTGGCCTGGCTCGGGGCGCAGGGCGCGGCCGACAAGACGTCGACCACGACCAACGTGCGCCAGCTCGCCGACAAGGAGAGCGCGGTGAACCTCAACATGGGCACTTTGGTCGGATCCTATGAAAGCATCGCGCGGATGCTCGACGAGGCTTCGACGGTGCCCAACACCGGCGGAGTCCTGCTCACCTTCGACGACTTCATCGAGGGGACGGAGATGTTCGGAACCCGGATCCAGCCATTGATGAAGTGCCGGCCGGGGACTCCGGGACATAAGGGCTGAAAGCCTTGACGGGCGGCGAGCCGCCGGTAACGGCTTGGTCCGGGGAGACTATGATGCGCATTCCGGCCGCGGCCGCCTTCATTCTTTTCGCCGGCGGCTGCGCCGGCAATGTCGCCGATTATGTCGGCCCGCGCGCGGGTATCGTCTCGCCGCAGCTGATCCGATACGGCCTGACCCTCGAGCAGTCGCGCTGCGTCGGCGAGCATTTGGGCAAGAACGTCAGCCCCCTCTGGCTTCGCCGGCTGACCCGAGCGGCGGGGGCGATGAAGCAGGGGGCGACGCCCGGAATCCTGACCGTCGACGATCTGGTCGGAGTCTCGGCTACCCTCTCGAATTCTTCGGTCCGAGAGAATTTGGTCGCGGCCAATGACGCCTGCGGAGTCACCGCTGCGCCCGCGGTGGCGAGCGCAGATCCGACCGCCGAAGCCGGCACGGGCGCGTCAGGCGCAGGCGGGCCGAGCATGCCGGCCTGGCTCAATCTCGGCGCGGCGCCGTCGGGCCAGTCGATCGCGATCGACGCCTCGACCATCCAGCAGGAGACCTCGACCCGAACCGCCTGGTTCCGCCTGACCGAGCCTGGTTCGGCCATTCCGGGCCAGAACACCTACCATCTCCGAATCGATTGCGGCGCGCGCACGATCGCCGAGAAAGCGCGGCGCAAGCCCGACGGGACCGGCGCGACCGTCGAGACGGCCGGAGACGACAAGCCCGTGCCGATGGAGCGCGGGACGGTGATGGAGATCGCCTACCTGGCGCTCTGCACCTGAAGGCAGATCGGCGGCTCTACCTCACAGTGAAATATCAGGCTCGCTTCAGCCTGACCAAAGCCTCGTCGAGCGCGGCGAGGAAGCGCGAGCGGTCGGTCTTTGCGAAGGGCGCCGGGCCGCCGGTCTGGCCGATGCCCGAGCGAAGATCGGCCATGATCGCCCGGGTCGCGACGGCGGCGCCGATCGAATTGGCGGTGAAGGGCTTGCCGTTGGGCGCGATCACCGAGGCGCCGGCCTTAAGACAGCGGTCTGCCAGCAATATGTCGCCGGTAATCACGACCGAACGGGCATCGGCGCGCTCGGCGATCCAGTCGTCGGCCTCGTCGAAGCCGGCGCCGACGACGACCTTCTCGATCAAGGGGTGATCCGGGACCCGGAACCAGCTGTTGCTGACCAGGGTGACCGGCACCTCGTGGCGCCAGGCGACCTTGTAGATCTCGTCCTTCACCGGGCAGGCGTCGGCGTCGACGAGGATTCGGACTGACGAGGTCACTTTGCTGTTCCCCGGCGCAGGCCGGGGCCTGGTACGAAGGTAGACACTGGACCCCGGCCTGCGCCGGGGAGCAGTTCTGCGCGGAAGGCCAGGCCGCGCAAAATCAATGCCGTTCCTTGGTCGCGCTGAAGCGGATGTTGGGGTTGCGGCTTTCGTGGAAGCTCAGCTCCCAGAGGTCCTTGGCGAGGAAGACGGGGGCGCCGTCGCGGTCGGTGGCGACGGCGTTGCGGTGGGTGGCGATGAAGGCTTTCATCTCGCCCTCATCGTCGGCGGCGATCCAGCGCGCCGTGTCCCAGGGCGAAGGCTCGAACCGGGCCTCGACCTTATATTCGGCCTCGAGCCGGGAGATGAGCACGTCGAGCTGGAGCTGGCCGACCACGCCCACGATCCATTGAGCGCCGATCGACGGATAGAAGACCTGGGTGATCCCCTCCTCCGCCATGTCGTCGAGCGCCTTGCGGAGCTGCTTGGTGCGGGTCGGATCGGCCAGGACGACCCGGCGAAGGATTTCCGGCGCGAAATTGGGCAGACCCGTGAATCGGACGGCCTCGTCCTCGGTCAATGTGTCGCCGACTCTCAGGGTCCCGTGATTGGGGATCCCGATGATGTCGCCAGGCCAGGCCTCGTCGGCCAGCTCGCGATTCTGGGCGAAGAAGAGGATCGGGCTGTGGACCGCGATCGACTTTCCGGTGCCCGGCTGGAGCAATTTCATGCCTCGGCGGAAGCGGCCCGAGCAGAGACGCATGAACGCAACCCGGTCGCGATGCTGCGGATTCATATTGGCCTGGACCTTGAAGATGAAGCCGGTGACCTCCTTCCTGTCCGGATCGACCGGGCCCGAGCTGGCCGGCTGAGGCAAGGGCGAGGGCGCGCGCTCGGCGATCGCCGCGATCAGCTCCGCGACTCCGAATGCCTTGAGCGCCGATCCGAAATAGACCGGCGTGAGGTCGCCGGAGAGGAAAGCGTCGGAATCGAAGGTCGGATAGGCCGCGACGGCGAGCGAGGCTTCCTCGCGCAGATGCGCCAGGCCTTCGGGCGAAACGGAGTGGGCCAGCGCGGGATCGTCGAGGCCCGAATATGTGCCGCTGTCGCCTTCGAAGCTGCCCTCGGCGCCCGGCTTGTGCAAAGCGTTCGCCTGGAGGTCCCAGATTCCTTCGAACGTGCCGCCCATGCCGACCGGCCAGCTCATCGGCGCGACGTCGAGCGCCAGGACGTCGGCGATCTCGTCGAGCAGCTCGAAAGGCGCCTTGCCCTCGCGGTCGACCTTGTTGACGAAGGTGAGGATCGGGACGTTGCGGAGCCGGCAGACCTCGAACAATTTGCGCGTCTGGGCCTCGATTCCGCGGGCGGCGTCGATCACCATCACCGCGGAATCGACCGCGGTCAGGGTGCGGTACGTGTCTTCCGAGAAATCCTCGTGGCCCGGCGTGTCGAGCAGGTTGAAGGTGATTCCGCGATGCTCGAACGTCATGACCGAGCTGGTCACCGAGATTCCTCGCTGCTGCTCGATCTTCATCCAGTCGGAGCGGGCTCGGCGGGCCGCGCCGCGCGCCTTGACCTCGCCGGCGAGATGGATCGCGCCGCCGAACAGGAGGAGCTTCTCGGTCAGGGTCGTCTTGCCGGCGTCCGGATGCGAGATGATGGCAAAGGTGCGCCGGTCCGGGCGGCCGGTGGGTCGGTTGAGCATGTCGGGGTCCGATGGAATCGTGTTCCGCGCGCCCTTAGCAGACGGCGCGAGTCATGGCGACAGGGGCACGAAGAGCTTGGCGGCGCGCCGGTCCTGCCGCTAGGGCGCCCTCGAACAGGGAGGACGCGCCTTTGTCCAAATACGAGCTGATATCGGGGATCGAGGTCGACAGCGATCTGAAGGCGTTCATCGACGACGAGGTGCTTCCCGGCACCGGAATAGCGGCCGGGGACTTTTGGCCGGGCTTTTCCGCTCTGCTTCGCGACCTGACGCCCGAAAACAAAAGGCTGCTGCGCAAGCGCGAGAGCCTGCAGGCAAAGATCGACGAGCGTCATGAGGCCGCGGACGGCCGGGCGCCCGATCCGGCCGAGGAAGAGGAGTTTCTGCGGGAAATCTCCTATCTCGCCGATCCGCCGCCGCCCTTCGCGATCGGGACATCGGGGGTCGATCCGGAAATCGGCGCCATCGCTGGTCCTCAGCTGGTCGTTCCGGTCAACAATGCCCGCTACGCGCTCAACGCCGCCAATGCGCGCTGGGGAAGCCTTTACGATGCGCTGTACGGTACGGATGCGATCGGCGCGCCCCCGACGGGCGGCGGCTATGATGCTTCGCGAGGCGCTCTGGTCGTCGATTGGGCCTGGGGGCTGCTCGACGACGTACTTCCGCTCGAAGCTGGCTCGCATCGCGACGTCACCGACTGGCTGGGGGGTACCGACGAAGAAGGGTGGCTCCTTTTCGAACTGCCCGACGGCACCCGAACGACGTTGAAGGACCCGGATCAGTTGGCCGGATGGAAGTCCGACTGGAGCGGCCTGCTGTTCCGAAGCAACGGCCTCCACATCGAATTCCAGTTTCACCCACGCGGAGACACGGACGCCCGTGCTGATCGGCTGCTGAAAGACATTGTCCTGGAGAGCGCGCTGACCGCGATCATGGACTGCGAGGACAGCGTTGCCGCGGTCGATGCCGAGGAGAAGATTGCGGTCTATCGCAACTGGCTCGGGCTGATGAAAGGCGACCTCAAGGCGAGCTTCGACAAAGGCGGCCGGACGGTTGAGCGCCGGTTGGAGCCGGACCGTGAATATGAAGGGCGAAGCGGCACGTTCACCCTCCGAGGCCGCGCTCTGCTGTTCGTGCGCACTGTCGGGCACCTGATGACGAACCCCATGATCCGGCTCGACGGCGACGAGGCCCAGGAGGGTCTGGCCGATGCGGTGATCACCGCGCTCATCGCGCTCCACGACGTCAACGGTGCCAGGGCGAACAGCCCCGCCGGATCGATCTACATCGTCAAGCCGAAGATGCACGGGCCCGAGGAGGCCGCGTTCGCGAACCGGCTGTTCGACCGCACAGAGGATCTGATCGGCCTGCCGCGCAACACGATCAAGATCGGGCTGATGGACGAGGAGAGGCGGACCAGCGTCAATCTCGCCGCCTGCATCCACGCCGTGCGCGACCGGATCGCCTTCATCAATACCGGCTTCCTCGACCGCACCGGAGACGAGATCCACACCGCCATTCGGCTCGGGCCGATGATCCGCAAGAACGAGATGAAGGGCGCCGCCTGGCTGAAGGCCTATGAGGACAATAATGTCGATACCGGCCTGGCCTGCGGGTTTCCGGGACGCGCCCAGATCGGCAAGGGCATGTGGGCGATGCCGGACCTGATGGCCGACATGCTCGCCCAGAAGATCGGCCATCCCCAGGCGGGAGCGAACACGGCCTGGGTCCCCTCCCCAACCGCCGCGACCCTCCACGCCGTCCATTATCACCGGGTCGACGTCGCGGCGCGCCAGCGCGAGCTTGCGGGGCGCGAGCCGGCGAGGCTTCGCGAGATGCTTCGAGTGCCGCTCGCCGAGGGCCGCAACTGGAGCGAGGAGGAGGTGCGCGAGGAGCTGGACAACAATGTCCAGGGCATACTCGGCTATGTGGTTCGCTGGATCGACCAGGGCATAGGCTGCTCCAAGGTTCCGGACATCAGGGACGTGGGGCTGATGGAGGACCGTGCGACCTGCCGGATCTCGAGCCAGCACGTTGCCAACTGGCTACTTCACGGAATTGTCTCAAGGGAGCAGGTCGACGAATCGCTTAAGCGGATGGCGGCGGTGGTCGACCGGCAGAACGAGGACGATCCTCATTACCGTCCGATGTCCGATGATCCTGCGTCGAGCGTGGCTTTCCAGGCGGCGTCGGCCTTGATCTTCGAAGGGGTCGATCAGCCTTCAGGATATACGGAGCCTTTGCTTCATGCGCATCGCCTGAAGCTCAAGAGCCACCACTAGACCCGTTCGGGCTGAGCCTGTCGAACCCCTCTACTTCGTTGAAAGCCAAGAAAAGTCAGGGGAGCCCCACGACTGGCTCAGGGCGAACGGTCGGGTCGGTGCCCGGTTCTCAGATCTCGGGCGGACTCTCGATCCAGGCGCGGCCTTTTTCGATCCTTTCGGCCTCCCTCCGTGCCATCGCGCTGACATAGAGATTGTCCGTCCGCGCGGCCCGCTCGAACAGCGCGATCCGTCCGTCTATCCCTTCGGCCGTTGCAGCCTGCGCCTTGACCGCAGTGAAGCGGATCCGGTCGCTCGGATGACGCTCCGCGAAATCCTCCAGCAGTCCCCGCCCCTCCTCGCCACCGAAATGCGCGGCGAGTGCCACCAAGGGCTCGAGCGCATTATTGTTGAGGATCCCAGAAATTCGAGAGCGCTCGACGTCGAACTTGTACTGATCGCGGAATTCGTGGCTGTTCGAGATTCCGAGGATGTTCAGCGACACCGACATCTCGTCGGCGGGCAGCTGGAGATGGACGTCGCGGTGGGCGCGATAGAGCATGACCTTGCCCGGCTCGAGCCGCGAGCGCTCGACGAATTTGAGGTCGACCTCCTCGCCCGAGAAACCGACCACCCGGTCATAATCGTATTCGTAATAGTCGCTCCAATAGCCGGGTCCGACATAGCCGACGGTGAGGAACGAGAAATTGTGGTCGTGCGGCATGTGGTAGAAGAAGGGATCGGTGCCGCTGTTGAGGACGACGGAGTCGCTTTCCGCCGGCCAGAAATTGGCGCGGAGGAGGAATTTCTTCGAGCCGCCGTGAAGGACGATCACCTGCGGGCTGTAGGCGCTGCGCTGGAGTGTTCCGGCGCAGCTTTGGCGAAGCTCCTCGATGATCAGGTCGCCGAGGAATCGGCGATTGTTGGCGAGCTTCTTCAGCGCTTCGCCCCAGGAGGCGAAATTGTCCTCGTCGTCCGGGTCGAACGGACCCGTCTCGAGCATCTCGACCAGGTCGCCGAGCTCGATCGTCTCGTCGGAGCGAGCCTCGATCAGGCGCGGCATAGGTCGTCCTCGCGATTCGAAGCATCCTGCTCACCGGAGAAGAAGGCGGCGAGCGTCTGAGTCGCGGCGGCGCGCACCTCCGGGTGCGGGTCCGACTCCGCCATCTCGCGCAGGCTCGGAAGGGCGAGATCGGCATCGAGAGCAAGGAATTCGCGCATCACGTGCCAGCGCACGTAGAAATGCGGGCTGGCCAGGCATTTGCGGATCACGGGCGCGGCATCCCGGCGGTCGAGCAGCCGGAGAAGCGAAACCATCATCTGAATGCGAGATCCGATCTCGTCGGTGCTGCTGGCACCGGCGAGGCTTGACGAATCGGCATCATATTCGACGGATACCGGCGCCGCGCCGGCAGTCGTGACCGCCTGCACGTAGACCATGTCCGAAACGGCATGCTCGATCACGAAGCTCTGACTGCGGCCGTCGACGCGGATTGTCTCGCCGTCCGCGATTCGCCGCTCGCCGGTCTTGCGACAGCGCGCATTTGCTTCGGCGGTGAAGCCCTCTGCGATCGGAGGGGCTTCCCAGAAAGAGACCACCGCGCCTCCGGGTTTGAGGAATCTGAAGATACTGCGCTGACCACTGAAGGTGATCGAGGCCGGCCCGTTTCGGGATCTGCGCTTCTCCGCCAGTGCATCGGGAGTCGTCAGCGCCAACAATATCGATAATTTAGGATTGTCGATCAGCAGCAAGCCGAGGTGAACCTGGCTGTGGACGCGCCTCAGGGGCGGTCGAAAATATGGATCGGCCGCGGCGGCGCGCACCATGTCGAGCATGGCCGCACCGAATATCTCGGACCGGTCGAGCAGCCGCTCCGCAACTGCCATGATGCCTTCTGCGTCGTCGGCTCCAAGGCTCTCGAGCTCCCGGGCAACCTCAGCCATCGCTCCGGAGCCGCGAAATCTCTTTCCAAAGGACTCGATTGCTTCCTTGGTTGCGCCTTGGGCCGGCTCGTCCTTCAGCCAGCGACCCAGCATCTCACCCACTAACATTCAGACTTCCCATCGGATTGGGGCTGGAGGCGCAGCTACCACGCTGCGACGCCCCCAGCGTCCCGCTAGGCGATCGCGATCATGAAGATGACCCCCATGCATCCTGCGCCGCCGACCTCCTTCTGCTTGATCGAGCCGTGAATGCCCACGCTGGTCTTCAATTCAGGCAGCTTCTTGATGTCGATTTTCTTCATTACATTCCCTTTCTGATGGACGCCAAAAAGGGGGCTGAAGCGAGCTTTGGACCGATGAAAAATCCTATCCCAAGAGGCCCGGCGAACGGATCGACGGAGGCCCGCTTAATCCCCGAGCGGGCTAGTCTCCGACGGGCCGGAAACCTGTCTTAACCAGTAAAATTAACTTGTGGGTTTTTCGGGAAGAGTCTGTGGATAAGTCGTCAGCTCCCGCCCGCTTCGTCGACCCGATAGGCCTTCCTGAGATTCTCGAGTTCCCCGATCTCCGCCCGGCACCTTCGGTGGGCGCGCAGTAGGAAGAACATGATAATCGCCACGCCGGTCAGCCCGATGACACCGCGCGTCGAGACAGCCCAGGCGGCAAGGGCGGCCAGTGGATGCTCCAGATGGCCGCCGCTGCGCATGTTCAGTTTGAACAGAACGGCCAGGAGGCCACCGAGCGGCAGGAACCAGAGGCTCAGCAGGATGCGGCGGAGGCTGGCATTGACGTTGCGAATGCTGCTCGCGATGAACGCCTCGCGGTCGGTCGTGTCGAGCGTCCGCGCCATATTGCGCACATTGCGCCGCTTCAGGCTGAGCCAGACCGTCGCGACGATCAGAAGTCCGGCAATGATGGCGGAATAGGTCCCGGGCTGGAGCAAAAAGCCCAGAATCATGCCTGTAACGATCACGAGCGCGAAGGCCACGTCGGTAAAGGCCAGCAACTTGCCGTGCCGTCTCACCCGTGCCGCGGCGGCGTCGAACTCGGCCCGTTCTTCGGCGGTAGGCTCCGACTGCCAGAGCTCGGCGAATTCCATGAGGTCCGGATCGGTCATGAGCGTTTGTCCATGATCGATTTGAGCGTGGTCTTGGCGCGTTGGCAGCGCAACATCACCGCATTCGGTGTGATTCCCAATATCTCGGCCATTTCCTGGTAGCTGAATCCTTCGAAGCAGAGCACGATCGCCTCGCGTTGCGGGATGGGGAGTTCCTGGATCGAATCGACGAGCCTCTTCTTCTGGTCGTTTTCGACCGCGATCTGATCGGGCGCCGGCGCGGCGGAGACGAGGTCGACCGGCAGCTCGACCTGGCGCGGCTCGCGCGCGCGCCTGGTCACATGAGTGATCGACCTCTTCTGGGCGATCGAGGCGGCGAAGGTCTTGAGGGACGAATCGCCGCGGAAATTGGGCAACGCCACCCAGACCGCGAGCAATATGTCCTGGATCAGCTCGCGGCGAAGAGACGGATCGGCCTCGTAGGAGAGAGCGATTCGAGTGATCAGGCCCATGCAATCCGAGGAGACCTCGGCAAAGAGTTGCTCTTTGGTCTTCTCAACGGCCATGATCGCACCGGCCCGTGCCCGCCGGACGGGGACCTGAGATTTCGAAGCCAGTTCGGCCGGACCAAATCAAGAATCGGTTCCCGAAGGAGGAATCTGAACTGATGGACAGAAGCGCACAGAATAGCGGAACAATTGAAGTCCGCAACGCGCATCGTTTCGACGCCGTCATGCTGGAGCGCTGGATGGCGGCAAATGTCGAGGGCTATTGCGGCCCACTCACCGTCGAGCAGTTCAAGGGCGGCCAGTCCAATCCCACCTACAAGCTGATCACGCCGGACCGCGCGTACGTCATGCGCTCGAAGCCCGGCCCGGCGGCCAAGCTGCTTCCATCGGCGCATGCCATCGATCGCGAGTTCCGGGTCATGAGCGCGCTGCACGCCACCGACGTGCCCGTGCCGACGATGCTCGTCCTGTGCGAGGACGAGAGTGTCATCGGTCGCGCGTTCTATGTCATGGAGTTCATGCCCGGCCGCGTCCTCTGGGACCAGTCGCTGCCGGCGCTCGACGTACCGGCCCGTGGGCGTATCTACGACGAGATGAATCGCGTGATTGCCGCACTCCATTCGGTCGATGTCACCCAAGTGGGCCTCGAAAGCTACGGCAAGCCGGGCAACTAC
>DATDAS010000047.1:0-138311 GCA_036525315.1 Allosphingosinicella sp.
TTCGCGCCCTATGCGGAAAGCCGAGCGCTCGGGGGCTTCATCCTGATCGACCGGGTCACCAACGACACGATCGGCGCCGGCCTGATCCGCCACGCGCTCCGCCGCTCGCAGAACGTCCATGCCCAGGCGCTCGACGTCACCCGCGAGGCCCGGGCCGGGATGAAGGGCCAGAAACCCGTCCTGCTCTGGTTCACCGGGCTGAGCGGCGCGGGCAAGTCGACCATCGCCAACCTGGTCGAGAAGAAATTGCACGCGTCGGGCCGGCACACCTTCCTTCTCGACGGCGACAACGTCCGGCTCGGGCTCAACCGCGATCTCGGATTCACCGAGGCCGACCGGGCTGAGAATGTCCGAAGGGTGGGCGAGACGGCGAAGCTGATGCTCGATGCCGGCCTGATCGTGCTCGCCGCCTTCATCAGCCCCTATCGCTCCGAGCGCGACATGGTCCGGCAGATGCTGCCCGAGGGCGAGTTCGTCGAGATCTTCGTCGATGCGCCGCTGGCGGATGCGGAGAGGCGCGATCCCAAGGGCCTCTACCGCAAGGCGCGCGCGGGCGAGATTCCCAATTTCACCGGAATCGGATCGCCCTACGAAGCGCCCGAACATCCCGAGATTCGGATCGACACGACGCGGCTCAGCCCGGAACAGGCGGCGGAGGAGGTTTTGGCGTACCTCACTCGGCAGAGCCTCGCGCCGGCGCTGTCTGGATTGCCGCGCTCCGCTCGCAATGACGGTGGTGAGACGGGCGGCGCCTGACCATTTCGTCATTGCGAGGACCCCGGACCTGATCCGGGGGACGAAGCAATCCAGAGGACTTGACGAGCCACCGTTGCACGCACGCAACAGGCTAGGCCGATCCGGTGGGACCGGCTCCGAAACGGGTCGATTCATGGTATGAATCCTCCTGCCCGCGTTCCGGGCATGGAAGGAGAAGGGGGTATTCATGGTGAGGAAAATCGTGTCCGCGACCGTCTCGGCCGCCCTTTGCATCGCCGCCGCCACGCCCGCATTCGCGCAAGCCGATATGCGCTATCAGGGATTCGAAGCCCCGAAGGGCGCGACGGCCACCGCGAACATCCGGATTCCGCTCGGCGGCGAGACTCGGGCCAAGCCGAAGACGACCTACGGCCTGACCTTTGGAATCGGGAAGGCCAACGGGGCCGATCTCGACGGACGGACGATGACCCGGGAGCTCCGGCTCGCCGACCTTCGATTCACGACCGACGGCCGGGTGAAGCAGGCCAGGGTGGCAAGCTTCGATCTCGCCAATCTCGACCAGGATCGGCGGATGAACCTGACCGGCGGCATGAACACGACCTGGTTCATCCTCGGCGCGGTGGCGGCCGGCGTGGCGATCTGCGTGCTCGCGGAATGCTTCGAAGGCGACGACGACGACGCCGTGCCCAACTGAGCATCGACACGGGCCGGGCACTGCCCGGCCCGACCGCCCAGGCGTGACACCAGCCGCCCTTTTGCTAAACGCGGGCGGATGAGCGGTATCGACATTCTCGACCGGGACGGCCGGCGCCTCGCCTGTCGCGCGCGCGCCGGGCTCGGCCCGACCCTGATCTTTCTGCCCGGCTACCGGTCCGACATGGAGGGCGGCAAGGCGACCGCGCTCGATTCCTGGGCCGGGGCGCGCGGGCGGGCGATGATCCGTTTCGACTATGCCGGCTGCGGGCTGAGCGAGGGCGATTTCGAGGCGCAGAGCCTGGCCGACTGGCGCGACGACGCGCTGGCGATTATCGACCGGGTCGCCGAGGGTCCGGTCGTCCTGGTCGGCTCCTCGATGGGCGGCTGGCTGATGCTTCTCGCAGCGCTCGCCCGGCCGGACCGGGTCGCCGGGCTGGTCGGGATCGCCGCCGCTCCCGACTTCACCTCCTGGGGCTTCGACGCCCACCAGAAGGACGTCATCGCGACCGCGGGAAGGATCGAGGAGCCAAGCCCCTATGACGACCGGCCGGAAGTCACCACGCGCAGCTTCTGGGAGAGCGGAGAGAGCCTGAAGCTGCTCGACGCGCCGATCCCGATCGCCTGCCCCGTCCGCCTTCTCCACGGCCTCGCCGACGCCGACGTTCCCTGGCGAATCTCGCTCCAGATCCTCGAGCAGATCGAATCGCCCGACGCCCATCTCTGCCTGATCAAGGACGGCGACCACCGGCTGTCGCGCGATCCGGACATCGAGCGGCTGATCGGGACGGTCGAGGGGCTGCTCGGCAAGATCTGACGGGGCGCGGCCGACCGCGCTGCGTCGTTCAGGCCGGCCGCCCGCGTTAACGATTCGATCCGAAACCGTCCCGCGACGGGACCTGCCCGGCGGCGCGGCCGGCGACGCTCCCGAAATTAGGATTTCGTTTACCCGGCCCGCGCATCCCGGTCTCACGCGCCACGGCGGCGCGCCAGTCACAGGAGAGCGGCATGCGTATCTTGACCTCGACCGAGACGACATTCGTCACCGGCGGCTGCAGCGAGGG
Organism: Allosphingosinicella sp.; assembly: GCA_036525315.1. Lineage (GTDB taxonomy): Bacteria > Pseudomonadota > Alphaproteobacteria > Sphingomonadales > Sphingomonadaceae > Allosphingosinicella. Next base: position 2,475 of record DATDAS010000047.1, read on the forward strand.
CTGCTTCGACTTTCCGCCCGAAGGGGAGGATCCGGCCGTCAGGAACAATAATGGCTACGGCAATGGCGCCGAGGCCGGCCCCGCACCCGGGCGCTCGGGCGATCACAATCCGCAGCTCTGGACCGACAATAGCGGGCCGAACGGAGACCGCTGAGCGCCGGCAGGTTCGAAAATTCCGGAAGGCCCCGCCGTGAGCTTCGCGGCGGGGCTTTTCTTTGCTCCTCACTCCGGCGGGACTTGCCCGCATGTGTCATGTTCGCGGCCAAGGCCGGAGATCTGAACGCTGCTCTGCCGCCGCTCTCCTGACAAGCGTGCTTGACAGCTGCCGGGCTGTTCTGTAAAGCGACCTTTACTAAGTCTAAAGGACGCTTTACATGCCCAAGTATAATGCGGCGCAGCGGCGCTACAACAAAAGGGCGATCGGGCTGAGCCTGCTCTATGTGCTGCTCCTGGTCGCCGCGATCGTGGTCTTCAAGCGCATGCATCCGTCCGGGCCGCTCGCCTGGCTGCTCGCGATCCTGCCGGCTCTGCCCATCATGGCGATCGTCGCCGCGATGGGCCGCTATCTGGTCGAGGAGAGCGACGAATATCTGCGCGCGATGGAGGTTCGCAAATCCCTGATCGCGACCGGATTCATGCTGACCGTGACGACCGGCTGGGGATTCCTCCAGTCGTTCGAGCTTCTGCCGCAGGTCGATTTCTACTGGGCCACGATCGTCTGGTTCGGCGGATTGGGCGTGGGCGGCTGCGTCCAGGCGCTCAGGCGATGAGGAACCGGCTCAAGATATTGCGCGCCGAGCGCGACTGGAGCCAGGGGGACCTCGCCGACCGGCTCGAAGTGTCGCGCCAGAGCGTCAATGCGATCGAGACCGGGCGCTACGACCCGAGCCTGCCGCTCGCCTTCCGGATCGCCAAATTGTTCGACCTGCCAGTGGAGATGATCTTCCTCTCCGACGACTGAAAAAGGAGCCCTGAAATGCTGAAATATCTGGTCGCTGCCGCACTCGCGGCAGCGGGAACGATCCTCTGCGTCCCGGCCGCCTCGGCCAAGCCGGCCCATACCAAGGCCGAAGCCGCCGCGCCGACGCGCTTCTCGGTGACCGTCGAGGGCAAGGGCCCGGACCTGATCCTGATCCCCGGCCTGATGTCCGGCCGCGAGGTATGGGACGATGCGGTGGCGAGCCAAAGCGGCAAATATCGCGTTCACCGGCTCAAGCTGTCGGGCTTCGCCGGCGAGCCCGGCGCGGGCAATGCGGAGGGCGCGATCGTCGACGGAGTCGTCGAGCAGCTCGACTCCTATATCAAGGCGAAGGGCCTGAAGCGTCCCGCCGTCGCCGGCCATTCGATGGGCGGGCTGACGGCGATGCTTCTCGCCGCGCGCCACCCGGAGTCGGTGGGCCGGGTGATGGTGGTCGACGCCCTCCCCTTCTACAGCCTGATGTTCGGGCCGGACTCGACCGCGGAATCGGTCGCTCCGCGGGCGGCGGCCTTCCGCGATTCGGTCGCCGGGATGGACGAGACGGCCTGGAAGGCGGGCCAGGCGCGGACCGCGGCAACCCTGGTGAAGACGGAGCGGTTCCGAGGGCGCCTGATCGCCGATGCCGAGGCTTCGGACCGGCCGGTCGCGGCGCGGGCGATCTACGAGGTGATGACGACCGACGCCCGGCCGCTTCTTCCGAGGGTCGAGGCACCGCTCACGATCCTCTACGCGACGAACGAATATGCCGGAGAGGCAATGGTCGGGCCGCTGTACCGCGCCGCTTATGCCGGGGCACCGAAGGCACGTCTGATCCAGGTGCCGGATTCCTATCACTTCATCCCCTACGACCAGCCCGAGCGCTTCCGCGCCCTGCTCGCGGAGTTCCTGGCGGGGAATTGACGTCCCGTTCATCGGGCGTGCAGCCGTTCTGGCCGAGGGGATGCGCCTTCGAGCGCATCCCCAATTCTTTCGCGCAATAGTCTATGGAGCCCCAGTGATCCCGATCCTGCTCGCTTTGGCCGCCGCTTCGGCCCCCGCCCCTGCCGCCATGCCCGCCGCGGCTGAGGCGCGCTTCAAGAGCTGCACCGCTCTCATCGCGGCCTCCCCCGAGCGGGCGGTCGCCGATGCGAACGAGTGGCGGGCCAAAGGTGGCGGCGTGCACGCCCGGCAGTGCGAGGCGCTCGCTTTGGCTGCCCAGGAGCGCTGGCCGCAGGCGGCCGCGGCGTTCGAGCTTGCGGCGTCCGAGGCCGAGGCCGCGAACGATCCGGGCGCCGTCGATCTGCGGGTCCAGGCCGGCAATGCCTGGCTTGCCGCGGGCGAGCCGGCAAAGGCGCGCGCGATCTTCGATTCCACCCTCGCGGCTCTGATCCTGACTCCCGAGATGCGCGGCGAGATCCACCTCGACCGCGGCCGGGCCCTCGTCGCCCTGGACGATCTGCCGGGCGCACGCCGCGACTTCGACAAGGCCGTCGAGCTCGCTCCGAACGATTCCTTCGCCTGGTACATGTCGGCGGCGCTTGCCCGCCGCCAGAACGATCTCAAGCGCGCCCAGGACGATATCGCACAGGCGGTCTCGATGGCGCCCGACGATGCCGAATTGCTGCTCGAGGCCGGCAATATCGCAGCCGTCTCCGGCGAGGTGGATGCCGCCCGCGGCCTCTATGCCAAGGCCGCCCGGTCCGCTCCGAACAGCGATGCCGGACGCCGCGCCGCGGCCGCGCTCGCGGCCAACGAGGCAAAGGCTTCGCCGCCTCCCGCGAACTGACTTCTTCATGCCGGCGCTCTGCTGTGGCAAAGAGCATTTCGAAGTTTCGTCATGCTGAACTTGTTTCAGCATCCAGTTTCGAGCGTTCCGGCGGTCGACCAGCTGGACCCTGAAACGAGTTCAGGGTGACGGCCTGTTGGGGCCGTCAGTTCAGGATGACGGCCTGTTGGGACCGTCAGTTCAGGGTGACGGTACGGAAGGATCGAATGAAATATCTCCACACCATGATCCGGGTCTCCGATCCCGATTCGACGATCCGCTTCTTCGAGGCGCTCGGGCTCCGCGAGTTGCGCCGGATGGAGAATGAGCAGGGCCGGTTCACCCTGATCTTCCTCGCCGCGCCCGGGGACGAGGACGCGCAGATCGAGCTTACTCACAATTGGGACGAGGCCGGCTATGGCGAGGGCCGCAATTTCGGTCACATCGCCTATGCGGTCGACGACGTCTACGAGACATGCCGGCGGCTGATGGAGGCGGGCGTGACGATCAACCGCCCGCCGCGCGAGGGCCGGATGGCCTTCGTCCGCACGCCCGACAACATCTCGATCGAGCTACTCCAGAAGGGGGCCGCCTTGCCGGTCGCCGAGCCCTGGGCGAGCATGCCCAACAGCGGAAGCTGGTGAGCGGCGGGCTGCTCCTCAACATCGACGTGCCCGACATCGAGGCGGGCCAAGGGTCCAAACCCCATCATGGCGCGGCCGTGATGGTATCAGAACGGGATGATCCGGCCAGGAGAGTGCCCGAAGGCGTGGTGGTGCCACGTCGAGGGTGCTCGACGCCGCCGGGCGCCCGTTATGATGCCACCCCGAAGGGGCAAGGGGATATTTGCTCCGTGGACTACGTTGCTCGCTTGCCGGATAGGCACCGCTATCCGGTCGCGCTCGCGCCTTGCCACGAAACAAATCTCCCCTTGTCACGGCCGCGCCATGATGGGGTTTGGACCCTCACCTTCTACACCGCCGCCTGGGGCCTCGAAGTTGGGCGCCGCTTCGACGAGGATTTCGTTGAATTGATCGGCGGCGACGCGCCAATCTATCTGCTGGGCAAGGCGGCCGGCACGGCGATCGGTCCGGCCGGCGGCGACGCCCGCCGCTACGAGCGCCACTGGACCCCGGTCCATCCGGACTTCGCGGTCGAGGATCTCGACTCGGCCATTGCCCGAGCGGTCGCTGCCGGCGCGGTTCAAGAGGGCGAGACGTGCGAGGCGCCCTACGGCAGGCTCGCCATGTTCGCCGACCCGTTCGGCCACGGCTTCTGCCTGATCGAGTTCAGCGAAAAAGGCTATGACGCGCTTCTCGCCTGAACCCCGGGCGCGGCAATGAGCGGCTCCGGTGCCTGGCCCGACCCGCGCTTCGAGGCGCTGATCGGTAGCCGGCACCCGATCCTGCTCGCGCCGATGGCGGGCGCCGGCGGAGTCGAGCTCGCGGTGGCCGCGATGGAAGGTGGCGGCGCAGGAGCCCTGCCCTGCGGCCTGCTCGATCCGGAAGCGGTGCGCGAGCAGGTCGGCGAGGTTCGGTCTCGCGCCGACGGGCCGCTCAACCTCAACTTCTTCTGTCACGCCATGCCGGCCGACGCCGAGGACGGCGCCTGGCACGAATTGCTCTCGTCACTTTATCGGTCCTACGGCCTGGGCGATTCGCCAGGCGAGGGCCCGCTTCGCCGACCGTTCGACGAGGCCATGTGCTCCGCGGTCGAAGAGCTGAAGCCCGAGATCGTCAGCTTCCATTTCGGCCTGCCCGACTCGGACCTGCTCGGCCGGGTCCGCAACGCCGGCTGCAAGGTGCTTGCCACCGCGACCACGGTGGCCGAGGCGCGCCGGCTTGCCGAGCGCGGAGTCGACGCGGTCATCGCCCAGGGCTTCGAGGCGGGGGGCCATGCCGGCCGCTTCCTCGAGGAAAGCCGCCCGGAGGAGCAGATGGGCCTGTTCGCTTTGCTTCCGCAGATCGCCGACGCCGTCCACGTGCCGGTGATCGCGGCGGGCGGGATCGCGGACGGCCGCGGAATCGCCGCCGCCTTCACACTGGGCGCCGCCGCCGTCCAGATCGGAACCGCCTATCTGCTCTGCCCGGAGAGCCTGATCGGCGGAGTCCACCGCGCCGCGCTCGGCGACGAGGCGGCCGAGCGCACGGCCTTCACCAACCTGTTCACCGGGGGCCTCGCGCGCGGCCTGCCCACCCGCCTGACCGACGATCTCGGCTGGATCCGGGAGGAGGCGCCGCCCTATCCGCTCGCTTCGGCGGCGCTTCTCCCGATCGCAAAGGCCGCCAATGCGCGCGGCGAGACCGGGTTCATGCCGATGTGGGCCGGCCAGGCGGCGCGGCTGGCGGCCGCCTTGCCGGCGCGGGAATTGACCGAGACGCTGGCGCGCGACGCGCTGGCACGGCTCGCGCCAAAAGCGTAAAGGCGCGGCCATGCTCGAGATCGTCCGAATCCCCGTTCTCCACGACAATTATGTCTGGCTGGCGCGCGAGCATGGATCGGGGGAGACGGTGGTCGTCGATCCCGCCGTCGCCGGGCCGGTGCTCGCCGAGGCCGAGGCGCGGGGCTGGGCGATCACCCAGATCTGGAACACCCACTGGCACCCCGACCACACGGGAGGCAATGCCGAGATCAAGGCGGCGACCGGCTGCCTGGTCACGGGCCCGGCCGCCGAAGCGGCGCGGATCCCGACCCTCGACCGCCAGGTGCGCGAGGGCGACAGGGTCTCGCTCGGACCGGTCGAGGCGGCGGTGATGGAGGTGCCCGCGCACACCGCCGGCCACATCGCCTATCATCTGCCGGAGGAAGAATTGATCTTCGTCGGCGACACATTGTTCGCCATGGGCTGCGGCCGGCTGTTCGAGGGCTCGGCCGAGCAGATGCACGCCAATCTCGGACGGCTCGCGAAGCTTCCGCCCGAAACCAGGGTCTATTGCGCGCACGAATATACGCTGTCGAACGGCCGTTTCGCGCTGACCGTCGAGCCCGGCAATGACGCGCTCGCCCGCCGCATGGCGGCGGTCGAGGCGGCGCGGGCGGCCGGCGAGGCGACGGTTCCGACGACGATCGCGCTCGAGCGCGCGACCAACCCATTCATGCGCGCTTCATCGGTCGAGGAGTTTGCTGAAAGGCGTCGGGACAAGGACGGATTCCGCGGCTGATCCGCCCCTGATAGGTGCCTCCGTGCGTTGGGCGACTGAGGAGGAAGATATGAGACACATAGTGGCGATCGCGCTGCTCGGCCTCCTGGCCGGCGGCACCGCATTGGCCTCCGAGCGCAAATCGGAGCGGGACGCCCGGATGGATACGGAGGCGAAGCTCGACAAGGCGCTGAGCGGTTATGAGCAGGACGGACCTGCTGTGTCCTGCGTCAGCCAGCGAACCCTCGGCGGCAACAAGAGCGTCGGAGACGCGGTCTTGTTCAGCGGCAATACCGGCAGGGTCTATGTCAACCGCCCGGCGGGCGGCTGCCCGAGCATGAATCTCGGGCGCACCTTGATCACTCGAACGACGAGCTCGCAGCTTTGCCGCGGCGACATCGCGCACGTGGTCGATCCGGTCAGCGGCGCCTCCTACGGCGCCTGCGGACTCGGCGAGTTCGTGCCCTACAAGAGGGTTCGGAACCGGGGCTGATCGCGCAAACGCACGCTGTTGCCTGGTGTAGGCAAGACCCGGCAGAGTATCAGAATTCTGATCGCGCGGAGACGCGGAGGCGCGGAGAGTCCGTGCGTGTCGCGAGGGCCGTAGCCCCTTTTCCCAACCATCCTTCATTGCGCCCGGAGGGCGCCTTGGCTTCGAAAGAGCAAAGGCAGCCAATCAGGATTTGACTCTTCCCCCCTCCGCGTCTCCGCGTCTCCGCGTCTCCGCGTGAACTATATGGGCCCTGATCCGCCCGCCGGCGGCGAGGCTCGATACGCAGTCAGATCTGGACTCCGGCTTTCGCCGGAGAACAAGAAAGGCCGTTAGACGCCGGTCGCGCCTATTTCCGGTAGAGGGCGTCGAGCCTTTCGCCATAGGCTTCGCGGATGACGTGGCGGCGGATCTTGATCGATGGGGTCAGCTGCTGGTTCTCGACCGAGAAGGGCTCGTCGGCGAGGATGAAGCGGCGGACCTTCTCGGTGACCGAAAGCTCGGCATTGACCCGGTCGACCGCGGCCGAGATCGCCTTCAGATAGGCCGGATCGTCGCGAAGCGCGGCGTCCTTCTCCCTGCCGTTCTTCGCCGCCCATTCCGCGGTCCATTCGGGATCGGGGACGATCAGCCCGACCAGATAGGGCCGCCGGTCCCCCGCCACCATCGCCTGGACGATCTCGGCCTGGAGGGTGAGCATGCCCTCGACCTTCTGGGGGGCGACATTGTCGCCCTTGTCCAGGACAATGATGTCCTTCTTGCGGTCGGTGATCGCGAGCCGGCCCTTCTCGTCGATCTTGCCGATGTCGCCGGTGTGGAGCCAGCCGTCCTGGAGCGCCCGGTCGGTCTGGGCCTGGTTGCGCCAATAGCCTTTCATGACCAGCTCGCCGCGGACGAGGATCTCGCCGTCCTCGGCGATCTTCAATTCGGTGTTCTTCAGCGGCGGCCCGACCGTATCCATCTTGAGGCCGGCGCTCGGCCGGTTGCAGCTGATCACCGGGGCGGATTCGGTCTGGCCGTAGCCCTGGAGAAGGGTGAGGCCGAGCGAGTGGAAGAAGATCCCGACGTCGGGATTGAGCGGCGCCCCGCCCGACACCATCGCCTTGATCCGGCCGCCGAAGCGGGCGCTGATCTTCGGCCGCAATGTGCGCTCGAGAAGGAAGTCCATCGGCTTGTCCCACAGGGGCACCGAGCCGGCATAATCCTTGGCGCCGATGCTGAGCGCGCGCATCAGCAGATAGTTTGTGAGGGCGCCCTGCTTCTCGACACTCTTGAGGATTCGCTGGCGAAGCACCTCGAACAGGCGCGGGACGACGACCATGATGGTCGGGCGCACCTCCTCGATGTTCGAGGCGAGCTTCTCCAGCCCTTCCGAATAATAGATCTGGGCGCCGAGAGCGATCGGGAAGAACTGGCCGCCGCTATGCTCATAGGCGTGGCTGGCGGGGAGGAAGGAGAGGAAGATCTCGTCCTCCCAGCCGAAATCCTCGGAGATGACCGCGGTGCAGCCCTCGGCATTGTGGAGGATCGCGCCGTGATGCTGCATCACTCCGCGCGGCGCTCCGCCGGTGCCGGACGTATAGATGAGGCAGGCGAGATCGTCCCGGCCGAAACCGGCCTGCGCCGCGGTGGCGGCGACGTCGGGCTTCTCCGAGGCGATCAGATCGTTCCAATCGTGGAAGGAGACATTGCTTTCCTGGCCCGACGGAAGCGGCTCGATCCCGATGACATGCTCGCAGCCCGACGAGCGCGTGGCGGCGGGGAGAAGCGGCCTGGCCAGCTTTCGGGTCGAGACGATCGCGGCACGTGCTCCGCTGTCGTCGATGATGTGCTGGTGATCGCGCTCGGTGTTGGTCGTGTAGGCCGGCACGCTGATGCAGCCGGCGGCCATGATGGCGAGATCGGAGATGCACCATTCCGGCCGGTTCTCCGACACCAGCATGACCGTGTCGCCGGGCTTCAGGCCGATCCGGCGAAGCGCCTTCGCGAGGGAGGAGACCTGCTCGGCCGTCTCGCGCCAGCTGATCGATCGCCACTGGCCTTCGCTCTTGGCCCACAGGAAGGGGGCGTCGCCTTTCTCGGCGGCGCGGGTGAAGAACATCGAGACGAGGTTGGGGAAATGCTCGAGCTCGCGCACCTTGCGGCCTTCGGGGGCGCCGCTCATTCGCTTACCGCCGCGCCTTCGCTGCGCGGATCGGCAGCGCCCGCCCAGCGGCCGCCCACCCATTCAACCGCATTGGCCTTGAATCCGGGCGGGAAGGTGCTCGGCTTGTCTCCGAGCGCGGTGAGCGCAGGGATCATCGCCTCGAGGCTGGTTCCGCGCTCGACGAGCACCCGGTCGCCAATGCCCATGATCACCGGAAGCGCGATCGCGTCCTGAGCCGACATGTCCCAATCGAGCACCGCGATCAGCGCCTTGGCGATCTGGGCGATGATGGTCGGGCCGCCGGCCGCGCCGATCGCGATCCGGACCTTGCCGTCGGGGCCGTAGACGATGGTCGGCGCCATCGAGCTTCGGGGCCTCTTGCCGCCTTCGACGCGGTTGGCGACCGGCGCTCCGTCCTTCTCGGGCGCGAAGGTGAAATCGGTGAGCTCGTTGTTGAGATAGAAGCCGTTGACCATCAGCCCCGATCCGAACGCGCTCTCGATCGTCGAGGTCAGGGACGCGACGTTCCCGTACCGGTCGACCGCGACCATGTGCGAGGTGCCCGCGACCTCGGTATCGCGGGCCGCGGTCACCCTCGGCGCCCCGGGCGGAACGCCGTGGGTGACGTGGGGGATCGAGCGGTCGGGCGAGATGAGCGCCGAGCGGGAGGCGAGATAGGCCGGATCGAGCAGGCCCGCCAGCGGCACCCGGACATGATCGGGATCGCCGAGATAGGCCTCGCGGTCGGCATAAGCGAGGCGCGAGGATTCGCCGATCAGATGCCAGGCGGTGACGCTGTCGGGGCCCATGGCCTTGAGGTCGAAGCGCTCGAGCTGCTTGAGGATGGCATAGACGGTGGTGGCGCCCGACGAGGGCGGGCCCATGCCGCAGATGCGCCAGCCGCGATAGGTTCCGCAGGCCGCCGGCCTCTCCTTGGCGTCGTAGGTGGCGAGATCGCCTTCGGTCATGATCGAGGGATTGGGCGAGGCCGAGCGGACGGTGCGCACCAGGGCGGAGGCCGCGGGGCCGGTATAGAAAGCGTCGGGGCCGCGCTTCGCCAGGGTCTCCAGGAAGTCGGCGAGCTCGGGATTGCGGACGATCGTCCCGACCGGCTTGGGCTCGCCGTTCGGTTCGTAGAAAAGGGCCCGGCCGGCGGCCGAAAGAGCCCCGGTCTCGCGGCTCGAATCGAGGGCCCGGCGCATTCTCGCGGTGATCGCGAAGCCCTCCCGGGCGAGGCGGATGGCCGGCGCGAACAGGGCGGCGCGGGGCAACTTGCCGTGCCGCTCATGGACCAGCTCGAGCTGGCGGATATTGCCGGGGACTCCGACGCTGAGGCCGCCCGGGATCGCCTCGTCATGGTCTCGCGGCTTGCCGTCGGGGCCCAGGAAATAGGAGGGCGATGCCGCGGCCGGCGCTTCCTCGCGCCCGTCATAGGTGGAGACCTTGCCGGTCTTCGAATCGTGATAGACGGTGAAGCTCCCACCGCCGATGCCCGAGGATTGCGGCTCGACCACGGTGAGCGCGAGCATCGTCGCGAGCACCGCGTCGGCCGCGCTTCCGCCCTGGCGCAATATGTCGCGGCCGGCCTCCGCCGCGCGCGGATCGGCGGCCGAGACCATTCCGGGGACCGCGGCGGCGCTCGCCGCGGCCGGAGGCGCGGTGTCCGCGGTTTGCGGAGCGCAGGCGCTCGCGAGGGCGAGCGGGAGGGCGATCAGGAGGGACCGAAGCCCGAGGCGGTTCAGCATCGGGCGGACACTAGAGCCGTTCGCGGCGCGGGCAAGAGGCTACGCTCGCTCAGTCCCGACCGCCTCGGCCAGCGTGGCGAAGCCGTGGCGCTGGAGCTGGAGCTTCAGCTCGACCGCGACGGCATGGGCGATCGTCGGGCCCTGGTAGACCATCGCCGTGTAGATCTGGACGAGGCTGGCGCCGGCGCGGATCCGGTCCCAGGCATCGACCCCGTTCTCGATCCCGCCGGCCGCCACCAACGGGATCGCGCCGCCCGTTGCGGACCGGAAGTCGCGCAGACGCTGGAGCGCCAGTTCTTTCAAGGGCGCCCCGGAAAGGCCTCCCGCCTCGCGCTGGCGGTTCGAGACGAGAAGCGGCCGGCTGATTGTGGTGTTGGCGACGATCAGGGCGTCGATTCCGCGGTCGATCGCGGTCCGGGCGATGGCGTCGACCTGCTCGCGCTCGAGATCGGGCGCCACTTTCAGAAAGATCGGGGTTGCGCCCCGTGCCTCGATCACTGCCGCGAGCAGGTCGCCGAGCGCGCCTTCGCCCTGGAGGTCGCGAAGACCGGGGGTGTTGGGGGAGGAGATGTTGACGGTGAGATAATCGGCGAGCGGCGCCATCGCCCGCGCCGCGTTCGCATAATCGGCGATCCGGTCGGCGCTGTCCTTGTTGGCGCCGATATTGATTCCGACGATCAGCCCTCGGTGGGGCCGGGCGAGGCGCCTGGCCGCGGCTTCAATCCCCTGGTTGTTGAAGCCCATCCGGTTGATCACCGCCCGGTCCTCGACGAGCCGGAACAGGCGCGGCTTCGGATTGCCGGCCTGGGGCAGCGGAGTGAGGGTGCCGACCTCCGCGAAACCGAAGCCGAAGCGGCCCATCCGGTCGTAGACCTCGGCATCCTTGTCGAAGCCCGCCGCGAGGCCGATCGGATTGGGGAAATCGAGGCCGGCGACACGGATCGCCAGATGCGGATCCCTGTTCGGCGGCCCCTCCCCCGGAAGCAGCTTCAGCGCCCGGACCGTCAGGCGATGCGCCCGCTCCGCATCGAGAGCGAAGGCCAGGGGCCGGAGCAGGGGATAGAGGGCCATGCCGGGAGCTATGGCACAGCGCCTCTTCCGTCGTCACCCCGAACGGACTCCCCCAACAGATCGTCACCCTGAACTTGTTTCAGGGTCCAGCATGTCGCCTCCCGGGCGGTCTCCGGGCTGGATGCTGAAACAAGTTCAGCATGACGGAAGCGGGTTGATTCCGCGCCATTCCGCCTCCAAATGTCCAATCGGAACGAATCGGTCCGATTGGAAAGCGCTCCCGGAAAAGTGGGAACCGGTTTTCCGATCAGGAGCGCGACAGACGAGGACCCGAGTGCGCCTTAGCAGCCTTGCCGATTATGCCGTGGTGATGATGGCCGCGGCCGCGCGCCATCCGGTGGACGCTCGGCTGTCGGCGAACATCCTCGCAGACGAGACCGGCGTTCCGCTTCCCACGGCGCAGAAATTGATGGGCCGCCTCGCCTCGGCGGGGCTGCTCAATTCCGCGCGCGGCACTGGCGGCGGCTTCCGGCTGGCGCGGCCGGCGAGCGACGTCAGCCTTGCCGACATCGTCGAGGCGGTCGAAGGGCCGATCGCGATGACCAATTGCATCGAGGGAGCGCACCATCTCTGCGCGATCGAGGGGAGCTGCCGGGTGAAGCCGCATCTCCACGCCGTCAATTTCGCGGTCCGCGGCGCTCTCCAGGGCGTAAGCCTGGCAAGCCTGGCGGGAGCGGCGTGATGGCCAGCGACGATCCCTCCGTCCGCAACCGCGAGGCCCAGGAAGCGGCCGACCGCGCCTCGACCTACGAATGGGGCTTCAGCTCCGACATCGAGCAGGATTTCGCGCCCAAGGGCCTGAACGAGGACACGGTCCGGTTCATCTCGGCGAAAAAGAACGAGCCCGAGTGGATGCTCGAATGGCGGCTGAAGGCCTATCGCGCCTGGCTGACGATGGAGGAGGTGAGCTGGGCGAAGCTCGACATTCCCGAGATCGATTTCCAGGACGCTTATTATTACGCCGAGCCGAAGGCGAAGGAGAAGCTCGGCTCGCTCGACGAGGTCGATCCCGAAATCCTCCGGGTCTATGAGAAGCTCGGAATCCCGATCGAGGAGCAGAAGGTGCTCGCCGGCGTGGAAGGCGCGCGCAAGGTCGCGGTCGACGCCGTGTTCGACAGCGTCTCGGTCGCAACCACCTTCCGCGAGGAGCTGAAGAAAGCGGGGGTCATCTTCCTCTCGATCAGCGAGGCGATCCGCGAATATCCCGACCTGGTCCGCAAATATCTCGGATCGGTGGTGCCCCAGCGCGACAATTATTTCGCCTGCCTCAACAGCGCGGTCTTCTCCGACGGCACCTTCGTCTACGTGCCCGAGGGCGTGCGCTGCCCGATGGAGCTCAGCACCTATTTCCGGATCAATGCCGAGAATACGGGCCAGTTCGAGCGCACCCTGATCGTCGCCAACAAGGGGTCGTACGTGTCGTACCTCGAAGGCTGCACCGCGCCGATGCGCGACGAGAACCAGCTCCACGCCGCGGTGGTCGAACTGGTCGCGCTCGACGATGCCGAGATCAAATATTCGACCGTCCAGAACTGGTATCCCGGCGATTCCGAGGGCAAGGGCGGGATCTTCAACTTCGTCACCAAGCGGGCGATGTGCGCGGGGGCGCGATCGAAAGTCTCCTGGACCCAGGTCGAGACAGGATCGGCGATCACCTGGAAATATCCGTCCTGTATCCTGAAGGGCGAGAGCAGCGTCGGCGAATTCTATTCCGTCGCCCTCACCAACAATCTCCAGCAGGCCGACACCGGAACCAAGATGATCCATATCGGCCCGAACAGCCGGTCGACGATCGTCTCCAAGGGCATTTCGGCGGGGCGATCGAACAATACCTATCGCGGGCTGGTCCGGGTCAATGCGGGCGCCGAGAACGTGCGCAACCACACCCAGTGCGACAGCCTGCTGCTCGGCTCGAAATGCGGCGCGCACACCGTGCCCTATATCGAGGTGAAGAATCCGAGCGCCCAGATCGAGCATGAGGCGACGACCTCGAAGATCAGCGACGACCAGCTCTTCTACGCGATGCAGCGGGGCCTTTCGGCCGAGGATGCCGTCGCCCTGATCGTCAACGGCTTCGCCCGCGAGGTGCTCCAGCAATTGCCGATGGAGTTCGCGGTGGAGGCGCAGAAATTGCTGGGTATCAGCCTCGAAGGAAGCGTCGGATGATGCTTTCAGCCATTCTGCTTGCTCATGCGACTCAAATCTACGGGACCAACGTACCGGATCATTTTCGAGGCGGTGAGGTGGCCGTCTATGACCGTTGTCTCCGCCTTCAGATGAATGACGCGAACGACGACTGGGACGGCCCCGATACGGCAGCCCCGACGGTCGTCCAATTCAGTCAATTGATGAGCTACTGCGGTCCGGAGAGGTTGCGCGCGATTTCCGCGCTGCGAGGCTTCATCCAGACGCGCCATCCCAAGTGGTCGCCCGAGCAGGTCGCCCCAGTCGGCCGAGTTCGTCCTGTCGGGCATGGAGATTCAAAGGATGGTCAATGCCCGTATCCCTGATGTCAGCACGCACGACTGGCCGCCCCCGGATCCATTTTGAGAACCTTTCGATGCTTCAAATTAAGAACCTTCACGCCGCTATCGATAGTAAGCCGATCCTGAGTGGCATCAGCCTCGAGGGAAGCGTCGGATGATCGTTGCAATGCTCCTCGCGGCAGCGGCTTCGAACGCGCCCGCGCCGGTGCTTCATCTCGCCGAGGCTCGGTCGGTCGCCTATCGCAGCTGCATCGTCGCCGAGCATGGCCGACGCCCGGCCCTGACCGTGGCGCAGATCGGCCGCGGCCGCTGCGCCGCGCCGCGCGCCAAATTGTTCGACGCCGCGCACAACCACGTCCGCTACGGCTGGCGGACCGTGCCGAAATCCGCGGGCGCGGTCAGGCGGCTGAAGGCGCAGCACAAGATCAACGCGGAGGCGGAAGTCGTGCGCTTCGAAGCCGCGCTCCAGGCCTGGCTGGCCGCCCAACACGTCGCGCCCAATGGATGACAAACAGAAGATGCTCGAGATAACGAACCTCCACGCGACCGTCGCCGACAAGCCGATCCTGAAGGGCATCAGCCTTTCCGTGGGCGCGGGCGAGGTGCATGCGATCATGGGGCCGAACGGGTCGGGCAAATCGACCCTCTCCTACGTGCTCGGCGGGCGGCCGGGTTACGAGGTGACCGAGGGCTCGGTGACTCTGGACGGCGAGGATCTGCTCGCCATGGAACCGCACGAGCGCGCCGCGCACGGACTGTTCCTCGGATTCCAATATCCGGTCGAGATTCCGGGCGTGTCCAACGTCCAGTTCCTGCGCACGGCATTGAACGCGCAGCGCAGGGCGCGCGGCGAGACGGAGCTTTCGGCCGGCGATTTCCTTCGGCTCGCGCGCGAGCAGGCGGGCAAGCTCGGGCTCGACATGGACATGATGAAAAGGGCGGTGAACGTCGGCTTTTCGGGCGGCGAGAAGAAGAGGAACGAGATGGTGCAGATGGGCATCATCGATCCGCGCCTCGCAGTCCTCGACGAGACCGACTCCGGCCTCGACATCGACGCTCTCCGGGTGGTCGGGGACGGGATCAACCGGATCATGCGCCAGCCCGACAAGGCGGTGCTTCTGATCACCCATTATCAGCGCCTGCTCGATATCGTGGAGCCGGACTTCGTCCACGTCCTCGCCGGTGGCAGGATCGTTCGGTCCGGGGGGCCGGAGCTTGCGCACCAGCTCGAGCGCGAGGGCTATGCGGAGCTGGCGGGGGAGGCGGCGTGAGGGCCTCGCTCGCCTCCTTTTGCCGTCACCCTGAATTCATTTCAGGGTCCAGCCTGTCGCGTCCCGGGCGGTCTCCGGACTGGATCCTGAAACGAGTTCAGGATGACGGCCTGTGGGGGCCGTCAGTTCAGGGTGGCGGCCTGTGGGGGCCGTCAATCCAGGGTGGCGACGCGCGATGACCCTCCTCGAGCTCCCATCCAACCGAGAGGAAGGCTGGCGCTGGAGCGACCTTTCGGCGCTTCCGGAGCTTGCCGCGCGGGCGCCCGGAGGCCGGGCGCCCGACGAGCTGCCCTGGCTCGACTGCGCGCTCGACGGGCCGCGCCTGCTCTTCGTCGACGGCAGGCTGGACCCGGCGCGGAGCAACCCCGGTCCGGTCGCGATCGAGGCGGTGGAGACTCGTTCCGGCGGTCACGCCTTGGCGCGTCTGGTCGGGCGCGAGGGCTGGAGCCTGAGGCTCGGCCGCGACCATGCCCCGAGCGGGATCGTCCAGATCGTCCATGTCGCGACCGGCGGGGCGGACCATCTGCCCGGGCGGATCGAGCTTGCCGATGACGGACAGGCCTCGATCGTGGAGACCTTCATCGGTTCCGGCTGGATCAACCGGCTGACCGAAATCCGGCTCGGGAAAAGCGCGCGGCTGATGATCGCGCGCCGGATCCTTCTGGAGGACGGCTTCGCCAGCCTGACCGACCGGGCGGAGCTCGGCGAGGGCGCCAGCCTGGCGCTGACCACGCTCGCCGCGGGCGGCTGCGACACGCGGCTCGACGGGTCGATCGACCTGCGGGGCGAGGGCGCCTTCGCCGAGGCGGGCGGAGCGCTGCTCGGCCGCGGCCGCCAGCGCCACGACGTCAATCTCACCGTCCGCCATTCGCAGCCGGGCGGAACCAGCCGCCAGGTCTGGCGCTCGGTCGCCGACGACCGCTCGACCTGCTCGGTCGCCGCGCGGGTCGAGGTCGCCCGCGACGCCCAGAAGACCGACGGCGAGCAGTCGCTTCGAGGCCTTCTTCTGGCGCGCACAGCGACGATCAACGCCAAGCCCGAGCTCGAGATCTTCGCCGACGACGTCAAATGCGCGCACGGCGCCACCGTCGGCGAGCTCGACCGCAACGCCTTGTTCTATCTCGCCAGCCGCGGCGTGACTCCCGACGAGGCCAAGGCGCTGCTGACCCGAGCCTTCGTCGACGACGCGCTCGCGCGGATCGGCGAAGAGGTGGCGCGCGAGGCGTTCGAGGCCGATGCCGGAAAGTGGCTGGATAACCCCTCTCCCATTTCGGGAGAGGGAGGGGCCCGCCGCCTGGCTGCGGGTGGGTGAGGGCAATGGACATGGCCCGCGCCTCCGCTCCGCTCGACCATGTCGCCGACTTCCCGGCGATCCCGGAGGGCTGGTCCTATCTCGACACCGCGGCGACGGCGCAGAAGCCGCTTCCGGTGATCGAGGCGATCGACCGCGGTTATTCCCAGACCTATGCGACCGTCCATCGCGGCGTCTACCAGCGCTCGTCCGAGATGACGCTTGCCTTCGAGGCCGCGCGCGGCCGGGTCGCCGGATTCATCGGTGCCGCCTCGCCCGGCGAGGTGATCTTTGTCCGGGGCGCGACCGAAGGGATCAATTTAGTCGCCCAGAGCTGGGGCGGATCGACTCTGAAGCCGGGCGACCGGATCATGCTCTCGACGCTCGAGCATCATTCGAACATCGTCCCCTGGCAGATGATCGCCGAGCGGACCGGCGCTCAGATCGACGTCGCGCCTCTGACCGCGGACGGCCGGATCGACCTCGACGCGATGGAAAAGATGCTGACCGGGCGGCACAGGATGGTCGCGCTCGCCCATGTCTCGAACGTGCTCGGCTCGGTGCTCGACGCGAAGCGGGCGGCCGCGCTCGCGCACGAGGTCGGTGCCCTGCTGCTTCTCGACGGCTGCCAGGCGGTGCCGCGAATGCCGGTCGACGTCGCCGAGCTCGGCTGCGATTTCTACGTCTTCTCGGGCCACAAATTGTACGGGCCGACCGGAATCGGGATCCTGTGGGGCCGCTCGGAGCTGCTCGAGGCGATGCCGCCCTGGCAGGGCGGCGGAGCGATGATCGACAAGGTCAGCTTCGAGCGCACGACCTATGCGCCGCCGCCGGCGCGGTTCGAGCCGGGGACCCCTCACGTGGTCGGCGTGCTCGGGCTCGAGGCCGCGATCGCCTATGTCGAGGGGATCGGGCTCGAGGCGATCGCCGCGCACGAGCGGGCCCTGGTGCGCTCGGCGCGGGATTCGCTTTCGTCGATCAATTCGGTGCGCCTGTTCGGGCCCGAGGACGCCGCCGGAATCGTCAGCTTCGCCATAGAAGGGGTGCATCCCCATGACATCGGCACCATATTGGACGAGAGCCGTGTGGCGATCCGGGCGGGCCATCATTGCGCGCAGCCGCTGATGGCGCATCTCGGGGTCGACGCCACGGCGCGGGCGAGCTTCGGAGTCTATAATGGTAGGCAGGATGTCGAGGCCCTGGTGCGCGGCATCGAACGGGTAACGAGAATATTCGGATGAACGAGGAACGACGGATCGAGATCGAGGAAGTGGGCGAGACGCCCACGCCTCCGCGCGCGCGAGTCGAGGACGCCGAGCCGCCGAGCGCGGCCGGGACTTTCGAGCGCAAGCGCGACTATCTCGAAGGCTTCCTTGCGAAGCAGGCCGCTCCGGCCGAGGCCGCGGTGGAGCCGGGCGGCGATCTCTACGAAGCCGTGATCGAGGCGCTCAAGGAGATTTACGACCCCGAGATCCCGGTCAACATCTACGATCTCGGGCTGATCTACGACGTCGAGATCACCCCCGAGAACCACGCCATGGTCAAGATGACGCTGACCACGCCGCACTGCCCGGTCGCGGAGTCGATGCCCGGCGAGGTCGAGCTCCGGGTCGGATCGGTTCCCGGAATCGGCCATGCCGAGGTGGAGCTGGTCTGGGATCCGCCCTGGGACCCGCAGAAGATGACCGACGAGGCGAAGCTGGAATTGGGAATGCTGTGAAGACTTTCACCCTCCCCTTCAGGGGAGGGGACGGGGGTGGGGGCTGTCGCGGACAGGCACAAGCCCCACCCCAACCCCTCCCCTCAAGGGGAGGGGCTTAGGAGACTGGAATGAGTGAGACGACGACCCGAACCCGAGCCCGCCCGGCGGCGCTGACCCTGACTCCGGCCGCCGAGGCGCGGATCGCGGAGCTGATGGGGCGCGCTCCGGAGGGAACGGTCGGGGTCAAATTGTCGACTCCGCGGCGCGGCTGCTCGGGCCTCGCTTATTCGGTCGACTATGTCCGCGAGGCCAACCCGCTCGACGAGAAGATCGAGACCCCCGGCGGCGCCTTCTTCATCGACAGCGGCTCGATCCTCTATCTGATCGGGAGCCGGATGGACTGGAAGGAAGACGACTTCGCCGCCGGCTTCGTCTTCGACAATCCCAACGCCAAGGGCCAGTGCGGCTGCGGCGAGAGCTTCACCGTCTGATTTCTCCGCACTAGAGCATCGGACGCGATTTCTGAATCGCGCCGCTGCTCTAAACCCTTGTTGCCGCATCGTCTAAGCGGAAGACCGGTTCCCACTTTTCCGCACGATGCTCTAATGGTTAGCCTCCCGTTAACCATCGCGGCCTATCCTGGGGCCGTCGGGTGACGGAGGGCGTATGAGCGACCGCGATTTCCTGCTCCAGGTCCAGGGCTACGGCCTGATGACCGCCGAGGTCAGCTATTACATGCCGGACCATCCCGCCCTCATCCAGCTCTTCGTCTGGCAGCAATATGACGTGGCGCCGCGCTTCCCGGTCCTCCACCGCTTCCTCGACCATTGGCGCACCGACATCGACGCGGTGCTCCATTCGGTGCGGGTCGCCCACCAGCATCTGATCCGGCCCGCCGAATGGCGCGCGGTCGACGGGGTGATCACGATCAATTGACGGCCCCCCCAGTCCGTCATCCTGAATTCATTTCAGGATCCAGTTCTACACCCGCACCGAAGCTCGCCGCTGGATGCTGAAACAAGTTCAGCATGACGGGTAGGCAAGATTACGCCGGCTTGGCGATTGCTTTCGTTGGCTGAAGTCGCGTCTTCCCCCACCCGCTCTTCGCCTCGCCCGTCCCCAGCTTCCTGCAATAAGCGTCGAGGCCGATCTCGATGGCCATCCACATATAGACGAAGGACTGGAAGGCGATTCCGACGAAGAGCGAGCCGATCAGATAGATGATGTGGGAATGCTGGAGAGTCGTCGCGAGCGGGGCGATCCAGGCTTCCCTGCCCTCCGAGCGGCGGTAGCGCCGCCGCAATATCTCCATCCGAACGAGGCCGGTGGCGTGGAGCGCGAGCCAGGCGAGGAAGCCCGGCCAGCCCTGCTCGCCGAGCATCTCGAAATAGGAGCTGTGATAAGCCCTGCCCTCGTCGGTCAGGTTGGCGGCGACGACCACCTCGACATTCCCGGCGGCCTTGGTCCCCGTGGTCTGGAAGCTGATCTTGTTCCCACGATAGGCCTCGAAGCCGCCGCCGAGCGGATGCTCCTGAACATAGTTCCAGGTCCAGGCCCAGACGGCGATCCGGGTCGAGGCGGATTCGTCACCCTGATAGCCTTCGATCGTGTCCATGCGCTGGGTGAAGCTCGCCGGGAGGAAGGGTATCGAGACCATCAGGGCGAAGGCGGTTCCTGCCATGTAGAGAAACCGCCTCTTGTTATCGCGGAGCATCAGGACTCCGAGCACCGCCATGCAGACGAGTCCCGTGCGCGCTTCCGTCCCGATCGGCATGAGCAGGCAGGCGAAGATGAGAGCGCCCGCGAAGGCGTTCACCCGCCAGTCGGTCGGGAAGATCGTCCCGTATTTCCGCAAATAGAGGATGATCGGGATCAGCCCGATCGCGAGGGTCGAGATGATGCTGCTCTCATAGAGCCCGCTATTGTTGTCGACCCCGAGGTTGAGCACCCCATAGCCGCCGCCCGACAAGATCGTCTTGATCCCGCCGATGATGATGATCGTCGCGGCCGACAGGGTCATGAGCAGCAGCAGAGTCTCGAGCCTCAGCTTGGTCCGAAGCGTGAAGGGCAGGAAGATCGCGAAGACCAGGGCCTTCCAGGCCCAGTCCCATTTCTCGAGCGCCTCGACCGGGAAATCGGCGGTAAAGGTGGTGAAGGCGACCCAGGCGAGCAGGAAGCAGAGCAGCCATTGCCGCGGCGCGACCCTGAGGCCCTTCTTGTCGTCCCTGATCAGCCAGCCGAGGAATGCGGCCAGGAAGAAGATCTGGGAGATCGGGATCGAGGTGAGCAGATTGTAGGAAAGGCGCTGCGGCGAGACGATGTCTATGTAGACATAGCCGAGCACGAGCAGGAACGGCCTTCGAAGCCCGAAGCCGAGCAGCAGGACGAGGAAAGCGACGAGGGCGAGATCGCGCATCTCAGGTCTCGTCCCCCGCACGCGCGGGCGGGGCGTCCCGATCGAGATCGTCGCGGGAAAGCAGTCGCCATGCGGCGAGCAGCATCAGCCCGTGGCTGACCGCCATCGCGAAGAGATCGATCATCGTGGATTCCCTACGCGAGGGCGGTTGAGGTTGCGTTAAGCCTGTTGGCAGACGGGAATGCCCGTCACCCCCACTCGTCATTCCCACGAAAGCGGGAATCCGGTTCAGAGTCTGTCTGGATCCCCGCTTTCGGGGGGACAGCGTTCGCCCTTGGCTAACGCGGGTTTAAGCAATCCCCTGTAGCTGGGCAGCGTGGGCGCATTCTTCCTCATCCGGACGGACGATCCGTCCTTCACCGGGCCGGCGCTGGGGGCCGCGCGCGCCCAGTTCGAGCGCCACGGCTTTTCGAACCTTCGGGAGCGCGCCTTCCCCGGCTGGCACCTGCTCCACGCGCCTTTCATCATCGGCGGACCCGAAACCGCCGTCGAGCGCGGCGAGGATTTCGCCGCGGTCGCCGGCACCCTCACCTGGGGCGGCTCTATGGGCCGGGCGGCGCTCGATGCACTTCTCGACGAGATCGACCCTCTCCGCCCGGACTGGTCGAAGCTCGGAGGCCAGTTCGCGGCGATCGTCCGCAAGGGCGGCCGCGCCTTCCTGCTCACCGATTTTTTCGCCGCCTTCCAGGTCTTCCACGATGCGGAGATGCGGCTTTTCTCCACCTCCCTTCTCTCCGCGACCGCGGCGCTTCCGAGCCTGAGCTTCGATCCGCAGGGCGTCTACGAATTCGCTTTCAACGTCGTCCCCGTCGGCAACGACACAATCTTCGCCGAGCTCAGGACTCTCGGCCCCG
Source organism: Allosphingosinicella sp. (assembly GCA_036525315.1). Taxonomy (GTDB): domain Bacteria; phylum Pseudomonadota; class Alphaproteobacteria; order Sphingomonadales; family Sphingomonadaceae; genus Allosphingosinicella. The sequence continues at coordinate 23,810 of DATDAS010000047.1, forward strand.
ACAGGATCGTGGAGCTCGGTGAGCGTGGCGCCGTCGCGCACGAGTTCGCCAAGCCGCTTCCCGCCGAGGCGGAGGAGATGCCGCCTGAGGAACGGATCGCGCGCCATGGCGAGCGGCTGTCCGCCGTGGTTCGCCGCCATCTCGATACGTTCGGGGACAGGGTCTTCTGTCCCCTGTCCGGCGGCCTCGATTCCCGGCTCGCGCTCGCGGCCCTGCGCGCCGAGGGCTGCCGACCCCGAGTCTTCGTCTACGGCCCCGAGGACGGCGAGGACGTCCGGATTGCGCGCGAGATTGGCGCCGCCGAGGGATTCCAGGTCGAGTGGCTCGACAAGGAGGCGCGCCCGCTCGATCCCGACCGGTTCGCCGCCCAGGTCGAGCGCAATTTCCACGATTATGACGCCCTCCCTAATTACGGCGAATTGTTCGAGAACGGCATGAACGCCGCCGCGCGCGATGCCCGTCATCAGGGCGGAGCGCTTTCGGTCTCGGGCGGCTGCGGGGAGATTTATCGCAACTTCTTCTTCCTGCCCGATCGGCCCGCAAGCGCGCGGACGGTGGCCCGCACATTCTTCGCACGCTTCGCGCCGGGCGATGCGACGGACCTGTTCGACGAAGCCGCCTTCATCGGCGCGATCGAGGACAAGATCCTCTCCGCGCTCGGCCGGTCGGGCGACCGCTCGCGGCTTCCGCGCGGACTGATCGAGCAGGTCTATCCGCGGATCCGCTGCCGCTCGGCGTTCGGGCGCGAGATCAGCCTCGAGGGCCGACACGCTGCCTATCTGATGCCGTTCCTCGATCATCAGGTCGTGGCCGAGGCGATGAAGCTTCCGATCCGCCTCAAGAATGCCGGCCGGTTCGAGGCTCAGTTGCTCGCCGCGATCGATCCGTCACTGGCTTCGCGGCCCTCCGCCTACGGGCACGACTTCACCGTTCCCCCGAGCCGCCGCCATCGCTTCAGCGAATGGTCTACGCGCGTTCGCCCGACCTGGCTCAGGCAGAAAAGCTATGCGCTGAGGCGCCGGCGAGGGCCGATGGCGGACGAGCATGGCGGGCTGCTCGGCCCGGACCATATGAGCCGGGTGGTCGACCTCGACTTCCCGATCATGCGCCGCTTCTTCCATCCCGAGCGCATCAACGACAGCGGGCTGATGCGCAGGATTGCGTGTCTCGAATATTTCGCCAAGCATTTGGGTGGGAAGCTCGCCGGCTGAATGCTTCCCCTTCCGGATTTCCGGAAGGGGATTGAGGGGTAAGCTCTTGCGACATCGGGGCGGCCTCAGCCTTCGACGTGGAGGCTGAAAGAGGCCCACCCCAACCCCTCCCAGGAAACCGGGAGGGGCTGAATCGGAACCCGTCAATGCCGCTCGAACAGCTTGATTCCCCGCGCCAGGCGATTGCCGCGGATCACCAGGCGCTCGCCGCTCCAGTCGCCGACGAAGGCGGTTGGGCCCCGGAAGGCCGGGACGAGCATCGCCTGGTTGTTCTCGATGACGAGGCCCGCGGAGGGGTGGACCTTCGCTTCGGCGCGGACGGCGATAAAGGTGCCGAAATTGTCCTTGTCGTTGCCCTGAAGGAAGGTGTTGCCGGCGATCCGGCCGGTGGCGCCGTTGGGCAGGTCGATCATGTAATTGGTGTTTCGTCCACCGCTGTCGTCGAAGCTGTTGTCGAGCAGATCGGCCTTCGGCGCCCGGCTCTTCACATAATGGCCGCCGGTGCCGCGCTCGAAGCGCGAATTGGTGACCTGGAGCGCGCCATAGCCGCCGACATAGAGCGAATGCGCGCCGCGGCCGTCGGGATGCTTGCCGAGCAGGCTGAAGGTCGAGCGGTCTATGACGATCGTGCCGGCCGGATCAATCGCCGAGATGATTCCGCACTGTGCGTCGACGAAGCGCGACCAGGAAACATTGAGATCGCCTTTCTCGATCCGGATTCCGGCGCCGTTCCCGTCCGCGACCCGCGTATGGGTGAAGACCAAGCCCTCCACCCGCGCCGAGCGGCCGCGAAGGACGAGCGTCGCCTTGCCTTCGCAGATTCCGCCGTCGAAGACCGCGGTGCCGCGCCGCTCGGCGACATAGGCGACCCGCCCCGCTTCCTGCACCGCGCAGTCTCGGTAGCGGCCGGGCGCGATCCGGATCGTGCCCGTCCCGCCGCCGATGGCCTCGACGGCATCGGCGAGCTTCACGTAGCTCCGGCCGGTCTCCGCGACGGTGAAGGGGGCGGCCCGCGGCGCCGCGGCGAGCGGCAGGGAGGCGGCCAGAAGCAAAGGCGCCGCGAGCGAAAGGGCGCGGAAGAAAGGGATCGGCAAGGATTTGGGCTTATGCATCGCCTCGGGCCTGTAGCTTAACCGCCAGAGCATGCCGCAGATTACGGCAAGGTGCAGGTAAAAATCCTGCGGGGCCCACCAACATCCTTTTCCCGATCCGCGCTTTTGCAGTGGATCAGAATCCCAGGCTGAACCGGATCGCGCCGCCGAGATCGTTCGGAGCCGCCTCGATATGGCCCGGATCGTTGCGCCAGAAGGCATTGGCCGAGAGGTGGCCGCCCCAAAGGCGAGTGCCGTAGGCCGCCTCCACGTCGATCTCGCGGCCGGTCGGCGCCAGGTTGAAGAAGCGGCTGGCGTAGCCGACGCTGCCGTCCGAATAATCGTAGCTGACCGGCATCTGGAGATCGAAGCCGCCCGAAAGGACGCGAAGCGGCTGCATGACCCGAAGAGCGATCGAATCGCCGGAGCGGAAGGCATTGCTCTTGCCGACGTCGATCGCCCAGGCGTCGGTCGTGAGGCGCCCGTTGTGCGCGAGCGCGGTCCCCGGCATGCTCGTCCAGCCGCGGCGGTAGCTCGCATATGCGCCCCAGCCCTTGCCGAGATCGAAGCCTGCCGCGCCGTCGGCGAACCAGCTCGTCGATCCGCCGCTCGAATAAGCCGAGGCGAGCCGGCCGCCGAGGATCGTATCCTCCTCCTTGAGCCGGGTCGCGCCGAGCGACAGCCGGGCGGGTCCGAAGCGCCGGTCGAACGTGACCGACCCGATGTCGTAGCCCGGCTGGTTGCGGATCGGGATGAAGCCGGGCTGGCGCACCTCCCCGCGCTCGCCGGTTACGGTCATCGCGGCGAAGCCGAGATCGTGGCGGACGCCCATGCTCGCCGAATCGTCGCCGTAGAAGCCCATCCGGGTCATCGGATCGCGAGCGACCAGGAATGCATTCTGGTGCTGGCCGGAAAGGCGCTGCTGAAGGGTCTTGCCGCTTTCGGAGATGCCCATGGCGACGGCGGTTTTCCTGTCCAGCCGGGTCAGCATGAGGCCGGACAGGATTTTGGCCTGGCGCGCGTCGTCGCGGGTGAGGCCGAGCTGGGCCATTCCGACCCAGGGCTGTCCGCTCTGGCGCCGGCTGACGGTGATCGAGACGGCCATGTTCGCCCGTCCGGCGGTGGCGGTCCGCAGATCGCCCTGCAACCCCTGGCCGAGCGGCTCCTCGCGCTGGGCACGATCGAGCGAGGTCAGGAGCTGGGCGGTGAAGGCGCGCGAATAGCCGTCGAGGATGATCGCGCCGGCCATTTGCGGCGCCGCGGTGCGCGCGTCGCCCATCGCGCCAGCCGCCTTGCCGTTGGTGACGTCGGGCACCGGCAGCTTGCTGCCCGCCATCGTCAGCGCGCCCTGGGGCTGGAAGGCGCGCTCGATGTTGAGGATTCCGCGGCCGAATTGCGGATCGGTGCCCGGCACGCCGGCCTCGTCGGCGGAATTGAACAATATCTGCACGATTTGCGCGCCGGTCAGGTTGGGAAAGGCGCTGGCGAGCAAGGCCACCGCGCCGCTGACGATCGGCGCCGAGAAGGACGTTCCGGAATAAAGGAAGCCGGTGCCGGTATGGTCGATGGTCCGGACCCGGACCCCGAGCGCGGTCAGATAGTAAGCCGCACCGTTGCCGGCCTGGTTCGAGAAGGAGGCGAGCTGCCTCTGGTCGTCCATCGCTCCGGCGATGATGACAGTGCCGTTCGCGGCCGCGGCGGAAGCGGTCGCGAAAGTGTTCGGATCGGGCTTCGAATCATTGCCCGCCGACATCACGATGATGACTCCGGCCAGGCTCGCTCGGCGGACTGCGTTCAGCATGATCGAGCTGACTCCATCGCCGCCCAGGGAGATGTTGATCACCCTCGCGCCGTTTGCGACCGCGATGTCGACTGCCCGGGCGATGTCGATATCGTCATGCTTGCAGCCGTCCTCCTCGTCGCAATTGTTTGGATCGGACGTGTTCAGCGAGATGATCGTCGATTCGAAGGCGATTCCGATATTCTGCGAGCCGTTGCGCGCGGCCGCGATCACCGCCGAGACCGCGGTGCCATGGCCTTCGGTGTCGGTGACTCCGCGGCTCGCGGCGACGTCGCGACTGGCAGGATCGATCCTGCCCGCAAACTCGGCCAGATCGGGATTGATGCCCGTATCGACGACCCCGACCTTGACGTTGCGGCCGGTGCCGCCCGCGTTCCAGGCCGCGATGGCGCCCGATGAGACCGCGCCGTTCGAGCGCCGATATTCGGAGTCGTTGAAATTGGTCGTCGACACCGGAGGAGGCGGCGGAGGAGGAGGAGGAGGCGGGGGAACCGGCGGCGGGGGAGGCGGAGGCGCCGGCGGGGCGATCGGCATCGGCTGAGGTCCTGCTCCGCCGGTGCTTCCGCCGCCACAGCCAGAAACCGCAAGCGCGGCGACGCACACGGTGAGGACGAGCGCATTCCTGCGAGACTGGGTCATCGGCAACAACCCCTACCTAAAACATTCGAATTTCTGGCTTTTTCCGATTCGTTTATGCTCCCCGAAAGCTTTCATTTTGCTGAAGGCGACAGGTTGCGATAGGGGCGGCCATGGACCCACGCCTGTCGCATATCGAGTGCTGGATCTTCGATCTGGACAACAGCCTCTACCCCGCGTCGGCCGATCTGTTCGCGCTGATCGACGCGCGCATGACCGCTTTCATACAGCAATTGCTCGACTGCGGCCATGACGAGGCGCGGCGGGTCCAGAAGGGCTATTTCCACGAGCACGGCACGACCCTGGCAGGCCTGATGGCCTCGCACGGAACCGATCCGCACGATTTCCTCGACTATGTCCACGATATCGACCTCGCCCGAATCTCGGCCGATCCGCGCGTGGTCGGGGCGCTCGACCGGCTTCCAGGCCGCAAGTTCGTCTTCACCAACGGCGACGAGGCCTATGCGCGGCGGGTGCTCGACAAGCTCGGCCTCGCCAACGCGTTCGACGGACTGCACGACATCCACGCAATGAACTATGTCCCCAAGCCCGATCCGCGCGCTTATGCCGAGATGTGCGAGCGCCACGGAATCGCGCCGGATCGGGCCTTGTTCGTCGAGGACATGGCGCGCAACCTGAAGCCGGCCAAGGCGCTCGGAATGACCACGGTGTGGGTCGACAACGGCTCCGAGCAGGCCGGATTCGGCGCCGATGAGAGCTTTATCGACTATCGGGTGACGGATATCGGCGAATGGCTGAGCGAGATTGCCGGGGAGAAAGTGGAATGAGCGCCGATCTGCAATCCGTGATCGACGCGGCCTGGGAGGATCGCGATACGATCGGGCCGGGCTCCCCGGGCGAGATTGGCGAGTCGGTAGAACAAGCGATTGCCTTGCTCGATTCCGGAGAGGCGCGCGTCGCCGAGAAGGGCCCGGGCGGCTGGACGGTCAATCAATGGCTCAAGAAAGCGGTCCTTCTGTCCTTCCGCCTCACTCCGATGGAGGCGATCTCCGGCGGTCCCGGAGGAGCGGTCTGGTGGGACAAGGTGCCGAGCAAGTTCCTCGGCTGGAACGAGGATTCGTTCGGAGCGGCCGGCTTCCGAGCCGTGCCGGGAGCGATCGTCCGCCGCGGCGCCTACATCGCCAAAGGCGCGGTGCTGATGCCGAGCTTCGTCAATATCGGCGCCTGGGTCGGCGAGGGAACGATGGTCGACACCTGGGCGACGGTGGGAAGCTGCGCCCAGATCGGCCGCAACGTCCATATCTCGGGCGGAACCGGGATCGGCGGAGTTCTCGAGCCGCTCCAGGCCGGGCCGGTGATCATCGAGGACGATTGCTTCATCGGCGCCCGCTCCGAGGTGGCCGAGGGCGTCATCGTCGAGCAGGGCGCGGTCCTGTCCATGGGCGTCTTCATCGGCGCCTCCACCAAGATCGTCGACCGGGCCAGCGGCGAGATCTTCATGGGCAGGGTCCCCGCTTATTCGGTGGTCGTGCCCGGCACCCTTCCCGGCAGGGACGGAGGCCCCGGCCTCGCCTGTGCGGTGATCGTCAAGAGGGTCGACGCTCGCACCCGGTCGAAGACCAGCATCAACGAATTGCTTCGCGATTGAGGGTGCGGCCGGCCGGCCTCCTCCTCGCGCTTGTCGCGGCAGCGCCGGTCGCTGCCCGCGACCCTGAGCCGCTGACGCGGTCCGAGCTCACGACTCTGTCGGAAGAGGCCCTCGCCCGGCGGATCTTCGGACCGCTGGGCGCCGATCTCTACGTCAGCAACATGACCCGTGAAGTCCTTCGTCGCTGGGAAGGAGGCTCCGTCTGGTTCTGGACGAAGCCGCGCAGGGACTGGCTCCGCGACGGCCTGTGCGTCGCCGACAGGATGATGGTCCATCTCGCGCCGGACCGGCTTGCCGTCGGCGACAATCCCGTCCTGCACATCGCGGGCGTCGAGACCGAGACAGTCTATATCGTCCGCGACCCGAAGATGGCGACGAAGCTGACCGGATTCGAACCGGACGAACGGAGTGGGCAGGACGAAGCCTGCGCGAAGCTGGATCCCCGCCGCGATTCGATACCCGCCGAGAGCGGATGGCAGCTGATGACGGCCTTCGAGCTGATGAAGAAGCTCGGCGACGGCGCGCGTGCCGGCCGAGCGCCCGTGCCGATCGATTGCAGGCATATCGACTTCGGCGGCCCGGCGCCGGAGAGCGAAGCCGAATGCCTGACCCGGCTGTCGCCGCTCGGCGAGTCGTCGGTCAGGGCGACGGCGGATTGTGCCGATCCCATTGCCACGGACAGATACTGCATCCGGGTCCAGACCTACGATCGGTTCCTCTATTTCATCCTGCGCTCTCCGAGCCAGGAGCTCGAGCGGATCGTCGTCCAGGGGATGGAGGACACTTCCGCCATTCAGTGAACGAGCCTCGGATCAAAAGGCCTCGGCGATCAGCCTGGCGCCCCGTTCGCCTTTCCAATCTTCCGTGCCCATCATCCGCCACAGCTCGCGCCGTTCGTGTTGATAGGACTGTTACGATCAGCGTCGAGGAACAAAGCAGAGTTGAGCCAGCTCACCAGACTTGGTAGGTGTTTTCCTTTACAGGGGGGCTACGATGGGTGGGGGCATCGGATCCTTATGGATCATTATGTTATTCCTTTTCGCAGGGGCCGGCATATTCGTCGCTTTGGCAAAGCCGCCTGAATTCGTCGCTTGGATCAATGATAAGAGCGACTGGTGGGATCGCCACTATGCGTCCATGAAGGAGAAGGAGGGCTTTATTGCCGGAACCTGGGCCGCGATGATCTGGGGCATTCACAAGCTGCATCAGGGAACTGCGTCGATTGACGACGAAGCAATCCGCGCGGGGACTCGCTTTGCTCTGTTTTTCTGTGTGGCCAGCGTGTCGTTGATTGTGGTCGCTTCGCTGATCTACCTCGCGATCGTCATCGCCCTGCTCATAATTGGCTTCTGGATCCTGGGAATGGTCTTCGGCGACGATAAGAAGCAGCGAGATGAGGAATATGAGAAGGAGCCCTATCAGCCACGCAGGCCGAGGGCGGCCCGGGCCGGGCGTTCCCGTCAACGGGAGGACTGGCTGGGCAACAAATATACCGAGCACCTTGACGAAGATGGGAGCACGATAGGCCGGTCCGAAGCCAAGAAGGATTGGCTAGGGAACCCATATGTCGAAACCACCAACGCCGATGGCGAAGTGGTAGAAACGTCCCGAGGCCGCAAGGACTGGTTGGGCAACCCTTATGTCGAGCACCGCGATGCTGAAGATGAGAAGTCGGGTGAGTCGCGCGCTGAAGAAGACTGGCTGGGCAATCCTTTTGTAGAACATCGCGACGAGGACGGTGCTGAAAGCGGTCGCTCTCGGAAGAAACAGGATTGGCTCGGCAATGACTATGTGGAGCACGAGCCGAAAGAGTGAAACAGGGCTAGCCTAAAAGGCCTCGGCGATCAGCTTGGCGCTTCGCTCGCTTTTCCAGTCCTCCATGCCCGTCATCCGCCACAGCTCGCGCCCGTCCTCGTCGTAGAGGATCGTGGTCGGCAAGGTGCTGACGCCGAGCTCGGGCATCAGCTTCAGCTCATTGTCGAGATAGGGTTCGAGCGCTCCGAAATTGCGTTCCTGGAAGAAGGCCGTGACCTTGTCGCGGCGGTCCGCATCCATGCTGATCGCGAGCGTCTGCACCCGATCCTCGCGCTCGGCCAGGGCATCGAGAGTCGGCATCTCGACCACGCAGGGCGCGCACCAGGTCGCCCAGAGGTTGACCAGCAAGGGCCTGCCCCGGAAATCCGACAGCGAGACGAGGTTGCCGTCGGGGTCCTCGAAGGCGGCGGCGGGCGCCTTCGTGCCTGCATGTGAGCGGTCCAGCCTGCCCGTCGGCACCGCCTGTTCGCCGCCCGGGCCCTGCCAGGCCGGCTGGTCCGGCGCTTGCGCGGCCTCCGGCGCCTTGCCGCAGGCGAGGAGCGAAAATGGAAGAAGAAGCAGGTGCAATGCGCGCATCGGCCGTCCGGTAGGTCGACGGCGCGCGGGCGGCAAGGCGGCGATTTTGGGTGACCGGGCCGGGCAGCCTCGTTTATTGGCTGATGCGATGAAAGTGACTCTCCGCCTCGCCTGCATTTCCGCGCTCGCACTGGCCGCCGCCGCGTGCGGAAGCCGAGAGCCTTTGGTTCCGCCCGCCGGGACAGTGGTGCCGAAGCCCGCCCAGGCGCGGGCGCGGCCGACCACCGAGGAGATGCTGACCAAGCCGGACATCGCCCAGCCGGCCCGTCAGGACGACAGCCTTCGCCGCTCCGAGGAGCGCGAGGACGATCCTTTCGACCTTCCGCCCGCCGGCTGACGTTCCAGGTTCGGAGTGACGATGAAGAAGCTACGCAAGGCGGTGTTCCCGGTCGCCGGTCTCGGAACCCGGTTTCTGCCCGCGACCAAGGCCATCCCCAAGGAGATGCTGACCATCGTCGACCGGCCGCTGATCCAATATGCGGTCGAGGAGGCGCGCGAGGCGGGGATCGAGCAGCTGATCTTCGTCACCGGCCGGGGCAAGAGCGCGCTCGACGACCATTTCGACACAGGCTTCGAGCTCGAGGCAGTCATGCGCGAGCGCGGCAAGCCGCTCGATTCGCTCCAAGGCACCAGGGTCCCGGCGGGCAACCTCGTCTCCGTGCGCCAGCAGGAGCCGCTCGGCCTCGGCCACGCGGTCTGGTGCGCCCGCCACATCGTCGGCGACGAGCCGTTCGCCGTGCTGCTCCCCGACGACCTCATGGTCGGGCGGTCGGGCGGGCCCGGCTGCCTAGCCCAGATGGTCGAGGCCTATGAGCAGGTCGGCGGCAACATCGTCTGCGTCGAAGACGTGCCCGCGGAGCGGACGGCGAGCTACGGGATCGTCGCTCCGGGAGAGACCAGGGGCAGGCTCACCGAGGTCAAAGGCCTGGTCGAAAAGCCGAAGCCCGACGAGGCGCCATCGAGGCTCGGGATCGTCGGCCGCTACATATTGCAGCCCGAGGTGATGCGGGTGCTCGACAATCCGGTGCGCGGCGCCGGAGGCGAGATCCAGCTGACCGACGCCATGGCGTCATTGATCGGGAGCCAGCCGTTCCACGGCCTGACGGTCGACGCCGAGCGTTACGATTGCGGCGACCGGATCGGCTTCGTCACCGCCAACCTCGCGCTTGCGCTTCGCCGGGACGATGTCGGCCCCGCGATCCGCGACTTCCTTTCCAGACAAGCATGAAGTGCACCGCCATCCTCGTCGGAGACGGACCGGTCAGGCCGGTCTCATCCGACGAGGCCCTGGCCTATTCGGGGCCCGGCTTTATCTGGGTCCATGTCGAGGGCGGCGAGGCCGCGGAGCTTGCCGGCCTGTTCGGCGGCGACATACCCGACGTCGCCGCAAATGCCCTGATCGCCACCGAGACCCGGCCGCGCTGCGACCGGATCGAGGACGGGGCGATCGTCAATCTGCGCGGCCCGGCGGGCGCCCAGACCGAGGATCCCGACCGCCTGGTCTCGATCCGGATGTGGGTAAGACGCGGCAAGGTCAATTCGGTGACTCGAAGGCCGCTCGCCGCCACCGATGTCGTCGTCGAGCAGATGAACCGGGGGCTGATCCACGATCCCGGCGACATCGTCGCCGCCTTCGCCCGCACGATCAGCAAGCAGCTCGACCCCGAGGTCGCCGAGCTGGGCGACACCCTGGACGATTGCGAAAGCGATCTTCAGCCCCGGATGGTCTACAAATTGCGCTCGACCATCGCGCGAATCCGGTCCGACGCCATCGCCTTCCGCCGATTCGTCGCCCCCAACCGCGACGCCCTGCTGACTCTGGCGGCCCAGGATTTCGCCTGGCTGGCCGACGACGACCGGCTCCACATCAGGGAAGCCGCAGACCGCTTCGCGCGCATGGCCGAGGAACTGGAGGCGGTTCGCGAGCGCGCAGCCCTTCTGCACGAGCAATTGACTGACATGCGCGCCGAGGATCTCGACCAGCGCGGACTCCTCCTCTCGGTCTTCGCCTTCATCTTCCTGCCTCTGACCTTCATCACCGGACTGCTCGGAATGAATGTCGAGGGCATACCTTATGCTCATGAACCCTGGTCGTTCTGGGGCGTCGTCGCCTTCTGCGTGCTGGTGGGAATCGTCGTCCTCGCCTGGTTCGCGCGAAGGCACTGGCTGCGGCGGTAGCCTCCCCCCTCCCTTCAAGGGAGGGGTTGGGGGTGGGTGCGGCTGAGCCCGCTCGCGCGGAAGAAGACGCAGGCGGCGCTGGTTCAAATGCTCACTCGGGGGCATCGAGCCCCCTCGCTCGCCACCCACCCCTTGATCCCCTCCCTTGAAGGGAGGGGCGGTTAAGCGCCAAACTTCCCCTTCAGCGCCAGCATCGCCAGCGCCGCCTTGGCCGCCTCGCCGCCCTTGTCCTTCTCATCGGGGCGGGCGCGGGTCAGCGCTTGCGCTTCGTCCTCGACCGTGAGGATGCCGTTGCCGATCGCGAAGCCATCGAGGCTCAGGGCCATGATCCCGCGCGCGCTTTCGCCGGCGACGATTTCGAAATGGAAGGTCTCGCCGCGGATTACCGTGCCCAATGCGACGAAGGCATCGTAGCGGCCGGTCTCGGCTGCGAGCGAGATCGCGCCCGGGATCTCGAGCGCGCCGGGCACCGTGATCGTCTCGTGGCTATGGCCCTCGGCCTCGATCGCGGCCCGAGCGCCTTCGAGCAGCAGGTCGGCGAGATGGGCGTAGAAGCGCGCCTCGACGATCAGGACGTGCGCCACGTCAAACCTCCCCGGGTTCAGCGGGCGGGATCGGACGCTCGCCGACGATCTTGAGGCCGTAACCGCCCAGAGCGACCGGCGTATGGTGCGTATTGGTGAGCAGGATCATGTCCTGGACACCGAGCGCGGAGAGGATCTGGGCGCCGCCGCCATAATCGCGCAATTCCTCCATGTCCTTGGCCACCGCCTTGCCGGCGCGGACGTTGAGGGCCGAGGAGATTGCGTCGGGCATCGGCCGGTTGAGGACCACGATGACTCCGGCCCCTTCCTCGGCGATCGCCCGCATCGCCCGGGCGAGCATTCCACCGCGGGCATTGGCCTCTCCGAACGCATCCCCGAACAGGCTGAGCTGGTGCATCCTCACCAGAGTGGGCTCGTCCTCCTTTATCTCGCCCTTGACGAGTGCGACCTGCTCGCTTCCGAGCGCCTTGTTGAGGAAGCTCTTGGCGGTCCAGGTGCCGCCCCATCTGCTCTCGAACGCGGCCTCGCCGGTCTGCTCGACGAGATGGTCCTTCTTGAGGCGATAGGCGATCAGGTCGCGAATCGTTCCGACCTTGAGGCCGTGAAGCTGGGCGAAGGCGACGAGATCGTCGAGCCGGGCCATCGCTCCGTCCTCGCGCATGATCTCGCAGATCACGCCCGAAGGGTTGAGCCCGGCCAGCCGCGAGACGTCGACCGCGGCCTCGGTGTGGCCGGCGCGGATCAGGACTCCGCCTTCCCTGGCGACGAGCGGGAAGACGTGGCCGGGGGTGCAGATATCCTCGGGGCCCTTGGCCGCGTCGATCGCGACCGCGATGGTCCGCGCCCGGTCGGCGGCGGAGATCCCCGTGGTGACTCCCTCCCTGGCCTCGATCGATGTCGTGAAGGCGGTTTCGAGCCGGGTTCCGTTGTGGCGGCTCATCAGCTGGAGGCCGAGCTGCTCGACCCGGCCTTTCGACAGAGCGAGGCAGATCAGGCCGCGGCCGTGCTTGGCCATGAAGTTGATCGCGTCGGGAGTCGCCATCTGGGCCGGAATGACGAGATCGCCCTCATTCTCGCGATCCTCGTCGTCGACCAGGATGAACATCCGGCCGTTACGCGCCTCGTCGATCAGTTCCTCGGGCGAGGAGAGGAAGCCGCGCTCCATCAGCGTCTCAGCTCCATCATGCGCCCGATATAGCGGGCGAGAACGTCGATCTCGATATTGACCGTCCGGCCCGGCGCAATCGAATCGAAAGTGGTCTGGGCCGCGGTGTGCGGGATGATGTTGATCCCGAAGCGGACTCCGTCGGACAGGGTCTCGACCTCGTTCACGGTCAGCGACACGCCGTCGAGAGCGACCGATCCCTTGGGGGCGATATAGGATTCGATCTCCGGCCCGGCGATGATGGTGAGCCGAAGCGATCCGCCGGTCTCGGCGACTCCCTCGACCTCCCCGACTCCGTCGACATGGCCGGTGACGATATGGCCGCCGAGCTCGTCGCCGAGCCTGAGCGACCGCTCCAGATTGAGCCGGCCGCCCTCGCTCCACAGGTCCGGCGCGGTCCTGGACACCGTCTCGGCCGAGACGTCGACCGCGAACCAGCTCTCGCCCTTGTCCACGACGGTGAGGCAGGTGCCCGAGCAGGCGATCGAAGCGCCGAGATCGACCCCGGCCATGTCGTAGCCGCAGGCGATTCGAAGGCGCAAATCGCCTTTCTGCTCCGCGGCCTCGATCCGGCCGATGTCGGTGATGATTCCGGTGAACATGCGTCCCTGCTTGCCTTAATCCTCTACCGCTCATCCTGAGTAGCCGTTGAGCGAAGTCGAAACGGCGTATCGAAGGACGGTCCTTCGATACGGGCCTTCGCCAAGCTCAGCCCCTACTCAGGATGAGCGGCTGGGGCACTATCCTGCCGAACGCGGACGTAGACTTCCAGCCGGTCGATTCCAAGCGTGCGCGAGTCTTCGAGGCGCCAGCGGCCGTGGGCGGCGGCGAGCGAGGCGAGGCCGATGTCGCCGAGCGCGGACTTGCCCTCGCCGATCAGGATCGGGGCACGGTAGACGAGCAGGCGATCGACCAGGTCGGCGGCCAGGAAGGCGCTCGCCGCGCCGGCGCCGCCCTCGACAATCAGGTCGTTGACCGCTTCGAGCTCCGAGATCGCCTCCGGGGTCGCAACCTTCTCCCAGCCTTGCGGCGCCTCTCCCGAGGTCAGGATGGCCCGCCGCGGAGAGCGGTCCTCCAGCCCTACCAGACGCACGTCGAGAGCGGGCGAGTCGGCATCCACGGTGCCGCGCCCGACCAGGATCATGTCGGCCCGCGCCCGCTCGAGATGGGCGTGGGCTCGGGCATCCTCGCCGGTGATCCAGCGGCTCGATCCCGACGCCGGGGCGATCTTTCCGTCGAGCGACATTGCCAGCTTCAGGGTGACATATGGGCGCCCGAGACGCTGCCGGGCCAGGAATCCCGCCATCGTCCGCTCGGCCTCGGCCGCGCCGGGCCCGATCTCGACCGCGATCCCGGCCGCCCGCAATTTTTCGAAGCCCTTGCCGTCGACGCTCGGAAAGGGATCGTGGATCGCGGCGACCAGGCGCGCGATTCCGGCATGGATCAGCGCGTCGGCGCAGGCCGGGCCGCGCCCCGGCTCGGCGCAGGGCTCGAGAGTGACGTAGCAGGTGGCGCCGGACGCCTCCTCGCCCGCCTCGGCAAGCGCCATCGCCTCGGCATGGGGACGGCCGCCCTCCTGGGTCCAGCCGCGGCCGAGCAATTTGCCGTCCTTGACGATCAGGCAGCCCACGCAGGGATTGGGCGCGGTCCGGCCCCGGCCGCGCTCGCCGAGCGCCGCCGCAGCCTTCATCCACCTTTCGTCGGGCCTCAAATGCCGATCCGCTCCAGGTCTTTCTCGACCTTCTGGAACTGGCGCTGCCGCTCCTTCTTGAGAGCGTCGGACTCGGCCTTGTCCTTCTTCTGCTGGGCCTTGATCTCGGCATCGCTGCGATTGGCCGGCCATTGCTCGACATAGATGATCTGGGCGGGCGGATCGATGTTGGTTCGCGTGTCGAGGGTGAAGACGATGACGATCGCGATCGGCATGATCACGGCGACGGCCGCCGCCCCCCATTTGTAGGGCGAGCTTTCGGCGGCGAAAGCCCTGATGTCGGCCAGGAGCGCTCGGGGCGAGGAGGGGCGGGGAAGCGGCATCGTGCTCAAGATAAGCGCAACCCGCTTGCTGTGCCAGTAGGGTCCGGACTCACGACCCGAGGCGGCCGCCATCGGCCGGGGGAAGCGAGTCCGGGCCCTGGAGTGGCCCGCCGGCCTGGGCGGCGGCTCGACCGGCGGGCCGGGCCGGGGCTGCGTGTCCCGGCCCTTTCGGGGTTAGGCTTCGCCGTCCAGCTTGAAATGGACGGTCATCACCGTGCTGCTTTCGACCGGCCGGCCGTCCAGGGTGGCCGGCTTGAAGCGCCAGTTCCGCAAGGCGTGGCGCTGGGTCGCCTGGAAGAAGGCGTCGCTGCTCGCCCGCACCTTCTCGGCCCGGGCGACCTTGCCGTCGGTCCCGATCGCGAGCCTGACGGTCACCGAGCCTTCCGCTCCGGCGCGCTGCTCCGAAATGGGATAAGGCGGCTCGAGATCGCCCGAGATGAGCCTGGCAGCCTTGCGCACCGGCGCCGGCTGGGCCGGAAGCGGCTCCGGCTCGCGGATCGGCTCGGCCTCGTAGCGAGGGCCGGAGTCGACGAAGCTGCTGTCCGTCTGAGTGGACCGCACCTGGTCGTCCCGGGGCTGCGGCAGCGGCTCCACGACAGGGTCGTAATGACGGACCTGGGGCGGGGGCAGCTTCGCCTTGGGCTCCGGCGGAAGCACCTCGGGGGGCGGCGGTTTGACCTTGATAAGGTCGACTTGGGTCGTGACGAAGTCGGGCGGCGTCGGCATCTCCATCTTGGCGAAGACCAGAGCGGCAATCGCGGCTCCATGGAGGAGGACCACCATCCCGAAGCTCGTCGGGCTGGCCGTTTTGGGCTGATAGATCGATGCCTGGTTCATCTCGCTCTCCTTTCGCCGCCTCTCGACTGGAAGAGTAATGATATATTGTTACGTAATCGTTGAAAAGCCCATTTGTTCCCGCAGGCTCGATGGCGCGGTTTCAGAGTGCGGCGCGAAGCCGCGCTTCGGCTTCTTCCCGGCCGATCAAAGGAAGCAATGCGGCCATTTCCGGACCGCTGTCGCGTCCGGTGAGCGCATGGCGGAGAGGATGGAAGAGCGGCCTCCCCGAGCGGCCGGTCCTTTCCTTCAGCAAGGCGACGAGTTGCTTCCAGGGCGAATCGCCCCAGTCGATCTCGGCGAGCGCGGCCGAGGCCGCCTCGATCAGGCCCCGATCCTCCGCTTGGGCCTTCGACTCGACATGGCCGTGCAATATCGCCCACCAGTCGCCCGACTCGGCGACGTTGCGGAGGTTCGGCCGGATCGCCTCCCAATCTTCCGCGCTCATCCCCTCGGGCAGGCGATCGCGCACGCTCTCCCATTCGAGCTTGTGCAGGATCCGGGTGTTGAGAGTCTTGAGCTCGGCGAGGTCGAAACGCGCCGGCGCCCGGCCGAAGGTCGAGAAGTCGAACGATTCGACGAGCGGCTCCATGGCCGTGACCGGTTCGACCGGCAGGCTGGTGCCGATCCGCGCGAGCTTGGCGACCAGAGCGATCGGCTCGATGCCCTGCTCCCTCATCCCCTCGACTCCGAGCGAGCCGAGCCGCTTGGAGAGCTTGCCCTCCGATCCGACAAGCAAGGCTTCGTGGGCGAAGGCGGGCGGCTCGGCGCCCATCGCCTCGAACATCTGGAGCTGAAGCGCGGTGTTGGTGACATGGTCCTCGCCGCGGACGACATGGGTGACGCCCATGTCGACATCGTCGACGCTGCTCGGAAGCATGTAGAGCCAGCTTCCGTCCTCGCGCCGTATCACCGGATCGGACAGCAAGGCGGGCTCGAAATGCTGGCGTCCGCGGATCAAATCGTCCCATTCGATCGCGGCCTCATGATCGAGCCGGAAGCGCCAGTGCGGCCGCCGCCCCTCCGCCTCGAACCTGGCTTTCTCCTCGTCGGTCAGGCCCAAAGCGGCGCGATCGTAGACCGGCGGCTTGCCGCGGCTGAGCTGGACCTTGCGCTTGAGATCGAGCTCCTGGGCGCTCTCATAGGCAGGATAGACGCGGCCGGCCTCGCGCAGCCGCTCGAGCGCGGCCTCGTAGCGCTCGAAGCGGGCCGACTGTCGATGCTCCTCGTCGGGAACGAGCCCGAGCCAGGCGAGATCGTCGCGGATACCCTCCGCAAATTCCTCGCTCGACCGCTCGCGGTCGGTATCGTCGAGGCGGAGGATGAAGCGGCCGCCATTCTTCCGCGCCCACAGCCAATTGTGGATCGCGGTCCGGATATTGCCGACATGGAGCCGTCCGGTCGGCGCCGGGGCAAAGCGGGTGACGACGCTCATCGTGCCGGGCTCTAGGGCCGGCGTTGTGGCGGGGCAACGGCCCTTGCCATGGCGGCACCGGCGCTTAAGAGGGCATCGGCTGCCGCGCAGGGAAATCCGCGACCATGAAATTGATGTCGGGCAATTCGAACCTGCCTTTGGTGCGGGACATTGCCGCCTATCTCGAAATGCCGATCACCGAGGCCAGCGTCCGCCGCTTCGCCGACGAGGAAGTGTTCGTCGAGGTCCATGAGAACGTGCGCGGGCAGGACGTGTTCGTCGTCCAGTCCACCTCCTATCCGGCCAACGACAATCTGATGGAACTGCTGATCTGCATCGACGCGCTTCGCCGCGCGTCGGCCAAGAGGATCACCGCGGTCGTCCCCTATTTCGGCTATGCGCGGCAGGACCGGAAGCCCGGCCCGCGGACTCCGATCTCCGCCAAGCTGGTCGCGAACCTGATCACCGTTGCCGGCGCCAACCGGGTCCTCTCGGTCGACCTCCATGCCGGGCAGATCCAGGGCTTCTTCGACATTCCGACCGACAATCTGTTCGCCGCCCCGGCCATGGCCGAGGACATCAAGGCGCGCTTCTCGGGCCGGGCGATCACCGTCGTCTCGCCCGACGTCGGCGGCGTGGTCCGCGCCAGGGCCCTCGCCAAGAGGCTCGCCAACGCCCCGCTCGCGATCGTCGACAAGAGGCGCGAGAAGGCAGGGGAGTCCGAGGTGATGAACATCATCGGCGACGTGACCGGCCGCTTCTGCATCCTCATCGACGACATCGTCGATTCGGCCGGAACGCTGTGCAACGCCGCCGCCGCTCTCAAGGAAGCCGGGGCCGAGGATGTCGTCGCTTATTGCACCCACGGAGTCCTGTCCGGCGCGGCCGGGGCCCGGGTCGACACGTCGGTCCTGACCGAGCTCGTCATCACCGACACGATCGCCGCCCAGGAGGCCGCCGCGTCGACTCCGAAGATCCGGCTTCTCACCATCGCGCCCCTGATCGGCGAGGCGATCAAGCGGATCGCGGACGAGACCTCGGTTTCCAGCTTGTTCGACTGACGGAATCGGCCGTCGCCCGAGCCCCGTTTTCGGGCCCGCGGATCAAGTCTTGCTTCGACGTTTCCGTGGTTGCTCGTGTCGGAACTCCGTTTGATTCTCCGCAACAGCTTTCGCTGCCCTGCCTTGATTGATTCCCGAAGCGCTTTGCCCTTCCGCTCGAGTGACGAAGGTCCGCAGAACCTCGTCTATCCGCGTCTGCCAGCCGTCCCCCGCGGATCTGAAATGAGCGAGGACCGCCGGACTCAGCCTGAGAGAAACCGCCTCCTTCCGCTCGCCGGGCAGCTTTCGAGGCCGCCCGCGCGGTTTCGCTTCCCGAATGACATGGCCGCCGATTGCCAATTCGGCCCGGTCGGCGATCTCACGGGTCAGCCGGGGCGCATCATCCCGCGCAGGATTCGGATCACGGCCTGTGGAGATAGTAGATTTCCCTTTCATCCTTTTCCGCCTTCCTCAGGCTGATGATGCGGCGATTCTCGCCCCGCTGCGTCCAGACGCACGCGACGACGACCCTGCCGATGCGACCGAATGTGACCAGGCGTTCCTCGCCATAATCCTCCCGGTCGTCCTCGAAAGTGAGCGTGAAGCCTTCGAAGATCCTGGCGGCATCTGCGAAATCGAGGCCGCGCTCTCGAAGCGTCCAATCCCGCTTCCCGGCATCGAACTCGATCTTCACATGTTTTCGTATATACGTTAAAGAAATTTGGTCAAGCTTTATCGTAGATACGATAAAGGCATATGTGCGGGGGAATTGCCCCCTCCTGCCTCTCGACCTTGCCTTCCGCGCCCTCTCCCGCTAAGGGGCCCCCTCTTTCCAGCTTTGGAAGAATCGAACCGCCCGGCTCACAAGGGCTGCCGTGGCTGTTCTCAAACGTCCGCCCCTCGTGGTGGCCAAGGAGACGAAAATGCCCAAACTGAAGACCAAGAGCGGCGTGAAGAAGCGCTTCAAGCTCACCGCGACGGGCAAGATCAAGCACGGAGTCGCCGGAAAGCGGCACCGGCTGATCAGCCACAATGCCAAATATATCCGCCAGAACCGCGGCACCGACGTGCTTTCCGAGGCCGATACGGCCCGGGTGAAGCTCTGGGCGCCTTACGGCCTGAAATAAGGGGA
This sequence comes from Allosphingosinicella sp., assembly GCA_036525315.1. GTDB lineage: Bacteria > Pseudomonadota > Alphaproteobacteria > Sphingomonadales > Sphingomonadaceae > Allosphingosinicella. The sequence continues at coordinate 42,891 of DATDAS010000047.1, forward strand.
TATAGACATGGCACGAATCAAACGCGGGACGACCACCAAGACCCGCCACAAGAGATTGCTGGTTCAGGCGAAGGGCTATTACGGCCGCCGCAAGAACACGATCCGGATCGCCCGCCAGGCCGTCGAGAAGGCGGGGCAATATGCCTATCGCGACCGCAAGGTGAAGAAGCGCAGCTTCCGCGCCTTGTGGATCCAGCGCATCAACGCCGCCGTGCGGGCCGAAGGCCTGACCTACGGCCAGTTCATGCATGGCCTCAAGCTCGCCGGTAACGACCTCGACCGCAAGGTCCTGGCCGACATCGCGATGCACGAGGGCGAAGCCTTCAAGGCGATCATCGCCCAGGCCCGCGGAGCGCTTCCCGCGCAGGCCTGAGCAAGGCGCATCAAGCAAAGGGCGCGGCGGCTTCGGCTGCCGCGCCCTTTTCTTTGGCTTATGAAGACAGCAATTTTCCCGAAAGCGGTAATCCTGTAGCTTTGCGCCTCAGCAATCGCCGAAATGGCTCCTGTGATGAACCGGTTCGACAAAATGGCTGTAGGAGCGGCAATCGTGGCGACGCTTATCTGCAGGTCCGACACGATGAACGCCTACTACTGGCACCTCGAGATACTCCATTCCTCGGCGATGACGTGGACGATTGCGGTCGCGGGCTGGATCATTGCCACTTACGGCCCAATTGCAATTGCGGCCTGGTTCTGGCGATTGGCGAAGCGCGTTCGTGCACCTTGGGTGCTGCACGTTTTGTTTTTGGTGTGTGCCGTCATCACGCTCTCGACAGGCGTGTCGCTCATGCTTCTCGCGGGCGGAGATACGTCCTCCGACCATCAAACAGGAGAAGCGGTGATGACGCCCGCTCTATTATTTGTCGTTGCCGTCGGCGCATATTTCGCCGCTCTGATTTGGCGGCAAATCTCGGCGGCGATCAAGCGAAGGGCCGCAAACCACCAATAGCGCGTCCGTGCCGGCACTCAATGATCGCCTTAACCCCGTCCGCTGCCGACTGACTCAGCGGCCGCCGGAAAGCGCCGCGACGCGCGCCACGAGCGCCCGGTTCGTCTTTCCACGGACCGGCACGACATCGCGATGCACGAGGGCGAGGCCTCCAAGGCGATCATCGCCCAGGCCCGCGGAGCGCTTCCGGCGCAGGCCTGAGCCTTTGGCGGCAGGCAATCGAAGGGCGCGGCGGCTCCGGTCTCCGCGCCCTTTTCGATTCCCGAGCGGCCCCGGTGGCTTTGACCCAGCCCCTCCGATTGCGTTATGCTGCACGGTCCGACGAGAAGGAGGGGATCGTCATGAACGACCACGTCGAGAAAGCGCCGCCGGCTTCCGAAACGGAGCCCCGCGCGAACTGGGTGCAGCCCCAAGTCTCCAGGCTCGACACGGCGAGCGCTCAGGCCGGTCCCGGGGACTTGATAGCCGACGCCACCGAATTCTCCTGAACCGATCGCCGGCGGACGCCCTATCCGCCTGATACCGGCCCCGTCCCCCGCCTTGCTGGCGGCCAATGCCCGTCTCGCCGAGTCGGCGGTTGCGGAGCATCCCGATCGCCCCGCGCTGTGGCGCGCACTGGGCATCGCCCTGGTCAATGCCGGCCGCCACTCCGACGCGGTCGAACGACTCGACTTTGCCCGAGCCCGTTTCCCCGACGATGTCGACCTCGTCCTCGCCTGGGCCCAGGCGCAGGCCGAGCTCGGCGAAATCGACGCCTCGCTGGCCGCCCTTCTCGACCGCGAGGACGATCCGCGCGCCGCATCGCTCGCCTTCGACCTGCTCGGCCGGATTGGGCGCGGAGACGAAGCCGCCCGGCTCGAACCGATCGTCGCAGCAGCCGATCCGGCGGACCGGAGCCTGATCGAGGCCCTGGCGAAACGCCATCTGCCGAGCGATCCCGCAGCGATGCTCGAAGCCTGCGAGGCGGCCCTCGCCCGGTCGCCGGGCCGAAGCGGCGCGATCTATCACAAGGCCGTCGCGCTCGCCTTGCTCGGCCGAGCCGCCGAAGCGCGCGAGACGATGGGCATCCACGACTTCGTCCATGCCGCCCCGCTCAAAACCCCCGCCGGCTTCGCGGACGAAGCCAGCTTCCGGACCGCCCTCGCCGCCGAGATCCTCGCCAATCCGACCCTTCACGCCGATCCGGCCGGCCACGCGACCAGCAAGGGGCTGAGGACCCGTACCCTGCCGCTGCCGGGCGACCGCGCGACTCCCGCCTTGCTCGCCTCGATCGGGGAGGCGGTTTGCGCCTATGCCGACGGCCTCGCCGGCGATCACCCGTTCGTCGCCGGCCGGCCGGACCGGGCAGCGCTCCAGGCCTGGGCCCTGGTCTTCGAAGGCGAAGGCCGCCAGCTCGCGCACCGCCATCCCGGCGGCTGGATGACCGGAGTCTATTATGTCGCGGCGCCCGAAGCTCCGGCGCACGGCGGGCCGCGCCCCGGAGCACTCCGGATCGGCGCGCCCGAACGGTCGGCCGGCTTCGATCCGCCCTGGCCGATCGTCGAGATCGCGCCCGAGCCGGGCCTGCTCGTCCTCTTCCCCTCCTTCGTCCCGCACGAGACGATATCCTCGGGCCGCGACGAGAAACGGATCTCCGTGGCCTTCGACGCGATTGCGGTTCGCGGCTATGCCGCCTAGCTTCCCCGCTCGAGTGGGAAGGAAATAGAGAATGGAATCATCACCGGAGACGAAGCGCGGGCATATCCGCCTGACGTCCCATCCCGGCTCGCGCGGCGGCGGCCCTGCGCGCTTTCCCTTGAAATGGGGCGCCCCGACAATTGCCGAGCGCGGCCCGGTCATCGCCACGGTGAACTCGCGCGGCGACCGGAACGCGATCGGCGCCCATGGCGGCTCCTATTCGATCTACCGGGCGCTCGCCATTTCCTCGGGCGCGATGGATCCGCAGGCGCGGCCCGATCTGCACGACACCTCGCCGGTCTGCGAGATCGGCCCGCATCCCCAATGGTGCGACCCCAGCAAGATCGTGTCGCTCGATCCCTGGGGCCACCGGGTCGCTCACGACTTCGCGGACCTGATCGAGGAGGGCATCGACATCAGGCCCTCGATCGCCATCACCAAGGCGCGCCTGACGCTGGGCGAGATCCAGTCGGCGATCGCGGCCGGACGGCTCGAGGTGGACGGCGAGATCGTCCACGAGGCGGGCGACGTCTCGGTCACCAAGATCGCGACCGATCCGGTCTGGTGGCTTCCCGGGGTCGCCGAGCGTTTCGGGGTCAGCGAATCCTCGCTTCGCCGCTGCCTGTTCGAGCAGACCGGCGGAATGTATCCCGAGCTGGTCACACGCCCCGATCTCAGCGTCTTCCTGCCGCCGATCGGCGGAATGACCCTCTACATCTTCGGCGATCCGGCCGGGCTCGGCGATACTTCGAAGACTCTCACCTGCCGGGTCCATGACGAATGCAACGGCTCCGACGTGTTCGGATCGGACATCTGCACCTGCCGTCCCTATCTCACCCACGGGATCGAGGAAGCGACCCGACAGGCCCAGGCGGGCGGCACAGGGCTCATCGTCTACAACCGCAAGGAAGGCCGGGCGCTCGGCGAGGTCACCAAGTTCCTCGTCTACAATGCCCGAAAGCGCCAGCCGGGCGGAGACCAGGCCGCGACCTATTTCGAGCGCACCGAATGCGTCGCCGGAGTCCAGGACGCGCGCTTCCAGCAATTGATGCCGGACGTGATCCACTGGCTCGGAATCACGAAGATCGACCGCTTCGTCTCCATGTCGAACATGAAATATGATGCGCTCGCCGAGGGCGGAATCGAGATCGGCGAGCGAGTCCCGATCCCGGCCGACCTGATCCCGCCCGACGCGAGCGTCGAGATGGAGGCCAAGAAGGCGGCGGGCTATTTCTCGGCAGAGGGCGCCCCGAGCGACGACGCGCTTCGCTCGACCGTCGGCCGCGACCTGGGCAAATTCTGATCACGGTCGCAATGGAAACACCGTTCGCCCTGAGCCCGTCGAAGGGCTTTACTTTTTCCTGCGCTGCCAAAGGAAAGGAGAGGGCTTCGACAGGCTCAGCCCGAACGGCTGGTGGGGCAGATGGGTAAAGTGATCGAAGGCTCTCATGACGCCGCAGAACAGGTGCGCGGGCTGCTGAGCGCGGCCGCCGTCCGCGAGCGGGCGCACGAGATGCTCGATCTCGCGCTGGACGGGAAGGTCGAAGGCTGGACTGTCGACCTGGACAAGCTCGACGAGGCGGCCGAGCGCACGGCGGCGGTGACCCGCGAAAGCTACCCCAACCTCGACATTCCCTTTCATGCCCGCTGGCGCCATTTCGTCGTCGACGAGCCCGCTCTGCCGACAGACGGCGGGGCGGAGCGCGCGCGGTCCGCGCTCGACCTGGTCGTGCTTTCCGTTCTGCTCGACGCCGGCGCGGGGCCAGGCTGGCGGTATCGCGATCCCGCCAGCGGCCGGATCCTCAGCCGGTCCGAGGGCCTCGCGGTCGCGAGCCAGAGGCTGTTCGAGACCGGCGCATTCTCTGCCGGCGTCCATGATTCGCCATTGCGCGCCGACGCCTCCACGCTCGCCGAGCTTCCGGCGGAAGCGCTCATCCTCGGTTTCGAGGTCGGCGAGGACAATGTGCTGGCCGGACTCGAAGGACGGACCGCACTGATCCGCCGCCTCGGCGCGCAGGTCCTGGCCCGGCCCGACCTTTTCGCGACCGCGGACGATGGCCGTCCCGGCGGGCTCTACGACGTGCTCGCGTCGCGCGCCGAGGGGGGCAGGCTGCCCGCGCCGGCGATCCTCGAGCTTCTGCTCGAGGCGCTCGGCCCGATCTGGGCGGACCGGCTCGTGATCGACGGAGTCCATCTCGGCGATTGCTGGCGCCATCCGGCCATCGCGCGCGACGACGCGACGGACGGGCTCGTGCCGCTTCACAAGCTCTCGCAATGGCTCGCTTACTCGCTGATCGAGCCGCTCGAGGCGGCCGGGATCGAGGTGGTCGACATAGACGGGCTGACCGGGCTCGCCGAGTATCGCAACGGGGGCCTCTTGATCGATTGCGGCGTGCTTCGCCTCTCCGATCCGGAGGCCGGCGCTCGCACCCATCACGTGTCCGACCCTTTGATCGTGGCTTGGCGGTCAATGACCGTCGCGCTTCTCGACCGGATGGCCCCGAAGGTACGCGGGCTTCTCGGAGTCGGCGAAGAAAGCTTCCCCCTGGCGCGCATGCTCGAGGGCGGCAGCTGGGCGGCAGGCCGGCGGATCGCCGCCGAGCGCCGCGCCGGCGGCGGCCCGCCTCTCGATATCGTCAGCGACGGAACCGTATTTTAGAAAGTGAATGAAATGGACGGACTGACCATCGTCGACCACCCGCTGGTCCAGCACAAGCTCACCATCCTGCGCGACCGCGACACGCCGGTTCAGCTGTTCCGGGCCGCCGTCCGCGAGACCGGCGCACTGCTCTGCTACGAGGTGACCCGCGACCTTCCGACCGAATTGAGGACGATCGAGACCCCGATCGCGACGACCCAATCCCCGTCCCTCGCCGGCAAGGAGTTGGTCATCGCGCCGATCCTTCGCGCCGGCCTGAACATGGCGGAGGGCATGCTCGATCTGCTGCCCGCCGCGCGCCTCGCCCATATCGGCCTCTACCGCGACCCGGTGACGCTCGAGGCGGTCGAATATTATTTCAAGGCGCCGCGCGACCTCCCCGACCGGCTGGTCATCATCGTCGATCCGATGCTCGCCACAGGCCACACGGCGATCGCTGCGATCGACACCCTGAAGGATGCGGGCGTCACCGACATGCGCTTCGTCTGCCTGCTCGCCTCCAGGCCCGGAATCGACGCCGTCCGCGAGGCCCATCCCGACGTGCCGATCTGGGCGGCGGCGATGGATCCGGAGCTCAACGATCACGGCTATATCGTGCCGGGCCTCGGAGACGCCGGCGACCGCACATACGGGACCAGCTGACGGCCTTATGGACCCGGCCGGCCGAAACCAGCCGCCAAGGGATTTGCGGGACCGGGTGACGGATGCATTGAGACGGCTGATCGGAGCGCCGACCGAAAGCGAGTCCATCAGGAACAGCCTTCAGGCCCTGCTCACGACTCTCCCCGGCCAACGGCGGTCGCGGCCTGAATATGGCTGCGACATTTCGTCACTTCTGTTCGAGCCGGTCGAGTCCGATTTGCTCGAGGAAATGCTCAGGCGCATAAGGAATGCGATCTGGCGCTATGAGCGGCGGATCGAGCTGATCGACGTTCGCGCCCGGGCCCAAGATCCCGGCATCGGCTCTGTGCTGGTCAAGATCGACTATTCGGTCCGAAGCAGCGGCGAACGTGCGCAGCTGGCTGTCCAGATCCACGGGTTCGGCTAGCGGCTCCGCCTCGCAGACGAAGCGGGGGACGGCGAAGATGTCAGCGCGACGACCAGTGGATGTGGACGATCCGCCATCCGTTGCGCGTCCGCCGAAGCACCATCGTTTCCACGGTGGTTCGATCGACCGCGCGGCCGTTGAACGTGCCTGTGACCCGCCCCTCTGTCGCCACCCAGGCCGTATCCCCCGATGCCCGGCCGGTTCGCCGGGTCCGCACCGAGTTCACGGCCTTCGAGAAGGCGGCATCGGCGTCGAGATGGTGCGCCTGATATTCAGCCTTGCTGCGCTCCGCGCCGCCTTCCTCAAAGATCAGCGCATCGTCGGCAATGAGATTGGCCGCTGCAGCGGTATCGCCCCGGCGGAGCGCCGCATGAAACGCGTCGACCGTCGCGGCGGCGGCTTCGAAGGCTGGCGTTCGCGCGGCGGCGGATGGAGCGGGGGAGGAGGAAGAAGGAGAAGACTGAGCCGATGCCGCGGAGGAAGTTGCGAGCACGAAGCCAAGCAAGGCGGCTCGTCCGGAAAGCGTGATCATTTACCTGTCCTCGTCCTTGTTCGCCAACAGCTTAGGATGGCTTTTCGAGCGAGGCCATGCTCATTTCATTTCCGCTGCGCCGCGCCAGGCAAGGCTATCGGGCACAGAAGAAGCACGACGTTGAAGTCGGCGCAGTTGACTTGGGAAAGATCAGTCCTATTTCGCAACTGAACGAGCGAGGAGCGTATCATGATCGATCTCTACACCGCGGCGACGCCGAACGGCTGGAAGGCTTCGATCACCCTGGAGGAGCTCGGCCTCGATTATCAGCTCCATGCCATCGACCTGGCGTCGGGCGAGCAGAAGCAGAAGCCGTTCGTCGAGATGAATCCGAACGGCCGGATCCCGGTGATCGTCGACCGGGCCAACAATGATTTCATCGTCTTCGAATCGGGCGCGATCATGCTCTATCTCGCCGAGCGCGCCGGAAAGCTGATCCCGTCCGACGAGAAGGGGCGCAGCCGGGTGATCCAGTGGCTGATGTTCCAGATGGGCGGGCTCGGCCCGATGATGGGCCAGGCCAACGTCTTCGCCCGCTATTTCCCCGAGAAGATCCCGGCCGCGATCGACCGCTATCTGCGCGAAAGCCGCCGGCTGCTCGAGGTTCTCGACGGGCATCTTGCCGGGAATGAATGGCTGGCCGGCGATTATTCGATCGCCGACATCGCCAATTTCTCCTGGGCGCACATCCACGAATGGCCGGGCGTCGACGTGAGCGGACTCGACAATCTCGACCGCTGGATGAAGGCGATCGCGGCTCGCCCGGCGGTCCAGCGCGGCCTCGCGGTTCCAGCGCGGCAGGAGGATGCGGACCGGATCGAACGGGCCCGCAAACTTCTGGTCTGAAGCCCCACCAGGCCGTCATCCTGAACTTGTTTCAGGATCCAGTCCGGAGCTTCCCAGGCGCGTGACAAGCTGGATGCTGAAACGAGTTCAGCATGACGGTATAGGTGGCGCAGGAGGACTACCCCCAATGGACGAGATGAACTGAATCGCCGCGCAGCCCGGCTATTCAGAAGCGGTGAAGACGCTGCTTCGCCGCGAATCCGGCGGCTACGGGATCGAAGCCTATGCCGAACTGAAAACCGTCGCTATTTCATTGTAGATGCGTTTCTTTCTCGCCCCGATCGTCGCCGCCCTGCTCTGGGCTCCCGTCGTCGCGCTTGCCAAGGAGGCGCCGGCGACACCAGCGGCGGCCGACGAGGCCGCCAAGCTGGCGGCGATCGGCGAACGCGGCCGATTGCTCTTCGATCTCGACCGCGCGGCATGGGTCGCGACCGACGCGCTGATGGCGAAGGTTCCAGGCTTCGCCCAGTCAAGGCTAAACGGCTATATCGTCGAGCGCGAGAATGACGGCTTCGTCGTGACGTTCTACGGCGGCGAAGGCGACACGCTGACCGCCGCGCATATCGTTCATGTCGCCGGCGGCCGGGTCACCTCCAGCGAGACGATCGAGCCGGCATCGAGAATGGCGCTCACGCCGCTGCAGCTTCGGCTCGCCAAGGCGCGGTCGGTCCGGCCCGGGAAGGACGTGCGGCCCTGCACGCGGGCGGCGTTCAACGTCGCGATCGTTCCGCCGACCGGTCAGGACTCGCCGATGGAAATCTATCTGACCAGCCCGCAGGTCGAGAAGGACGTCTATCCCTTCGGCGGCCATTACAGGCTCATATTGGCCGCGGACGGGTCGATCGCATCGACGCGAAAGTTCACCAATGCCTGTCTCGATATGCCGCGGCCACCAGGCGCGGGGGGTGAGGAGGGCGTATTGTTCGTCACCCACCTTCTCGATCCGGTTCCGACCGAGATTCATGTATTCATGTCGCTCCAGATCGGACTGCCGGTCGTGGTGTCGACGAGCGAGCCGTTCCGTTTGTGGGTCGTCAACGGCGAATCGATCTCGGGCACAGGATTCGAGGCACCCGCTCCGCGCCGCAAACGTCGGCGAGACTGATGTTCGTCCGCACCTGGCGCTATCAGGTTGACCGCGAGGCCAGCGAAGCCTTCGAACGCTCCTACGGCCCCGACGGCGACTGGGCACGGCTGTTCGCGAGGGGAAGCGGCTTTCTGGGCACCGAGCTGCTTAGCGCCGTCGACCGAGGGTCCGGCGACGCCTTGGTTTATGCGACAATCGACCGCTGGCGAACGCGGCAGGATTGGGATGCCTTTCTTGCCGACCATGGCGAGGCTTATCACGCGCTCGACCTTCGGCTCGAAAACCTGACGATCGAAGAGCAGGATTTGGGCGATTGGCTCAGCGTCTGACCGCGCGTGCCTCGCGGGCGCGGCGGAGAAGCCAGCGGGGGAAGAACGCGATCGGCCGGAGAAGGCGCTTGGCAAGGGGCGCGCCTTCGCTCGGTCCGCCGAGCAGAGTGCGCCTCAATTGCCTGAGCTTGAAGCCTGCGCCGCGGCCGAGAAGAAGATAGGAGAGATGGATTCCGGCGGTGCCGAGGACCATCTCGTCAAGCTCGCGGCCCATTCCGCCCAGGGTGAAGTTGCGGATCGCCATCCGCGCCAGGATCCGGGTGCCGCGATCGCCTTCCAGCCTGGCCGCGAGGGCGGGCGGCAGCTCCAGGCCGAACAGGATCGAGGAGAGAAGGAGCGCCTGGCCGGCGCTTCGGCCGCCGCCGAGCTCGACCGACCGGGCGTGCAGGCGCTCGATTCCGGGGCCGTCCTCATGGCTCACCAGCGCCGCCACGTCCGCAAGCCATTTGAGCCGCGCCCAGCCGTGCGCGGCGCCGTGAGCGCAGAGATAGGCGAACAATTCCTCGGTCGCGAGAGTCGGGAGGGCCTTGCCGGGCGCGACCTCGACCTGCTGGCCCGGCGAGTGTGCACCGAGGCCCTGGACGAGCAGCGGATTGTCGACCAGGCCGGCATGGAGCTCGAGCGACAGGCCGGCGGCGCTCACCCAATTGCTGTGCTTGTGGCCCTTCACCCACAGCAATATCTCCTCGGTCCGAGGCTCGGGGCCCGGGACGATGCAGCGGTACCCGGCGCCGCGCAGAAGCGCGATCGCCGCCTCGTAATCGGCGGGCGTGACGAGAAGATCGACGTCGACCGCCTGCTTGTAGGCGAGCGAGCCGTAAGCGAGCATGTTCAGGGTCACGCCCTTGAGGAAGAGATGGCCGAGTGGGGCGAACAGCGCATCGAGCCGCAGGCTCTCGGCCGCGAACGCAAGGTTCTGGCGCGCGATCTCGCCCGATTCGTCGGCCAGCCTGGCGGCAAGCGGCGCCGGAGCCTCGACCCCGGCCCGAACCAGCCCGTCATGGACGAGACCGGCCACCCGGTGGCGCCGGACCAGCTTTCCGAACCCGTCCCAATCGATCCCCACCGCCGCGGCCAGCCGCACCCGCTCGTCCCGGGCCGCCGAGGGGGGCCAGCGGCAGCATGCGGCCATCAGTCGAAGCTCGGCGGGAATGCGCAAATGTAGGGCTCTCTGCTCGGTCGAGCGCCGGTTTAGGGTCCCGAGGCGAATCCAACAATGATTTGCCTCGCGCGGCGCCGAGGCTGTATCAGGCGCGCCATGGCTTCCTTGACCTTCCAGCGCCTGGCGAGACTGGGCTGGACCGACCGTGCCCTGCTCGTGGAGGCCATGGCCGTGCTGACCCTTGCCTCGCTCGCGATCAGGATCCTGCCCTTCCGCCGCGTGGTTGGCGCTGCGGCCGCTTTCGGCCGCCCGGAGAAGGAAGGCGGCGATGACGACCTTCTGACCCGCAAGATCGTCTGGTGGGTGAACTCGGCGGCGAAGCGCGTGCCGTGGCGGGCGGTCTGCTTTCAGCGCGGGCTCGCGGTCCACGTCATGCTGAGACGGCGCGGAATTGCCTCCTTCCTCCATTACGGCGTCGCGCAATCGGACTCGCTCAAGGCCCATGTCTGGGTGAGCGCGGCGGGGCGCGACGTGATCGGCGGAGAGGAGGCAGCGGGCTTCACCCGCCTCGCAACCTATCCGCCCGCCGCGACATAAGGGCGGTTCGGGGTCAATCCGTTGAAGCGCAAAGCTTTTCTCTGGCCTGCAGGCGTGAAGGCGGCTATGGGCCCGCGCGGGGAGAGGCCTGAGTCCGTCATGCGTAAGATGCTATTGGGTGCCGCGGCCGGCGCGATGTCGCTCGCTTGCGGCTGGTCGGCCTTCGCCCAGACCGTTCAGCCGGACCCGTCGGCGCCCTCGTCCTTGCCGGCGCCCGGCTCGGACCCGATGCGGATCGATCCGGCCTCCGATCCCATCCTGCGGCTCGCCCGAACCCAGGTCTCCCGCGAGACGTTCCGGGCGGTCGTCGCAGGCGCGGTCGAGCGCCATCCCGGCACGCGCGAATATCAGGCTCTGACCGAAGAGGCGCGAGAGGTCGTCGCCGAGGCGCGCGAGCGGCAATTGCCGAGCGTCGACATCAACCTCCAGTCCTACCGGGTCATCGACCGCGAATTCTCGAACGACGAGCAGAACATCATCGAGAGCTCTCGTCCGGCGCAGCGCACCGACGCTTTGCTTTCGGTCAACCAGACCCTGTTCGACTGGGGCGCCGGCAATTATCGCGAGCTTTCCGCAAGCGCCCGGCTGCGCGCGGCCGCCGCGGAAGCGGAATATACCGCCGACCGGACCGCCCTGGGCGTGGTCGCCGCCTGGTACGACGTCTTCGCCTTCCGCGCCCTGACGATCCTGTCCGAAGGCTTCATCGCCAACCAGAAGGAGCTTCGAGCCGCGGTCGAGCAGCGAATCGAGCAGGGCGTCTCGGCGCCGGGCGATGCCGCCCAGGTCGAGAGCTATATCGCCAACTCCCAGCGCCGCCTCGCCCTCTTCCGGCGCCAGCTCGCCAATGCCGAGGCGCGCTACACCGAGCTGATCGGGACTCCGCCGCCGCCCGATCTCGGCCGCGCTCCGCCGCCGGGCGGGCCGGCGATGACCCGCGACCGGGCGGCCCTCGAGGCAATGGGGACCCCGGCCGCGCGCGCCGCCCAGGCTCAGGCCGATTCGGCGCGCCAGGAGGCCAAGGCGGTGAAGGCCGACCGGCTTCCCCAGCTGAGCGGCGGAATCGAGGCGGGCCGCTACGGCGTGTTCGAGAACGACCGCGATTACGACATTCGCGGCCGGGTCGGCGTCCGCCAGCGCTTCTTCGGCGGCGCCAATGCGCGCTACAACCAGGCCGCGGCGCGCGCCATCGCCGCCGACGCGCGCGCGAGCCGGATCCGCGACGAGGCCTCGCGGGACGCGGCGATCGCCTGGTCGGACGTCCGGGCGCTCGAGCAGCAACTGATCGCTCTCGAGGCCGCCTACATCGCCAGCCGCACCTCGCGCGACGTCCTGGTCGAGCGATTCCTCGCCTCGCGCGGGACCCTGTTCGACGTGGTCGCGGCCGAAGATGCTTATTTCGAAAGCGCGGTCGCTTATATACAGGCGCTCAGCGAGCTCGATGCGGCGCGTTACGTGCTGCTCTCCCGCACCGGCGGGCTGCTCGACGTCCTTGGCATCGATCCGGACATTCTCAGCGGCGAAAACGGGGATCAAGGGTGAGCGAGAAGGACAGCCTGATCAAGATCCCGAAGCCGCGATTCGCTCCGTGGCTGATGGAGCCGATGCTTCGCAATCGCGGCACCTTTTCCAAGGTCGCGCTGGCAGCCGTCTTCATCAACATATTCGGCCTGATCACCTCCATCTTCACGATGACGGTCTACGACCGGGTCATACCGAACAACGCGACGTCCTCGCTGGTCGCGCTGACCATCGGCCTGGCGATCGTCATCATCTTCGATTTCATGCTTCGCCTGCTTCGCGCCTATTTCGTCGATATCGCGGGAGCGAGCATCGACAAGGACGTGGGCGAGACCCTGTTCAACCGCCTGCTCACCATTCGCCTGGAGCTGAAGAAAGGCTCGACCGGCGCTCTCACCGGCCTGATGCGCGAGCTCGAGGCGCTTCGCGACTTCTTCGCCTCCGCCACCCTGACCGCGGTCGTCGACCTGCCCTTCATCTTCCTCACCCTCGCCGTCGTCGCGATCATCGGCGGCGCGGTGGTGTACGTGCCCTTGATCATGGTCCCGCTCGTCATCGTCGCCGGACTTCTGACCCAGCCGGCCATGGACCGGCTGTCGGCGCGGGCGATGGGCGAAGGCCTGGTCAAGCAGTCGGTCCTGGTCGAGACGATCGGAGGCCTCGAGACGGTGAAGGCGGCGGGCGCCGGCGGCCTGCTCGCCGACCGCTGGTCGCGCGCCCTGGTCGAACATAGCGACTCCTCGCTTCGCCAGCGGCTGATCGCGACGATCGGAATCACCATCGCCACGTCGGCCGGCACAATATCCTATGCCGGAGTCGTCATCGTCGGAGTCGCGATGATCGCCAACCAGACGCTGACCATGGGCGGCCTCATCGCCTGCTCGATCCTCGCCGGACGGGCGATCGCGCCGCTCGCCCAGATATCCCAGCTCCTGTCGCGAATGACCGCGACCCGCACCGCCTATCGCCAGCTGAACGAGCTGATGCTGATGCCGCCCGAGGGACCGGCCGGCGACGCGCTGAAGATCAGCGACCTCAAGGGCAAGATCGAGTTCCGCAACGTCAGCTTCCGCTATCCGGGCGCGACCGAGAAGGCGCTCGACGAGATGAGCTTCGTCATCGAGCCGGGTGAGCATGTCGCTCTGCTCGGCCGGGTCGGATCGGGCAAGTCGACCATCGCCCGGCTGGTGCTCGGCCTCTATCCGCCCGAGGACGGGCTGGTGATGATCGACGGCACCGACATCCGCCAGATCGATCCCGTCAATCTGCGCTCGGGCATCGGCGCCGCGCTTCAGGAAAGCGTCCTTCTCACCGGATCGGTGCGCGAGAATATCGTGCTCGGCCGCCGCCATGTCGACGACGAGGAGATGCTTCGTGCCTCGGAGCTTTCCGGAACCCACCAGTTCATGGGCGCAATCGCCAACGGCTACGACCTCAGGCTCGCCGACCGGGGCGAGGGGCTTTCGGGCGGGCAGCGCCAGTCGATCGCCCTCGCCCGGGCGCTTGCCGGCCGGCCCCGGCTGGTCATCTTCGACGAGCCTTCGAGCGCGATGGACAACCAGACCGAGAACGCGCTGATCCAGCGGCTCCAGACCGAGCTCAAGGACCGGACCCTGCTCCTCATCACGCACAGGCCGCCTCTGCTGGCGCTGGTCAGCCGGATCATGCTGATCGACAAGGGCAAGGTCGTCGCCAACGGGCCGCGCGACGAAGTGCTCAAGCAGATCACCCGCCAGAGCGGCGGAGCCCCCGGCGGCGGCGCCCCGGGCGGCGGGGCACCCGGCGGCGGCGGCGGCGGGGGCGGAACCGTCACCAGCACCGGCATCGCGCCCAAGGCGGCATGATGGCGGACCAGGGAACCCATATCGAGGATCTGGCCGACCGGATCCGGCCGCGCGCGGCCTCGAACGTCCTGCTCTGGGCGGTCGTCGCCTTCGTCGTCATCTTCATCGTCTGGGCGTCGTTCGCCGAGCTCGACAAGACGGTCCGCGGCCAGGGCCGGGTCATCGCCAGCTCGCAGCTCCAGACCATCTCCAACCTGGAGGGCGGAGTCGTCGAGGCGATCCTGGTCAGGACCGGCCAGCAGGTCAAAGCGGGCCAGGAATTGATCCGGCTCGACCAGACCCAGACCGGGGCGGAGCTCGGAAGCGGCGAATCGACCTATGCCTCGCTCATGGCCAAGACCGCGCGTCTCCAGGCCGAGATCCAGGGGCGCGAGCCCGTCTATCCGTCCGCCGCGAACCCGGCCGTGGCGGCACAGATCCAGATCGAGCGGGCGCTCCACGCCTCGCGCATGGCCGAGCTGTCCAGCCTGTTGAATGCCGGCCAGGCCCGGATCACCCAGGCGAGCCGCGCGGTCGCTGAGGCCGAAGCCGCCTACCAGGCGCGGGTCTCGGCGCGCGAGGCCCGGCAGAGCGAGCTTCGAATGATCAGGCCCCTGGTCGAGCGCGGAATCGAGCCCCGGCTGAGCCTGATCCAGGCCGAGAGCGCGGCTTCGATCGCGGCGAGCGAGGCGGCCGCGGCCGCCGCGTCCATCTCGCGCGCCCAGTCGGCGGTGGCCGAGGCGCAATCGACCCTCGCCCAGCAGCGCCAGGACTGGCGGTCGCTCGCCGCCAACGAGCTCGCCACCGCCCAGGCCGAGATGGCGGCGCGGCGCTCGACCCTTCCGGCCTTGGCCGCGCGGGTGGCCCGGACCGTCCTTCGCTCGCCCTTGCCCGGGCGGGTCAACCGGGTGCTCGTCACCACGGTCGGGGCGGCCGTCGGGCCGGGTGCCCCCCTGGTCGAGATCGTGCCCTCGGAGGAGAGCCTGCTGATCGAGTCGCTGATCACGCCGCAGGACATCGCCTTCGTCCATATCGGCCAGAAGGCGAAGGTGAACATCTCCGCCTACGATTCGTCGGTCTATGGCTCGCTCGACGGCCAGGTCGCCGCGATCTCGCCCGACGCCGTGCTCAACGAGAAGACCGGCCAGAGCTTCTACACCGTCCAGGTCCGGACCTCGAAGAATTCGATCAAGGGCAGGGACGGAAAGCCGATGCCGATCGGCACGGGCATGACCGCCGACGTGTCGCTGCTCGGCGACAAGCGGACGGTGATGGAATATATCCTCTCGCCGATCACCAAGCTGAAGAATACGGCGTTCCGGGAGTAGCCGGCGGCGCGGTCGGGTTGCGCATGAGCCCCGGCCGGCTCTGCAGGACATCGGCGCCGCAAGAGCGCGAACCAAAGCCCTGTATTACGTGCATTTAGTAAACTGTCACCGAAACCGAGCGCTCATTAAGCCGGTTGGTGGAAAGCGCGGCGATCCTGAAGGATAAAAGCGGCTAGTCCATTTTGGCCGTGCCGTCGTCCATTGCCTTTTTCCAGTGATCGCGCGCTGCGACGACCTCCGGAGCGTCGAGCAGTTCCGATAGCCTTTCAGCCGGGACAACTATTCCCATGCCGACTGGTACGGTGAGCTTGGTTCGGCCCGCCATTGCCGGGTCCGGCGGGCCGGTCCACGAACCCTGCCAGACTCCGAGCAGAAACAACGTGGCCTGAGGCATGACAACATCTCGCATCATGCCGTCCCTATCGAACGGAATCTTATGGATTTCCGCTTCGGGCCGGATGAAAACGGGGGCGCCGCTCAGCCCCGCTAGGTTCGTAATTTCTACAAGATAGCCCTCGACTTGGACTATGTCGGCGGGGTTTTTCCAATCCCTTACCGGGATCAACTCGTCCTTACTCGGCATTAGCGCGACGTGACCCGTATGGACCACAGGCAAGTTGCGTTTTTGCCCCTGCATCAAATGGAATAGACCGACTGCATAGCAGAACATGCCGCAGCCTATGTCTTCACTCTTCGCCCATTTTTCGTCCAGCGCCATCTCTGACGACAGATACAAGTAGTCGAACCCGGGCGTTTTCAGATCAATGTTGAACGGCATAATCGCCAAATCAACTGTTGGGTCTTCATGGGTAAACCACGGGAACCACCCATGTACGTCCTGCTCAGAATCCCAAGTGATCGTGATCGCTTCCCCGCCCTTACTATTGATCCGAATTTCAAAAGGGGCATCGCCTAACTTGCCCGCCACATGCTGTGCTGTGACCAGGTAAGAGGCTTCATCGTGGTGCAAGAGGAACGCCGTTCCCCGGCTCACGAAATGCTCGCCGTGACCGTGGCCTAGGTAAACCACAGCCCTCCGGACATCATCCGCGAGCCTCATAGTGGGCCTCGCGAAACTCTGTAGGCGATGCCAGCGAGGGCCAAGGGCGAATCCTCTGCGAAGTTGCAGGGGCACCTTACCCTACTCCGCATCCCCCAGCGCAAGCAGGCTCACGGTGCGTTCCTCTCTCCAAGCTGCGTTGGGTACGTTTAATCCCATAATGCCGCTTGACTTGTAGGAGAACAAATGGTAAACAGATGACATAAATGATGCTCAGAGTTGCGCCCGCGGCGGATCGCCGGTCGGGCGCTTTTTCATTTTGGGGCCACCGGATCCGGCGGCCCGCCCCCCGCCGCCGATGTCCGAACGCAAGGACGAACGTCATGCGCCCAGCACGACGGCGGCAAGATCATCGGGAGAGAGCCAATGTCCGAGAGGCACGAGCGCGGACGCGCGGATAAATATAGTCCGTTGTTCGCCCCGCGGGCGCGCGAATATTTCCGGCACGGTTACTCGAATGCCCAGGTCGGCAAGCTTTTCGACGTGTGCAAGCAGACGGTGACCAACTGGATCAGGAAGCATGAGGAGTTCCGGAAGGCCTGCCATGAAGGGCGGGCCGAGGCGGCCGAGTTCCGGGTTTCGCAGATACCGCCGCCGCCGGCGCTCTTCCCCCAGGCCGCGCGGCCCCAGCCTTCGCCGCCCCGGCCGGCATCCGCCGACCATGGCCAGCCCATCGTCAAAGTGGAGAGAATCTTTGTCAAACCCCCCGTTCGCGACCGCTGAGGTCTTCCAGCCGCTCTGCCCTCCGGCCCGCTACAAGGGCGCCTGGGGCGGACGCGGCTCCGGCAAGTCCACCTTCTTCGCCGACTTGCTCATCGCCGACTGTCTCGAGGAGCCCGGCCTGCTCGCCGTGTGCATCCGCGAGATCCAGAAGAGCCTGAAGCACAGCGCCAAGCGGCTGATCGAGTCGCGCCTCGCCTTCCATCGGATCGGCGAAGCCGACGGGTTCAAATTCTTCAGGGAGGTGATCCAGGCGCCGGGCGACGGGCTCATCCTGTTCCAGGGGATGCAGGACCATACGGCCGATTCGATCAAGTCGCTCGAGGGGTTCGGCCGGGCCTGGGTCGAGGAGGCGCAATGCCTTTCCGGCCGAAGCCTGGAGCTGCTCCGCCCGACGATCAGGGTGCCGGGTTCCGAGCTGTGGTTCTCGTGGAACCCGCGGCTGAAGACCGACCCGGTCGACCAACTGCTGCGCGGAGCCGATCTGCCGAGCGACGCCAGGGTGGTCCAGGCCAACTGGATCGACAATCCCTGGCTGCCCGACGAGCTCGACCAGGAACGGATGGACTGCCTTCGGCTGAGCCCGGACCAGTACGGCCATATCTGGGAGGGCGACTACGTCACGGTCAGCGCGGGCGCCTATTTCGCCAAGCCGCTCGCCGAGGCGCGGGCGGCGGGCCGGATAGGCAACGTCGCTTTCGATCCGCTCATGCAGGTCCGTTTGTTCTTCGACATCGGCGGCGCCGGCGCGCGGGCGGACGCCTGCTCGATCTGGCCGGCCCAGTTCGTCGGCCGCGAGATACGGGTGCGCGACTATTACGAGGCGCAGGGCCAGCCGCTCTCGGCCCACGTCGCATGGCTGCGATCGAGAGGCTACGGCCCGGAGCGCGCCTCGATCTGGCTGCCGCACGACGGCGCGACAAGCGACCGGGTGTTCGCGGTCTCCTACGAGAGCGCGCTTCGCGATGCGGGCTATGAGGTCATTGTCGTTCCCAACCAGGGCAAAGGCGCGGCGGCGGCGCGGATCGAGGCGGCCCGGAGGCTGTTCCCGGCGATCTGGTTCGACGAGGCGACGACCGAGGCCGGACGGGGCGCGCTCGGCTGGTATCATGAGAAGAAGGACGAGGCGCGCGGGATCGGGCTGGGGCCCTCGCACGACTGGTCGAGCCATGGGGCCGACGCGTTCGGGCTGATGTGCGTGGCTTATGAGGCTCCGAGCGAGCCGGCCGTGCAGAGGCGGAGACCGAGACGCGAGCCTTATTGCGGGCCGAACGGGTGGATGCTGTGAGGTCCGCGACCCGCGAGCGAATTCGTATCGGCGCGCCCCAGGCGAAAAGCGCGTAGTGTGGAAGCGGCTCCGCTTCCGCTGCCGGACTGGACGACCGCCTCAGCGCCGAGGAATGGGCCCGGCGCCGGGAAGCGCAGGTCCGCGAAAGGCAGGGCTGATAGCCAAGGGCGACGACGCGAGCGCGAAGGAGCACAGGGCGTTCGGGATTAGGCGACAAAACGATAGAGGGAGACACATCTCAGGCCGCCGCTTCGAGCGGCATGAACCTCTTTAGATATTGATTTATAAAGGAATCGTCCTGCAACAAAATTGCTCATTTTGTTGCATCGACAGTCTAATCCAGAGGGAACGCCTGCTTCCGGGAACCGGCATAATCGGTGCGGACGACCGGCATTGGCGCAAAGCGGCTGCTCCACGCAAGGACCGCATCTGGCCGATTGCAGTCCGACCGCTTTTAAGCAGAGACGTAATAAAGCGGCCACTCGAACCGGCCAACTGGTCCAAGCCAATTTCGACATCGAAAACCTTGTGGAATCATGCTCGAACGTGTGACACGTGCTTTACGGACACTAAGCTGAAACTGATTTCTCTCGCGCGGACTCTGTATTGCAACCTTTCGATATCGTGCAGGGAGCTCAATCGCCGGCGAGCCCGCGGGTGTTCGTCATTGGCGCTTTCGACAGCCGTATCACTTTCTATGCTCAGCAGGTTCGCGCGCTCGAACTGATATACGCGCTGCGAAACCAAGCCATTTTGCAGGATACCCATCGTGTTGCAGTAGTTGGCGCCGGAGCCGCAGGCCTGAGCGCTGCCGCTGCGATCGCCCTGCTGTCCAAGGCCAGGGTCGATCTATTTGAGCGTTCCGACGAAGTGCTTCCTCTCCAGCGCGCAAGCCAGCTGCGCCACCTCGATCCGCACATCTATGCGTGGCCGGCGATTGGCAGCGACGATCCTGCGGCCGAACTGCCGATGCTGGACTGGACTGCAGGCCCGGCTGCCACGGTCCGGCAGGACGTGAAGCTGGAGTTCGAGAATGTCGTGGGACTGTGCCAGCAGCGAATTCGCGTCAATTTGCGACACGAGGTCACGGAATCCGGTCTTGCAGGCGGCAAACCTCAGCTGATTTTCAGGCGCGATCCGCACGTGGGAGAGGCTGGTGACGGTCCCGATCTGAGGGTGTCAGCGCAGGCCACCTTCGACCTCGTCATTCTCGCATTCGGATTTGGCCTTGAGCCTGCCCATACGCCGGCCGGCGCAACCGTAAGCTACTGGAGCGATGCAAGCGTGCCCATGGTCGAATTCCAGGGCCGGGCGACTCCGCGCTTTCTGGTAAGCGGCAACGGGGACGGCGGTCTTATCGATCTCGTGGCCGCTGCAAGCGCAGACTTCGACCACGCGGGCATGATCCAGCAGATAGCAAATCAGGCTGGTATCGACGCAATATTCGAGCGACTGGAGGCCATCGACAGGGAGGCCCAAGCGGCGTTTGATGTTGGCAACGGCTTTGATTTCCCGGCTGCTTACGATGCGAGCATTCGGGATGATCTGGAGCAGCTGGGGCTGTTTGAACTGGTTACGAACCGGCTCCGCCCTGGTGTCAGACTCACGCTTCAGACACTGGGCCCGGAGGCATTCACTATTCAGACGGCCAGGCTCAACCGCCTTGCAGCCTATCTCGTCCTGCGCGCCTGCGAAACGAAGGCCCAGACCGAATTCACCCATATTCATGGGAATGATCTGACACCGACTGCGGCGCCCTTCCCTCAACCTTACCCGGCCCCGCTCTGGTTCCAGTGCAGCGGCACGACCTTTGGAGTCGATGCTGCAATCATTCGCCACGGTCCGGATCGGTCGGGCGCGCGCCTACCATTCACGGAGCTGCTCGGAGATTATGCCACCACGCATAAGGCCTGGTTGAAGCTCCACGGCGAAGCCGTCAGGATTCCAGCGATTTCACCGGCTGCCAGGGAAGCACTTGTGATCGCGGCCCGGCAGGCAGGGCTACCGCTACCGCTCTATCAGCAACGCCAGCTCCAGTTGCAGCAGCCGCGACGTATCAGAGTGCAACCGGCCGGTGCTGTCCTCAGATGGTCCGGCGATCTTGCGTCCGCTGCGATAGGGGACCTCTGGGCGACGCCAACGCCGCCGGTCAACATTTACGTTCCCTCTCCTCCCGACCAGCTGGGCGACGTCGCTGGCGCGATTGTCCGCTTCGCATTGCATTCCAGCCGAGCGACTCTGATCGCCAGTCCAGGTGACTGGCGCACATTCATGGATCCGCTGACTACGGGATCGGCGCATGCCGAGCATCTGGCCCCCCCGGCGATCGAGGCCGGGGCACCGGCTGGCGCCACGCAAAATGTCGAACAGAGCGGCTCGGCTAACTTTGCTTTGGTGCTGCACGGTGCGTTGAACGCCTGGGTACTTAATGCGGCGAACCAGACATTAGGTGATTTCATCGGAACCGGACGTGACCCGGGCCAAACAATCGGCTTCCCCGCTGCCCCCGATCTTCGGGTTCGCATGGGTGAGATCTGGGCTGGGTGGCATGCGCAACTGGCCGCGACGCCGGAACTTCTGGATCGCTTCCTTCGCCTAATGGTGTGCGCCGAAGATCGCGATGAAGGGCTCGACGAGGCGCGTGTTCTGATCGGACCTCGCAAACTTCCTTCGATCACCAGGGGGATAGCCGCGGCGCTGGCGGTTGCCTCGGCCTGGCCTGACACGCTGCCCCATGACGTTCGACCCGGCAATCTCTCCCGAATGCCTGGCGGAGGCGAGCAGAAATGCGGTCATGTCTGTGGTGCGGAACGCATCGCGCGCGAGCCCACGGCAATCGCCGCCGCCACATTCATGTGGAGAACGCACTTCGTCATCCTGTCTCAGCTGACGACGCCGATCGCCATCGCGGAACAGGCGGAGGTGGGAATCGGCGAAATCGGGCAGGCGCAACCCGGACTCGATGAGGCCACTGGCGCCGGCGGCCTGTTTCTGACGCTGGACGCCGCCTTCCGCACGGCCGCTGGCACGGGGCTGGCTGACCTCATCGCCCTTCTGAACACCGCGGAAACAGATTATTTTCAGCGGCTCGCCGCTGCAGCAGCCTAGGAGGATCCTATGAGCGTCGATGCCCTGACGCCCTCGGAGGCGATACTGGAAGAACTTTTCGAGCGACTGGCTTGCGTGGCGAAGAAGCTTGATCTGGTGGTCGCCGACGCCTCAGCGCTGACGGAGAATGTTTTTCTGGGCGGCGGGGGGAGCGAGGTTGCACGACTGTCCCCGAGCGAGCTGCCGAGCCCTGTTCGTGCAATCAGTATCGGACGATACACCGTAATGCTGGGAATGCTGCCGGAACAGCCGAGCCTGGAAGCGGTCACGGAAACTCTCAGGCGATTCCGCAACCAGTGCGTGATCGCGCGTTCCTATCTGTCGCCGGGCGAAGTCCTCGACCTTAATGGGATTCTGGTCGGCCCCAGAGGAAGCGAGCCGGTTGATGACTGGCGCCCTCTGGCGCTTCTGGTGGAGCGCGACGACAAGGTGGCACGAAAATTCGCCTGGCTCAGACCCACCGACCCGGCGGCGGATGACGCAAGTTTCGAGGATCTGATCAAGCGGACCTTTATGGCCCGCCCATGGGTCAATGAGTCCACCTTCACCATGGCAGCGCTCGACAATCTCAACCGGGCGGCCGCCATGTGGGATGCATCGGTCCCTCGGGGCACCGTCGATGAATGGGTAAACCTCAGCCTGAACCCTCCCGAAGACGCCGATACGCTGGTGGACAGGCTGGTCGGTACTTGGGCACGGAGGGGGCAGGCATGAGCGAGCTGTTCCTCAATTCTGTCCTCATCAAGGACTTCCGCACTTTCGGAAACTTCGAAGCCGAGATCGTGCCGGCTCCCGGACTCACGCTTCTTGTGGGGACCAACGGCTTGGGCAAGAGCAACTTTTTCGATGCGCTCGAATGGGGGCTGACCGGACAGGTCAGGCGTTTCAAGCGTCATATGGGCTCCGTAGACGAGGGACGATATCTCACGCGCAGGACCCTGAAAGCGGGAAGCCATAGTGTCGCTCTGACTTTCAGCGACAACTCTCTACTGCAGCGCAGTCGCTCGGTGAAACCTACCTCGGCAAAAGTGGTCGAGTTGCTCAAAAGCCCGGAATGGACGGCTCCGATCGAAGATATCGGGACCTATCTGGCCTTCACGCATTTTCTCGGGCAGGCATCGGAGCAACGCTTCACCAGTCGCGACCGGAACGAGCAATGGGCCTCGCTGCGAGGACCAAGTGGGATCGACCGACTTGACGAAGTCCGGAAGGGCCTGCGCGGGCGCGCGACCGAAATGGCGTTCAACCGGCGCATCAGGCAGGAAAAAGAAGCGATTGCGGAGATCCAGCGGCTGATTGCGGAGTGGGACGCCTGGACCTCTCGCCTCAGGCTGCTGCGCGATGCCGCGGAAGCAACCGGTGTGATCTCTTCCGGTGATTTCGATCAACGCCTGTCGTCGCTAATCAGAAATGTGCGCGAGCGCGCACCCGAGTATCGCGACCAACCAGACGCTGGTCTTCCCGATCGATTGACTGGGGTAATCGCAGCCCTGGACTCGCTTCAGCAGCAAAACACCGAACGGACCAGCCTCGTCCACTCGCTTGAGGATCTGCCCCAGCGATATGCCGTGCATCTGGCCGGGATCGGCTCCGAGGACCCAGCATATGCGGCTGCAGTCTCGGCTGCGGGATCGGCGAAGGATGAGCTGACCGCTCGTGCTCAGGCGGCGGCCGAAGCTCGCGAAGCGCTGGAGCACGCAACTCGCAATGTTGCGGCCCTGGAAACTGAAATAACCCGCCTCGACACCGCACGCTCGGATCTCGAGGCGGCAAACGCGGCCGCAGCTCAGATCGAGCAGGCGAATAAGGAGCTTTCTCAGGCGACTGAACGGGCCTCGCAACTCCAGGGCGACCTTGGCTCGGCAAGGATTGAGATGGAGGGCGTAGACGAGCGCGCTGTGACCCTGGCGAACCTCACCGCGTCTCTCGCAGAGGCGCAGAGGATTTCGAAACTCGCCAGTCGCTTGTCCGCACTGAGGAGCAAGGCTGCCGCCAGCGCAGCACTCCGGTCCGAGGCCGAGGAGCGCGCCCGGACAGCACAAGAGCTGCTGGCAGCGTTAATCCCCGAGAAGTCTGCATTTTCTGCGAGCCTTGAAGCCGCACGAGCTTCGCTGGAAGCAGTGCAGGTCCACGCGTCGGAAATGGCGTCCGCGCTTGCCGCCATCGCAGCCCATATCCACGAGAGCGACACCGATTGTCCGGTTTGCCGCACGTCATTCCAAAGGGGCCAGCTGAAGCGCCTCGCCGAAGAGACGGTCAATGTCCAGAATCCCGCGCTGGCGATGGCGACCGCGCGGGTCGCGGAACTGGAAGGGACGATTTCGCAGCAGACACAGCGGATCGTCGAGGCAGAAGAGCTTGTGCGGGCCGGGGAGGAAGTGGCCCGCACAGCGGAAGCAGACCAGCGCGAGCTGCAGGACGTCGAGCTCCAGATTCGAGCCACACTGTCGCCTGATGTGGCTGACCTGGAGACTGCCGTCGCCGCCAGCCTGAGAAGAGCGTCTGAGGCGGTTGCCGCAGCCCGAAGCGCGGATGCCCAGGATCAGGCCCGGAAATCTGAGCTGGCCTCACGGATCGAAACGCTTCAACAGGACATCGCGCGCGCAAACGAGGCGAATGAAAACCTGCGCGAACATCTTACGGCGTTGGCCTCCTCGCGAAGGTCGGCCCTGGAGCGACTGACGGCGCTGGGATATTCGAATGCCGAGGCCCAGCGCATCAGTGCTGATCTCGCATCTGCGAGAACCCGCCATTCGGAGGCGGTCGCTAGAAAAGCTGACGACGAGCTACTGCAGCGCCAGGCAGCAGAGGCGGAAAAAAACGCAAAAACACGGAAAGAACAGGCAGACGAGGCATTGCGCCGGCTGGTCGCCGAACGCGAAGCGGCTCGCGCTGCGGCAGATGCGCTGCGGAAGCGATGGAATCAGGCGGGTCTGGATGGCGCTCCGGACGCAGCGGCGCTGGAGGCCGGACTGTCACAGCTTCAGGAAGTATCGCGTGACATTCAGCGACTCGGCACTGAGCGAACGACTTTGGGCGCTGCCTACGAGGCGCTGGTCCGTAGCCGTGATCTGCAGGAGCTGACGGCCCAGATGCAGAAGGTGGGTGGCGCCGAAGCGGCGGATGCGCCGGAGCGGCATGCTCAGAGCCTGCGAGATCGTCTTGAAGTGGCCAGTCAGAAGCTTCGCACCAGCGAGGAAGCGCATACGGCAGCGAGCGGGCTTGCTGACAGGCTTCAGGAGGAAGCGAGGAACTTCTCGACGCAATTCCTGACCCCTCTGAACGGGCTCATCGACGATTTCAACGAAGCGCTCCTCAGCACACCCGGCGAATCTGTTCATCTCAACGCAGCACATCACAAGGACCGGACACAGTTCGACATGGGTCTCCGCTACCGGGACGAAATCGACGATATCCTGTTCGACACCAACCTTCCTCCGTCCGTTGTACTCAGCGAAGGACAGCTCGCGGCCAATGGCTTCAGCATTCTGTGCTCGGCGAGCACGGCATATCCCTGGTCGCGCTGGCGTGCCCTTCTGATGGATGACCCTCTCCAGCATAACGACATCATTCACGCCGCTGCGTTCGTCGACCTGATGCGCAATCTGGTCGAGCTGCAGAAATATCAGCTCATCATGTCGAGCCATGATCGTGGCGAGACAGAGTTCATCCGGCGCAAGTTTGATGCGGCAGGCCTCCCTTGTTCAGTGGTGACGCTTACCGCACCTTCGCGCTCAGGGGTTCGATACTTGGCGCCCGACCATAATCGCGCGGCAGAAGAGGCACTCGCACAGAGACTGGCGCAGTCGGCTTAGGGATGACGGTTTGGATGTGCTTGCGGGCCAATGCCTTCCGCGACCTTCGCACGGACAAAGGATTGATTGCTCCCAGTGTCTGATTACGTCACCCGCCGGCTGACCCATCACGACGAGGAAGAGTAGGCAGCCCTCGTCCCGGAAAGCGAGCTGCCGCATCAACTACTGCCGCTGGTAACAGTCGCGCGCGGCGCGCCTCGTCCAGCTGCGTAGCGCTGGCTGCTCGCTTTGAGGAGCGGTCGGCCACTGATGCGGGCTTACGGGCCTCTCGCATTGGATTTTTGCTAGCGAATGCGCATGCCGTTCTCGTCGGCCCAGAATCGCGCCGCCAGCTGACCGACGGCTTATGGGGTCGTTGGCCGACAGACCGAACGGCGACAATGGGCGCAATGAGACATCCCATGCCGTGGCGCGAGCCCTCAAATGACCGATCTCTGAGATCGCCAAGCTTTTGACGTTTTGGGACCCTTCAAAGTCGCCGAACAGCCGCCTTGCTTGAAGAAGCGCGGCCCCTCCCTTAATGACCCCCTGCTGCAATGCAGCGCAGCCAGGGTCGCATCATGTCGGAAATGTTCAGGATCACTCTCCCCGACGGCTCGGTTCGCGAGGTCGAGCCGGGGACGACTCCCGCCGACATAGCGGCGGCGATCGGGCCGGGCCTGGCCAAGGCCGCGCTCGCGGCGCGGGTCGACGGCGAGGTGCGCGACCTGATGCGGCCGCTCGAGGGCGATTCGGAGCTTGCGCTGATCACGTCGCGCGACGAGGCCGACGCGCTCGAGCTCGCGCGCCACGATTATGCCCACGTCCTCGCCGAGGCGGTCCAGAACCTGTTCCCCGGCACCCAGATCACCTTCGGCCCGGCGACCGAGGAGGGATTCTATTACGATTTCGCGCCGACCGCCGAGCGGGGCCCCTTCACCGACGAGGACCTTCCGGCGATCGAGGACGAGATGCGGCGAATCATCGCGGCCGACCAGCCGCTGATCCGCGAAGTGTGGTCGCGCGAGCAGGTCCGCGATTTCTTCGAGAAGCAGGGCGAGGCCTTCAAGGCCGAATGGGTGATGGAGCTTCCCGCCGACGAGCAGATCAGCATGTACCGTTCGGGCGGCTGGCTCGACCTGTGCCGGGGCCCGCACCTCGTCTCGACCGGCAAGCTCGATCCGCAGGCCTTCAAGCTGACCCGCGTGTCGGGCGCCTATTGGCGCGGCGACCAGAAGAACGCGATGCTGAGCCGGATCTACGGCACCGGCTGGCTCAACCGGAAGCAGCTCGACGCCCATCTCCTCCGGCTCGAGGAAGCGGCGAAGCGCGACCATCGCAAGATCGGCCAGGAGATGGACCTGTTCCACCTCCAGGCCGAGGCCCAGGGCTCGGTCTTCTGGCACGCCAAGGGCTATGCGATCTGGCGCGAGCTCGAGGCCTATATGCGCCGCCGCCTCGATTCTGCCGGCTATGACGAGGTGAAGACCCCGCAGCTGATGGACGCGCGGCTGTGGGAGGCGTCGGGCCATTGGGGCAAGTATCGCGAGAACATGTTCGTCGTGCCCGACGAGGTACCGAATACCGAGGAGGGCCAGCCCGTCTTCACCGGCGAGGGCGATCTGATGGCCCTGAAGCCGATGAACTGCCCGGCGCACGTCCAGATCTTCCGCCAGGGGATCAAATCGTACCGCGACCTGCCGCTGCGCCTGGCCGAGTTCGGCTGCTGCCACCGCAACGAGCCGCACGGCGCGCTCCACGGAATCATGCGGGTCCGCCAGTTCACCCAGGACGACGCCCACATCTTCTGCCGCGAGGACCAACTGGTCGAGGAGGTCCGGATCTTCTGCGACCTGCTCGATTCGGTCTACCGCGAGCTCGGCTTCGAGACCTATGCGATCAAGCTCGCGCTTCGCCCCGAGCAGCGTTTCGGGACCGACGCGCAATGGGACAAGGCCGAGCAGGACCTTCGCGAGGCCGTCCATGCCGCCGGGCGGGCCACGCCCGAGTTCGGCTGGGAGGAATTGCCGGGCGAAGGGGCCTTCTATTCCCCCAAGCTCGAATTCCATTTGACCGACGCGATCGGGCGGACCTGGCAGTGCGGAACGATCCAGGCCGATTACGTTCTCCCCGACCGGCTCGACGCCTCCTATGTCGGCGCCGACGGCGAGCGCCACCGGCCGGTCATGCTCCACCGGGCGATCCTCGGCACGTTCGAGCGGTTCATCGGAATCCTGATCGAGCATCATGCCGGCCGCTTTCCGCTGTGGCTCGCGCCGGTCCAGGCGGTGGTCGCGACGATCGTCTCGGAGGCGGATTCCTATGCCAATGAGGTCGCCGCGCGGCTCCGTGCGGCGGGCATCCGGACCGAGGCCGACCTGCGCAACGAGAAGATCAACTACAAGGTGCGCGAGCACAGCCTCGCCAAGGTCCCCTATCTGCTCGTGCTCGGAAAGCGCGAGGCCGAGGAGGGCAATGTGGCGCTCCGCCCGCTCGGCGCCGACGCCCGGCAGGAGGTGCTTCCGATCGACTCGCTGGTCGAGAGGCTGGCCGCCGAGGCGCTCGCGCCCGACCTTCGGAGCTGATTGCGAGCAAGGTTTCCGGCGGCGGATCGGCCACAGGCGCTGCACAAAAGTCGCCGCGGCGGGCGCCGCGCCTTTCCTTCGCGCCTATGAATCACTAGATCGGCGACGTGATTTCGGAATCACGCCCGCCGCTTCGGAAATTCGCTGTCGCGTCGTTGAAGCCAAAAACCATTATCCACTTTTTGGCGCGATGCTTTATGTGAGGCCGGAACGGCATCCACTCAGGAGAAGAGATTATACGTCCCCCCATGACCCGGCGCCCGATGGCGCCCCCGATGAACGGCCCGCGCTACAACGAGTTCATCCTCTCGGCCAAGGTCCGCGTGATCGACGAAAATGGCGAGAATCTGGGCGTCATGCTCACCGCCGAGGCCATCGAGCAGGCCGCCGAAGTCGGCCTCGATCTCGTCGAAGTCTCGCCCAATGCCGATCCGCCCGTGGCCAAGTTCCTCGACGTGGGGAAGTATAAGTACGAGGTCCAGAAAAAGGCCAACCTCGCCCGGAAGTCGCAGAAGACGCAGGAGATCAAGGAGATCAAGATGCGTCCGAACATCGACGACCATGATTACGACGTGAAGATGAAGAAGGTTTTCAGCTTCATCGACGAGGGCGACAAGGTGAAGATCACCCTTCGCTTCCGGGGCCGCGAGCTTGCCCATGGCGAGCTCGGGATGCGGCTCCTCCAGCGGGTCCAGGCCGACGTCGCCGAGACCGCGAAGGTCGAGCAGCATCCGCGCATGGAAGGCCGGCAGATGCTGATGGTGCTCTCGCCCAAATAGGGGATCGGTGCCTGCGGGGGCGCCTTCGCGTGCCGAGTACCCGCGACGAGGCAGGCGGTGGGGGATCGAGCTTCGGCCGTCGTCGGGTTGCCCGGCTCGTCGGACCTTTGCCTGGACCATCCTCTCATCTCGCGTAATTTCGTCCGGCATCCGGGCGTGAAGCCGTACGCGGCGCCCACGGGACACGGAGCCGGACCATCAAGGTCTCGGCCGAGGATTTGGCGGCGCACTGAAGGAAAAGGGGCGAAGGATATTGTTCGCGCGGAGACGCGGAGGCGCGGAGAGTCGGCGCTTCTCGCGATAGCCGGCATGTCCCGTGCTGCGTTTACCGCGGTCTGGCCGTTCCGGCCGCGGCCGGGACAGTGCCCGGCGCCTCCGCGCCTCCGCGCCTCCGCGTGAACCCAACTTTCTTCTCTTCGAGCCGCATCGTAAAAGTCGTCCGTGCCCGGGTGGGCAGCGAGCCGGGGGGAATGGAAGCCGGCGCGGCTCGGAGCGGCGGCGAGCCGGCGGCATGGATCTCAGCCTAAGGGGGCCGATATAAGTATAGTGTCCCCGTAATAAGCGGTCCTTCCGGGGCCGGAATGGTCCTCCGGGCTTTCCGCCTGCGCTCATGCCCCGTCGATACCGGCCAGGGCCGGAAATGCGGAAAATCAGCTTTCCGTAGCGGCATCGCGGTGGCGGGCGCGGCCACGAGTTTCACTCTGCAACGCGATTGTTGCGCAAATGCAATAAAGCCCGGAAAGCTGCGGAAAAACGCGGTTTCTCGCTGGCGGGCACTCCCGCGATTCAGTAGCTTCGTCGCAAATAAGAACTGAAATCAGGAGCAGGGAGGCCCCGATGCGCAAATCCATTTGGCTGATGTCCGCAGGTATCTTCGCGATGAGCGCGAGCCCCGCATTCGCGCAGGACCAGACGAGCCCGACCGGCCAGACCAGCCCGACCGAGGAATCGGCCGAGGTCGACGCCGATGCCGACGCAAGCCCGGCCGACGACGCCGCCGACCAGGGCGACATCTTCGTCACCGCCCAGGGCCGGACCCAGATATTGCAGGACGTTCCGCTCGCGGTCTCGGCCGTTTCCGCGGATTCGATGCAGAACAGCGGCGCGACCGACATCCGCCAGCTCAACCAGCTCGCACCGTCCCTGCTCGTCTCCTCGACGGGCAGCGAGGCCAACGGCTCGGCCCGAATCCGCGGAATCGGAACGGTCGGCGACAATCCCGGCCTTGAAAGCTCGGTCGCCGTTTTCATCGACGGAGTCTATCGATCGCGGAGCGGCATCGGATTGAACGAGCTCGGCGAGATCGAGCGGATCGAGGTGCTTCGCGGACCGCAGGGCACGTTGTTCGGCCGAAACGCCTCGGCGGGCCTGATCCACATCATCAGCAAGAAGCCGAACATGAACGAGATGGAGGGCTTCGCCTCCGCCACCTACGGCAATTACAATTACATGCGCGGCGACGCCGGGATCACCGGCCCGATCGGCGACGACCTGGGCTACCGCCTCGACGCGGTCTACGCCAAGCGCGACGGCTTCTATGACGACGTCGTCAACGACACCGACGTCAACGACCGCGACCGCTTCTTCGTCCGCGGCCAGCTCATGTACGAGCCGAACGACGACCTCAACGTCAGGCTGATCGCCGATTATTCGAAGCGCGACGAGAAATGCTGCGGCGCGGTCTATCTCAACCGCGCCTTCAACCCGCTGATCGGAAACCTCAACGAGGTCGCCAATCCGCTCCTCAGCCCGACCGGCAACAACATCATCAACGTGCTCCGCGACCTCGGCCAGAATTTGAACGCGTTCAACGATCCGTTCAGCCGCGACCTCTACGTCACTCCGGGCCGCACCTATGGCGGCGAGACCGAGGACAAGGGCGTATCGCTCGAGGTCAATTGGGACTTCGGAAACGCCAGCCTGACCTCGATCAGCGCCTATCGCGACTATGGTTCAGACCAGGCCTCGGACACCGATTATTCGATGGTCGACATCCTCTACCGGGCCGACAATGGCGGCGGATCGCGCGGCTTCGAGACCCTCAGCCAGGAGCTCAGGCTCCAGGGCCAGGCGTTCAACGACAAGCTCGACTGGCTCGTCGGCGCCTATTTCGCCGACGAGGATCTGAAGGTCACCGACAATCTGAGGTTCGGCGCCCAATATGGCCGGTTCGCGACCTGCCGGCTGCTCTCCGGAACGGCGCTCGGCGGCTTCTACTCGCCGGCGACCCCGGGCTGCATCAGCCCGACCGGACGGGCGGTGATCAGCGGCGCTCTGGCGCCGGCCGTGCCCTCGCCGTTCGGACCCGCGGGACCGCTGGTGCTCGCCGGCTTCGATCGGCTCGAATCGGTCAACGACCGCGGAAGCACGCTCGACGTCTATACCCAGAACAGCCGCAACTACGCCTTCTTCACGCACAACATCTTCCACATCACCAACAGGCTCGCGCTGACCCTGGGCGCCCGCTACACGCACGAGCGCAAGGAGATGCGGACCACCTTCGGCAACGACAACACCGCCTGCCCGGCGCAGCAGGCGGCGCTCGGGCCTTTGCTCGCCAATCCGGGCCTCGCGGCTCTCGCGGGCGGCCTGATCAGCCTGACATGCCAGGGCAATTCGACGTCCGAGCTCAATGGCGTGTCGATCAACGACGAGCGAAGCGAAAGCGAGTTCACCGGCACCGGCGTGCTCTCGCTGGAGGCGAGCAAGGACCTGTTGCTCTACGCCAGCTGGTCGCGCGGCTATAAGGCCGGCGGCTTCAACCTCGACCGGTCCGCGCTCAAGTCGCCGATCCTGCCTTTCGCCGCCGTCGGCGGAGCACAGGCCCTGGTCGGCAACCTCCAGTTCGATCCGGAGATCAACACCTCCTACGAGCTCGGCGCGAAATATTCGCGCGGGCCGGTCACCGTGAACGCCGTTGTTTTCCGCCAGAAGTTCCGCAACTTCCAGCTCAACACGTTCAACGGCACGGTCTTCCTGGTCCAGACCATCAACGGCTGCGACAGTGATCTGGGCGGAGCCGACCGGGACCTCAGCGCGGCGACCGGCGCCTGCCCGGCCGACGACGTCAGCTGGGGCGTCCGCTCGCAGGGCGTCGAGGTGGAAAGCCAGATCCGGCCCCATCGCGACCTCCGGGTCGGCCTCGGAGTGACCTATGCCGAGACCAAATATCGGAGCAATCTGGTCGGCAACGAGAATGGAGCCCCGCTCGATCCGGCGCTCCGCAAGCTGCCCGGCGACAATCTGTCCAACGCGCCCGACCTGGTCGGAATCGCCTCGCTGACCTGGACCCCGCCGGTCGGCGGCTCGGGAATGTCGGCTTTGTTCTACGTCGATTCGCGGATCACCAGCGACTACAATACCGGCTCCGACCTGTTCCCGCAGAAGGAGCAGAGCAGCTACGCGATCTTCAACGCGCGCATCGGAATCCGCGGGCCGGACCAGAAATGGGCGGTCGAGCTCTGGGCGCAGAATCTGTTCGACCAGGATTATACCCAGGTCGCGTTCAACACGCCGTTCCAGGCCGGAGCGACGGCGGCGCCGTTCGTCGATCCGCAATTCCCGGGCGGCCGGCAGATCTTCTCGGCCTTCCTCGCCGAGCCGCGCACCTACGGACTCACCGGCCGCTTCCGCTTCTGAGCCTCGCGGACGGAGGAAAGGGCCCTCGCCGGAAGCGGCGGGGGCCTTTTGACGGCCCCGACAGGCCGTCACCCTGAACTTGATTCAGGGTCCAGCTGGTCGCGCGCCCGGGAAGCTCCGGACTGGATGCTGAAACAAGTTCAGCATGACGATCTGGGGGAATCTCAGGCCGCCTTCTTTTCCGCGGCGCCCGCGCCGGCGGCCTTGAGGAGGCGCGACTGGAGGGTCTTGAGGCGGGCGGGGCTCGAGATTTTCTCGCCGGCCTGGTCGGTCAGGTAGAAAGTGTCGACGGCGCGCTCGCCATAGGTGGCGATGTGGGCGGAGTGGACCGCGGCTTTCGACTCGTAGAGCGCCAGGGCGAGGCCGCTGAGCAAAGCGGCGCGGTCGCGGGCGTTGATCTCGACCACGGTGTAGCGGCTCGAGGCCTGGTTCTCGATGAAGACGGCGGGCTGGATCGAGAAGGCCTCGGCCCGGACGAGCGGGAGCGCCTTCGCCTCGAGCCGCTGGGCCGAGGGCTCCTCGCCGTCGAGGGCGGCGAGAACCGCGCCTTCGAGCCGATCGAGCTGGTGCCGGTCGGCGAACGGGCCGCCACTGCCGTCCTGGACGAGGAAATTGTCGAGCGCCATTCCGTCGAGGCTGGTGTGGATCCGGGCGTCGATGATGTTGCCGCCGGCGAGGCTGATCGCGCCGGTCAGCCGCCAGAACAGGCCGGGCTCGTCCTTCGCGTAGATCGTGACGAGCGTGGCGCCCCTTTCCTCGACGATCGCGGTGGCGACCGGCCTGGCGGTCTTCGGCGCCCTGTCGCTGGAATCGATCAAGCGGGCGTTGCGCTCGAGCACGTCGACCGGCTCGGCCAGCCAGTAGCTGTCGGGCAGGCGCCAGGCGAGCCGGGCGAAGCGGCTCTCGTCCCAGCCGAGCCTCTCGCCCAGATCCTGCTGGATGGCGAGGACGCGCTCGCGGCGGCCCTTCTGCTTGTGGCCGAGCCGAAGCACCTCCTCGGCCGCGTCGAACAGGGTTCGAAGCAATTGCCGCTTCCAGCTGTTCCATACGCCGGGGCCGACCGCCCTGATGTCGACGACGGTGAGCATCAGGAGCAGCCGAAGCCGCTCGAGGCTCTTCACGCGGCCGACGAAGTCGGCGATCGTCTGCGGATCCGCGAGGTCGCGCTTGAACGCGGTCGCCGACATGAGCAGGTGCCAGCGCACCAGCCAGGCCACGGTCTCGGTCTCGGCGTCGCTCAGCCCGAGCCTCGGGCAGAGCGCGCGCGCCACCTCGGCGCCGAGCAGGCTGTGATCGCCGCCCCGCCCCTTGGCGATGTCGTGGAGAAGGACCGCGGCGTAGAGGACCCGGCGAGACGCGATCAGCCGGAACAGGCTGGTCGAGAGCGGATGGTCCTGCTTGAGCTCGCCGCGCTCGATCTTCGACAGGAGGCCGATCGCCCGGATCGAATGCTCGTCGACGGTATAATGGTGGTACATGTCGAACTGCATCTGGGCGACGACCCGGCCGAAATCGGGAACGAAGCGGCCGAACACTCCGGCCTCGTTCATCCAGCGCAGGACCGTCTCGGGATCGCGCCTGCTGGTCAGAACGTCGAGGAACAGGGCATTGGCGCGCGGATCGGCGCGCACCGCCTGGTCGATCAGCTTGGAGTCGCGCGCGGCCGAGCGCATCGTCAGCGGATGGATCTCCAGGCCGTGCGCGTCGGCGAGCGCGAACAGGAGGATGAGCCGCACCGGATCCTCGCGGAAGAAATCGTCGTGCGGCAAAGCGAGCCTGCCGCGGTCGAGCGCGAAGCCTTCGAGCTTGCGCGGCTTTCGGCGGAGCGCGGCGAGGCCGAAACGGCTTCCGGGCCTGGCGAACTTCTCGTCGAGATGGGCGAGGAAGACCCCGGTGAGGTCGCCGACCGTCTTCGCGTGCAGGAAATAATGGCGCATGAAGCGCTCGACCGGAGACCGGCCGGGCCGGTCGGCATAGTTCATCCGGGCCGCGATCTCGCGCTGATAATCGAAGGTCAGCCTCTCCTCGGCGCGTCCGGCGATCAGGTGAAGGTGGCAGCGGACCGCCCAGAGGAAGGTCTCGGCGCGCTGGAATCGGCGAAGCTCGTCCGACGACAGCAGGCCGACGTCGACCAGCTCGGCGACGCTAGCGAGCTGATAGGCATATTTGCCGATCCAGAAGAGGGTGTGGAGATCGCGGAGGCCGCCTTTGCCTTCCTTGACGTTGGGCTCGACCACGTAGCGGCTGTCGCCCATCCGCTTGTGGCGGGCGTCGCGCTCCTTCAATTTCTCGCCGACGAACTCGCTCGCCCGGCCGGCGACCACCTGCTTGCGGAAACGCGCCTGGACCTCGTCGAACAAGGCCTCGTCGCCCCACAGATAGCGGGATTCGAGCAGGGCCGTGCGGATCGTATGGTCGCCCTGGGCGAGCCCGATCATCTCGTCGACCGAGCGGCTGGCATGGCCGATCTTCAGCCCGAGGTCCCAGAGCAGATAGAGCATCGATTCGATCACCTGCTCTGTCCAGCCGGTCGGCTTCCAGGGCGTGACGAAGACGATGTCGACGTCCGAATGGAGCGCCATCTCGCCGCGCCCGTAGCCGCCGACCGCGATCAGCAGCAGCCGCTCCGACGCGGTCGGATTGCCGAGCGGGAAGGCGGCGAGCGTGAAATCGTGGACAAGGCGGAGGATCTGGTCGGTGAGGTAAGCGTAGGCCGAGGCCGCCTCGCTGCCCTGCCAGGGCTTCTCCTCCAGGCGGCGGGCGATCTCGGCGCGGCCCCGGGCAAGGGCGGTCTTGAGCAGTGCGGTGGCCTCGCGCTTCCGCGCCTTTTCCTCGCCGGTCAGCGCCGAGAGCGAGTCCGCCAGCGAGCGGCGGTCGACGATCGCTCGGCGCTTCGGGACGTCGGAATAGAGGGCGGCCATGCGAGACAGATAAGGCGCGGGCGGGAGTTCGTCACCTTTGGGCGCTGCTGAGGGTTCATTCCACTACCGTTCGCCCTGAGCCTGTCGAAGGGCTTTCCTTTCTTGCTAGTGCGGAAAAGAAGGAAAGGGCTTCGACAAGCTCAGCTCGAACGGAAGGGGGGGCGGGACCGGCTATTCCGGCCGTTCCGCCGCCAGCGCCTTGAGCTTGTACACCAGGTCGAGTGCCTCGCGCGGGCTGAGCGCATCGGCATTCACCCCGGCCAGCGCCTCGTGGAGCGGATCGGGCGCCGCCTCCTCCTGGGGCGCGGCGGCGAAGAGGGGGAGGTCGTCGAGGCCCGCGGCTATCCCGCCGGTGGCGGCGCGTCCGACCTCGAGCTTGGCGAGCACCGAGCGTGCCCGGGCGAGCACCGGCGCGGGAAGGCCGGCGAGCTTGGCGACGGCGATCCCGTAGCTTCGGTCGGCGGGGCCGCTGGCGACCTCGTGGAGGAAGACGAGCTCGCCCTTCCATTCCCGCGCGCGGACGTGGCGGAGCGACAGAGCGTCGAGCCTTTCGGCGAGCCGGGTCAGCTCGTGATAATGGGTGGCGAACAGGCAGCGGCACTTGTTGCGGTCGTGGACCGCCTCGGTGACCGCCCAGGCGATGGCGAGGCCGTCATAGGTCGAGGTGCCGCGCCCGACCTCGTCGAGGATGACGAAGCTCGACGGTGTGGCCTGCGACAGGATCGCCGCGGTCTCGACCATCTCGACCATGAAGGTCGAGCGGCCGCGGGCGAGATTGTCGGAGGCGCCGACGCGGCTGAACAGCCGGTCGACCAGGCCGAGCTTCGCCTCGGCTGCGGGCGCGTAAGAGCCGGCCTGGGCGAGCAAAGCGATCAAGGCGTTCTGGCGGAGGAAGGTCGACTTGCCGCCCATGTTCGGGCCGGTGACGAGCCAGACGCGCTCCTGCTCGTTCAACTTGCAGTCGTTGGCCACGAAGCGCGCGCCGCTCGCCTTCAGCGCCTCCTCGACGACCGGATGGCGGCCGCCGACCACCTCGAAGCAGGCATGTCCGGCGAATCGCGGCCGGCACCAGCCGCCCTCGGCGGCGCGCTCGGCGAGGCCCGCGGCGACGTCGAGCCGGGCGAGAGCGTCGGCGGCGGCGGCGATCGGCTCGGCGCGGTCGAGCGCGGCCTGCTTCAATTCCTCGAGATGGGCGGCCTCGGCCGCGAGCGCGTGATTGCCGGCCTGGGTGACCCGGACGGCCTGCTCGTGAAGATCGGGCGCGTTGAACCGCACGACTCCGGCCAGGGTCTGGCGGTGGGTGAAGCCCGAATCCGCCGCCATCAGCCGGTCGCCATGCTTGACCGGAACCTCGACATGATAGCCGAGGACCGCATTGTGCCGGATCTTGAGCACCG
This sequence comes from Allosphingosinicella sp., assembly GCA_036525315.1. GTDB lineage: Bacteria > Pseudomonadota > Alphaproteobacteria > Sphingomonadales > Sphingomonadaceae > Allosphingosinicella. The sequence goes on from DATDAS010000047.1 coordinate 79,677, forward strand.
CGATCCCGGTCGAGGCGCGGTAGCGCGCCTCGAGCGCGGCGATGGCGCGCCGGCCCTCGCCGCCGGTGGCGCGAAGATCGTCGAGCGCTGCGTCATAGCCTTCGGCGATATAGCCGCCCTGGCTCGAATCGATCGGCGGCGAGGGGACGAGGGCCCGCGACAGAAGGTCGACCAAGGCGCCGTGGCCGGTGAGCGCGGGCAGGAGGCTTTCGAGCAAGGCGGGCGGATCGGGGAGAGCGGCGAGCCGGCCGTGGAGGCGGCGCGCCTCGTCGAGGCCGTCGCGAAGCTGGCCGAGATCGCGCGGCCCGAAGCGCCCGGCGACGAGGCGCCCGAGTGCCCGGCCTATGTCGGGAAGCGCCTTCAATTGGCGGCGAAGCATGTCGCGCGCGCCCGAATCGCCCTCGAACAAAGCGACGAGATCGAGCCTCGCCTCGATCGCGGCCCGGTCGAGCAAAGGCGCTCCGATGTCGGCGGCGAGGAGGCGCGCGCCGGCGCCGGTCACGGTCCGGTCGACCGAGGCGAGAAGGCTTCCAGCGCGCGCTCCGCCGGCCGAGGCGGTGAGCTCGAGGCTCTCGCGGGTCGCCGAATCGATCATCATATGGTCGCCCGACGCGCGCGGCACGGGCGGGCGAAGGAAGGGGAGCGAGTCCTTCGCAACCTCGTCGAGATAGGAGAGAAGCCCGCCGGCCGCCGAGAGCGCGGCGCGATCGAAGGCGCCGAAGCCGTCGAGGGTGGCGACCTCGAACCTCTCCTTCAGCCGCCGCTCGGCGGCGACGCTGTCGAACCCGGCCTTGCGCTCGCGAACCTCGAGCCCGGGCAAAGGCTCGGGCGCGACGATCTCGGCGGGGGCAAGCCGCGCGAGCTCGGCGTCGAGGGAGAGGGCGGGCACCGATCCGAGCTCGAACCGCCCGGTCGAGACGTCGGCGGCGGCGAGGCCGAATCTCTCGCCGACCCTGGCGACCGCGACCAGCCAGTTGGCCGCGCGCGAATCGAGCAATGCCTCCTCGGTCAGGGTCCCGGCGGTGACGACCCGGACGATCGCCCGATTGACCACGGACTTGGAGCCCCGCTTGCGCGCCTCGGCGGGGCTTTCGATCTGCTCGGCGATCGCGACCCGGAATCCGCCGCGGATCAGCCTGGCAAGATAGGATTCGGCGGCGTGGATCGGCACTCCGCACATCGGGATCTTCTCGCCCTCATGCTCGCCGCGCGCGGTGAGGGCGATGTCGAGGCAGGCCGCCGCGGACTTGGCGTCGTCGAAGAACAATTCGAAGAAGTCGCCCATCCGGTAGAAGAGCAGGCAATCGGGCGCCTCGGCCTTGAGCGCGAGATATTGCGCCATCATCGGCGTCGCTCCGCTCTCGCTCTGAACCCTTGCTGCCATGGCCGAAGCGTAAAGGCTTGGCGCCCGGCATGGAACGCCGAATCTGGTCCTCAGCCCTCGGAGGCGGCAAGGCGGATCGTGAAGACCGCGCCTTTGTCCGCGGGCTCGGACTCGATGCTCCCGCCGGTCGCGTTGAGGAGCGAGCGGGCGATGGAGAGGCCGAGGCCGGTGCCGCCCGAGGCGCGGCGCCCGGTGAAGAAGGGCTCGAAGATTCGCTCGCGGTCGGCCTCGACGATCCCGCTTCCGTCGTCGGCGATCCTGAGAAGGATTCCTTCGCCCTGCTTCCGGGCCGAAACCAGGACACGGCCGGCGCCGGCATGGCGGCTATTGTCGAGCAATGTCTCGACGACGGTTTCGAGGACCTCCGGCGGGATCCGCGCCGGCGGAAGCTCTTCCTCGATGTCGAGCTCGACGGCGAATTCGGGCGTGCGGAAGGCGTCGGCCAGAGCGCGAAGCCGGTCGCCGACATCGGCCCGGCTGGCGGCATCGAACATGGCCATGTCGGCGCGGGCGAGATCGAGGAGGCGCTGGACCAGCCGCGACAGCCGGTCGGCGTCGGCGGAGGCGTTGGCGATGAACTTCCTCCGCTCCGCCTTGCTCATCCCCTCGCCATGCTCGTCGAGAAGCTCGAGCGCGCCGCGCATTCCGGCGATCGGAGTCTTGAACTCGTGGCTGACCGCCGCGGCGAAGTCGCGAAGGTAGCGCGAGCGCTGGGCGATCCGCTCGGCCATCAGCGCGAAATTCTCGTAGAGGGCGCGGATCTCGAGCGCCGCGGTGGCCGGCGGCTCGGGGACGTGGACGATCCCGCGGGCGACGTCCTGGGTCGCCCTGGTGAGAGCGTCGATCGGCCGCGCGATCCCGCGCGACAACAGGCCGGCGAGAACGACCAGGGTCAGGAAGATCAATCCGATTCCGAGGGCGATCTTGCCCCGGTCCTGGTAGATTCCGACGAACAGCCCGCGCGGGCTTCGCGACAGCATCACCATTCCGATCAGCTGCCCGTCGTTCATCACCGGCCGGACGTGGTGGACCCGGATCGACGCCGCCCGGCTCAGCGTCTCGAGGAAGTAGCGCGGCGCATATTCGCCGCGAGTCCTGAGCAGCGTCGAGGTGCGCCCCTCGAGCGCCGTCCGAACCTCGGGAAGCCCCGCATAGGATCGGCCGACATCGCCGGTTCCGAGCACGACCACACCCCGCCGGTCGAGAAGCCGGGTCGCCGCCAGGGTGACCTGGTGCGAATCGGCGACGACGGGCGCGAGGATTCGCGCGACCTCGACCGAATGGGGGTCCGCCGGGCCGGCCGGCGCGGCGTCGGGCTGCGGCGGAAGGATCGGATTGGTTCGCAGATCGATCCGGGGAGGCTCGGGCGAGAGCCTGCGCGGCGCCTTGTCCTCCGCCCCATCCCGCCACAAGGCGCGATAGGCCGAGCCGATCACCGCGCTCTGGGCGATCAGCTCGGCCTCGGTCTGCTGGACGAGGGTATTCTCGTAGACCCGAAGGAACATGGCCGCGATCCCGGGAAGGGCGGCGACGAACAGCAGTGTCCCGAACAGGATCGTCCTCAGGCTGAGGACCGGCCAATGGCGCTTCAGAAGCTCCTTGGCAGGCCTGATCAAAGGCAGGCGCCGATCCGGTAGCCGATCCCGGCGCGGGTCTCGATCAGGTCCGAGCAGCCGGCCGCCGCGAACTTGGCGCGAAGGTTGCGGACATGGCCGTCGACGGTGCGGTCGGTGATCGCGAAGCCCGGTCCGTGAAGCCGGTCTATGATCGTGTCGCGCGAGAAGACCCGCGACGGCGCCGACGCGAGAAGGAGGAGGAGCTGGAACTCGGTCGCGGTGGTCGGCACCCTGGCGCCGTCGAGACGCGCCTCCCAGCCCTCGGGATCGAGCGACAGGCGCCCGCGCACGACCATCGGGGGCGCACCCTCGCTTTCCGCCGCCGACTTGCCGCCGCTCCGCTTCAATATCGCTCCGACCCGGGCGACGACCTCGCGTGGGCTGAACGGCTTGACGACATAATCGTCGCCGCCGATCTCGATCCCGACGATCCGGTCGATGTCATCGTCGCGCGAGGAGAGGAAGAGGATCGGAAGGCCCGACTGGGCTCCGCCCGAGGCGCGGAGCCTTCGGCAGACGTCGAGCCCGTTGAGGCGCGGAAGGTTGATGTCGAGGACCATCAGGTCCGGCGGCCGGGCCTCGACCGCGGCGAGCGCCTCCTCGCCGTCGGCGGCCTGGTCGACCTCCATGCCCGATTTGGCGAGAGCGAAGCTGAGCAGATCCCGGATATGGGGATCGTCGTCGACGACGAGGATGCGGTGGGCCATCGCCTTACTGAGTGTCACCTCGGGCGCCCCGAGGTCAATCGCCCGCTCTGCGCCGCATATCATGTTCCGCTCCTGTCGCTTGTCCGGCTCTCTTGTGACGAGCGGCGATGGCGCAGCGGTCCGCCGCGCATGCGATTGGAATGGCGCCGATATGCGGATTCGATGCGCGAGGGCGGAAGCCTAAGGCTTGCCCCGGTCGTCGTTACGCCTTTAGAGCAGCGCCAAAAGCCCGGGAGAGCGCGATGAGCGAAGGCAGCAACGTCAAATTCTCGGAACAGGAAGCGCTCGACTTCCACCGGCTCGGGCGGCCCGGAAAGATCGAGATCATCGCCTCCAAGCCGATGGCGACGCAGCGCGACCTCAGCCTCGCTTATTCGCCCGGAGTCGCGGTCCCGGTCCGCGCCATCGCCGAAGATCCCGCCGCGGCCTATGATTATACCGCCAAGGGCAATCTCGTCGCGGTCATCTCCAACGGCACCGCGATCCTCGGCCTCGGCAATCTCGGTGCCCTCGCGTCCAAGCCGGTGATGGAAGGCAAGGCGGTGCTGTTCAAGCGCTTCGCCGACGTCGATTCGATCGACATCGAGCTCGCCACCGAGGATCCCGACGCCTTCATCGAGGCGGTGGCGCTGATGGAGCCGAGCTTCGGGGGAATCAATCTCGAGGACATCAAGGCCCCGGAATGCTTCATCATCGAGCAGACGCTGCGCGAGCGTATGAACATCCCGATCATGCACGACGACCAGCACGGCACCGCGATCATCACCGCGGCCGGGCTGATCAACGCCTGCTATCTGACCGGGCGCGACTTCAAGGACGTGCGTGTGGTGGTGAACGGCGCCGGGGCCGCGGCGATCGCCTGCACCGAGCTGATCAAGGCGATGGGCGTGCGCCACGACCATGTGCTGATGCTCGACCGCAAGGGCGTGATCTATCAGGGCCGCGAAGGGCTCGACCAGTGGAAGTCGGCCCATGCCGCGGTGACCGACCGGCGCACCCTCGAGGAAGCGCTGGAGGGCGCCGACATCTTCCTCGGCCTGTCGGCGGCGGGCGCGGTCAAGCCCGAGATGGTGATGAAGATGGCGGACAGGCCGATCATCTTCGCGATGGCCAATCCCGACCCGGAGATTACGCCGCCCGAGGCCAAGGCGGCCAGGCCCGACGCGATCGTCGCCACCGGCCGCTCGGACTATCCGAACCAGGTGAACAACGTGCTCGGATTCCCCTTCATCTTCAGAGGCGCCCTCGACGTCCGGGCGACGACGATCAACGACGCGATGAAGATCGCCGCCGCGGAGGCGCTCGCCGACCTCGCCCGTCAGCGGGTCCCCGAGGAAGTGGCGGCGGCCTATGGCGGCACCGCGCACAGCTTCGGCGCCGATTACATCATTCCGGCCCCCTTCGATCCGAGGCTGATGGAGGTCGTCCCCGCCGCCGTCGCCAAGGCGGCGATGGACAGCGGAGTCGCGCGCTTCCCGATCAAGGATCTCGCCGCTTACCGGACGGCGCTCAAGTCCCGGCTCAACCCGACCACGGCGGTCCTCTCGCTCGCCTACGAGGCGGCGCGCGCCAACCCGAAGCGGGTCCTGTTCGCCGAGGGCGAGGAGGAAGTGGTGCTCCGGGCCGCGATCGCGTTCCGGGAGGGCGGCTACGGAATCCCGATGCTGGTCGGCCGCGACGACGTTCATGAGCGGCTTCGGGCGCTCGGGGTCGACGATCCGTCGGGCTTCGAGCTGATCAACAGCCGCAATTACGGGCGGGTGCCGGAGATGGTCGAATATCTCTACGCCCGGCTCCAGAGGCGCGGCTATCTCCACCGCGAGATGGAGCGGATGGTCAACCAGGACCGCAACACCTTCGCGGCGCTGATGCTCGCGCTTGGCGAGGCCGACGTGATGATCACCGGAGTCACCCGCCCCTACGCCCAGAGCATCCGCCAGGTGCGTCGCGTGCTCGATCCCAAGGAGGGCTGCACGCCGTTCGGGATCCACGTGCTGGTCGGCCAGAGCCACACCGTCTTCATCTCCGACACGACGGTCACCGAGCGGCCCTCGGGCGAGCAGCTCGCCGAGATCGCCATCCAGACCGCCCAGGTCGCGCGCCGGATGGGACACGAGCCGCGGGTCGCCTTCCTGTCCTATTCGACCTTCGGCAATCCCGAGGGCACGTTCCTCGAGCGGGTCCGCGACGCGGTCCGGATCCTCGACACGCGCGAGGACGTCGATTTCGAATATGAAGGCGAGATGCCGCCGGACGTCGCGCTCAATCCGGTGATGCAGAAAATCTACCCGTTCAGCCGGCTCACCGGCCCGGCCAACGTTCTGGTCATGCCGGGCCTCCAGACCGCCAACATCTCGGCCAAGCTGCTCCGCGAGCTCGGCGGCGACGCGGTGATCGGCCCGATGCTGGTGGGAATGGAGAGACCCGTCCAGGTCGCCGCGATGACCGCGACGGCCTCGGACCTGGTGACCCTGGCGGTTCTGGCCGCCGGAGGGATCGTAAGATAGATCGTCATCCCGGCCCTTCGACGCCGCCTGCGGCGTCGCTCAGGATAAACTGCGGCCGGGATCTCAGGTCGTTAGGGCACGGCGGGTGAGCCGAGATCCCGGCCTTCGCCGGGATGACGTCAGCGGGGATTGTCCCGCGATTCGCCCTGCTGGCCGCTCTGGCCGACGGTCCCGATATTGCCGAACAGCTCTTCGAGCAGGCTCCGGTCCTGGCCGAGGGTCGGGGTCTTGTCGCCGCTCGGATCGATCGAGGCCACCTGCTCCATTCCGCGGCGGTCGACGGCGGTGACGTTGCCGGCCTGGTCGAAGCGCACGCGAAGGATGGTCTGATCGTTGGGGCGCGGCATGTTGAAGGCGAGATTCTTTGTGCTTCGCGACACGTAGAACCAGTCATTGTCGTTGAACTGGCCGGTGAAGCTCGGGCGGCCGAGCGTGTTCATCACCGATTCCTTGTTGTCGACACCGGGCTGGATCGCGGTGACCAGGGCCTCGTCGACGACATAGCCGGTCCGGTCCTCGATCTTGGAGCAGCCCGCGAGCAGAAGCCCGGCGGCCGCGGCGGCCATGGCATAGCTTCGTGCGTGGCGAAGGATCATATTGGAAAAACTCCTGGAAAATCGCCGTGTGCCGGCTGCGCCTTGCGGCCGCTTCCCCGGTGCAATATCCGACAAAAGCTGAACGGCGCAAGTACGCGCCTTCCCCACGCACCCGGAAACGCCGCCTTGCTGTCACGCCTGTTCGGAGAAAGAAAGGAACGCGCCCGGCTCGACCCGCTCTACCGCGCGGTCGTCGCCGCCGGCCGCGACCCGATCTGGTATCGGGAAGGCGGGGTGCCCGACAGTGTCGACGGCCGCTTCGACATGATCGCCTCGATCCTCGCTTTGCTTCTGATCCGGCTCGAGCGGGAGGGCGACTCCGCGCGGACGGAGTCGGTGCTTCTCACCGAGAGCTTCATCGACGACATGGATTCGAGCCTTCGCCAGATCGGGATCGGCGACTTCGTCGTCGGCAAGCATGTCGGGCGCCTGATGGGCGCGCTCGGCGGACGGCTCGACGCCTTCCGGACCGCATTGGCCGGGGACGGGGACCTGACGGAGCCGGTCCGGCGCAACGTCTTCCGCGACTCGCCGCCTTCGCCGGAGGCGGTGCATTTCGTGGCGGCCGGGCTGGGTCGATTCCATCAGGGTCTCGATGCCCTGTCGCTGGAACAAATGCTCGGCGGGGCGCTTCCCGCCATATGATCCCGAAGCCCGAATTCAGCCGCGCGGTACGAGTCGACACGATCGGCGCGGAACCGCGCGCAATCGAGATCGCCGCCGAGCCGGAGGAGCGCGAGGCGCTCGCGAGGCGATTCGGACTGGTCGCCGTGGATAGGCTTTCGGCCGGCGCGGCGCTCAGCCGCAACGGCCAGACCATTGTCGCCGAGGGCCGGATGAAGGCCGAGGTGACCCAGAGCTGCGTCGCCACCGCCGCGCCGCTGGAGGCGAAGCTCGACGAGCCGTTCCGGATCGAGTTCCGCCCTCAGCCGGACCCCGCCGCCGCCGACGAGGAGATCGAGCTCAGCGAGAGCGAGATGGACGTGGTCTTCTACGATTCCGCCTCGATCGATCTGGGCGAAGCGGTGGCGGAGACCCTGTCGCTCAGCCTCGATCCCTATCCCCGGGCCCCCGGCGCGGAAGAAATTCTCAAGGCGGCCGGAGTGAAGGGCGAGGAGGAAGCGGGTCCGTTCGCGGCGCTTGCGGCGCTGAAGGATAAATTGGGGAAGTAACTCGCGTCTTCGTCATCCCGGCCCTTCGACGCCGCCTGCGGCGTCGCTCAGGATAAACTGCGGCCGGGATGTCAGCGAGGATAGCTCACGGCAGGCGACACCAGACCCCGGCCTCCGCCGGGGTGACGAGAACGTCGGTGGCCGTCACGCGAGTGAATCGCGTGACGTCAGTCGGCTCTGCGAGCCGCTGGCCGGCCAGCGCGCTCTCTACGCGCTGCTCGACGATCGCGTGGCGATCCTCTCGCTGCGCTCGGGCGCTTGGCTCAGAACGGAACGTCGTCGTCCAGGTCGCTGTCGAAGGCCGGCGCGGGGCGCGACTGGGGACGGCTCGAGCCGCTTCCGCCGAAGCCGCCGCTGCTGTCGCCGCCGTCGTCATAGCCTCCGCCGCCCTCGCGCTTGTCGAGCAATACGAGCTCGCCGCGGAAGCGCTGGAGAACCACCTCGGTCGAATATTTGTCGGCGCCCGACTGGTCCTGCCATTTGCGGGTCTGAAGCTGGCCTTCGAGATAGACCTTCGATCCCTTGCGAAGATAGGATTTGGCCACCTTCCCGAGATTCTCGTTGAAGATCACCACCCGGTGCCATTCGGTCCGCTCCTGGCGGTTGCCGTCGCGGTCCTTCCAGTTCTCGGACGTCGCGACCCGCAGATTGACCACCTCGCCGCCATTGTTGAGCGAGCGCGCCTCGGGATCGTCGCCGAGATTGCCTACCAGGATCACCTTGTTCACGCCCGCCATCGTCCGTCTCTCCCTGAATCGCTTGAGCGATCACACTAGCGGCTGGAGCAGCCTCATGCCACCGCCTCGCGCGGTCTTTCGCGCCGATTCCAGCGGAATCCGAGCAGCAGAGCGGCGATCGACACGGCCTGCGCGATCAGCGCCTCCGCCGTCGGGAAAAGGCCGAGGATCGATATGGTCGGGACTCCCGGAACCGGAGTGACGCCGAACAGGCCGGCCTCCTGCAGGGCGGCGACTCCCTTGCCGGCCAGGACCACGGTCAGGATCGCCATCAGGATCGCGCTGTAGGAGAAGAATTTCGCGATCGGCAGCTTTCGGCTGAAGCGAAGCATCGCGACGGCGATGACGGCCAGCAGGGCGAGAGCGGCCGCTCCGCCCGCGAGCAAGGCGGGGCCGTTCCCCTGCGCCGAGAGGGCCGCGAAGAAGAGGATCGTCTCGAACACCTCGCGATAGACGGCGACGAAGGCGAGCAGGAACAGGAACCAGGCCGAGCCGCGGCCAAGGGCCTGGTCGACCTTGGCCCTGATGTAGCGCTGCCATTCGTCGGCCTGCGCCTTGCCGTGCATCCAGATTCCGACGAACAGGAGGACGATTGCGGCGAGCAGCGACCCGAACCCTTCGGTCAGCTCGCGGCTCGCCCCGCTGATCCCGATCAAATTGGTCGCCGCCCACCAGGTCGCGACGCCCGCGCCGAGCGCCGCGATCCAGCCGTAATGGACGTTTCGAACCATCGCCGGCCGCTCGGCCTTGCGAAGGAAGGCGAGCATCGCGACGACGATCAGAAGCGCCTCGAGCCCCTCGCGCAGGAGGATGGTGAAGGCGCCGAGAAAGGCCGAGGTGCCGCTCGCGGCGGACGGATCGAGCGCGGTCTCGGCTTCGGCGAACAGGCCGTCCAGGGCCTCGATCCGCTCGCGTACGACCGGGACCGGCTCGCCGCGGCCGATCGCCGCGCGGACTTCGGCCATTGCGGCCTCGATCCTCCGCATCAGCCCGCCGTCGCGCGATGCGAGAACCGCCTCGACCGGCTCGAAGCCGTCGAGATAGGCCGACAAGGCAAGCTCCTCGGCCTGCTTGCGCTGTCCCGCCTCATAGGCCTCGAGGCTCTGACGCAGGCGCTCGCGGGCGAGATCGAGCGAGCCGGGGCCCTTGGCGGCCACCGCGCCCGGATTGGCGCGCAGAAAGGCGGTCACCGCGGCCGCCTTCTCCGGACCGATGTCGCGGCCGAGCGCGGCGGGGGTCAGCGCCGTGAGCGCGGCGAGATCGGGGATCCGGCCCCGAAGCGCGGAATCGCTTTCCCAGATTCTCTTGCCCTCGGCCTCGAGCGCCGCTGGAAAGGCGAAGCGGCCGGCATGGAGAGCGAGCGCCCAGCGGTCCTCGGCGGGCAGGTGGCGGAAGCTCGCCATGGCCGTGTCCTCGAGCCCCTGATCGATCACCTGGTAAAGGGCGAAGATGCTCCGCTCGTTGGCGCGCGCGCGGTCGGTGAATGCGATGGGCGGCGGGTCCATCCCGGCGGCGAGCGGCGCCCGGGCGTCGCCCCTGGCGCCGTGGCAGGCCGCGCAATTGTCGGCATAGAGGGCGGCACCTCGCGCCGGATCGGGAACCGAGGGCGGAGCGAGCGGCACCGGAAAGGCCCGGAGGAGCGCATCGGCGAGGGCGCGCGCCTGACGGTCAACCTCTGTCGGATCGGCCTTCGCCGCGATCGACGCGTTGAGCGTCTTTGCTCCGGCTACCAGCCGGTCCCGCTCCGCTCCGGCCGGCAAGGCGGCAAGCCTCTGCGAGACGGACGATCCGAACTCGAGCATCTCCTTATATTCGCCGTCGCTGATCACCTTCCCGCCGGCGACCGCGCCGGCATAATCGACCGCGATATAATCGAGCAGCCGCCAGGTGGTCTGGACCTCGTTCGCCTGCGCGAACGCGGCCTGCGGGAGGGCGAGGGCCGAAATCAGGAGCGCGAGAAGCGGCAGGAGGCGGCGAAGCGACATCGGAGACCCTGTGGAGCGGCGACCGGGAGCGCGCCTGTTGCAATTGATTATCAATAACGAGAAGCAAAGGAAAGGGCGCACGCCGCCGAAAGGACTTGGCAGCGGGAGCCCGGGCTTTAGGGTCCGGACCCTAGTCTGGCCGCGTAGGCTAGTTTGGCGCGAAGGGGATGACAATGAAGCTCGCACCCGTCTGCATCGCATTGCTGGCGCTCGCCTCGGCCACGGCCGCAACGAGCCAGGCGCCGGATCAGTATGACCGCCGGATCCAGAAGATCCTGAAGGAGACTCCGCTCGTCGACGGCCATAACGATCTGCCCTGGGAGATACGGGAGAAATACGATCTCTGGCGCAAGCCGCTCGATCTTTCGGCCGATACCTCCGCTCTTCCCGATCCGCTCCAGACCGACATTCCCCGAATGCGCCGCGGCGGCGTCGGAGCGCAATTCTGGTCGGTCTGGATTCCCGGCGCGCTGAAGGGCGACGAGGCGATCAGGACGACGATCGAGGAGATCGACATCGTCCACCGCATCGCGGCCCGTTATCCACGCGATTTCGAGATGGCCTCGACCGCGGCGGACATCAGGCGGATCCACAAGTCCGGAAAGATCGCCTCGCTGATCGGGATCGAGGGCGGCCACCAGATCGGCAACTCGCCCGCCGCCCTGCGCGAATTCTACGCGCTCGGCGCGCGCTACATGACCCTCACCCATTCGATCCACAACGACTGGGCGGATTCCGCCACCGCCGATCCGGTGCTGAACGGCCTCTCGCCTTTCGGCAGGGCGATCGTCCGCGAGATGAACCGGATCGGCATGATGCTCGATCTCAGCCACGTCTCGGCCGACACGATGAAGATGGCGATCGCGGAGACCAAGGCGCCGGTCATCTTCTCGCACAGCGGCGCCAGGGCGGTGATGAACCATCCGCGCAACGTGCCCGACGATGTCCTTCGGCTCCTGCCCGCAAACGGCGGCGTGGTGATGGCGGTCTTCTACCCGGGCTTCGTCTCCGAGGAGCGCGGACGGTGGGGCGCCGAACGCGATGCCGAGACCGCGCGACTCGCCGCGCTCTACAAGGGCCAGCCCGACGCAAGGAAAGCGGCGCTGGACGCATGGGATGCCGCCCACCCCTTCCCACAGGCCACGCCCGGCCAGGTCGCCGACCATATCGAGCATATCCGCAAGGTGGCCGGGATCGACCATGTCGGCATCGGCAGCGATTATGACGGGATCAGCGGCACCTTCCCGGAGGGGATGCCCGGGGTCCAGTCCTATCCGGTGCTCCTGCGTGAGCTGATGCGGCGCGGCTGGTCCGACGCCGACATCGCCAAGCTGGTCGGCGGGAATGTGCTCCGGGTCATGGAGCAGGTCGAGCGGGTGTCGGCATCGATGAAGAACCAGCCGCCGATGATCGCGACCATCGAGCAGATGGACGGAAAGAAGCCCGCGCCTCAGCCGTAGGCGCGGCTCAGCACCCAGGCGGTGAGCAGGACGGCGATCAGGGAAAGCGGCGCGCCGACCTTGGGATAGTCGCGGAACCGGTAATTGCCGGGCCGCATGACCAGCATATTGTTCTGGTGTCCGATCGGAGTGAGGAAATCGCAAGACGATCCGATCAGGACCGCGAGCAGGGCCGCGTCCGGATCGATCCCGAGCGACGCCGCTGTCTCGATCCCGACCTGCGCCATGATCAGAGCGGTGGCCACATTGTTGAGGAAGATCGACAGCAGCATGGTCGCGCCGCAGAGCACCGCGAGCATGACGAACAAGGGCGATCCCGAGATCATGAAGCTCAGGCCGGCGGCGACGGCGTCGCTTCCCCCGGCATCGTCGAAGGCACGGCCGACCGGGATCATGCCGGCAATGAGAACGATGACCGGCAGATCGATGGCGCGATAGGCTTCCTCGGCCGGAATCAGCCGAAGCAGGCAGATGGCGAGCGCGGCAGCGATGAAAACGGCCGTCGTCGAGATTCCGAACAAGGCGGCCAGAAGCACCGCCAGCGCGTAGATTCCGACCACCAAAGCGGCCGCCCGCCCGGCTCGGACCGGTGCCTGCTGCCGGCCGACCTCGAGCAGCCGCGCATGACGGATCAGCCGCGCCAGGGCCTCGGGCGTGCCGCGCAGATAAAGCTGGTCCCCGGCCTCGATCGCATTTGTCCCGAGAGGGCGGCGCAGCCGCGCTGCGCGCGGTCCGGCGGCGATGAACTCCACCGCCCCCTCGGTCCGCGAAGCGATCGCTCCATAATCCTGCCCGATCAGAGACGATCCGTGGACCACCGAGACATGCGCCGTGACCGATCCCGGCGGATCGGCAGGGCTCTCGGCGAACAGCTTCGCCCGCTGCGCCACTTCCCAGGGCTTGTCCCGGCTCATCACGAGCAGGCAGTCGTCGTGGTGGATCCGCCCGTCGGCCTCGAGCCGGGCCGAGTCTCCATTGCGGAGCACCGCCAGAAGCACCGCGCCCGCCTCACGGAGCGACTTGCGGAGCCCGTCCAGTCGAACCCGTCCCTGCGACGCGGCCATCGGAACCGAAAGCTGGAAGACCAGCAGGCTTTTCCCGCTCCCCTCCTCCTCGCCCGGTCTGCGATGGGGCGCCAGCCTCCAGCCGATCACCATGAGATAGAGGAGCCCCGCCGCAGCGACCGCTCCGCCCACGGCCGTCATGTCGAACATGCCGAACGGCGCTCCCACCCGGTCCTCGCGCACCGACGCGACGATCAGGTTCGCCGGCGTCCCGATCAATGTCGTCATTCCGCCGAGAATGGTGGCGAAGGAGAGGGGCATCAGGACTGCGCCGGGCGGCAATTTATGCTCCCGCGCGACGGTGAGTGCGACCGGCATGGTGATCGCCAGAGCCGCGATATTGTTCATCCACGCCGAGAGCAGGGTGCCCATCAGCAGCACGCCACCGATCCGAACGGTCGCGAACCTCGTTCGGGGCACGAGCCAGCGCGTCATCTCCTGGGCGGCGCCGGTAAACTCGACCGCTCGCCCGACGACCAGGACGGCCGCGACGATCAGCACGGCCGGGGAACCGAAGCCGGCCAGCGCCTCCTCGATCGAAACCAGCCCGGTTGTCCAGGCGAGGAGAAGGATGAGAATGGCGACCGCGTCCGGCCGAATCCGGTCGCTGACGAACAGCCCGAGCGCGAGGAGCATGAGCCCGGTGCTGAGGAAGGCATCGCTCACCTTGCGGACTCAGCCCATCAGGGCGCCAGCGTCGGCGCCGTGTTGGGCTCGCCGGCAAGCTCGGCCTCGGCTTCCTCGGGCAGGACTTCGCCATCGAGCGCCGGCGGGCGGCCGATCCAGAGGGCGTCGAGCAGATGGTCGCGCTTCTGATTGGTCGTGTTGGGGTGGATCAGGATCGAGAGGCCGCGATTGTTGAGCATCAGCCACGGCACCAGGGTCGCGAACAGGTCCGGCGCGAAGGCGATCTGGTACATGGCCTGGCTATGCGGGCCGACCGGCGAGTCGCGCCAGCTTCCGAGCCGCACCTCGAAGCGGTCGCCGACCTCGGCGCGGATCGCCTCGGCATCGCCGCGCCGGCCGGCCGGATCGAAATAGACATGGGCGTGGTAGGAGGCGATCTCGGCGACCGCGCGCGGCCCGCCCGACATCAGACCGCCGGGTAACGGAGGCGGCCGAGGAACCGGCTGAGCGATGGAAGGTGGGTTCCGCGCCATTGCGCCTTCACCTTCTCGAACTTCATCACGTCGTCGATCCGCCGCTCGAGGAAGGCGCGAGTCTCGGCCATGCCCTCGCTTGCGTCGTCGAGGAAGACGAGGCTGGTCGAGCCGTAGACGCCCATCAGGATCGCGCGCTTGCTGTAATGGTTGAAGTCGGTCGAGCGGTCGCCGGCGATCCGCCACATCCGGTCCGCCGCGCGCCAGCCGAGCCGCGCCGCAAGCGGCAAATTCTGCGGTTGGGCGAGAATGGCGAGGGCCCGGCGAAGCGCCTCCCGGTTCGGAGCGCAGGCTTCGAGCCGGAAAATGACGAGAGAGCGGATCCGCTCCCTTATCTTCATCGCCTCGATCCGCTCGAGCGGGAAGGCCTCGGCCATCGACCGGTCGATCCAGTCGAACCATGAGTCGATCCTCTCCGGCGCTCCGCCCGGGAAGCAGAGCCTGGCGCGACCGGCCGGAACTCCAAGCTCGGCCGCGGCCATCGCCAGCGCCTTGTCGCCCCAGCCGTCGAACACCGCGTTGGCGGGAATCAGCGGTGCGAGAACGAGCTTCAGCTCGTCCAGGGTCATTTCAGCCGGAGCGACGGTCATGACGTGCCAATGATCGTGAGCGATGAAGGATGCAAGCCTGAGCCCTCCCCCTTGATGGGGGCGGGTTGGGTGGGGGTGACCTGCGAGACGCGCCGAAGTCCCTTTCGAACGCCACCCCACCCCCAACCCCTCCCCATCGAGGGGAGGGGCTTTATGCAGGCGCCCGGCGTTCCGGAAGCCGGATCAGCACCAGGGCGATGCAGATCAGGAGCGCGCCCGCGGCGTCGGCGGGCCCGAGCGTCTCGCCATAAGCGAGCCAGCCGATGATCGCGCTCGCCGCCGGCTGCGTAAGCAGCCCCACGCCGACCACGACCGGCGTCAGGTGGCCCATCGCATAGACGAGCAGCCCCTGGCCGACGACCTGGCTTCCGAATGAGAGCAGGATGAGCGGGGTCCAGTCGCCCGGCATTACCTGCTCGCCGAGCGCCATCGCGAAGAGCAGAAGCGGCAATGCCCCGGCGGCGGTGGCGATGGCGAGCACCGGCATCGGCGCCATCGTCCTTCGCGCCTTGTCCACGGCGATCAAATAGAAAGTGTAGAAGAGGCCGGCGAGCAAGGCGAAGAGATCGCCGGTGAAATGCCGGGGCGAGACTTCGAAGCTCGACCCGAGCAGCAGGGCCGTCCCCGCCGCCGCCAGGCCCAGCGCGGCGAGCTGCAGCTTTCGAGGCAAAGCGCGGAGCACCAGGAATCCGTAGATGGTGAAGATGAAGCTGGACGAGTTTCCGAACAGGCTGGCGTTGGCGAGCTTGGTCAGCCGGATTCCGACATGCCAGGCGGCGAGATCGGCGGCGAAGAAGAGTCCGCCGAGCACCAGCAATCCAAGCAAAGCGGCGGCCGGGAAGATCGGCCCGCGCGGTGCCATGCGCGCGAACAGGAACAGGAAGGGCACCGCCAGGGCCATCCGCCAGAAGCCCGCGGCGACCGGCCCGACATCGGTCAGCCGAACCATCCATGGGCCGAGCGCGAGCACCAGGTTCGCGACGATCAGCGCCGCGAAGGCGTAGCGCCCGGCGCGGGCTGGAGAGGAATGGGTCGGATGCATGAGGGCTCGCTGCGCGCTACGTGCACCCGCTCCGGTCCGTCAAGGAAAGCCGAATGGACGAGACCCCGCTCTGCTTCCTCCGCGGCCGTACGCTCTGAAGACGGGTGGAAATGGCACCACGTCGTTCCGAAGAGCGGCGGCCGCGAAACCGCGCGGGTCGATCCGATCCGCCGCCACGGCCACCTCCGACTATGAGTCCAGGTCCTAGTCGAGCGCGGCCAATGCGGAGCGCAGCTGGGCGCCTTCGGCGAGCAACGCCTTCTCCATCGCCCGAAGCTCGCGAAGCCGTTCGAGATGCTCTCGAAATTCCGGCTTCAGGCTGCCGTCCGGCCGGTAGAATGCCGGCTCGCCCTGCTCGATGACGGGGAGGAAACGCTCCTCGCTGAACTGGTTGTAGCGGATGTAGCGCTCGCCGAAGCTGTCCATCTGGTTGAAGAAGCGGGCGAAATCGAACAGCAGATCGGGCGGAAGCATCCGGGCGCCGCCGGATTCGATCAATGCACCCCACACCAATGTCGGCGGCCGCTCCGCCATTTCCTCGCGATAGAGGGGCGGCACCGGCCGAAGCCCGCGCTTCCGCTCGGAATCGAACCGCGCCAGCTTGGCGTCGAGACCGGAGCCGACATCCTGCTCGTGCTTGCCGAGATCGACCAGGCTTCGGCCGAGCGCCGCCACGACCTGCCGGCTTAGCGCCTGGTCCGAGCGGCGCTGGCGATAATCGTCCGCATAGGAGGCGAGCGACACGCCAAGGAAAACGATGGCGAGCTCGGCGAGAAGCCATTTCCACAGGCGCCGGCGGCGAGGACTCGCCATCGCCGCGGCGGCGGCCAGCAGCCGCCGGTGAAGGCCGAGCGGCGGGGCCGGCTCCTCCGCCCGCCTCGGCTTCCTCGCGGCGCGCGCCATCAGGCTTCGAGCTCGACGTCCCAGTAAAGATAGTCGCGCCAGCTATCGTGAAGATAGTTTGGCGGGAATCGGCGGCCATGCTCCTGCAATTGCCAGCTGGTCGGCCGGAAGGGGCGGCGGTTGATCGCCATTCGCGCCTGCTGCGGGGTTCGGCCGCCCTTCCTCAAATTGCACGGCGCGCAGGCGGTCGCGACATTCTCCCATGTCGTCCGTCCGCCCTGGGCGCGCGGAACGACATGGTCGAAGGTCAGCTCCCTCGGATCGCCGCAATATTGGCATTCGAACCGGTCGCGGAGGAACAGGTTGAACCGGGTGAAGGCCGGGTGCTCGGAAGGACGCACATATTGGCGAAGTGCGATCACCGACGGAATCTGCATCGTGCGCGTCGGGCTGTGCACCTCGCGCGCATATTGGGCGACGATGTCCACGCGCTCGAGGAACACCGCCTTGACCGCCGTCTGCCACGGCCACAGGCTCAGCGGATAATAAGAAAGCGGCGTGTAATCCGCGTTCAGAACGAGCGCTGGGCAGCTGTCCGGATGCCGAATGAGATCGGGATGATACATGGACCGACGACCGCCCTCCGCTCTTCCCGGGGAGAGATCGGCTCGGACTGTCGCACCCAGAACGAGGGATTTGTCCCCTGTTCCATCATCTGCCCGCTGGAGATGACGCCGTCATGACAGCATGGCCCGTGACTCGCGGTCAAGAGTCTTGGACGATGATGCGCAAAGGAAATCCCGATGAGTGGCGAAATGATCACGTCCCGATTTGCTCCGAGTCCGACCGGCAGGCTCCATTTGGGCCATGCCTGGTCGGCCCTGCTCGCCCATGATTTCGCCCGCGAGCGGGGCGGCGCCTTCCTCCTGCGCATCGAGGATATCGACCCGGGACGCGCGCGCGCGGAGCATGTCGAGGTCATATTGGAGGACCTCGCCTGGCTCGGGCTCGACTGGGACGGCGAGGCGACGTTCCAGTCGAAGCGGCTGCCGCTCTATGCCGAGGCGCTGGACCGGCTGAGGGCCCGCGGCCTCGTCTATCCCTGCTTCTGCACCAGGACCGCCATAGCCGCCGAGATCGCCGCCAGCGCTTCCGCGCCGCACGGCCCGGACTCCGGATCGCAGTCCGGGGCAGGCGGCCCGCTCTATCCGGGCACGTGCCGCGCGCTGTCGGACGCCGAGCGCGAGCGTCGAATGCAGTCGGAGCCGCACGCCTGGCGGCTGGACTCGGCCAAGGCGGCGGAGGCGACGGGCCCGCTTTACTGGCGCGACGGCGACACCGGGGTGCAGGCCGAGCCGGAGCGCCATGGCGACGTCGTCCTTGCCCGCAAGGATGCGCCGACCTCCTACCATCTCGCCGTCACCGTCGACGACGCCGCGCAGGGCGTCACCGACGTGGTGCGCGGCCGCGATCTCTTCGCGGCGACCGACGTCCACCGCCTGCTCCAGGCCCTGCTCGGCCTGCCTACACCGCGCTACCACCACCATCCCCTGTTGCTCGACGCGGAGGGGCGCCGCCTCGCGAAACGGCACGGGGCGCCATCGATCGCCGACCTGCGGGCCGGCGGCATGGACCCCGCCGCCCTGGTCGCGGGCCTTCGCGACGGCAGAATGCCCGCTGGATTCCGGACGGAAGAAGCCTAGATAGGCGCCGATGGACGTCTTCCTGCTCATCCTCATCTTCGCCGCCGCCGGAGCGACCCTGTTCATCCTCGCCAAGGGCGTGATCGGGATGGCGCAGGGCAAGGACATTACCGGGCGCCGCTCGCAGGAGCTGATGCGCAAGCGGGTGCTCTTCCAGGCCGTCGCGATCGTCCTGGTCCTTCTCTTCCTCCTCTTCGCCAGCGGAAGGAACTGAGCCTGGTCCGGCTCAACAGGATCTACACCCGCACCGGCGATTCCGGCGATACCGGGCTCGCCGACGGATCGCGAATCCCCAAGGACCATGTCCGGGCCGAGGCGATCGGCGACGTCGACGAAGCCAATAGCGCGATCGGGGTCGCCCTGATCCACGTCCGCGACGCTCCGCACCGCTCGATGCTGGTCGCGATCCAGAACGAATTGTTCGATCTCGGCGCCGATCTCGCAACGCCCGGCGAGGATTACGCCCCGTCCGAGACGGCGCTTCGGATCGTCCAGCCGCAGATCGACCGGCTCGAGCGCGAGATCGACGGGATGAACGAGAATCTCGAGCCGCTGCGAAGCTTCATCCTTCCGGGGGGCGGCGACGGGGCCGCCCATATTCACATCGCCCGTGCGATCGTCCGCCGGGCTGAGCGCAGGGCGGTCGCCGCGGCGCGCGAGGTGCCGCTCAATCCGCTTGCGCTCGTCTATCTCAATCGGCTCTCGGATCATTTGTTCGTGCTCGCGCGTCTGGTCGCGCGGACGGAGGGCGGCGACATCCTCTGGCAACCCGGCGCGACGCGATCGGCCTGACTCCGCGCGTCCATTTGTTGTAGGGAAGAGGTCAGGAGGGCTGATGGCGACGCAGGCAAAGCCTGTCTCCCGGGGACTGCTGCCCGGCCGCTTCGAGGCGGTGCGCGCGCTCAGCCGCGCGATCGCATCGCCTTTGTCCGACGCCGAGGCCAGCCTCCAGCCGATGGACGACGCCTCGCCGGCCAAATGGCATCTCGCCCACACGACCTGGTTCTTCGAGACCTTCGTCCTTCGCGATCATGTCGCGGGCTATTCCGGTTATGACGAGAGCTGGGCCTATCTGTTCAACTCCTATTATGAGGGCGAGGGGCCCCGCCATCCGCGCGCGCGACGCGGAATGCTCGGCCGGCCTTCGCTCGACGAGATCCTGGCCTGGCGCGACCGTGTCGACGAAACGCTCCAGGGCGCCCTGTCCGGCCTTCCGCCGGCCGCCCTGAAGCTCGTCGAGCTCGGCCTCAACCACGAGCAGCAGCATCAGGAGCTGATGCTGACCGACATGCTGGCCACCCTCGCCGAGAACCCGCTCGCGCCGGCGGCGTGGGAGGTGAAGCCGCCCGCGCCGGGCCCGGCGCCGCCGCCGCTCGGAAGCCAGCCAGTGCCGGGCGGGATCGCGATGATCGGCCATGACGGGGAGTCCGGATTCGCCTTCGACTGCGAGACTCCGCGGCACCGAGCGCTGATCCATCCCCACGAGCTTTCCGACCGGCCGGTGAGCAACGGCGAGTGGCTGCGCTTCATGGCCGAGGGCGGTTATGCGGAGCCGCGCCTGTGGATGTCGGACGGCTGGGACTGGGTCCGGTCGAACCGGATCGAGGCGCCGCTCTACTGGCGCCGCGACGGCGAGGCCTGGCTGCGCTTCGGGCTGGACGGCCTCCATCCGGTCGACCCGGCCGAGCCGGCCTGTCACGTCAGCTGGTACGAGGCCGACGCTTTCGCCCGCTGGGCCGGCGCCCGCCTCCCGACCGAGGCGGAATGGGAGGCGTCGGCGGGCCAGCTCGATCCCTCGTCCGGGAACCAGCTCGACGAGGCCGGGCCGGTGCGCCCGCGCCCGCCCTCGGCCGCTTCGGGCCTCCGCCAGATGTACGGCGACGTCTGGGAATGGACCGGAAGCGCCTTCCTTCCCTATCCCGGCTTCACGCCCGAGGAGGGGACGGTCGGCGAATATAACGGCAAGTTCATGTGCAATCAGTTCGTTCTTCGCGGCGGAAGCTGCGCGACCCCGCGCGGCCATGTCCGGGCCAGCTACCGCAACTTCTTCTACCCCCACCAGCGCTGGCAGTTCACCGGCGTGAGGCTGGCGCGCGATTCATGAGCGATCCTGGAGAAGCAGGCGAAGCGGACCCGGCCTTCCGCAGCGACGTGCTCGCAGGCCTTGCGGCGCCGATCCCGGCCGTCCCGGCACGCTGGTTCTACGACCGCCGCGGTTCCGAGCTGTTCGAGGCGATCACCCGGCTTCCCGAATATTATCTGACCCGGACCGAGACCGGCCTGCTCGAGCGGCACAGCCCCGACGTCGCCCGGATCGCCGGCCGCGGCACCGCGGTGATCGAGTTCGGATCGGGCGCCTCGACCAAGACGAGGATCCTGCTCCGGGCGATCGATCCAGCGGCCTATGTGCCGATCGACATCAGCGGCGATTTCCTGAGGGAGGCGGCCGACAGCCTGAGCGAGGAGTTCCCCGAGCTTCCGATCCACCCGGTCGAGGCGGATTTCACCGGCGCCATCGACCTTCCCGACGCGGTCGCGGGCCTGCCCAAGCTCGGCTTTTTCCCGGGCTCGACCATCGGCAATCTCGTGCCCCGGACCGGAGTCGATCTGCTCCGGGCGATGAAGGACACTTTGGGTCCGGGCGCCTGGCTGCTCATCGGAATGGACCGGATCAAGGACGAGGCGGTGCTTCTCGAAGCCTATAACGACGCGGCCGGAGTGACCGCCGAGTTCAACCTCAACCTGCTCCACCGGATCAACCGCGAGCTTGGCGGCGACATCCCGATCCATGATTTCCGCCACCGGGCGATCTGGAACGACGAGAAAGGCCGGATCGAGATGCACCTCGAGGCGGTTCGCGACGTCTCCTTCACCGTCTCGGGCACCCGCTTCGACTTCAGGGCCGGCGAGACGATCCACACCGAGAACAGCCACAAATACGGCCTCCGCGATTCCCGCCTGCTGCTGCGCGCCGCCGGCTGGGGAATCGTCGAGCAATGGACCGACGAGGAAGAAAGGTTCGCGATGATCCTGGCCGAGAGCGAAGCCCCGAGGTTCGCCCCCTAATGCGGGGACACTATACTTATATCGATATAAGTATAGTGTCCCTCTATTAACGCACCAGCTTCGCGCGCCAGACTGTGATGTAGTCGGTCGAGCCGCGGCACTCGCCCATGGTCGCTTGCTCGACCAGCCGGAAGCGGCTGCCGTCCCAGGCGTAGGAGGAGGAGGTGCCGCAATCGCCGAGGCCGCGGCCCTTCGAAAAGCTTCCGAGCAGTCCGGAGGCCGGATCCCAATCGGCGTTGACGAGGACGGGCAGGCCATTGTCCCACCAGTCGGGCTTCACGTCGAACGGCGCGGGCGCGATGGCGACGGTCCGCCCGCGGCGGGTCGCGACGAACGGGACGTGGCTGACATTATAGGCGCCCGAGCCGCAGGCGAGCAGGACCAGGCTCTGGCCGGCGCCGAGCGCATGGACCTCCGCGCTGTCCGGGCCGCCCACCTCGTCGATCGTGCAGCCGTGCTGCCTTCGAAGCGCCTGGATCCGCGCGGCGCCGATTGCGATGGGCGGCGACCTGGTCAACGGCACGGCCCTGACGATCGGTAGCGGCGGAGGCGGCGCGACCGAGGCGGCCGGACGGGCTCCGGTGCGGACCAGGGCCGTCTCGGTCCCGACCCGCTTCTGCCGGTCGTCCATGTAGAGCAGGGCGGCGCTCGCGCCCTTGAGAGAGACGGTGCCGGCCCCGCTTCCGTTGGCGCCGAGCACCTTCAAATGATTGCCCGAACGTATCGCGGCGACCAGAGCCGGCACGTCGGCCGGGACCACTTTCGCTTCACCCTCGCCGGGAATCAGACGGACGGGCAGCCTCTTGCCGTCGAGCTCCAGCGCCGTTCCCATCCCTTCGCGCATCGTGATCGAGATTTCCGGCACCGCGCCCGCCTCCGGCCCGCGCGCCAGCACGATGGTGGCGGCATCGTCCGGCCAGTTCTCCGGCACCAGCCCGACCGCCTGGCAGGCTCGAACATTGTCGCAGCCGACGGTCCAGTCGCCATACACCTGGAGCTCTTCGGGTTTGGGGACGGGCGAGGCCGCGGCGGCGGCGGCGAGGACGATCGGGAGCAGGTTCATGGAGCGAGGCTAGCGCGCCCGTCCCGCGGGTGGAAGGCCGCCCCGGCATTGCCCCCTCCGGCCGCCTCGCTTACATGGCTTTTCCAGCCTCCGCGGGGAATTTGAATGCCTCTTGCGATCATCAACGTGGTCATGATGCTTCTGAGCGTGCTGACCTGGATCATCATCATCCAGTGCGTCCTTAGCTTCCTCGTCGCGTTCAACGTCATCAACACCTACAACGATTTCATCCGCTCGTTCCTGAACGCGCTGAACAGGATCTGCGAGCCGCTGTACCGGCCGGTGCGAAGGGTCCTGCCCGATTTCGGCGGCGTCGATTTCTCGCCCTTCGTCGTCCTGATCCTCCTGGCCGTGCTGCGAATGCTGCTGGACGGCGTGGCGACGGATATCGCCGCCTCCTACGGGGCATGACCGCGCAGACGATCGACGGAAAGAGCTTCGCCCAGCGGCTTCGCGCCCGGGTGGCCGAGGCCGTCCCCGCCTTCGTCGAGGCCGCCGGCCGGCCGCCGGGCCTCGCGGTGGTGCTGGTCGGCGACGATCCGGCGAGCCAGGTCTATGTCCGCTCCAAGGGCAAGGCGACGGTCGAGACGGGAATGGCGAGCTTCGAGCATCGCCTCCCGGACACGGTCAGCCAGCCGGAGCTTCTGGCACTGGTCGAGCGTCTCTGCCTCGACGACGAGGTCGACGGCATATTGGTCCAGATGCCGCTTCCGGCCGGGATCGACGACAAGGCGGTGATCGAGGCGATCGATCCCGACAAGGACGTCGACGGATTCACGCCGGTGAACGCCGGCCGCCTGGCCGTCGGCGAGGACGGCCTCGTCCCCTGCACGCCCCTGGGCTGCCTGATGCTTCTCAAGGACCGGCTCGGCGAGCTTTCGGGCCTCGAGGCGGTCGTGATCGGCCGCTCCAACATCGTCGGCAAGCCGATGGCGCAACTGCTTCTGCGCGAGAATTGCACCGTGACGATCGCCCACAGCCGGACTCGCGACCTGGCCGACGTGGTGCGCCGGGCCGACATCGTCGTGGCGGCAGTCGGCCGCCCGGAGATGATCCAGGGAGGCTGGCTGAAGCCCGGCGCCACGGTGATCGACGTCGGGATCAACCGGGTTCCGAACGGTGAGGGCACGCGGCTGGTCGGCGACGTCGACCATGAGAGCGCCCGCGAGGTCGCCGGAGCGATCACTCCGGTTCCGGGCGGAGTTGGGCCGATGACCATCGCCGTCCTGATGCGCAACACGCTGGTCGCCGCCTGCGCCCGCGCCGGCCTTCCGGCCCCGGCCGGCCTGTGATCGAGCTCTTCACCTCCGCCTTCGTCACGCTTCTGGTGGTGATCGATCCGCCCGGCTGCGCCCCGATCTTCGCCGGATTGACCCGCGACGCGCCGGCTCCGCAGCGGCGGATGATGGCGATCCGGGCGACCGCCATAGCCGCGGCGATCCTCATCTTCTTCGGACTGTTCGGAGAGGATCTGCTCGACGCGCTCGGAGTCAGCCTCGCGGCATTCCGGATCGCGGGCGGGATCATGCTGTTCCTGATCGCCATCGACATGGTGTTCGAGAAGCGCACCCAGCGCCGCGAGAGCCGCGCCCAGGAAGTCAGCGCCGATCCGGGGCATGACGATCCGAGCGTCTTCCCGATGGCGATCCCGATGATCGCCGGCCCGGGATCGATCGCCTCGATCATGCTCCTGATGGCGCGGAGCGACGGCCTGTCCGAATCCCTCGTCGTCCTCGGTGCGCTGGCCGCGACCCTGATCCTCACCTTGCTCTGTCTGCTCGCCGCCGGTCCGCTGATGCGGATGCTCGGCCACAAGACCGAGGCGATGCTCACGCGCCTGCTCGGAGTCATTCTCGCCGCTCTGGCCGTCCAGTTCGTGATCGACGGGATCAGCACCAGCTTCGAGATCTAGGGTCCGTACCCGGCGCCGGAGGCGGTCGTGACGGGTTGGCATTTGTTGTCCGGCTAGGAGCGAGGAAGGAGCGATGCTTGATGCATCGTGACTGATCGAGGGACGACGTCCGGGCGGCAAAGGACAGCCCGCCGCTTCGCGGTCGACCGGAGAAGGCAACTGGCGGCGTCGATCACCTCGGACGGGCTGCCCGGCCCGCCCTTCGGCGCTCTCCTGGCCAGTTGCCTTCTCCGGTCGATCACGGCCACCTCCGGCGCCGGGTACGGACCCTTACAGCGGATCTTAACCCAAAGCGGCTAGTCCCGCTTCGAGCGACATGTCTTCGAAACAGGCCTTATTGAAGCTGGCGGAAGCGGCCGGCCTTTCGGCGGCGGCCCGGCGCGCGACCGCCGGTCGTCTGCGCATTCTCTGCTATCACGGACTTTGGGTCACACCGGGCCATCAGTTCGGCGACTGCCTGTTCATCAGGCCCGAGCAATTCGAGGCGCGGATGGCGCGGATCGCCCGATCGGGGCTTCCGGTCCTTCCCCTCGGCGAGGCGGTCGAGCGGCTCGGAGAAGACAGCCTGCCCGACGGCGCCCTGGTCGTGACCATCGACGATGCCTGGGTCTCGACCTTCACCCACATGCTGCCCGTGCTCGAGAAATATGCGCTCCCGGCGACGCTCTATGCGACGACCTGGTATGCAGGACGCGACCTTCCCGTCGTCAACGTCGCGATCGACTATCTGCTCGATGCCTCGGGCCGCCGCGATCTGGACCGCGATTCGGCGGTCGAACGGATCGAGCGGCTGCCGGTCGGCGAGCGGCTCGAGGCGCTCCGCGCCTTCGGCCGCGAGCTCGGAGTCTCCGAAGCCTGGCTCGAGACCCGCCAGTTCAACATCATGTCGGGCGAGGAGCTGGCCGAGGCGCAGCGTCGCGGCCTCGACGTCCAGCTCCACACCCATCGCCATATCGACGTCGCCACCGAGCTCGACGCTCTGCCCCGGGAGATCGAGGAGAATCGCGCCTTCCTCGAAGCGGCCGGCGTGGCCGGACCGTTCGACCATTTCTGCTATCCGAGCGGCGCCAGCCACGAGCGCGCCGCCGGCTTGCTCGCCGCGAGCGGAGTGCGCTCGGCGACGCTGGTCGACCAGGGCATCAACCTGCCCCGCGCGGATCCTTATGCGCTCCGCCGCTTCCTCGACGCCCGCCACGTCGGCGAGGCAGAGTTCGACGCCTATCTGTCCGGCCTGCTCCACTATCTCGCGCCCGCGCAAAAGCTCCGAGGGCTGGTGTCAGGGTAAGCGGATCGTAAACTATCTGCCCTAGGATCGCGCCATGACCGCCGATCCGCACGCGAAACCGATCGCCGCCGGAGCCGTCTTCCCGGCCGAGGCGCTATTCCCGAGCTGGCGCGGCAACCAGCCTTTCGCCGATCGCCTCAAGCCCGTCTCCGATGCGCTCCATAGCGCTCATTCCGGTTTGGCCGCCGCGATCGAAGCGCTTCCGTTCGACCGCTTCGAAGCGGCATGGGGGGCAGCCGGCACGGGCTGCAAATATACGCACGTGCCCGCCGCCGCGGCTGCTTTGCTCGAGGGCCTCCCTGAGGAACTTCGTTCTCCCTGGCTCTGCGCGCTTCTGCTCCGGCATGGCGAGCGCTTCGAACGGGCTTTCGCGGCGACCGGCCTCCCTGCCGAGTTCGCGCTCCATTATACCGACACGTTCCAGCGCCTGCTCGACCAGATCGAAAAGGATCCGGGCTTCGCCGACCTGTCGAGCGATTCCTTCCTCAAGGACCTCTGGCTCGCGCGCCTGGTGATGATCCCCGCCTTTGCCCAAGTCTGGTGGCCCTGGTCCGGCCTGTCCGGCCGCGACGTGCTTCGCGGCGGACCCGCGGCGCTCGCCCAGGTCTTCCTGCGTTGCGGCGGCCGGCGCCCGTTCCTCGAAGGCCATACCCACGATCCGGTCGCCCGCGCCTATTGGAACGAGGCCGGGTGGCGCGAGGCGCTTCGGCTCGCCGCTCTCGCTCTGCCGGCGCTCCCGTGGGCGAAGGGCGTGTTCGGAACGGCCTGGTTCTACGACCCGGCGGTCAGGGAGATCAGCCCGCGAATAGCTTTCGCCCAGGACCTCCAGGCCGGCCATGGCGCGTTCCGCCTCAAGATCGGGAGCAACGAGGCGGCGATCGCCAACGCCACCGCGACCTCGGCCGAGCGCCGCAACCGCTACAAGGACGGCGCCTATCTGCCGACCGATTACGCCCTGATCTGGTCGCGAAAGGACATAAGGGCCGCTTACGGCGCCTGACGAGCGGCGGCCGGCGTGGCCCTTTTCGGCAGCATCACCCGCCACATCTTGTAGGGCGA
Source organism: Allosphingosinicella sp. (assembly GCA_036525315.1). Lineage (GTDB taxonomy): Bacteria > Pseudomonadota > Alphaproteobacteria > Sphingomonadales > Sphingomonadaceae > Allosphingosinicella. The sequence goes on from DATDAS010000047.1 coordinate 106,628, forward strand.
ATCCTTGGGAAGCTCGACCTTGCCGAGCCAGGCCGGGACCTGCCCCTTGTTGAGCTGGACGTAAAAACCGTTGGGAGCCGCCGCGGCGTAGATGGTCGATTCCGACAGGCTCGGACAGATCAGGACATAGTCGATGCCCCGCCGCTCGATCACCTCGCGCGCATGTTCGGGCGTGCCCCGGAAGGTGGTCGCGATATCGACGATGTCCTCGTCGTTGCGGTGATAGGGCCCGGCGACCGCGTCATGATGGGTGACGGCGATCAGCCGCGGGCCAAGATCGATGAAGGTCAGCACATAGCCCTTCGGCTGTCGGGCGACCGCCCGGAGCCCGCGCAACGAGGGGCACTGGGCGTTGGCCCGGTTGATCGATTTGAGCCTGGGCGCCCTGGTGTCCGGAATGAGGCGAGCCGCCTGCTGCGCCGCGATGCCCGAGACGATCAGGAAGGCGGCGACCGTTCCGAGCACGCGCACGAGCATGTGCCTGCTGTTCAGGGTCTTCGGGATTGCGAGCCAGCCAAGCGCCGCCGCGCCCGGCACGGCGAGCAGCTGCGCGGCGGGACCGGCCCGGCTCTGCCAGAGCAGGAGCGAGGCGGCGAGAAGGGCCGGCGCCGCGATCGACGCCCAGAGAATCAATTTCTCGCGGTCGAGGCGGACTCGCCACAGGGTCACCGCATAGCCGATCAGTCCGATCACCGGCAGCGAGGTCACCACCACCGCGGTCTGGAAGCCGTGGCGGTAGATCGGCCGGGCCTCGCGCACATTGTTGAGCCAGAGCGCCTCGGCCTGGGGCGACACGCCTTCGAGCCGCGAGAGGCAATGCGGCCAGGCCCAGGCGAACGCGCCGGCAAGCACGGCCCCGGCCGCCGCGGCAAGCGCCAGGCGGATCGGCCAGCGGGCCGGCGAGGCCATTGCGAGCAGGACGGCAAGAGCGCCCGCAACGATCATCGCCCACAGCCAGACCGGCGACAGAGCGTCGCAGACCGGCGCCCGGTTGGCGTAGGATGCGAAAACGAGATAGGCGGTCGAGCAGCCCCCCGCGAGGCTGGCGCCATAGGTTGCGAGCCGCCGCGCCTGACCGGGGTCGATGAGCCAGCGAAGGACGGTGAGTCCGCCCGCCAGCGCCAGATACAGGAGCATCTCGAGCCCGATCGCCAGCGAGAGCGCGGTCGCGATCCCCAGCAAGGCGCCGCCGCGGGCGCGCTTCGGATCGGTGAGCGCGGCGACGACCAAAGCGAGCATCGCCAGCTGCCAGCCGTGATGATCGATCCGAAGCGGCATGAACATGCCGCGGGTCGATGGGGCAAGGACCAGGATGGCGATCGCGAGCGCGAAGGCCTTGGGCGAGATCATCCGCCGAGCGACGACCGCGACGGCGCCCATCAGCACCGCCATCGGGATGATCGGCGCGAAGGCGACCGCCGCCCGCTCCGCCGCGGCCCCTCCCATAAAGGGCGCGAGAGCGAGCTTGATGCCGGCGATCGGAAGGTCGACCAGCCGCGACCAGTGGATGTCGGCGCCTCCCGGAGGGTCGAGCCGATGCTGCCTGAGATCGTACCAATCCTGCCCGGCGAGCAGGTCGCGGACCTGCATCATGCGCAGATTGTCGTCGGTGTCGCCGAGCGCGAAGGCGTTGATCGCCGCCCAGCGGTCGATCAGGAATATGATTGCGAAGAGCAGCCAGAAGAGCAGGACGAACCAGCGCCATCTCTTCTCCAGCCCGTCCAGCTCCCCCATTGCCGCTTTCGCCCTTTCCAAGCTCAGCCCCGGGCCTTAATCGCTAGCGTGCTGGATTAGAAGTTCGCTTGAGGGTCGGATCGCGCTCGGAGCGAACTTCTAATTCAAAGAGCACGCTAGCACAGGGATTCGCTAGTGTGGCTGAAGATTTGGAAATTCGCTCTGAGTCCTCCATCAGGCGAATTTCCAAATCGCCACACTAGGCCGCCAAAGGGCAACAAGCTTCACTCATGGTACCTGAAGAACATCGCGAGCTGTTCGGGCAGCTGGTCCGATTCGGGCTGACCGGCGGCCTGCTGACCATATTGGTCGCGGGCGGTTATTGGGTGCTTGCGACGCCCTTCCGCGTCGAGCCCATGACCGCGATGACCATCGCCTTCCTGATCGTCACCGGAATCGGATATCTGCTGCACAGCAATTTCAGCTTCAGGGGCCATGGCAGCCGCGACCGGGCGGCGGTCCGCACGGTCCGCTTCTTCACGGTCAACATCCTCGGCTTCCTCACCAACCAGTTCTTCATCTGGCTCCTGGTCAAGCATATGGACGGACCGACCTGGTGGCCGATCCCGTTCATCATCTTGATAACGCCGATCCTCACCTTCACCCTGAACAGGAAATGGGTGTTCGGCTGAGCGAATTCCGCTTCCTCTTTCCGCTTTGTTAACCATTTCCGGCAACATTTGTGGCAGACCAGAGCCCATGCTAGCGACCCAGCCACTCCTGTCCGTGATCGTGCCCGTCAAGGACGAGGAGGAAGCAATCGCGCCCTTCGTCGAACGGGTCGGAGCGGTGCTCGACGGCCTTGCCGACGCGGAGGCGAGGGACGGCTGGGAGATACTTTTCATCGACGACGGCAGCGAGGACATGACCATGGCGGCGATCCGCGCCGCCCATGGCCGCGACAAACGGGTCCGGGCCATCTCGCTGTCGCGCAATTTCGGCAAGGAGGCCGCGCTTTCGGCGGGCCTCGATCATGCCGCCGGCCGGGTGGTCGTCCCAATCGACGTCGATCTCCAGGATCCGCCCGAGGTAATCGGAGCGATGATCGCCAAGTGGCGCGAAGGCAATGAGGTGGTCTACGGAGTCCGCCGCAACCGGGCGACCGACAGCCTTCCCAAGAGGCTTACCGCAGACCTCTATTACCGGGCCCACAATTATCTCTCGTCGGACAAGATACCCGAGCATGCCGGCGATTTCCGGCTGCTCGACCGGTCGGTGGTCGACGTCATTAGATCGATGCCCGAGCGCAACCGGTTCATGAAGGGCCTGTTCGCCTGGGGCGGATTCCGCCAGGCCGCGGTCGAATATGACCGCGTCCCGCGCCAGGTCGGCAAGACCAAGTTCCGATACTGGAAATTGTGGACGCTCGCGCTCGACGGGATCACCTCGGCCTCGACCATGCCTTTGCGAATCTGGTCCTATGTCGGCCTGGTCATCGCCTTCCTGGCTCTCGTCTACGCGGTGCTGGTGATCGTCCGGACCACATTGTTCGGGATCGACGTGCCCGGCTATCCGAGCCTGATGGTCGCGGTGCTCTTCTTCGGCGGGCTCCAGCTCATCTCGCTCGGCGTTCTCGGCGAATATGTCGGACGGATCCTGGTCGAGGCCAAGCAGAGGCCGATCTACGTGGTTCGCGACAAGATAGGGTTGGACGGCTGATGGACCGGCACGTTTATGACAATATGGCGAAGGTCGATTCCGACCATTGGTGGTTCGTCGCCCGCCGCCGCATCATCCGCGACCTCATAGAGAAAGTGGTCAAGCCCAAGCCCGGCGCCCAGATTCTCGAGGTCGGCTGCGGCACCGGATCGAACATCGAGCTGCTTCGCGGCTTCGGAACCGTCGACGCGGTCGAGCCCGACGATCCGGCGCGCAAGCTCGCCTCCGAGCGGAGCGGGATCGCGGTCAAGGGCGGGCTTCTCCCCGGCGGAGTGCCGCTCGAGGACGACCGCTACGATTTGATCGCCCTGTTCGACGTGCTCGAGCACATTCCCGACGATGAAGGCGCGCTTGCGGAGCTGGCGCGCAAGCTGGCGCCGGGCGGCAAGCTGCTTCTCACCGTGCCGGCGATGCCCTGGCTGTGGAGCGCCCACGACGTCGCTCACCATCATCAGCGCCGCTACACGCGCTCGGGGCTCGAGAAGGTGCTGAAGGATTCGGGCTTCCGCCCACTCCATGTCAGCCATTTCAACACCCTGCTCTTCCCGCTGATCGTCGCCGCGCGCGCGGTCGGAAAGCTGACCGGGCGCGAGGGCGGCGACGACGCTCTTCCGCCCGCGCCGGTCAACGCGCTGCTGCGCGGAGTCTTCGCCGCGGAGCGATACGCCGTCCCCCATCTCTCAATCCCGTTCGGCGTATCGCTCGCGGTGATCGCCGAGCGCGCGGCGGAAGCGGAGAGCTTGCGGGCGGCTGCGTGACGGCCCTCCCGGCGGCGGGGGCGCGCCGAAGCATCTGGCTGTGGGCGGCCGCATGGTTCGCCGCGGCCTGCATCGCGATCCTGATCTTCTGGCTCGACCTGGAGAGGACCGACTGGGCCGGCGACCTTTCCATCGCGCACCAGGCCTTGTGGGGCCGGGATTTCGTCAACGTCTACACGTCGGGATCGCTCGTCCTCAACGACCGGCTCGACATCCTCTACGACATAGAGGCCTATCGGGCCTACCAGCTCGAACTGTTCGACCAGGGCCTCAAGCATCACAATTATTCCTACCCGCCGGTCACCCTGCTCTATACCTGGCTTCTCGCTCTGCCGCCTTATCCGGCAGCGCTGGCGCTGTGGCTGGGCGGCACCGGCGCCTTCTTCGTCTGGGCGGCCCGGCCCTACCTTCGCGGCGCCGGCCTTCCCGCCTGGGTGGCGATCCTGGCGCCGGCCTCGATCGTCAATGCGTGGGCCGGCCATTACGGCTTCCTGATCGGCGGCCTGTGGCTCGCCGCCTTCCATTTCCTGCCGCGCCGGCCGGTGCTCGCCGGAATCCTGATCGGCTGCATGATCGTGAAGCCGCATCTCGCAATCCTCGCCCCGATCGTCCTTCTCTACCGGCGCGAATGGCGCGCTTTCGCGGCGGCGGCCTGCACCGTCATCCTCCTGAGCGGGCTTTCCATCCTCTTTTTCGGGCCGGATCTCTGGACGATCTATCTGACCGAGACGGCGATGGTTCAGGCGGCCATGGTCGACGACGTCCGAACCTTCTTCATCCGGATGATGCCGACGATCATGCCGTCGCTTGCCCTGGCCGGAGCCGGCGCGGCTGTCTCCGCAGCCGTCCAGGTCGTCGTTGCGCTCTCAGCGATCGGGCTTCTGCTCTGGCGAATGCCGAAGGACAGCGAGGAAGCGGGACTGGCGACCGCGACCGCGACCTTCCTGGTCCTTCCCTACGCCTTCAATTACGACATGACGGTCGCGGGACTGGCCGGGTTGCTCGTCCTTCAGAGGAGTAGGAGCGGCGGCTCGATCGCCTTCACGCTCGCCGCCGCCTTCGCCTTCCTGGTGCCGATGAGCGTCATGTATTTCGGCCTGGTCGACATTCCGGTCGGACCGCCCGCCCTCATCTTCCAGCTGCTCGCCTTGCTCGGCCTGATCGCCCCTCCGGCAGCGGCGCCGGCGCGAAAATGAGCCGCGTCTTCCCGGCCGGCGCCGCGCTGCTGATCCTCGCGGCCGCACTGGCTCTGCGCTGCTGGCATATCGCGAACTGGCCGCTCTGGCTCGACGAGAGCTGGAGCCGCTGGATGACCGAGCAGAGCTGGTCCGGCCTCTGGCACGCCGCCTCCGGCTACGACACCCATCCGCCTTTCTATTATTCGCTGCTCAAGGCCTGGACCGGAATCGCGCCCTCGACGCCTTTCTGGCTCCGCTTCCCTTCCCTGATCGCCTCGCTGCTGATGCTCCCGCTCGCCTGGGCTTGCGCGGGCCAGATCGGCGCCCTCCGCCGGGCTCCTGGCGCGCGAATCATCGCGGTCATGCTCATTGCGGTCTCCCCGCCCCTGATCGTCGCCGCCGGCCAGGCCCGCCCTTACGCCCTGCTTGCACTCGCCTTCGGCATCGCCTTGTGGGCAGGGATACGGCTGCTCAGAACGCCGACGCCGACTCCGACATGGCGGATCTGGCTTGTCTATCTCCTCGGAATCGAAGCGACGCTCTGGCTGCACAGCCTCGCCGCCCTGTTCGTGGTCGCGCTCGGGGTCGGCCTGTTGCTCGCCATGGCCAATGCCGCGACGTTGCGCGCGCACTGGATGAAGTGGATCGGCGTTCATGCCCTGGCCGGCCTGCTCTGGCTGCCCGGCTTCCTCGTCCTGCTCGAGCAGCGCCGCAATTGGGGCGCGAGCAGCTGGCTCACTTTCTCTTTCGGCGATGTCGCGCCGGGGCTGGCCGTCGGCCTGGCCGGCGGCGGCCTCGCTTTCCTCCTCGTCGTCTTCGTCTGGCTCGGCGCGCGCAACCTGCTTCGAGACGGCGAGGACAGGCCGGCCGCGATCCTTCTCCTCTGCGCCGCCTTCCTGCCGGTCGCGCTGACGATCCTGGTCTCGGCCCTCTTCTCGCCGATCTTCCTGCCTCGCACGCTCGTGCCGTCGGTCCTCCCGGTCCTTCTTCTCGCCGCCTCCGCCTTCACCGCCATGGACCGAAGGCGAATTCCCGCATTCGCGACACTCGCCGCGCTCGCCACGATCCTGCTTCTGATTCCCGCCCTCGACCACGCCCGCTCCGATCCCGAGGAGAAATGGCCCGCCTTGGGCGCATGGCTCGCGCCGCGGGTGGGCCCGAGCGAGGAATTATGGCTGCTGCCCAACGAGATCGCTTTGCCGTTCCGCTACGGCGCCGGCCCCACCCGCTACGCGTTCCGCGGAATTCCCGCCGATTTCCCCGCGCCTGATCATCCGGGACCTCGCCCGTCCGGCTCCAGGGCGGTGGTCGCCATGACCTCCGCCGATGCCCGGCGGCTCGTCACCGACGCCCGCCGGCGCGGGCTGACCGGAATATGGATCGTGACTCGCTTCCCGCGCCTGTTCGATCCCGGGCGAACGATCCAGGCCGCGTTCGCCGAGGAGAGCCGCGACGTTCGCGACCTCCGCTTCGCGCCACTGATCGTCGATCATTACCGTCTCTGAACGCGAGGCTCGGCGGGCGTTCAACCTTCATAAAGGCGGCCTCCGGCACATGCGGGTCATCCAGACCTGATGACTGCATTGGAGCTGACATGAAGAAGTTCGTATTTGCCGGCGCGGCCCTGGCCGCGATCGCCGCCATCCCGGCCACCGCCCAGCCCGGCCCGGACGGGCCCGCCCGCCATGACGGGCCGCTGACCCGGGCCTCGGTCCAGACCATGGTCCAGGCCCGTTTCGCCAAGGTCGATACCAACAAGGACGGTTTCGTCACCCGCGCCGAGGCCGATGCCCGGATGGCCGAGGCGCGCGAGAAACGGGAGGCGCGAATGGAGCAGCGCCGCGAACGCCGGGCCGAGAATCGCGCCGGCCTGTTCGACCGGATCGACACGGACAAGAACGGCTCGATCAGCCGCACCGAGTTCGACGCCCATTCCGCGGCCCGCGCCGAGCGCCGGGCGGAACGCCGCGGCCCCGACGGGGCAAAAGGCGGACGCGGCATGCGGCATGGCGGAATGATGCGCCATCGCGGCGCCGGCGCCATGGCCGGCGGCCATTTCGGCGGAAGGATGTTCGAGCGCATGGATTCCGACCGTGACGGCAAGGTCTCGATCGCCGAGGCCTCGTCCCGCGCGCTCGAGATGTTCGACCGCGCCGACTCCAACCGCGACGGCACGGTGACCGTCGAGGAGCGCCGGGCCGCCAGGGAGCGCTTCCGCGAGGATCGCCGGGGCGGCGACGCCCCCCGCGGCGGCTGAGCGCGGGCTCGCCAAGGATGAAGGGCCGGGGAGCGATTCCCCGGCCCTTTTCTATTGGGCAGTCTCGCGCCGCACCCTGAACAGCCTGCTCGTCCCGTCCGCCCAGACCGGCTCGAGGCCGCCCACCAGCGCCGGATCGTAAGGGGGCGGATCGATCAGCCAGACATAATCGAAGGCCGGCCGGGGCAGGCGCTTCAGCGCCTCGCTCACCGGGAAGAGATCGTAATTGCGGCAGCCGTCGGGCATGACGACATGGGTGGGGTCGCTCGCGAAATCGCCGGCCTCCCGATAATGGACGCTCAGCAATTGCGCGCCGGCGAGGCGGAACTGATCGTTGGCGAAACCCGCTCCGCGCGCCAGGGCGAGCCCAGGCAGATGCTCGAGCCTCGAGCGCTTCCACCCCTCGTCGCAGGGCCGCCCCGTCAGGGCCGCGATCCGCGCCCCGCGCGGGACATGGTCGAGCGCGGCCAGCTCCCTGTCCCATTCGCGGTCGTAGAGCCCGAAGCTGATCGTGTTGCCGGCGATCCTGAGCCCGGCGAACAGCAGGCCGGCCAAAGCGAGAGCCCGGACGAACCGCATGTCGCTCCAGTCGCGCGGCCGGGCCGCGAGCAGGGCGGCCGCGAACAAATAGGGCGCCAGGCGCATATCGGCCAATGCCGATCCGAACAGGTTCCTCGGAAGCAGCAGGAAGATCGAGGCCAGCACGATCGCTCCAGCGGCCAGCCCACGCGAAAAGGCGATCCGGGGGCTTCGCGCGCAGACGAAGATGAGCATCACGACGACCGCGACGGCGAGGGCGTCCCACCACAGCCAGCGGTCGCGAAGCACGATGAACAGGGAATCGAGCTTGGCCTGGACGTTGAACCAGTCGCCGGTCGTTCCGCCGACCTCGCCGGAGCGCCACAGAAGCATCGGGATGAGCGGCGGCGCCAGCGCGAGGCAGTGCATGGCCGCCTTCGCGAGAGCCGCGGGCGGCGTTCGGCCGCCCTCCCGCTGCCGCACCGTCTCGGCGGTGAAGGCGAGCAGGCCCAGAACGCCCCAGCCGAACGCATGCGTGACCCAGACCAGGGAGGATATGACCGGGAACAGGGCCGCGCGCAGCCGCAAATGCCCGAGCCGTGCGAGCCTCAGCCACAAGGCGAAGGCGAGAAAGGCGAAAGCCATCGACAGCGCGAAGTTCGCGAATCCGAAGATGAAGGGATAGGCATAAGCGAAAGGCGCGGCGAAGAAGGCGATCGGGCTGACCCGGCCATGGACCTCGCGCGCGACCCAGAGGAAGCCGGCGACCGTCAATGGCGGGATTGCGAGCACGATCAGCTTCACCGCGAGCTCGAGCCCGAAGACTTTCGAGAGCGGAACGACCAGAAGGTCGATGCCCAGATTGCCGATCAGCGACCATTGGAAGCTGAAATAGCGGGCAAGCTCCGGGTCCGAGCCGATATCCATCTGGACCCGGTAGCGCCCGATATGTCCCGGGAGATCGACCAGAGGCGGAACGTCGGGCCAGAGCAAAGGCAAGGCCGAAGCCAGGACGAACAGGATCAGGAAGCTTCGACTCTCCCAGAAGCCGCGCCCGGCCGCGCTCAAGCGGCGGGTTCCGGTGCGATCTCGGCCTGGCGCACGACCCTGAACAGTCGGCTGCGCCCCTTCGACCAGACCAGCTCCAGCCCGTCGGTGAGATGGGGATCGTAGGGCGGCGGCTCGATCAGCCAGACGTAGTCGAAGGCATAGCGCGGCATGCGCTGGAGCGCGTCGGCGACCCGGAGCAAATCATGGTCGATGCAGAGCGCCGGGATAACGACGTGCGAGGGATCGGTGACGAACGCGCCGGCCTCGGGATAGCGCACGGTCATCAATTGCGCCCCGGCCATGCTGAACTGCGAGTTGGCGAAACTGGCGCCGCGCACCAGAGCGAGGCTTCCGAGATGCTCGATGCGCGGAGTCATCCAATTCTCGCCGCAGGACCGTCCGGTCAGGACGAGGATTCGCGAGCGCGGCGGCACATGGTCGAGCGCCGCGAGTTCGCGGTCCCATTCTTTGTCGTAGAGCCAGAAGCTGATCGTCGTCCCGGCCGTGCGAAGCGCGATGAAGGCGATTCCGACCAAAGCGATCGTTCGAACGAAGCGCAGGTCCGACCAGTCGCGCGGGCTGGCCGCGAGCAATGCGACCGCGAATATGTAGGGCGCCAGCCGCATGTCGGCATAGGCCGATCCGAACACGACCCTCGGCAGGAGAACGAACACCAGAGCAAGAAAGAGTGCCGAGGCGGTGAGGTTGCGCGACCAGGCGATCCGCTTGCTTCGGATCGACTGGACGATGAGGAGAAGCACGGCGGTCAGGCAGAAGGCGTCCCAATAGAGCCAGCGGTCGCGAAGAACGACGACCAGGGCGAAGATCTTGGCGGGGATGTTGAACCAGTCCTCGGTGAGGCCCCCGACATGGCCGGTGCGCCACAGAAGCATCGGAACGACGGGAAGCGCCATCGGAAGGCAGTGGACGGCGGAGCGAATTGCCGAAGCGATGACGCCGTGGCCCTTGTCGTGCTGCCGGACCGCTTCGGCCGAGAAGGCCATCAGCCCGAGCGTGCCCCAGCCGAACGTGTGGGTGACCCAGATCAGGCACGAGATCGGCACGAACAAGGCGGCGCGGAGCCTGAACCTGCCGAGCCGCCCGAGCCTGAGCCACAGGCCGAAGGCGAGGAAGGCGAAGGCCATCGACAAAGCGAAGTTCGCGAAGCCGAACATGAAGGGGTAGGAATAAGCGAAGGGGGCGGCGAAGAAGGCGATCGGGCTGACCCGGCCGTGGACCTCGCGCGCCACCCAGAGGAATCCGGCGACGGTCATCGGCGGGATCGAAAGCACGATCAGCTTCACCGCGAGCTCGAGCCCGAAGACCTTGGAGAGCGGGACGATCAGAAGGTCGATACCCAGATTGCCGATCAGCGACCATTGGAAGCTGAAATAGCGGGCGAGATCGGGCCTCGACCCGATATCGAGCTGGATCCGGTAGCGGCCCATATGGCCGGGCAGGTCGATCAGAGGCGGCACGTTCGGCCACAGCAAAGGCACGGCCGCGAGCAGGATGAAGGCGATCAGGAAGGGGCGCGTTTCCCAGAAGCCGCGCTCGCCGGGCGCCGGGGCGGGTTGCCAGGTCGGTCCGCTCATTCGGGAAGGTCTGCTGGGCAAGGCATAAGCCGCACTGTGGTTCGGCGAAATTAAGGAAATATCAACCAAGAAATCCGACCAATGGCGGGTGCAGGGATCGATCGCCATTACTGAAGCGGAACCCGCGGGCGCCGTCGGCGCCCGGCCGGCGCAATCGCGGCTGGGTTGGACCATCGCCGTCGCCCTCGCCGCCGCCCTTCTTCTGAAGCTCTGGGGCATCGGGGCCCGGCCGCTCTGGCTCGACGAAGGCTACAGCCATTTCTTCTCCGGCCTGGGCTGGCGCGAGCTCTGGTTCGAGACTCCCGAATATGAACCTCACCCCCCTCTTTATTATTCCGTCCTGAAGCTGTGGCGCGGGCTGTTCGGCGACGAGGCGGGGGCGCTTCGAGGCCTCTCGGCCCTGGCCGGGATCCTCACTGTGCCGCTCGCCGCACTCGCCGCGCACGAGCTTGCGCGCCTGGCCAGGAGCCCGCGCCCGATGCTGATGGTAGGCATTGCCGCGGCGCTGGCCGCGCTGTCGCCGCGCCTGCTCGCCTCTTCGCAGGACGCTCGACCTTATGCCCTGCTGATCTTCGCTTATGCCCTGGCGATCTGGGCCTGGCTTCGCCTCGCCAACAGTTTCCGCGACGACCGGGCCTCGCCTGGGCGCGGGAGCGACTGGATCGCGCTCGGCGCCGGCACCGCGCTGACGCTGTGGCTGCACGGGCTCGGTCTTCTCTATGCCGCCTCCCTGCTCGGCGCCCTGCTTCTAGTCGCGGCGCCGGGCGCCACGCGCGCGCGCTGGCTCCGTCTCGCCGCCTGCGCCGGCCTGGTCCTCCTCCTCTATCTGCCCTGCGTCTACATTCTGGCCGGCCGAAGCGGCGACTGGGGCACGGGCTGGCTGCGCTGGAACGTCGCGACCTTCCCCGGGCAGATGCTCGACCTGATCTCGCTTCACCGGTTCGACGAGCCGATCACGCCGGTCCTCGCGCGGATCCTGATCCCGATCCTGCTCTTCCTGGGCATCAGGGACCTGTTCCGCTCCGGAAACCGCGACATCGGCCGGGGCCTCCTGCTCCTGATCCTGCTGCCGCCGCTCGCCGCCGCCTGGATCTCGCAGCTCGCGATGCCGGTCTTCCTGCCGCGCACACTGGCCGGCGTGCTCGTGCCGATCTACCTCGCCTGCGCGCTCGCAATCGCCGCTTTGCCGCGCGGGCAGATGCGCGCGGCGGGCGGCGCTCTGGCGGCGATCTTCCTGGTCAATCTCGTCCAGGCGGTGAACCGGCCGCCGATCGAGCGCTGGGACAGCATAACCGCCATATTGGCCCGCGAGATGGGCCCGCGCGACACGGTCTGGCTCTATCCGAACGATGCCGAGCTACCGCTTCGGAGCGCCGCCAGCCCGGCCCTGACCGCCCATCCGATCCCCTCGCCCTTCCCTGCGCTGGGCGTGGGGGGAAGCCATCCCTCGGGAAACGCCGGCGTGGTCGGGCTCGACTCGCGCTCGGCACGGCTCTGGGCCGAGCGCCACCCCGCGGATCCGGCCGGGACAATCTGGCTGGTGCGGAGCGCGCCGGGCCTGTTCGATCCGAAGGACGAGGTGCTTCGCGGCCTCGCCGGCAACCGCCGGATCGGCCCGCGTCGACAATGGGACGATCTTGTCCTGGAGCCGCTCCGCCCGGCCCATACGCCCTAAACGGCGGAGCTACCCCGCCCGGCCTATTCCGCGGCCTGGGCGAGATGCCATTCGGGCGCCTGCTCGGCGGCGAACAGCCTCTTCTCCTCCTCGAACATCGATTCCCTCGTGATCGGGATCGCGCCGCGGTGCTTCACATATTGGAGCTGCCAGTTGACCAGCCCGCCGTGCATGAAGGCGGCCTCGGCGCCGGCCAAATAGAAGAGCCACATGCGGTAGAATCGCTCGTCGTAAAGCTCGATGATCTCGTCCTTGGCGGCGACGGTGCGCTTGTACCATTCCTCCAGCGTGTAGCCGTAATGGTAGCGCAGCGCCTCGACGTCGGTGACGATGAGCCGGTTCTTCTCGGCCTCCGTGACCAGCTCGGACAGCGCCGGGATATAGCCGCCCGGGAAGATATATTTGCGGGTCCATTTGTCGGTCACGCCCGGCTCGCCCATCCGGCCGCAGCAGTGCGAGAACATGACCCCGTCCGGGGCGAGAAGCTCGTGGGTCTTGGCGAAGAAGCCCGGATAATGGGGCGTTCCGAGATGCTCGATCAGGCCGACGCTGCTGATCCGGTCGAACGGACCCTCGACGTCGCGATAGTCCATCAGCTTGAACTTCACCCGGTCCTGGACGCCGAGCTCGGCGGCGCGGATATTGGCGAACTCGATCTGGTCGGGCGCGAGGGCGACCCCGAGCACGTCTACGTCGTAATGGCGGTGCAGATAGAGGGCCAGGCCGCCCCAGCCGCAGCCGATGTCGAGCACCTTCATTCCCGGCTTCAGATGAAGCTTGGCGGCGATATGCGCCTTCTTGTCGAGCTGCGCCTGCTCGAGGCTGTTCGACGGATCGCGATAATAAGCGCAGGTATATTGGCGGTCCTCGTCGAGGAAGAGCTCGTAGAGGCGCCTGGTCAGATTGTAGGTATGCTCGGCATTGTGCCGCGAACGGGCCTTCCAGTTGATCTGGTCGAGCCGGCCGGCAATGTAGCTGAGCGACTTGCGGACCGGGCCCTTGGGCTTGAGGGCGCCCGCCTTCTCGGCCGGCGCATTCTCGCGGATGAACAGGACCAGGTCGCGAATGTCGTGCGGTTCCTGGATGACCATCCGGCCGTCCATGAACGCCTCGCCCGCGCCGACGCGCGGGTCCTTGACGATATGCATGGCGGCGCCGCGGTCGGTCAGCTGGACCCGCAGTGGAGCCCGCCCCGCCGTTTCCACGCCGTAGCGATATTCCTTGCCGTCATGGTCGATGACGATGAGCTCACCGGTCGTGATGAGCTTGCGAAGCATTTTGTCGAGTAGCCACATGGCGCTCAGATAGCCGGGGGTTGGCGGTTTAGGCAATAAGGCGGATTCCGGCGCCGTTCCGCGCCGCCCCATACGTTCCCCGTACCCGCGAATCCCTCTATGGCGCAGAAATGGTCACAGTCACCGAAGCCGTGCTGACGCGCCGCTCGACGCGCGCTTTCCTCCCGGTCCCGATCGCCGGAGGGCTGATCGAGGAGATACTCGCCCTCGCCGCCCGCGCCCCCTCCGGCGGCAACCTCCAGCCCTGGCGGGTCGACGCGGTCGCCGGCGAAGCACTCGACGAGATCAGGCGCCTGGCGCGGGAAAGCCTGGCCACCGATCCGAAGGGCGAGCCGATGGAGCTGACCATCTATCCCTCGCCCTTGCCGGAGCCCTGGCGGTCGCGGCGCTTCTCCAGCGGAGAGGCGCTCTACGCGACGCTCGGAATCCCGCGGGAGGACAAGGCCGCGCGGCTCGCCCAGTTCTCGCGCAACTTCGATTTCTTCGGAGCGCCGGCCGCGCTCTTTTTCTCGATCCCGAGACTCTTCGACCGGCCGCAATGGGCGCATCTCGGCATGTTCATGCAGAACGTCATGCTCCTCGCCGAAGAGCGAGGTCTCGCAACCTGCCCCCAGGAAGCCTGGGCCGCCGTCTCCGGCAGTGTTTCGGCCCTACTCGAGCTGCCCGAGGATCATCTGCTCTATTGCGGAATGGCGATCGGCCGCCCCGATCCGGCACATCCCGCCAATGCGCTTCGCACGGAGCGCGAGCCCGTCACGAATTTCGCGCGTTTCCGGGGCTTCTGACGCCCCACCGCCGTCATTGCGAGGAGCGGAGCGACGAAGCAATCCAGCCTGCGACGTTCGATCCGCTCCGAACTGGATTGCTTCGCTGCGCTCGCAATGACGAAAGGAGGTCAGGCCCCTTCGAGCGCCGCCTGCTTCTCCGCCGCCAGCCGATCCAGCTCGGCCCGGCTCTTCTTCTCCGACGCCGATTTCAACTGCCCGCAGGCGGCCATGATGTCGCGCCCGCGCGGCCTTCGGATCGGGGCGCTGATCCCGGCCTCGAAGACGATGTCGGAGAATCGCTGCACCCGCTCCGGGGTCGAGCATTCGTAGGGCGCGCCCGGCCAGGGATTGAACGGGATCAGATTGACCTTGGCGGGGAGCTTGTACTTGCGGATCAGCCTGACGAGCTCGAGCGCATCCTCGTCGCTGTCGTTCTTGTCCTTCAGCATCACATATTCGAACGTGATCCGGCGGGCATTGTTGGCGCCGGGATAGTCGGCGCAGGCCTGGAGCAGCTCCTCGATCCCGTATTTGCGGTTCAGGGGCACGATCTCGTCGCGCACCTCCTTGGTCACCGCGTGGAGCGAGACCGCGAGATTGACCCCGATCTCCTCGCCGGCGCGCGCCATCATCGGCACCACGCCCGAGGTGGAGAGGGTGATCCGCCGGCGCGACAATCCAAGCCCGTCGCCGTCCATGACGATCTTCAGCGCGTCCCGGACGTTGTCGAAATTGTAGAGGGGCTCGCCCATGCCCATCATCACGATGTTGGACAGCATCCGCCCTTCGGGCAGGGAAGGCCATTCGCCGAGGCTGTCGCGGGCGAGCATGACCTGGCCGACGATCTCGCCGGCATCGAGGTTGCGCACCAGCCGCATCGTCCCGGTATGGCAGAAGCGGCAATTCAATGTGCAGCCGACCTGGCTCGACACGCAGAGCGTCCCGCGATCGGCGTCGGGGATGAACACCATCTCGAAATCGTTGCCGTCGCGGGTGCGAAGCAGCCATTTGCGCGTGCCGTCGCTCGAGACGAGATGCTCGACCACCTCGGGCCGGCCGATCAGGAAGCGCTCGGCAAGCCAGGTCCGGTGCGGCTTGGCGATGTCGCTCATGTCGGCGAACGCGGTCGCGCCGCGATTGTAGATCTGGTGCCAGATCTGCTTGGCGCGAAGCTTGGCCTGCTTTGCATCCATGCCGGCCTCGGCGAGCGCGTCGCGGATCGCGTCCCGGCTCAGCCCGACCAGGTCGACGCGCAAATCCTCGCTCGCGTGTGGGGCACGCGGGACCGGAACCGGGTCGATATGACCGGGGATGGGCATCAGAGCTGACATGAGAGCCGCCATGTAGGGAGAAACAGGCGGAATTTCCACTCGGAGTTTGAGCAATGGCCGGCCGGGACGGCGGAGGGCAGGCCGTCCCGACCGGTAGAGGCCTGCCGGTCAGGCCGTGCGGGCAGTCCGGACGTCGCTTCCGCTCAGGCCGCGAGTCAGGGGAACGATCTGCCAGGCGGCCGAGAGGCCGACGAGGGCGTAGACGATACGCGACAAAGCGGACATCTCGCCGAACAGGGCTGCGACAAGATCGAACCCGAACAGGCCGACAAGGCCCCAGTTCAGTCCGCCGACGATCACCAAAGCGAGGGTGATGAGATTGATCGAACGCATTTCATTTCTCCGGATCCTGGGCGCTGGCGCGCAACCGCGCCGGCCGCATCACTTCGGCAGCGAAACCGCGTCGGTCACATGGATGACTCCGTTCGACTGCATGAGATCAGCCGTCGAGACCCGAGCCGTTCCGCCGTTCGCGTCGACGATAACGACCTGCTTACCGGCCATGCGGGCGGTCAGGATTCCGCCCTGCACGGTGGCGATCCGCGCCTGGCCGCGGCCGGCTTTGATCTTGCGCACCAGGTCCGCGGCGGTCACTCGGCCCGGAACGACATGGTAGGTGAGGATGGACTGGAGCTTGTCGCGATTCTCGGCCCTGAGCAGGCTTGCCACGGTGCCCGGGGGCAGCTTGGCGAAGGCCGAATTGGTGGGCGCGAAGACGGTGAACGGACCTGGCCCGGACAGAGTGTCGGCGAGGCCTGCCGCCTGCACCGCGGCGACGAGCGTGCTGTGGTCGCCCGAAGCTGCCGCGGTCTGGACGATGGTAGGAGATGAAGCCGAACGTTGGCCGTTCATCTTCCCGCCGCCGGCGGCGAGCGGTGAGGCCAGAAGGGTGATGGCTGCGATTGTCGACAGATATTTCAACATGATGATCCTCGCTGGATAAGGGGACGAGCCTGGATAGGACCGGCCGAAGGCCCGGGCGATACGGACTTAGTGCCGTATCGGCGGCGGTTCAGATGCCCGCTTCGACGGCGATCCGGATCGCATCCGCGGTCGTCGAAACGCCGAGATTGCCCAGCAGAAGATGCCTGTGCATCTTCACCGTCTTCTCGCTCAACGACAGCCTCCAGGCGATCTGCTTGTTGCGGTAACCGAGCGCCATTTCTCGCAGGACCTCGCGCTGCCGCGGCGGCAGCTTCGCAGCCAGGTGACGGGCCCGGCCCTGCCTCAGCGTAAGGGGATCGTCCGCTCCGGCGCCGACCGCGACCTGCGAGCCGAGAAACCAGGCCAGGTCTCCGGCGGAATCGAAGATCGGCGCGACCAGCACGGCATTGCGGAAAGGCGTGCCGTCCTTCCTGTAGTTCAGGAGCTCGCAGAGCGTAGGGCTCAGCGAGCTGATGCCCTCGCGGATCCGCTCGGTCAGCCAGGGCTCGGTCGCCTCCCCGGCCAGGAACCGGCAATTGCGCCCGACTATCTCGGCCTCGTCATAACCGGTCAGGCCGCGGAACGCGGCATTCGCGGCGATGACCGGATTGTCCGGAAGGCGCGGGTTGGTGATCACGGTAGCGATCGGGCTCAGATCGATCGACGCGCACAGCGCCTGTTCGTCGGCGGCTGCATGCGAGGTCACTGAAGCTCCCGGCCTCCCTTCATTCGGTCAGACTAAGCCGGATGGGTTGCGCAAGCTACCGGGCTTCGCGCACGGCCCGCTCGGTCGCTTCGTCCGAATTCAGTCGGGTGCCGCTCCGCCGCCGAAATGGATCATCCGCTCCACGCCGTCGGCGACCTCGACCAGGCTCCCCTGCGGCAGCGAATCGGCAACCGGCGCTCCGCATTCCGGCCGCTCCGGCATCCCGGTCAGAAGCCCGCGAAGCACTCGCGAGGACATTCCGTGCATCACCACCAGCCGGTCGCCCTCCGCATCCGCCTGATCGCCGATCCAGGCACGAAGCCGCGCCGCGACCGCGTCGTACCATTCGCCCGTCGGCGCGGGGCGGGTGAAAAGCCAGGTCTCACGGTCGATCAGGGCGCCATGCTCGGCGGCAAGTTCGCGATAAAGGCGGCCGCTCCATTCGCCCATTCCGATCTCCTCGAGCCGGGCGTCGATCCGCGCCTCATGCCAGTCGAGCTCGAGATGCTCCGCGATAACCGCCAGGGTCTGGAGCGCCCGCCCGGCCGGCGACGACCAGAGCGTCAGTACCGGGTGCGGGCCGAGATACTGGCGCAAGGCCGCACCCATCTCGTCGGCCTGGGCGAATCCGGCCCGGGTCAGCGGAGTGTGCGCGACGTCGCCCTGGATTCGCGCGGCGGCGTTGAACACGGTCTCGCCGTGGCGAGCGATGAAGATCCGGCCCTTGAGGCGCGGCGCGGTCACTTGGCGCAGGCGATCGCAGCCGCGTCGATCGCGGTGGCGGCGCCGCGCAGGCGGTAGGAATCGCGAACGAAGGCGCCGCGCGACGAGCGGGTCTCGACGCTCATCTCGATCCCGGTCCGCATCGCGTTGACGATGTCGGCATCGGCGCGGCGATCGGGCGCCCAGGCATTGTTGCCGCCGCCGATCAGCTGGAAGGTCGCCCCGTCTATCTTGAGAAGAACGGCCGAGCCGGCGCGCTTCTCGCGGCTCAGCCGGAAATGGACCTGGCTTCGAACCCCGCGCCCCGGCCAGTAGCCGACCGAGGCGAAAGGGCGCCACGCCTCGGGCCGGGGCGACCGGAACGGCTCGGCGATCGCGTAGCAGCGCCCCGGCTCGCGAAACGCGCCCCAGAGCTGGAAGATTCCGAGAGACTCCCGCTCCTGGGCCCAGGCAGCGCAGGCCATGCTCGCCAACAGGAGGAGAAGGAGGATCGGCCGCATCGCCGCGGATTCATCGGGACAAGTGCCCCCCTTGGCAACATGAAAGCGTCGTGTGAGCGGTGTGATGGCTCCGGCGTTCCCCGGCGGAGGCCGGGGTCCAAACGGAGTCCGTACTGGACCCCTGCTTTCGCAGGGGAACAGGAATGTGCTTCAGGATAAGACTCGGTGCCATGCCGCCACGAACCTCCCTTTTTGCGCCCGGCCGCCAATCTGTGCTGGCAGCGTCCGCCAGTCTCGTTATAACCCCTCTTCCAAAGCGAAAATCCGCATACAGGGGCAAGGAATGAAGGCGACGATCGAACGGGCTGTGCTCCTCAGGAGCCTGGGCCACGTCCAGTCGGTGGTGGAGCGGCGCAACACGATCCCGATCCTCTCGAACGTGCTCATCGAGGCGGGCGAGGACGGCACGATCCGCCTGATGGCGACCGATCTCGACCTGCAGATCAACGAGACGGTGGAAGCCAACGTCTCCCAGGCTGGAGCGACCACGGTCTCGGCCCACACATTGTTCGACATCGCCCGCAAGCTTCCCGAAGGCAGCCAGGTCGAGCTCGCCGCGGCCGAGGGCAAGATGCAGGTCAATGCCGGCCGCGCCAGGTTCAACCTGGCAACCCTGCCGCGCGACGATTTCCCGGTCATCGCCGAGGGCGATCTTCCCACCCGCTTCGAGCTTCCGGCGGCGACGCTCCGGCAGATCATCGACAAGACGCGCTTCGCCATCTCGACCGAGGAGACCCGTTACTATCTGAACGGCATCTTCATCCACGCGTCGGACGAGGCCCAGCCGGTGCTGAAGGCGGCCGCGACCGACGGCCACCGCCTCGCCCGGGTCACAGTGCCCTGCCCGGCCGGCGCCGAGAAGATGCCCGACGTCATCATCCCGAGGAAATGCGTCGCCGAGCTCCGCAAACTGCTCGAGGAGGTGGACGGAACCGTCCAGGTCTCTCTGTCCGAGACCAAGATCCGCTTCGGCCTGGGATCGGCGATCCTGACCTCCAAGCTGATCGACGGCACCTTCCCCGATTACAGCCGGGTCATCCCGACCGCGAACGACAAATTGCTGAAGATCGATCCGCGAAGCTTCGAGGAGGGCGTCGACCGCGTCGCCACCATCGCCAGCGAGAAGACTCGCGCGGTGAAGATGGCCCTGGAGCGCGACAAGGTCACCCTCTCGGTCACCAGCCCGGAGAACGGCACCGCGGCCGAGGAAGTGCCGGGCGACTATGCCTCGGAAGGCTTCGAGATCGGATTCAACGCCCGCTACCTCCTCGACATTCTGGGCCAGATCGAGGGCGACACCTGCGAGATCCACCTGGCCGACGCAGCGGCGCCGACCCTGCTCCGCGAGAACGACAAGGCCCCTGCGCTTTACGTGCTGATGCCGATGCGGGTGTGAGCCCGTCGCGCAGGAAACTTGGCACCACGGCCTGAACTAATACGACCTTTTCTGACAGGCTGTCAGTGCATAGAAGTCCGGAGCAATTGGCGTCACGGTGTCGACCACCTGTATCTGCTGTGACCGACGATCACCCGCCTTGCCATAGTCGAGATAGTAGTTCGGAGAGGACGCCGCTCGGACCCTGTCGTTTGGGGTAAGAGGAGTCCTCTCAGAAAGTTTGGGGTTCTCAAGCCTAACGTATTTTCCATGAACGGCCTGCACTGGTTTCCAGCCCCGTTCACAGTCGCCGGTCACGAGCATGATCGCATTTTCGGGAACGACCAGTCTTGCAAAAAATCCAGTTAGTAGAAGTAGAAGGCCGGTAACGATTGCCGCAACTACAGCACCTGTCGCTGCGATAACAATCTTGTCCTTTGTCTTCTCCGCTAAAGAGTCCGACATGCGAGACTTAGGAACGCTCTGTGTGGCCATCCTCCCCTCCTTTTTTCGGATTTTCGCACATATCACAAAAGGCTCGGGATCGCGAGGCTGCGAGCATCTGGCTCTTTAGTGACTTGGAAGCACTCGGCTCAGTTCGAGAGCGCTATTATTCCAATTGCCGGATGAGGGGTGATGGTCCTTTTTGCTCGCTCTGCATTTCCTGAGTACTCAGTTTGTCCGCAGAACTGGGTTACGGGTAACGCGCGTGGCAGTATCCCTTTTTATGGATAGGGGGCCGCTCATGGCCCTATCCCGCGTTAACTTCACGGATTTCCGTTCCTATCCCGACCCACTCATCGCGCGGTCGGCCGGGTCTGGCCGTTCTCACCGGGGAGAACGGGGCGGAGAAAACCAATGTGCTTGCGCTCTTCGGGTTTCACCCGCATTCATAGCAAGTTAGGGGGATTATCATGTTCTCGACCAGGCTCATTCTTCTTGGCGCCTTGACGATCGCGGCGCCGGCCATCGCCGCAGCGCCGGAACCCGCTCCTCAGGCGGCGACGAATGCCGTCGCGCCGCATCCCGACGCCCTGGCAATCGCTCGGCTGATGCTGCCGATCGACACGACCGTCGATGCGTCCGTCCGGGTCGGGAAAGAGGCCTTTTTCAGGATGTTCAAGGAAAACGCCGAGGCGGCGGAAGCGGAGAGCGCCCTGCCCGGCATCTCGGCGGCGCTTTGGCCGGTGCTCGAGCCCGAGATTCGTCGCTTCACCCGAGAAGAGCATCCCGGCTATTTGAACATGGTCGCCTCCTTCTACACGTCCCGATTCACGCCGGACGAACTGAAGGCGCTTCACACATTATATGCGAGCCCGACCGGAACGAAGATCATCGGCGCCCTGTATCGAACCGCCCGCGTGGACGCGCTCGTGGAGGAAATGATCCGGTCTCCCGAGGCGCCGGTATCGCAATCGGCGGCGAGCGAGGCCATCGGTCAGATGACCGGCGGGCTGGTCGGTCTGATCACGAAGGAAGACGAGCCGGCGCTGCTGGCTGCCATTCGGGTCGTTCCCCAGGCCAAGCTCGAGCGCGCGAACGGGGATCTGGCCCAATTGGTCGTCCAATGGCTGAACAAACCCACTCCCGAGCTGGACGCTCGACTCGATGTTCTGATGGAAAAGGCGGTGGCCCGCTACATGGCCGAGCATCCGCCGAAGCATTGATCCCGATCCGAGCGCCGAGCGCACGTGGCGGTGGCCTCTGTTTGACGATAGTGGCGGTTGATGGCCATCGCCCGCCTCAGCCTTGCCGATTTCCGCTCCTATCCCGACGCCCTGATCGCGCCGGGGCCGGGGCTGATCGTGCTCACCGGCGAGAATGGGGCGGGGAAGACCAACGTGCTGGAGGCGGTGTCGCTCTTGTCACCGGGCCGAGGCCTGAGAGGCGCCAGCCTTTCCGAGATGGCGCGCAACGGCGGGGCGGGCACGTTCGCGGTGGCGGGGCGCCTCTCCTCTCCCCTCCCTTTCAAGGGAGGGGATCAAGGGGTGGGTGCGAGCCTCGAAGAGGCGAGCCATGCGACCTCCCCCACCCCCAACCCCTCCCCTGAAGGGGAGGGGCTTATTGAGCTCGGCACCGGCACGATCGCTTCGGCGCCCGAGCGCCGCCAGGTTCGGATCAACGGGGCGCCCGCTTCGGCCAATTCGCTCTCCGAATGGCTCTCCATCCTCTGGCTGACTCCGGCGATGGACCGGCTGTTCCAGGAAGGCGCGAGCGGCCGTCGCCGGTTCCTGGATCGGCTGGTCCTCGCGCTCGAGCCCGGCCATGCCGTCCATGCGGCCCGCTACGAAGCGGCGATGCGGGCGCGCAACAAGCTGCTCGCCGAGCCCCCTCCCCACGACGAGGCCTGGCTCGCGGCGCTCGAGGCGCGGATGGCGGAGCATGGCGCCGCGCTTGCCGCCGCGCGGGCGCGGCTGGTCGAATCGCTCGGCGAACGGCTGGCCGAAGCGCCCGAGGGGCCCTTCGCGCGCGCCGGCCTTCGCCTCGAGGGCGGTGACGAGGATCTCGATTCCATCCTCGCCCGGTCGCGAGGCCGCGACGCCGCGGCGGGCCGCACTCTGGCGGGTCCGCACCGGACCGATCTCGCGGTCACCCATCTCGGCAAGACCCAGCCCGCGAGCGCGTCCTCGACCGGAGAGCAGAAGGCACTGCTCCTCGCGATCATCCTCGCCCACGCCGATCTGGTCGCGGAGCGGGTCGGGCGCCGGCCGATCCTGCTTCTCGACGAGGTCGCCGCCCATCTCGACCCGCTCCGCCGCACCGCCCTGTTCGAGCGGCTGGAGGCTGGCGGCGGCCAGGTCTGGATGACCGGTACGGAAGCCGGCCTGTTCGACGGAATCGGGCTCGCGGCGAGCCGATTCACGGTCGCCGGCGGAGCCGTCCGGCCGGCCTGAACGGCCCCATGCTGCAAGTGCGAAAAAACAGGCCGGAATCGGGCGTATTTCCTTGGGTTTCGAGCCGCGATTCCCTATATCCGGGGCATGGCATCCACCCCCAATGAAAACAGCTACGGCGCCGATTCCATCAAGGTGCTGAAAGGCCTCGACGCGGTCCGCAAGCGGCCCGGAATGTATATCGGCGACACCGACGACGGATCGGGCCTCCACCACATGGTGTTCGAGGTTTCGGACAATGCGATCGACGAGGCCCTCGCCGGCCATTGCGACCTCATCAAGATCATTCTCAATCCCGACGGATCCGTGTCGGTCGAGGATAATGGCCGCGGAATCCCGACCGGAATCCACGAGGAGGAAGGAGTCTCGGCGGCCGAGGTCATCATGACTCAGCTCCATGCCGGCGGTAAGTTCGAGAATACGTCGGACGACAATGCCTACAAGGTTTCGGGCGGTCTCCACGGAGTTGGGGTCTCGGTCGTCAACGCTCTGTCCGAATGGCTCGAGCTCAACATCTGGCGCGACGGCGAGGAGCATTGGATGCGCTTCCGCCACGGCGATGCCGAGGCGCCCCTGAAGGTCGTCGGAAGCGCCCCTGCAGGCCGGACCGGGACGAAGGTCACCTTCATGCCTTCTTCCGCCACCTTCAAGATCATGGATTTCGATTTCGACCGGCTCGAGCACCGCTTCCGCGAGCTCGCCTTTTTGAATTCGGGGGTCCGGCTCCTGCTTTGCGACGAGCGGCACGAGGAAGCGAAGACGGTCGAGCTTTTCTACGAGGGCGGGATCGCGGCCTTCGTGCGCTGGCTCGATCGCGCCAAGGCGCCGCTCTTCCCGGACCCGATCGCGATCCACGGCCAGCGCGACGACATTGGGATCGACATCGCTCTCGAGTGGAACGATTCCTATTACGAGAACGTGCTCGCCTTCACCAACAACATCCCGCAGCGCGACGGCGGCACCCACATGGCCGCCTTCCGCGCGGCTCTGACCCGGACGCTCAACAATTATGCCGACAAGTCCGGCATGATGAAGCGCGAGAAGGTCAGCCTGACCGGCGACGACATGCGCGAGGGCCTGACCGCGATCGTCTCGGTCAAATTGCCCGATCCCAAGTTCGGATCGCAGACCAAGGACAAATTGGTCTCGTCCGAGGTCCGCCAGCCGATGGAAAGCCTGATGGCGGACAAGCTCGCCGAATGGCTCGAGGAAAATCCCGCCCACGCCCGATCGATCGTCCAGAAGATCATCGACGCCGCCGCGGCGCGCGAGGCCGCACGAAAGGCGCGCGAGGCGAGCCGCAAGAGCGTGATGGGAATCTCGTCGCTGCCCGGCAAGCTCGCCGACTGCCAGGAACGAGATCCCGCCAAGTGCGAACTGTTCCTGGTCGAGGGCGACAGCGCCGGCGGCTCGGCCAAGCAGGGCCGCAACCGCGAGGTCCAGGCCATCCTTCCCCTGAAGGGCAAGATCCTGAACGTCGAGCGCGCCCGCTTCGACCGGATGCTCTCCTCCAAGGAGGTCGGCACCCTGATCATGGCGATGGGCACCGGCATCGGCCGCGACGATTTCAACATCGACAAACTGCGCTACCACAAGATCGTGATCATGACCGACGCCGACGTCGACGGCGCCCATATCCGCACCCTACTGCTCACCTTCTTCTACCGGCAGATGCCCGAGATCATCGAGCGCGGGCACCTCTACATCGCCCAGCCGCCGCTCTACAAAGTCGCCAAGGGCCGGTCCGAGGTCTATCTGAAGGACGATTCCAAGCTCGACGATTATCTCGTCGATGCCGGCATCGGGCTGCTTCGCCTCGAGACCGCCGAAGGGCCCCGCGCGGCCGACGATCTGCGCGCGCTCGCCGACCATGCTCGCAGGATCCGCACCCTGATGCGCTACGTCCCGCGCCGCTACGATCCCGCCCTCATCGAGGCTCTGGCACTGAACGGCGCGCTCAACCCCTCGCTCCGCCCCGACAAGCGCGCGGAGGCGATCGAGAAGGCGGCCGCTTTCCTCCAGGCGAGCGATTCCGAATCCACCTGGACCGGCGAGATCGGCGAGGACGGCGATTATGTGCTTCGGCGCCTCTGGCGCGGAGTGACCGATCATCACATCGTCGACCACAAGTTCGTCGCCTCGGCCGAGGCGCGCAAGCTTCACGGCCTCGCCGCCGAGCAGGCCGCGACCTATTCCTCCGCGTCGCGCCTGGTGACGCTCAAGGCCGGAGCCGCGGCGGACGAAGCCGAAGCCGCCGCCATGGACTCCGAGGAGGAGCAGGAGGCCGACGACCAGGGCCGCCGCCCCGCCGCGATCGACCCCAAGGGCGTGCTCGTGCGCCGGCCGACCGAATTGCTCGAAGGAATCCTCGCCGCCGGCCGCAAGGGCCTGTCGATCCAGCGCTACAAGGGGCTGGGCGAGATGAATGCCGAGCAGCTCTGGGAGACCACGCTCGATCCGGGCAACCGCCACATGCTCCAGGTCGAGGTCGCCCAGGCCGACGTCGCCGACGAGATCTTCACCCGACTGATGGGCGACGTCGTCGAGCCCCGCCGCGAGTTCATCCAGGAAAATGCGCTGAACGTCGCCAATCTGGACGTCTAGAGCATCGGACGCGATTTCTGAATCGCGCCGCTGCTCTGAATCCTTGTTGCCGCATCGTTTAAGCGGAAAACCGGTTCCCACTTTTCCGCACGATGCTCTAGAACCTCAGGGCAAAGCGGGAGCCGTCTGCTTCACCGCCTTCGGCGCGAACTGAATCTCGCCCGACGGGCTGACCGTGAAGCGATAGGCCTCGTTCATGCCCCGCTCGCCCGAATGGGTGAAGGCGGGGACTCGTTCGCCGTCCGTCCTGACGTGGATGATCCCGTAATTGCTTCGCTCGAACGCGAAGAATTTCCTGTCGGGACGATCGGGGTCCGGGACATAGCCGCGCATCTTGAAGAAGGCGGCCAGCTCGGTGCAGAAAATCACGGCCGGAGTCGTCCGGGACGCCTTGCCGAGCGCGGCCATCAGTGTCGCGCGAGGGTGGATATGTTCCTTTTGCTCGCTCTCGTCTCCCGACGAGATGATCGACACGACCGGGCCGACTTCCTGGAGGAAGGCGAAGTTGAAATCGGACGAACCGTGATGGGGGGTCTTCAGTATCTCCGCCCGCAGCGACGCGCCCGGAAGCGCCTCGCGCAGCCGGTTCATCGATTCCTGGTTGAGGTCTCCGGTGAAGAGGAAACGAACGTTGCCGTAGCGCAGCCGGAAGGAGATGGAGTGGCCGTTCACCGTGTGGGAAGCAGACCATGTCCGTGACGGCTTGCCCGGCTTCAGGCCCAGCATCAGCGCGGCATCGTCCGGCGGCTGGGCGAGGAAGGCCAGTCCCGTCTTGCCTTCCACCTCCTCGCTGATCGGGCCGAGCGTTTCGATTTCCAGGCCCTCCTCCTTGAGGAAGTCGAACGCGTCCTGGCTGTGCTGGTCGAGGCGCCGGCTTTCCAGCGCCGCGCCCGTCTTCTGCCGAAGGCGCTGGTCCCAGCGCTCGATCGTCTTTTTCCACGGCCGGAAGAACTGATTGAGCTCGGCGTCGGCCACGGTACGAACGTCGTCGACCAGCTCCACGCAATAGGGCCGGCCGGTCGAGTCCGGCACGGTCGCGCCGAACATCTCGACATCCTTCCTCGCCTTGCCGGCGACCTTCCCGCCGCGCTTGGCGAGGCCGTTATGATAGACCCGCCGGGCGGTCATGAAGATGCGCTTGCGCGGCTCCTCATTGTCCTCCGAAGCCCCGAGCTTGTTGAGCCCCTCGAAATGGTCCGCGTCGCCATGGGTGACGAGCACGGCATCGACGATGAGCGGATTCTCGGCGCTGGTGCCGCGGTAGCGGGCGGCGGCATGGCGCGCGAAAAGCTGGTTGTCTCCGCCGTCGATGAAGATGACCTTGCCGCCCGGCGTGTCGACGATCATTCCGTCGCCCTGCTGAACGTCGACCATCGACATGCGCAAGATGCCGTCGTCGCGAAGCGCCGTGCCCGCCGCGATGAATCCTTCGTCGACGACCTGCATCGGCCCGTGGATCCTCACCCGCTTGCGCTTGCCTTCCTGGCCGAGCACCTCGCAGGCATCGCCCCAATAATATTGACCGACCGAGCCGTCAGGCCGCCTCAGGTCCACGATATCGTCGTCGATGAACTGCATCCCGAATCCCCATTTGCGTTCCACGGTCGCCTGGCCGGCTCGAACGTTCAGAGGCAGCTCGAGTCGGCGATCTTATGCTATCGCTCTGCCCTCACTGCGCAATCCCGCGCGGATCGGATGTGATATGGATCACGGCGGCTCATGCCATTGCGGCGCGATCCGAATCCTGTTCGAGACCGAAAAGCCGCTCGCTCCGCGCGCCTGCCAATGTTCCTTCTGCCGGAAACACGGCGCGCGAAGCGTCAGCGATCCGGACGGAGCGGCGACTTTGACGCTTGCGTGCGAGCCGATACGATACCGCTTCGGCGCCAATACCGCCGATTATCTGATCTGCCCCCGCTGCGGCATCTATGTGGGCGCGACGGCGGAGCTAGAGGGCGGGCTGTTCGCCACCCTCAATCTCAACGCTTTCGACGAACCGTGCCTGGAGCTGGAGGCCGCGCCGGTCAGCTATGAGGGCGAGAGCGTGGAGGGGAAGGCCGCGCGCCGCCGCGAGCGTTGGACGCCGCTGACCATCGTTTGAAGATAGAGGTCGCGCGCGCATCTGTTTCCCGGCGAAAGCCGGGATCCAGGACTGACTTCGTGACTGGACCCCGGCGTTGGGCTTCGCCCGTCTTCGACTCCGCCGGGGAACGATCAACTCGTTGTCTAGTGCGCCACCATTCGATCGTCCGAGCCGCCGCGCCGCGCCTGCTGCTCGCCGGCCAGATCGACCAGGCGGAGGAACTCGCCGCGCCAGTAGTTGGGCGGGCCGCCCGCGCGCAAGGCGAGGCGTCGAGCGTCGCCGAAGCTGAACGCGTTGAGCCACGGATCGCCGCGCAGCTTCTGGCCGAACGCCGCGACGGCCGCCGCGAAGGCGGTGTCGCCCGCGGGCGCGGCGGCTGTGCGGATCAGGCTCGCCCGCACCGGCTGCTCGATCAGCCGCGACTGGTCCTGCCCGGGCAATTTGTAGCGAAGCCGAAGCCAGGCCAGCTCGCCGCCACCCACTGCCGGCCCGGCGCCGTCCGCCTCGCGGCGGTTCGCCGGATAGCGCCGGTCGGGCAGCCAGCCCTTCGCGCCCGCGGGAACGATTTCGTAGAGCGCGGTGACCTGATGGCCGGCGCCGATATCGCCGGCATCGACAGCGTCATTGTTGAAATCCTGCTCGGCCAGAGCCCGGTTCTCATAGCCGATCAGCCGATATTCGGAGACGTAGGCCGGATTGAACTCGATCTGGATCTTCACGTCCTTTGCGATCGTGAAAAGGGTCGAGCTCAATTCCTGGTCGAGCACCTTCTGGGCCTCGCGCGGGCTGTCGATGTAGGCGTAATTGCCGTTACCATGGTCGGCGATCTGCTCCATCATCGCCTCATTGTAATTGCCCGTGCCGAAGCCGAGCGTGGTCAGAGTCGTCCCCGCCTCGCGCTCGCGCTCCACCATGTCGACCAGCTCGTCATTGTTGGTAACTCCGACGTTGAAGTCGCCGTCGGTGGCGAGGACGACCCGGTTGATCCCGCCATCGATCCGATTGGAGCGGGCGACGTCGTAGGCGAGCTGGATGCCCTGCGCTCCGGCGGTCGATCCGCCGGCGGTCAGCCGCGAAAGCGAGTCGACCACGCGGCGTTTGTCCGAGGTGGCGCTCAGCACCTGCCCCGCGGCGCCTGCATAGACGACGATGGAGACCCGGTCGCGCGGGTTGAGCCGCTCCGCCATCAATGCGAGCGAGCATTGGACCAAAGGCAATTTGTCGGGCGACATCATCGATCCGGACACGTCGACCAGGAAGACGAGGTTCGCCGCCGGCCGCTCGCTCCGATCGACGTCGTAGCCGCGAAGCCCGACCCTCAGGAGCCGGCTCTCGCCGTTCCAGGGCGTGCGCGCCATGTCGGCCGTGACGGAGAAGGGCCGGCTTCGGTCCCGCGGCGCCGGATAATCGTAGCGGAAATAGTTGAGCATCTCCTCGGTGCGCACGGCGGCCTGGGGCGGCATGCTCCCCGCGTTCAGCATTCGGCGGACGTTGGCATAGCTTCCGGTGTCGACGTCGACGCTGAAGGTGGAGACCGGCGCGTCGGCGACGGCCTGAACGGTGGCGACCTCCTTGCCGGCATAGCGCTCGGGATTGGCCGGAAGAGCGTTGACATATCCCGGGAGTCCGGGCGGACGCGGCGCCGGCGCCGCGCGCTGCGCTGCGCCGGCCGACGACTCATAGGCGATGCTGGGCGAAGGTGGAGGAGGAGGCGGTGCGGGAGGAGGAGGAGGCGGGGGCATGGGCATGGGCGACCCCACGATTCCGCCCGCCCGTCCGCGCCGATATTCGGGCCGCACATTATCCGAGGCGGAAAGGTAGCGCGCGCAGATCCCGTCGGCGTCGGTCGCCTGGACGATGGTCCGGGCGGCGGCGGGGGCCGCGACCGGCACGACCGGCATCGTCGAGGTGAGCAGCAGGGCGGTCAGCGGCAGCAGGGCAGTGGGACGCATCACACTCTCCATCGCATGTTATAGCATTACATGTGATGGGGGGCGCGAGCTTGCTGGAACGTGAACGACTCCCGCGCCGGAAATCGCCTTTCGATCAGAGCGTGTTGGAGAAGCTGCCGGTCAGACCGTCGGGCCTGACGGCGGCGCCGGGTCGGTCTTTTCGACAATTTCCTCGGACGGGCTCGTCCACAGCTCCGACATGCACGTCGCCAGTGCGGCAACCGCCTCGCGGCTTCCGGCGAGCGGAAGGCTGTCGACCGAATCGCCGTCGCGGCTGATGTTCAGGCCCCTGGCCGAAGCCAGCGAATCGAGGAAGGAGCTGCCGTCCTCGCCCTCGTCCGGGGTGAAGGTGAAGAAATAGCCGGGTCCGTCGCTGTCCAGCTCGCGCTTGGCGGTCGCCTGGACCGGCCATGCGCGCGCGCCGGTGAAGCCGAGCTCGAGCTCGTAGCTCTCGCCTTCGCGGAGCCCATCCCATTGGCGGTTCTGGATCAGGAAGCCGAGCCTGGCCTGGCCGGCGAAGCCCCAGACCGAGACGACCGTGCCTTGCGCCGACGCGGCGTGGAGCATGCAGCTGCCGGGCGTTCGGGCGAGATCCCAATCCGATCGGGCGGGCTGAGCCAGGGAAGCCGCCGGAGCGGTGAGCAGAGCGAGTGTGGCGAGACGGCGCAACATGGGCAGGGCCCTTCATATCGACTTGCAGCCAAGAACCCCCGGCGCGCCGACTTGGTTGCAAAGCCTCGCCTCGGTTCGCCGAAACCCTCTACGGTTCAGGCCCTTAGGGCCTGAGGCTCGGCGGCTTCATCGGCCGGCGCGGCCCCAGTTCGAGATCCGTCGGGGTCAATGCATCACCGTCCGTGCAAAGCTTCACGCATGCCTTCCACGATCCGTCATTCCGCATTCGATGCCGGACCGGGCGCCGGGGTCCCGCGCTTGACTCGTCCGAAGGCCTCGCTCACCCTCGCGCGCATGAAGACGGCGCGCCTCCCGATCGCACTCCCGCTGCCGAGCGCGGCCGCCACTTATTACGTCTATCGCAACGCTCGGGCGGGACCGGACTAGACGCGGCTGACACAGCCAGGCTCAAATCCACCCCGTCCGGCACTCCGGGCGGGGTTTTTCATTTTGGAGAACCCGATGTTCACCGATTTCACCGATACGATCGAAAAGGCCGAGGACTGGACCGTTCCCGAGCGCTGGGACCTGTTCACCGCCGAGGATCACCGGGTCTGGGACCTGCTCTTCGCCCGCCAGCAGGCGAAGCTGGCGGGCCGGGCGGTCCGCGATTTCGAACGCGGCCTCGAAATTCTTCGTCTCTCGCATCCCGGAATCCCGCGACTCGACGAGATCAACGAGCGGCTTCACGCGCGCACCGGCTGGGCCGTGGTCGCGGTGCCCGGCCTGGTTCCGGACGACGTTTTCTTCCGCCATCTGAGCCGCCGCGAATTTCCGGCCGGCAACTTCATCCGCCCAGCCACGAGCCTCGATTATCTCGAGCAGCCGGACATCTTCCACGACGTGTTCGGACACGTGCCGATGCTCGCCGAGCCGCGGGTCGCCGATTTCATGCAGGCGCTCGGCCAGGAAGGGCTTCGAGCGCAGAGCCGCGGAGCGATGCACCGGCTCGCGCGCCTCTATTGGTACACGGTCGAGTTCGGCCTGGCCCGCGAGGACGGCGAGATCCGGATCTACGGCGCGGGCCTGGCCTCCAGCTTCGGCGAAGCCGGCTTCGCGCTCGACAACCCGGGGCCGCGGCGGCGCCCGTTCGACCTGAAACGCGTGATTCGAACCCGCTACCGTTCCGACGCCTTCCAGGCCTGCTA
The DNA here is from genome assembly GCA_036525315.1 of Allosphingosinicella sp. GTDB lineage: Bacteria > Pseudomonadota > Alphaproteobacteria > Sphingomonadales > Sphingomonadaceae > Allosphingosinicella. Next base: position 138,027 of record DATDAS010000047.1, read on the forward strand.
TTTCATCGTCGAGAGCTTCGACGACCTGCTCCGCCGCTTCCGCGCCGCAGACCTCGACTCACTCTATGCGGAGGCCGGGGAGGAGGCCGATCTGGACCCGGCGATCTGAGTCCCGGCTGATCGGCCCTCCTGTTGGCCGTCATTGCGAACGGAGTGACGCAATCCCCGGAGTCGTCGTCTTCCTGCTTCTCTTCACCAACGTCATTTGATCGACTTCCGCTCATCCTGAGTAGCCGTTGAGCCTGTCGAAACGGCGTATCGAAGGACGGTCCTTCGATACGGGCC
>DATDAS010000048.1:0-2799 GCA_036525315.1 Allosphingosinicella sp.
GGGGCCCGGAGCGGTCCGCGACCCGCCAGGGACGCAATATGACAAGGCCCGTCACGCATATCTGGCGGCTGCTCAAATGGGGCCGGGTGCTGGCGCGGCACGGCGCTCTTCGCGGGATCGAGCGCGATCCCAATACTCCGGCGCCGGTCCGCCGTCTCGCCAGGATCGCGCGCTTCGGAGCGCGGGTGCCGAGCGTTCCGACCTATGCCGAGGCGTTCCAGGAAATCGGCCCCGCCGCGATCAAGTTCGGCCAGGCGCTCGCGACCCGGCCCGACCTCGTCGGGATCGAGGCCGCGCGCGACCTGCAATTGCTCCAGGACAGCCTTCCGCCCGCCCCGTTCGAGCAGATCAGGCAGGCGATCGAGCAGGGGCTGGAGAAGCCGCTCGAAAGCATCTTCTCCCATGTCGATCCCGAGCCGGTCGGCGCCGCCTCGATCGCCCAGGTCCATCGCGCCGTCACCACCGAAGGCGTGCAGGTCGCGGTCAAGGTGCTCAGGCCGAACATCGAGGAGGATTTCGCCAAAGCGATCGAGACCTACGAATGGGCGGCCGCGCAGGTCGAGAACATGGGCGGCGAGCCCGCGCGGCTCCGGCCCCGCCTGGTCATCGCCCATTTCCGGCAATGGACCGCCCGCGAGCTCGACCTCCGGCGCGAGGCCGCCTCGGCTTCCGAGCTTCGCGAGAATCTCGTCGCCGAGAGCGGCTTTTTCGTGCCCCAGATCGACTGGAGCCGGACGGCCCGGCGGGTGATGACCCTCGAGTGGATCGACGGGATCAAGCTGACCGACCGGGAGGCCCTGGTCGAGGCCGGCCACGATCTTCCGGCCCTCGCCGCCATCCTTGTCCGAGCCTTCCTGCGCCAGTCGGTGGTCGACGGATTCTTTCACGCCGACCTCCACCAGGGCAATCTGTTCGCTCTCCCGGACGGGCGGCTGGCGGCGATCGATTTCGGGATCATGGGCCGGATCGACCGTCAGGCGCGGCTTTGGCTCGCCGAGATATTGTACGGACTGATCGTCGGCGATTACCGGCGCGTCGCCGAGATCCATTTCGAGGCGCAATATGTGCCCGGCCATCACAATGTGGAGGAGTTCGCGACGGCCCTTCGGGCGGTCGGCGAGCCGATCCGGGGGCTTCCGGTCAAGGATATCTCCATCGCCCAGATGCTCGACGGCCTGTTCGCGATCACGCGCGATTTCGACATGCCGACCCAGCCGCATCTGCTTCTCCTTCAGAAGACGATGGTGATGGAGGAAGGAGTCGCCCACGCGCTCGATCCCGAGATCAACATGTGGGAGACGTCCGAGCCCTTCCTGAGGGAATGGGTGCGCTCCGAGCTCGGCCCCGAGGCCGCCTTGGCCGACCGGATCGTCCGCGACGTGCGCACCCTTGCGCGCCTTCCCGAGCTGATCCGCCGTCTCGATTTTTACTATCCGCCGCCCGGCGCCGCGCCGCCCGACCCGCCCCTTCCGGACGTGCTGGTGGTAAAGCCGCCGCGATACGGACGCTATCTGATCGTCGCTTTGCTTTCGGCCGCCGCCGGCGCCGCGGGGATGTTCTTCTTTGGTTGATGCATGCGCAAAGCGCTCACCTTGGGCTGGAGCGCTTTGGCGGGAGCGCTGCTGAGCGGGGGCACCTTCGCATGCATCTGGCTGGTCGGTCAGACGGTCATGGAGGGTTCGTTCGACCTGTTCCTAATATTGGCCGGCGGGGGCGGGGCGACCATTTTATTTTCCCTGATCGCGCTGCCCATCACCAGCACACTGGCAATTTTATGCCGATTTCGGGCCATCCAGACCTTTGGATCTGCCATTCTCGCGGGTGGAATAGGCCTTACCGCCGCCACGCTCACCTTCGCCTTGCTGTTACCTGGGAGGCCCGACCCTCCCGATCCGGTCGTGGACAATCTGGTTATCCTGACGGGCTCGGCATTTCTGGCCGGGTGCATCGGTGGTTGGGTTGTCTCCACTTTTTCCCGCATTCGCGAGATCGAAGTCGAATAGATCGATCACGTCCGCCTCGGGTCCTGCAACCCTACACCATGATTCCGCAGTCAATCGGAGCGTGATCCTCTTCAGGTGCTTCCGCCCAACAACATAGACATTGAAGCGCGGCGGAGCCATGCAGCCGGCATGGACGGCAAGCGGATCCTGTTGATCGTCGGCGGCGGCATTGCGGCCTACAAGGCCTGCGAGCTGATCCGGCTTCTGCGCAAGGCCGGCGCGAGCGTGCGCTGCGTGTTGACCGACGGAGGCGCGCAGTTCGTGACTCCGATGACCCTTGCCGCTTTGTCCGAGCAGCCGGTCCATACCAGCCTGTGGGACCTCAAGGACGAGGTCGAGATGGGCCATATCCAGCTGAGCCGCGACGCCGACCTGGTCGTGGTCTGCCCGGCGACGGCCGATCTGCTGGCGAAGATGGCGGCAGGAATCGCCGACGATCTGGCCACCACCCTTCTGCTCGCCACCGACAAAAAGGTGCTGGCGGCGCCGGCACTGAACGTTCGGATGTGGCAGCATGAAGCGACTAGGCGCAACGTCGAGCGGCTGCGGGCGGATGGCGTGATCATCGTCGAGCCTGACGAAGGCGAGATGGCTTGCGGGGAATATGGCCCCGGACGGCTTCCGGAGCCGGCTGAGCTTGTGAAGTCGATCGCGGAGATCCTCCCCGGGACGGGGAGGGGGACCGCGCAAAGCGCGGTGGAGGGGGCTTCGAGCCAGAGCGCACGCGGCCTCGATCAGCCGCGCCAGGGTCCGAGCCCCCTCCACCCGCCTGCAGCTGGGGCCCCTCCCCGGCCCG
>DATDAS010000049.1:0-28197 GCA_036525315.1 Allosphingosinicella sp.
TGTCCGTGCGCCAAAATGCGCTCCGTCCCGGCGATTACGAACCGGGAGGACAGACCCCTGCATGTCGCATGGACCGGATTCCTGCCCGCCTTCGCCACTCCCCCGCTTGGGGGCCTGACCCGCGATGAGATCGGTCGCGGTCTACAGCCTCAAGGGCGGCGTCGGTAAGACCAGCTTCGCGGTCAACCTCGCCTGGGCGTCGGCCCAATTGTCGGCTCGGCGTACCCTGCTCTGGGATCTGGATGCGCAGGCGGCGGCGACCTTCCTGCTCGGCGGCGAGAGCGCCGGATCGGAGGAGGCGAAAGCGGTCTTCGCGCGCGATATTCCGCCGGCGCGGCTGATCCGGCCGACCTCGGTGCCCCGCCTCGACCTGCTTCCGGCCGACCGTTCGCTTCGGCAGCTCGATCGCCTGTTCTTCGACCTCGACAAGAAGAAGCGGCTCGGAAAGCTGCTCGACCAGGCCGGCAAGAATTATGACCGGATCCTGCTCGACTGTCCGCCCGGTCTCGCGGAGACCAGTGAGCAGGTGCTTCGCGCCGCCGATTTGATCGTCGTTCCGCTCATCCCCTCCCCTCTCTCGCGCCGGGCGCTCGACGACGCGATCGACTATCTCGATCGCCATTCGATCGGGCGCGGGACGATCCTTCCGGTCTTCAACATGGTCGACCGGCGCCGCTCGATGCACCTCGCCGCGCTCGAGGCCAATCCGAAATGGCCGATCGTTCCGATGGCGAGCGCGGTCGAGGCCATGTCGGGCCGGCGGGAGGCCCTGGGCAGCTTCGCGCCGAAATCGCCGGCCGCGGCCGCGCTCGCCGCGCTATGGACCGCGATCGAGCGGCGGCTGGCGCGCCTTCACTGATCCGCCGATAGAGAGTTGACGCTCCGGCTCGGCGGGGACAATCGGCGGCAATGGCGGCGATCGATCCGGACCTGCTGTTGCGCGCCTATGCGATCGGCGTGTTTCCGATGTCGGACAGCCGCGACGCCAAGGAGATATTCTGGGTCGAGCCGCGCAAGCGGGCGATCATCCCGATCGACGACTTCCGGCTGTCGCGATCGCTTCGGCGGACGGTCCGCTCCGGCACCTTCACAGTCACCGCGGACCAGGCATTCGCCGATGTCGTCGCGCACTGCGCCGCGCGCGAGGAGACCTGGATCAATCGCCAGATCGAGGAGAGCTACGGCCTGCTCCACGCGCGCGGCCACGCCCATTCGATCGAATGCTGGAGGGACGGGGCCCTGGTCGGCGGCCTGTACGGCGTGAATCTTGGCGCCGCCTTCTTCGGCGAGAGCATGTTCTCGTCGGCCAAGGATGCGTCCAAGGTCGCCCTTGCCTGGCTGATCGCGCGGCTGAAGGTGGGTGGCTATCGGCTTCTCGACTGCCAGTTCATGACCGAGCATCTGCGAACGCTCGGGGCGATCGAGATCAGCCAGAAGGATTATGTCGAATTGCTGTCCGCGGCCTTGTCCTCGGGCGTTCCGGACGGCTCGGAAGGAGTCGCCGGCTGGGCGGCAGGGGGCGGCGGCGCGGCGGCGCCCGCTGGCGCCGAGTTCGGAGCCCTCGACCGGCTGCTCGAGGCGGATCCGGCGCGGACCGTCGATTCGCCCGCCTCGGGATGGGTCATCGCGCAGCTCTTGGGCCATACGTCGTAGATCGGGTGCTGGACCGTGTTGAGCGACGGGGTCTCCTTGTAGAGCCAGCCCGAGAAGACCCGCTGGAACTGGCCCTGCGGATTGCGGACGTCGAGCTGGACGAAGGCGCCGGTCAGCTTCTGGGCCTCCCAGGGCGCCGTCGTCTCGCAGGCCCGGAGCCGGACGACCGCGTCGCCGATCCGGACCGCCTGCCCCGGCCTCAGCTCGAGATCGCGCTTCAGTCCGTTGCGCTTGTTGAGAAGGCCGATCACCGCGACCCGCCGGGCCATCGGCGTCGTGCCGGGGGCGACCGCGGTCACGGTCTGAGGGACGTCGACCGTCTGCGCCTGGGGCTCGGCCTCGTTCCTGTCTTTGGCCTCCGGCCTGCGATCGCAGGCGCCCAGCAAAGCGAGGCCGGCGAGCAGGAATGCCGCCCTGGACCGCGGCAGAATCATTCCTGCCCGGGGGTCCAGGCTTCGTAGTCGCCGCTTGCGGCCTGGCGGACCCCGCCGCGCTCGAGCGAGCCCGATGGGCGATAGGCGCGGGGCGTGCCGGTCAGATTGCCGGTCGGCGCCTTGAGGAAGCTCGGCGCGGGCGGAAGCGCCCGATCGGGCACGTCGTCGATCTGATGGTGGAGCCATGCATACCATTCGGGCGGAAGGCGGCTTGGATCGTTGGCGCCGTCATAGACCACCCAGCGCCGGCCGGACTTCGAGCCGTAATAGGAATTGCCGAGCGAATCCGAGCCGAGCTTGTTGCCCTGGCGCCAGATCTGCAGCGACGTTCCGATCGTCGCTCCGTCCCACCAGGTGAAGATCTTCCGCAATATGCCCATGGCGGGCCCGACTAGCATAAGAGGAACTACGCGCAAGCGTTCTCCAGCCTCCCCTCCCTGAGTCCAGGGAGGGGTTGGGGGTGGGTGGGTCTCCATCGGCAATGCGCATTCAAATAATCACGCACCCCCCTGCCCCTCCCTGTATTCAGGGAGGGGAGCCGGTGGCGCTAAGCTTGTTTCTCTACTTCGGGCCGCCGGGCCAGCTCACTTTGTCGGAGTCGGTGATTCCGAGCTCGGCCGATCGCCCGCCAGCAATCTCGAGGACGGCGGCGACCGGCTCCCCGGCCGAAACCGATTCGAGCGAGCCGGGGGTCGTATTGTCGGCGATCATCGCAATGCTTCCGTCCTCGCGCACGAAGATCATGTCGAGAGGGATGAGCGTGTTCTTCATCCAGAAGCTCGCCACCTCCGGCGGCGAGTAAGGGAAGATCATGCCGCGGTCGGGCGCAAGGCTCTCGCGGAACATCATGCCCCTGGACTGCTCGTCAGGGGTGCGGGCGACCTCGACCGTGAACTTGTGGACCTTGCCTCCGCTTCGGATCTCGAGCGGGATGAGCTGAAGGCCCGATTCGGCGGTCGCGGCCTGACCCGGCCCGGCCTGCGGCTCGGCGCCGCGGCAGGCGGCGAGCGGCACGAGCAGCGCGAGCGCGATCGTAAGCGCCCGGAGGCTCACAGCGGCTCCAGCTCGACCGCGAGCGGCCCCTTCGGCCCGGAGGCGATCCGGGCCCGAAGCATCTGGTCCGGAACCAGGTCGGCGAGCCCGCCGCGCCGGACCGTCTCCATATGGATGAAGATGTCCTCGCCGTCGTCCTCGGCCCGTACGAGAAATCCATAGCCCTTGAGCCGGTTGAACCATTTGACCTGGACCGGCTCGAAATCGCCGGCGTCCTCGACCAGGGCCGCGGGATCGACCCGGTCGCCGCTCGACGCGGAGGCCCGCGGCGGCTCGGGGATGATCGCATTGCTGAGATCGATCGACAGGACCTTGCGGGCCTGCAGGCCGCGCTCCTGCTCGGCGACCAGGCATTCGACGACCGCGCCCTCAGGCAGGCTTCGCCGGTCATGCTCCTTGAGGACGCTGAAATGGACCAATATGTCGCCTTCGGCCTCGTCGCTGACGAGGAAGCCGAAGCCGCGGGTGGCGTCGAACCACTTCATCGTGCCGGTCAGCCTGGTCAGGCCCTCGTCGTCCGAGCGCGACGATCCGCCGTCCTCGTTGTCCGAGGCCGGGACTTCCGTCGGCATTTCGCGGCGCGAACGCATCAATCCATTACCTCAGTCGCGCAGGACTATCATGGCTTTCGCGCGCTTGTGAACTGTTTTGACCGGACTTTTTAATCCTCGTCCGAATCCGGGATTTCCCCGGGTCGAGCATCGACGAGGCGGCGGACGTGGGCCGGATCGTGCCCGGCGCGAAGCATCGCCCCCGCGGCCCTGCGTCTGCCGTCCCGATCCGGGACCGCCACAGCCCAGGGTCCGATCCTTTTTCGCCGGGCGAAACGGAGCGCCGAATCCCAGGCAGCGCCCCGCGCCTCCTCGCGCGCGCCTTGGGAATCCGCGCTCTCTATCCCGGCCGCCCTCAGCGCCTCGGCCACCCGCCTTTCGCCATAGCCGCGGCGGATCAGCGACGAGGCGCGCGAGGAGGCGAAGGCGCGATCGTCGACATAGCCGAGCCGGGCGAACCGCTCGACCAGCGCATCCAGCGGCGGCTCTGCGGTGCCGGCCCAGCCCCGCTCGCGAATCTTGCGCGAGAGATAGGCGCGCAGCTTGAACCGGGTCGTCGCGTAGCGCTCGGCGTAGAACAAGGCGAGCCGCTCCAGACCACCCTCGTCGAGCGCCGCGGCGGGCCTTTTGTTTCTCTCTCGTATCACGCGCCATGATTGTGCCACAGTCGGACCGGATTATGAACGTGCATGCCTGCCGCCGCGGGAGCCGTGCGCGTATGCGAACCGGCCATTGATGAGGAACCCAGATTCAGTGACCCATGACGGCCAAGACCTGGCGACGCTCACCCGCGAAAAAACCGTCGACAGACCGACTCCGACTCCCACCGCCGATCCGCTTCCGCGCCGCTTCGCCGATTTCGACACGATGGGCGAGGCGCTGGACTATGCGGCGAAGAGCGCGCGCGGGCTCAATTTCCACGACGCGCGCGGAGTCCTGACCCGTCCCTATCCCTATGCCGAGCTTCGCGAAGATTCGATCGCGGCCGCTCATCGCCTGATCGCCATGGGCATCAGGCCCGAGGACCGGATCGCCCTGGTGGCGGAGACCGGGGCCGAGTTCGTCGCCCTGTTCTTCGGAGCGGTCTATGCCGGTGCCTTGCCGGTGCCCCTGCCCCTGCCCACCTCGTTCGGCGGGCGCGAGTCCTACATCCAGCAGCTCGGAGTGCAGCTTCGAAGCGCCGAGCCGGCCTGCTTCTTCTATCCGCGAGAGCTCGAATCGATGACCAGGGCCGCCGCCGCGGAGGCCGGGATCAAGGGCATGGCCTGGGAGGATTTCGCCGAATTGCCGTCGTCCGAGGCCGAACTTCCCAAGGCCGGACCGGACGACGTCGCCTATCTCCAATATTCGAGCGGATCGACCCGCTTCCCGCACGGAGTCGCGATCACCCACCGGGCGCTGCTCGCCAATTTGGCGGCGCACAGCCACGGGATGAAGGTTGGCCCGACCGACCGCTGCATCTCCTGGCTTCCTTTCTATCACGACATGGGACTGGTCGGCTGCATGCTCTCGCCGATCGCCAACCAATTGTCGGCCGATTATCTCAAGACCGAGGATTTCGCCCGGCGGCCCCTGGCCTGGCTCGACCTGATCAGCCGGAACACCGGCACGTCGATGAGCTATTCGCCGACCTTCGGATACGACATCTGCGCCCGGCGCGTGTCGAGCCAGATGAACGTCGCCGAACGATTCGACCTGTCGCGCTGGCGGGTCGCGGGCAACGGCGCCGACATGATCCGGCCCGACGTGATGCAGGCCTTCGTCGACGTCTTCTCCGCCGCGGGGTTCGACGCCGGAGCCTTCCTTCCCAGCTACGGCCTCGCCGAGGCGACTCTCGCCGTTTCGATCATGCCGCCCGGCGAGGGGATCGTCGTCGAGCTGGTCGAGGAGACCCTTCTCGCCGGCGGCGGCGAAACCGAGCGCGATCGGCCGCAGCGTTACCGCTCCGTGGTCAATTGCGGCCGGCCGGTGCGCGACATGGAGGTCGCGATCCGCGACGAGGACGGCCGAACCTTGTCTCCTCGCGAGATCGGCAAGGTCTTCTGCCGCGGCACCTCGGTGATGGTCGGCTATTTCCGTGACGAGGAAGCGACCGAGGCCTGCCTCGCCGCCGACGGCTGGCTCGACACCGGCGACATGGGCTATTTGTCGGACGGCTATCTCTACATCGTCGGCCGCGCCAAGGACATGATCATCATCAACGGCCGCAACCACTGGCCGCAGGATATCGAATGGGCGGTCGAGCAATTGCCCGGGTTCAAGGCCGGCGACATCGCCGCCTTCGCGATCACCACGCCGGGCGGCGAGGAGACTCCCGCGGTGCTCGTCCAGTGCCGCACCTCCGACGCCGAGGAGCGCGGCAAGCTCCGCGACACGATCCGCGAGCGGGTGCGCGCGATCACCGGGATGAACTGCGTGGTCGAGCTGGTGCCGCCGCGCACCCTCCCCCGCACGAGCTCGGGCAAATTGAGCCGGGCCAAGGCGCGAAGCCTCTATCTCACCGGCGAGATCCAGCCCTACGACATCGCTGCGTAGGAGTCGCTCAACATGGCTCCTCCCCCTTGATGGGGGAGGTTGGGTGGGGGTGGCTTGCGAGACCCGCCTCGACCTGTGTCGAACGCCACCCCTCCCCAACCCCTCCCCATCGAGGGGAGGGGCTTTTGCCGGCGGCGTCGCGTACCCTTGGCAGGAGCCGCGCGCACCCCATCTACCACTTGCGCCCTTGGCGGTGCTCGGCTAGTGACCGCCGCTCTCCGGCTCTAGGAGTGTAGCTCAGCTGGTAGAGCATCGGTCTCCAAAACCGAGGGCCGTGGGTTCGAGTCCCTCCACTCCTGCCAATTCCCGCGCGGCAATGCCGGGCGGCGAGAGACCGGAGGCAAGGTAAAGGTCAAAGGCGGCTCCCGAGGGGCCAGCGCCGATGGCCTGTTTTGTGCTGTTTGGAAGAGGTGCGAGAAGTGGCCAAAGTCAGTCCCGGCGAATTCCTCCGGCAGGTGCGCGCGGAGACCGGCAAGGTCGTCTGGCCGACCCGCAAGGAGACGGTGACCACGACGATCATGGTCCTGATCATGACCAGCTTGCTGGGCATCTTCTTCTTCGGGGTCGATTCGGCCTTCAGCGCCATCGTCAAGGGTCTGCTGGGCCTGCTTAGCTAGGGTAGAAAATGTCTCGCTGGTACATCATCCACGCTTATTCCGGATTCGAGAACAAGGTCCGCGACGCCATCATGGCGGAAGCGACCAGGCTCGGCCTGTCGCAGCTCGTCGAGGCCGTCGAGGTTCCGACCGAGAAGGTGACCGAGGTGCGCCGCGGCAAGAAGGTCACGTCGGACCGCAAATTTTTCCCGGGCTACGTTCTCGCCAAGCTGGCGATGAACGACGACGTCTATCACCTCGTCAAGAACACCCCGAAGGTGACCGGATTCCTCGGCTCGAGCGGAAAGCCGCAGCCGATCAGCGAGGCCGAGGCCGCCCGGATCCTCAACACCAAGGACGAGGCCGCCGCTGCCGCGCCCAAGACCAAGATCAGCGTCGATTACGAGATCGGCGACAGCGTCAAGGTCCTCGACGGCCCGTTCGCAAGCTTCAATGGCCTGGTTGAGGAACTGGATTTCGACCGCGGCCGGGTGAAGGTCGGAGTGTCGATCTTCGGCCGCGCCACCCCCGTCGAGCTCGAGTTCGAGCAGGTCGAACGGGTCAAATGACCCGTTCGATCCTGAACTCGTTTCAGGATCCAGTTCTCCGCCTCCCGGGCGCGTGACCAGTTGGACCCTGAAACAAGTTCAGGGTGACGATCTTAGAAAAAGGGCCGAAGCGGCGACGCTCCGGCCCTTTTGTTTGAGTCAGCGCTTGCGGCCTCTCTCGTAGGTCTGGAGGCAATTGTCCGTCACCGTCGCGGTGCAGGCCGGATAGGTCTGCGGAGCGGCCGGCTCGCCGGTCGCGGGGTCGAGCTCCGGTCCGCCCATCGCGGAGCCGGCGGCGGTGCCGTTCCAGCCGGCGGGAGTCACCGCCGCATCGGAGATGACGGCGATTCCGCGCGCGTCGCGTTCCGGATTGGCGTTGCTCGGCTCGACGACCACGCCAGCCGCCGAAGCGTCGGCCGTCGCGGTCGACGCGGTCATGCTGTCCGTCTCCCACGCAGCGGTCGCGACCCCGTCGCCCTCATAGGCCATGACGTCGGTCGATGCATCGGTCTGGGCGAATGCCGCGCCGCTCAGCAGCAGCGCGATCGTCAATGCGGCAGCTTTCATCGAATATACTCCTGTTTCATGCCGATCCTGAATCGGCGGCTCGAAATGCGCGCCGTCGCCGCGGCGGTTTCGTCGCGGTGGGTCGTTGATGCATGTTAACGTGCGGCCGGGCGCATCTTTCCGCGCCGCGTCGCAAGCCGACCACCCTTTGGCGTCATCCGGCTACGGGCCGTTGCCAGGCCCCGCTTTCCAGCTCTCGACTCCGAGCGGAGGGAGACCCAATTTGCGTTGGCGGGTGGTTTCGGCTAAAGGCGCCGCCTTCCAGGCAACAGCATTGGAAACTTGCGGGAGGCCGCCTTCGGGCGTCCGTCTGGACCGCTAAGCTTGAACCCGTCCGAGGCCAGCGCCCCGGACGACCTACAGAGTGAGTGAAACATGGCAAAGAAGATAACGGGCTATATCAAGCTCCAGGTGCCCGCGGGCGCCGCCAATCCGTCGCCTCCGATCGGTCCGGCCCTCGGGCAGCGCGGCGTCAACATCATGGAGTTCTGCAAGGCGTTCAACGCCGCGACGAACGAGATGGAGCGCAACATGCCGATCCCGACGACCATCACGGTCTATGCGGATCGAAGCTTCTCGTTCGAGACCAGGACCCCGCCGGCGAGCTTCCTGATCAAGAAGGCCGCCAAGCTGAAGTCGGGCTCGAAGGAGCCGGGCAAGGTCAGCGCCGGACGGATCAAGCGTTCGGACCTGCGCGCGATCGCCGAGCAGAAGATGAAGGATCTGAACGCCAACGATCTCGACGCCGCGACCAAGATCATCGAGGGCAGCGCCGTCTCGATGGGCCTCGAAGTGGTGGAGGGCTGACATCATGGCAAAGCTGACCAAGAAGCAGAAGAAGATCGCCGAGACCGTCGACACGCAGAAGCTCTACGGAGTCGATGAGGCGATCAGCACGGTGAAGGCCAACGCCACCGCCAAGTTCGACGAGACCGTCGAGGTCGCTCTGAACCTGGGAGTCGATCCGCGCCACGCCGACCAGATGGTCCGGGGAGTCGTCACGCTCCCCGCCGGAACCGGCAAGGACGTCCGGGTCGCGGTCTTCGCCAAGGGCGACAAGGCCGAGGAAGCGAAGAAGGCCGGAGCCGACATCGTCGGCGCCGAGGATCTGATGGAGACGATCCAGGGCGGAACGATCGATTTCGATCGAGTCATCGCCACGCCCGACATGATGGGCGTCGTCGGACGCCTCGGTAAGGTTCTCGGCCCCAAGGGCCTGATGCCGAACCCGAAGCTGGGCACGGTCACTCCGAACGTCGCCGAGGCCGTCAAGGCGGCCAAGGGCGGCCAGGTCGAGTTCCGGGTCGAGAAGGCCGGGATCATCCACAGCGGAATCGGCAAGGCCAGCTTCTCCGAAGCCGACCTTCGCAAGAATTTCGATGCGTTCGTGGACGCGATCGTGAAGGCCAAGCCGGCCGGCGCCAAGGGCAAGTACGTCAAGAAGGTGGCCCTGAGCTCCTCGATGGGCCCGGGCCTCAAGGTCGACGTCGCCGAGGTGGCGAGCGCCTAAGCCTCGGCCGTTCAGGCTCGAGAGACAGAGGGCCGGAGCGCAAGCTCCGGCCCTTTTTCGTGTCCGGCGCTCCGGAACGGAACCGAGGCATGCGGGTTGGGAAGGCAAAACCTCATCCGGAGACATATCATGGGCAGGACCGTCGGAATCAGCATCGGTGGATTGATCATCCTTTTGCTCGTGGTCGCCTGGCTGTTCTAGCCTACCACCTGGCGTCCGCCGATCGGGCGGGCCGCTCAAACATCCTCGAGTTTCAGGGGCGCGCCGGCCGGCCGCGCCTTGACGTTGCGGCGCAACCTGCTAATGGGCGCGCCTCGACTGCGGGGCTCGCCTCACGGTCACCGTCCGAGACAGCGGGTGGCCGGGTTTGCCGGCCTTAATCTCCCGCCGAGACGGGGAAGAGTTTTTGCCGGCCGGCGTGCGATGCCAGTTCCGGTTTGCCGAGACGCTCGGCCTGGACCCTCCCCTTCGGACAATGCGGCACGCGGGCCTGCCTGTGTGCCTGGTTACGCGTGGCGGATCGTCCGCCGCGCGGCAAGCGGCCGACCGTCGGACTAGTCCGGCGGAAGGCCAAAGGGAGTAAGCATGGATCGAGCTCAAAAGTCCGAGCAGGTCGCCGCGCTGAAGCAGACGTTCAACGAGGTCGGCGTGGTGGTGATCACCCGCAATCTCGGCCTGTCGGTGGCCCAGTCCACCGATCTCAGGAATCGGATGCGCGACGCCGGCGCCCGCTACAAGGTGGCCAAGAACACGCTCGCCCTGATTGCCCTCGAGGGCACGCCCTACGCTCCGATCAGCGAGATGCTGACGGGGCCGACGGCGCTCGCAACATCGACCGATCCGATCGCGGCCGCCAAGGTGGCCGTCGATTTCGCGAAGACGAACGACAGGTTCGAAATCGTGGGCGGAGCGATGGGCGACACGCTCCTCGACGTCAACGGAGTGAAAGCGCTCGCCGAGCTTCCGTCGCTTGATGAACTGCGCGCAAAGATCATCGGTCTGGTCCAGGCACCTGGAACCAAGATCGCGCAGCTCATGAACGCGCCGGCGGCGAAGCTGGCCCGAGTCTTCGGGGCCTATGCGGCCAAGGAAGACGCCTGAACTTTTTCAAACGGCAAAACGGGGCTTCAGGCCCCTCATGGAGTATAGAACAATGGCAGACATCAATTCCCTCGTTGAGAAGCTCTCCGAGCTGACCGTCCTCGAAGCCGCCGACCTCGCGAAGGCGCTCGAAGAGAAGTGGGGCGTCTCGGCCGCCGCGGCCGTCGCCGCTGCGCCCGCCGCCGGCCCCGCCGCCGCGGCCGTCGAGGAGCAGACCGAGTTCGACGTCATCCTCACCGGCGACGGCGGCAAGAAGATCAACGTGATCAAGGAAGTCCGCGCGATCACCCAGCTCGGCCTCGGCGAAGCCAAGGCGCTGGTCGAGAGCGCTCCGAAGGCGATCAAGGAAGGCATCTCCAAGGCCGAGGCCGAGGAGATCAAGAAGAAGATCGAGGAAGCCGGCGGCACCGTCGAGCTTAAGTGACCCAGCGCGCCTGAAAGGCGCGCGCGGAGTCATCCTCGCGAAAGCGGGGATCCAGATCTGACTCGGCATGGACCCCAGCCTTCGCTGGGGTGACGAAGCAGGAAAGGGCGGCTCCGCGAGGAGTCGCCCTTTTCGTTGTCTGTGCCCATCAGGTGGGCTGAGTCATTCTCGCTGAGATCCCGGCCTCCGCCGGGATGACGATCAGGGTAACTGGCGACCCCGTGGACCGCCCTTCCTTCGTTCCGCTGAATCGGAAAGGGCGGCTCCTCGCGGAGCCGCCCTTTCTTTAGCCCGATCCCAAGGGAGAAGGATCCGGCCCGTTGGATCAGGCCCGCTCGAGCTCGTCGACCTCGCGGGCGACGACTCCTTCGTGGAGGCCCGACGGGTTCTCGACGTCGAAGTGCATCATCTCCCCACCGTTGCCATCGTCGGGGACTCCGACCGCGTAGGAAGCGGTGGTCCGGCCCTCGCTTCCGTCCGGAAGGCGATAGCGCGCCTCGGTGACGACCACCGGAAGGATCGCGTCCTCCGACAGGCCGGAGCGCGGCAGGGCCACACTCGCCTCGACATTGGCGTCCTCGCCGGCTTCGATGTCGACCCGGTCAATCAGGGCGCTCTCGGCTTCCGACCGGCCGGGCGAACCCGCGCCGAGCATCCAGGCCGAGACCCGCACGTCGCGGGCTGCCGCGCTGCCGGTGTTGACGACTCCCAGAGCGAACTCGACCTTGGCGTCGTCCTCGCCGACTCCGGCGCGGCGCGGACGCATCTCGAACTCGATATGGGGCTCGCCTTCCTCGGCGGCGGCCGCGAGGGGCGCGGCGGCGGCCGTGGCCGCCAGCGGGCTGACCTCCGGCGCGGCGTGAAGGGCCACCGGCTCCTCGTGGACGACGTCCTCGCGATAATCGTCATAGACCTCGTCGCTCACCCGGCGGCGGCGGAAGGCGAAGAAGGCGATGAGGCCCGCCAGAAGGACGGCGACGACGCCGAGCAAGGTCCACGGAATGTTTCGGGCAGCCGCCGGAGCGGCCGGCGGGGCCTGGGTTTCGACCGGAAGAGCCTCGGGCGCCGGAAGGGTCTCGGGCGGAGCGGCAGCGATCGGCGCCGAGGAATCGGGGGTGGCGACCGTTTCGGCAACAGGAGCGGAAACGGCTGAAGCGGGCGCGGTGGAGCGGGTCTGCGTGGCCGTGCTGCGCTGCGCGGTCGTACGGGTCGCCCGGCGGGCGGGGGCCGCCTCGTTGACCGGGGCAAGTGTCGGCGTCGGCGCGGCGACCGGCCGCGTGGTGGTGATCGTCGGCGGCGGGGCTGTCACCGTCGGCGTCGGAGCGGTCACCGTGGGCGGCGGGGTCGTCGCCGTCGGAGCCGGTGTCGCCGTCTCGGGCGCCGGCGTCGTCACCGGGGGCGGACCGACGTCGACAACCGGCGGCTGCGTCGTCGTCGTGCTGTCCTGTGCGAAAGCGGGGGTGAATGGAAGCGCGGCGGCCGCGAGAAGCAGGCCAGCCGTGCGGCGATGCATGGTAAGTTTCTGTTTCATCATGCGGCTACAATGATTTCGGAGGCGAACCGGGCGCGTCGCCGAAACGAAACTGCGTCGGGCCGTTGGGAGTCGAAGGCGAACCGAGCCCGCTCCCCGGAGCTATCAAAGGGTTCGGACCCACTACCGGCAACGGCCATGACGTGGCGGAGAGGCAGTCATGGTTAGGAGCGAGGAGGGAGCGATGCTTGATGCATCGTGACCGACCGAGCGACGACAGATGAGCCGGTGCGAACATCGCCCGGATGTTCGCAGCCATGCCGGGGGCATGGCGGGCCGGCTCATGGCCGTCTCTCCGCCGCGCCGCTTCGCGGTAGTGGATCCGGACCCTATTCCTTTCCGGCGGGCTCGACCGGCTTGCGGACGGAATCGAAGAAGCTGTCGCCCTTGCCCATCCTCTCGCTCGGGACCGGCCTGGGCGCCGGCGGCTCCGGTATCTGCGCGGCCTCGCCGCCGGGGAGCGGCGGCGGCGGAATATCCTCGACATTGCCGAGCACTCCATCGGCTCCGGCCTGGCTGGCGATCGCCCGGTCGAGCTGGGGGCCGAGGCTCTTCAACTCCTCCTCCGAGGCGCACCAGCGAATGTAGAGATCGGGAAAGCTGTCGGTGGGATCGTCGAAGCTGAGCACCGGGCCGCGAGCGACCAGGGCCGCGCCCTGCGGGGTGACGATGAACGGCCGGAAGCCGGCGCGGCCGCCGCCCTTGCGCGCCGGATCGACCTCTCCGCAGATCGTGTCGATGAGCCCGGGCCTGACGTTTCGGTAGACGGCCCCCTCGCTGTCCTGGAGCACCGCCTTCATCGCCGCCTCGACCTTGGCCTGGAGCATGGCCGGATCGGCCGCCGCCTCGTTGCCCGAAGCGGCCAAGGCCGGTTGAGGCGCGGCGGGCGCGTCCTCGGCCGCCTGGTCCGGAGCCTCCGAGCCGCAGGCGGCGAGCAGCAGACAAAGCAGGAGCTTCCTGATCACGCGCCTTTTCTAGCGGCAGCGCGGCGGGCGCGTCCACATGCGCCTGCGGATCCTGTTACGAG
This sequence comes from Allosphingosinicella sp., assembly GCA_036525315.1. Taxonomy (GTDB): domain Bacteria; phylum Pseudomonadota; class Alphaproteobacteria; order Sphingomonadales; family Sphingomonadaceae; genus Allosphingosinicella. Next base: position 13,531 of record DATDAS010000049.1, read on the forward strand.
GGCCGAGAATTCCCGTCCGATCACCTGGCCGTATAGGCCTTGACCAATTTGTAGAGGAACCTGCGGCCGTCCATCAGCGACTGGACCCCCATCCGTTCGTCGAGGCCGTGGGCATGGCTGCCCTCGGCATTGGAGAAGAAGCCGGTGATTCCGTAGGTCGGGATTCCCGCGGGAGTCAGGAAGGCTCCGTCGGTGCCGCCCGCCGCCATCAGCGGCACGAGCGGCACGCCCGGAAATTCCTCGGCCGCTATCCTGCGCGCCGGGCCCATGATCCGATCGGTCAGCGGCGGCGGCGGGGAGATCTCGCTTCTCGTCTCGAGCGTCGTGATCTTCACCTGCGGGTCGGCGACGATCCGCTCGAGCGCCTGGCGCACCTGCTCGACCGACGTGCCCGGGAAGATCCGGCAATTGACGTTGGCGCCGGCCTTTTGCGGAAGCGCGTTGGTGGCGTGGCCGCCGTCCAGCCTGGTCGCGACGCAGGTGGTGTGAAGGATTCCGTTCCAGGCCGGCTCGGCGGCGGCGATCGTTGCCGCGGCCTGCGCGTTGGTCGGGTCGGCTGCGAAGGCGGCCATGGCCTGCCCCACCGCGCCGGGCGTGAGCTTCGCCATGGCTCCGAAATAGCCGCGGGTCGCCTCATTGCTCTCGAACGGGAAATCGTAAGCGCGGAGGCGCACGAGGGCGTCCGAAAGGCGGTAGATAGCATTCTCCTTCACCGGCCGCGAGCTGTGGCCGCCCGGATTGGTGACCTCGAAGCGGTAATTCTGGGGGAATTTCTCGCCGGCCTGGATGTTGAGGATAACCCTTTTGCCCTGGGCGTCGAGAAGGCCGCCGGCGCCCTCGTTGAGCGCGAACTCGGCGTCGATCAGGTCGCGCCGCTGGGCGGCGAGATATTGTGCGCCGTTGAACGCGCCTGCGGTCTCCTCGCCGCAGGTCAGGGCCATCTTGATCGTCCGCTTCGGCCGCCAGCCTTCGCGCTTGAAGCGGACGAGCGTGTCGACCCAGACCGCGGCCTGCGCCTTGTCGTCGGCCGAGCCGCGCGCGTAGAAGAAGCCGTTCTCCTCTATGAGGGTGAACGGATCGCGCTGCCAGTCGTCGCGATTGGCCTCGACGACGTCGATATGGGCGAGAAGAAGGATCGCCTTCAGCCTGGGATCGCTGCCCGGAAGAACGGCCACGAGGCTCCCTTCCTTCGGATGCGACGGCTCGACGATCAGGTGGAGGTCGGACTCGGGGAACCCCGCCGCCTTAAGCCGCGCCGCCATCCGCTCGGCCGCCAGGGTGCAGCTCCCGGCAGACAGGGTCGTGTTGGTCTCGACCAGCTCCTTGTAGATGGCGCGGAACTCGGCCTCGGTCGGATCGGATTGGGCCAATGCGGGGGCGGTAGCGAGCAAAATGGCGAAGAAGGCGGCGAAGCGAGCAATCATGGCAACTCCTCAAGGGTTGCGGTGGCTTAGAGCCGCTGGCATCTCATTCGCAAGGGCAAGCTCCACCGCCCCGCAGTGCGATTTGAGCGGCTGACAAGCGAGCGTGGATTGATCGACGAAGGAGAGATTGGCCATGGATCGAAAGGAAAGGACCGCGCTGGAAGAGTGGCTTCGGACGGAGGCAGCTGCCGCCTATGACGAACTGGCCGCCGATCCGTCCCGCGGACTTAGCATCGATCAAGTGCGCGCCGAGCTGGCGGAGACGCGTCGCCGATTCGAGGCACTGAACGGCGAATGAGCCCCCCGCAACACTCATGAAAACAGGCCGAAAACAGTCCCGTTGCGTTTGACAACCTGACTCCCCGTCCCTATATCGCCGCCATCACCACAGCCTTTCGGAACAGGACGCGCCGTCGCGCAGCGCGTTCAACGCATTGATAGGCTGAGGTTTCATAGACGCTGAAGCTGTGGATTCCGACACCGAGGAACCGCGGCTTTTTGCGTCTTTACCCGCGCCTGCGATTCCTTCCCGGCCGAGACTGGGCGGGCAAAACAGCAGCATGGCCCCGGTTTCCGCCGGGGCGACGGCGATGAGAAGGCGATAAATTTACATGGCGACCAAGGCGAAACCGGCGACCGATGCTCGGTCCACCGCGTCCAAGCGTATCCGCAAGATTTTCGGCAACATCCACGAAGTCAGTGAGATGCCGAACCTCATCGAGGTCCAGCGCGAGAGCTACGAGCAGTTCCTCCGCTCGCGTCCGCAGGACGGCTACGTTTCGGGACTGGAGAAGACCCTCCGCTCGGTCTTCCCGATCCGCGATTTCGCCGGCACCGCCGAGCTCGATTTCGTTCATTACGAGCTCGAGGATCCGAAGTACGACACGGACGAGTGCCGCCAGCGGGGCATGACCTATGCCGCGCCGATGCGAGTCACCCTTCGCCTCATTGTGTTCGAGGTCGATCCCGATACGGAAACCCGCTCCGTCCTCGATATCAAGGAGCAGGACGTCTACATGGGCGACATGCCGCTGATGACGAAGAACGGCACGTTCATCGTCAACGGCACCGAGCGCGTGATCGTCAGCCAGATGCACCGTTCGCCGGGCGTCCTCTTCGACCATGACCGCGGCAAGACCCACGCGTCGGGCAAATATCTGTTCGCCGCCCGGGTCATCCCCTATCGCGGCTCGTGGCTCGACTTCGAGTTCGACGCCAAGGACATCGTCAACGTCCGGATCGACCGCAAGCGCAAGCTTCCGGTCACTGCACTCCTCCACGCGCTCGACATGTCGAGCGAGGAGATCCTCAACACCTTCTACGACAAGGTCACCTTCGTCCGCGGCAAGGGCGGCTGGCGGATTCCGTTCGTCGCCGAGCAGTGGCGCGGCCAGAAGCCGACCTTCGACGTCGCCGAAGCCAAGACCGGCGAGGTGATGTTCCCGGCCGGCCAGAAGATCAGCCCGAGGCTCGCCAACAAGGCGGCCAAGGACGGACTCAAGGAGCTGCTGATCCCGACCGAGGAGATTTTCGGCCGCTATTCCGCCTACGACCTCGTCAACGACAAGACCGGCGAGATCTATGTCGAGGCCGGCGACGAGATTTCCCCCGAGAATCTGGAGAGCCTGGACAAGGCCGGGATCGACAGGATCGACCTGCTCGACATCGACCACGTCAATGTCGGCGCCTGGATCCGCAACACCCTCAAGGCCGACAAGGCCGAGGACCGCGACCAGGCCCTTTCCGACATCTACCGGGTCATGCGCCCGGGCGAGCCGCCGACGCGCGAGACGGCCGAGGCCCTGTTCGCAGGCCTGTTCTTCGATCCCGAGCGCTACGACCTCTCGGCCGTCGGCCGGGTGAAGCTCAACATGCGCCTCGACCTCGACGTCGAGGACACGGTGACGACCCTCCGCAAGGAGGACATCATCGCGGTCGTGACGACACTGGTCGGCCTCAAGGACGGCAAGGGCGAGATCGACGATATCGACAATCTCGGCAACCGGCGGGTCCGCTCGGTCGGCGAGCTGCTCGAGAATCAGTATCGCGTCGGCCTGCTCCGGATGGAGCGCGCCGTGAAGGAGCGGATGAGCTCGGTCGACGTCTCGACCGTGATGCCGAACGACCTGATCAACGCCAAGCCGGCGGTGGCCGCGGTTCGCGAATTCTTTGGCTCCTCGCAGCTGTCGCAGTTCATGGACCAGACCAATCCGCTCTCCGAGGTCACCCACAAGCGCCGCGTCTCGGCGCTCGGACCGGGCGGCCTCACCCGCGAGCGAGCGGGCTTCGAGGTCCGCGACGTCCATCCGACCCATTACGGCCGGATCTGCCCGATCGAGACTCCGGAAGGCCCGAACATCGGCCTGATCAACTCGCTCGCGAGCTTCAGCCGGGTCAACAAATACGGCTTCATCGAGACGCCGTACCGCAAGGTCATCGACAACAAGGTGACCAACGACGTCGTCTATCTCTCCGCGATGGAGGAGGCCAAGCACACGATCGCCCAGGCCAATGCCGAGCTGAACGCCGACGGAAGCTTCGGCGAGGAGATCGTCTCGAGCCGCCAGGCCGGCGAGTTCCTGATGGCGCCGCGCGACATCATCACCCTGATGGACGTCAGCCCCAAGCAGCTCGTCTCGGTCGCGGCCTCGCTCATTCCCTTCCTCGAGAATGACGACGCCAACCGGGCACTGATGGGATCGAACATGCAGCGCCAGGCGGTGCCGCTCATCCGCGCCGAGGCGCCGTTCGTCGGCACCGGCATGGAGGAGACGGTGGCCCGCGATTCCGGCGCCGCGATCGCCGCCCGCCGCTCGGGAATCGTCGACCAGGTCGACGCCGCCCGAATCGTGGTCCGAGCGACCGGAGACGTCGATGCCGGCAAGTCGGGCGTCGACATCTACACCCTGATGAAGTTCCAGCGTTCGAACCAGAACACCTGCATCAACCAGCGTCCGCTGGTGAAGGTGGGCGACGTGGTCAATGCCGGAGACGTCATCGCCGACGGCCCGTCGACCGAGTTCGGCGAGCTCGCCCTGGGCCGCAACGTGCTCGTCGCGTTCATGCCCTGGAACGGCTACAATTTCGAGGATTCCATCCTGATCTCCGAGCGGATCGTGAAGGACGACGTCTTCACCTCGATCCACATCGAGGAGTTCGAGGTGATGGCCCGCGACACCAAGCTCGGGCCGGAGGACATCACCCGCGACATCCCGAACGTCGGCGAGGAGGCCCTTCGCAACCTCGACGAGGCGGGCATCGTCTATATCGGCGCCGAGGTGGAGCCGGGCGACATCCTGTGCGGCAAGATCACTCCGAAGGGCGAGAGCCCGATGACTCCGGAGGAGAAGCTTCTCCGGGCCATCTTCGGCGAGAAGGCCTCGGACGTCCGCGACACCTCGCTCCGGCTGCCTCCGGGCGTCTCCGGCACGGTGGTCGAGGTCCGGGTGTTCAACCGGCACGGAATCGACATCGACGACCGTACCCGGGCGATCCAGACCGAGGAGAAGGACCGGCTCCGCAAGGACAGCGAGGACGAGCGCTCGATCCTGAAGCGCGCGACCTGGTCGCGCCTTCGCGAGATGCTCGTCGGCCAGACCATCACCGCCGCGCCCAAGGGCGTGAAGAAGGGCGCGGTCCTCGACGAGGCCGGACTCGAAGCGGTCGAGCGTCACGAATGGTGGAAGTTCGCGGTCAAGGACGACAAGGTCCAGGCCGATCTCGAGGCCGTGAAGGTCCAGTATGACGAGGCCGAGGGCGTGATCCGCCGCCGGCTCGAGGACCGGATCGAAAAGCTCGAGCGCGGCGACGAGCTGCCCCCGGGCGTGCTCAAGATGGTCAAGGTGTTCGTCGCGGTGAAGCGCAAGCTTCAGCCGGGCGACAAGATGGCCGGCCGCCACGGCAACAAGGGCGTCATCTCGCGGATCCTTCCGCAGGAGGACATGCCGTTCCTCGAGGACGGGACTCCGGTCGACATCGTTCTCAATCCGCTGGGCGTGCCTTCGCGCATGAACGTCGGTCAGATCTTCGAGACCCATCTGGGCTGGGCCGCGCGCGGCCTCGGCAAGCAGATCGGGGAGATGCTCGAGGAGATGCACCACAAGGGCAGCGAGTTCGATGCCAAGGACATCAAGCAGGTCCGCGCCAAGCTGGTCGACATTTACGGCGACAATTATTCGGCCGACCTCAAGGCGCGCGACGACGACGAGATCATGGAGCTCGCCTCCAATCTGGTCGGCGGAGTCCCGATGGGCACTCCGGTGTTCGACGGCGCGAGGGAAGCGGACGTTTCGGCCATGCTGAAAATGGCCGGCCTGGACGATAGCGGCCAGGTGACCCTGTTCGACGGCCGGACCGGCGAGGCTTTCGACCGCAAGGTGACCGTGGGCTACATCTACATGCTGAAGCTCCACCACCTCGTGGACGACAAGATCCACGCCCGCTCGATCGGGCCGTACAGCCTGGTCACCCAGCAGCCGCTGGGCGGAAAGGCGCAGTTCGGCGGCCAGAGGTTCGGCGAGATGGAGGTCTGGGCTCTCCAGGCCTACGGCGCCGCCTACACGCTTCAGGAAATGCTGACCGTGAAGTCGGACGACGTGATCGGCCGGACCAAGGTCTACGAGGCGATCGTCAAGGGCGACGACACGTTCGAGGCCGGCATTCCGGAGAGCTTCAATGTTCTGGTCAAGGAGATGCGTTCGCTCGGACTCAATGTCGAGCTGAACAGCGTCGTCGACGAGAATGACGAGCAGACCCAGCTGGCCGCGGAGTGACGATAAGCCCTCTCCCCTTGCGGGAGAGGGCAGGCGCGAAGCGCCGGGTGAGGGCCCTTCACAATCCCTCACCCGCCTCGCTTCGCTCGGCACCCTCTCCCGAAATGGGAGAGGGAAGAGAAATTAGGAAAGAGGGCTGAGACCCATGAACGAACTGACCCATTTCGCCAATCCGGTCGCCAAGCCGGAGACGTTCGACCAGATCCAGATCGGAATCGCCTCGCCTGAGCGGATCCGCAGCTGGTCGTTCGGCGAGATCAAGAAGCCCGAGACGATCAACTACCGGACGTTCAAGCCCGAGCGCGACGGCCTGTTCTGCGCGCGCATCTTCGGTCCGATCAAGGATTACGAGTGCCTGTGCGGCAAGTACAAGCGCATGAAATACAAGGGCATCGTCTGCGAGAAGTGCGGAGTCGAGGTCACCGTCTCGAAGGTCCGCCGCGAGCGCATGGGCCATATCGAGCTGGCCGCTCCGGTCGCCCATATCTGGTTCCTGAAGTCGCTTCCGAGCCGGATCGGCCTTCTCCTCGACATGCAGCTGAAGCAGCTCGAGCGGGTCCTCTATTTCGAAGCCTATATCGTCATCGAGCCGGGCCTGACGCCGCTCGAGAAGTTCCAGCTTCTGACCGAGGACGAGCTGGTCGAGGCCCAGGACGAATATGGCGAGGACGCCTTCTCGGCCGGAATCGGCGCCGAGGCGGTCCGCAACATGCTCGAGCAGCTCGATCTCGAGGGCGAGAAGGAAGAGCTTCTCAAGGAGCTCGCCGAGACCAAATCGGAATTGAAGCCCAAGAAGATCATCAAGCGCCTGAAGGTCGTCGAGAGCTTCCTCGAATCCGGCAACCGGCCCGAGTGGATGATCATGGAAGTGATCCCGGTCATCCCGCCCGAGCTTCGTCCGCTCGTGCCGCTCGACGGCGGCCGTTTCGCGACCTCGGACCTGAACGATCTCTATCGGCGGGTGATCAACCGCAACAACCGTCTCAAGCGGCTGATGGAGCTTCGCGCCCCGGACATCATCGTCCGCAACGAGAAAAGGATGCTCCAGGAGTCGGTCGACGCTCTGTTCGACAACGGCCGCCGCGGCCGGACCATCACCGGCGCCAACAAGCGCCCGCTGAAGTCGCTCTCCGACATGCTCAAGGGCAAGCAGGGCCGCTTCCGGCAGAACCTGCTCGGCAAGCGGGTCGACTATTCGGGCCGCTCGGTCATCGTCACCGGTCCGGAGCTCAAGCTCCACCAGTGCGGCCTTCCCAAGAAGATGGCGCTCGAGCTGTTCAAGCCGTTCATCTACTCGCGCCTCGACGCCAAGGGCCTCTCCATGACCCTCAAGCAGGCCAAGAAGTGGGTCGAGAAGGAGCGCAAGGAAGTCTGGGACATTCTCGATGAGGTGATCCGCGAGCATCCGGTCCTGCTCAACCGCGCCCCGACCCTCCACCGCCTCGGAATCCAGGCCTTCGAGCCGGTCCTGATCGAGGGCAAGGCGATCCAGCTTCACCCTCTCGTCTGCGCCGCGTTCAACGCCGACTTCGACGGCGACCAGATGGCCGTCCACGTTCCGCTGAGCCTCGAGGCTCAGCTGGAAGCGCGCGTCCTGATGATGTCGACCAACAACATCCTCTCGCCCGCCAACGGCAAGCCGATCATCGTTCCTTCGCAGGACATGGTGCTCGGGCTCTATTATCTGTCGATGGAGCGCCAGGGCGAGCCGGGCGAGGGCATGCTCATCGCCGACATGTCGGAGGTCCACCAGGCCCTCGAGGCCAAGGCGGTGACCCTTCACACCAAGATCGTCAGCCGCGTTCCCCAGACCGACGAGTCGGGCAAGGAATCGATGAAGCGCTTCGAGACCACCCCGGGCCGGATGCTTCTCGGCGAGACTCTTCCGAAGAGCCACAAGGTGCCGTTCGAGACCGTCAACCGGCTTCTGACCAAGAAGGAGATCGGCGACGTCATCGACACCGTCTATCGCCACACCGGCCAGAAGGAGACGGTCCTGTTCGCCGACGCGATCATGGGGCTCGGCTTCCGCCACGCGTTCAAGGCCGGAATCTCGTTCGGCAAGGACGACATGATCATCCCGCACGAGAAGGAGGGCCTCGTCGACGAGACGCGCTCGCTCGTGAAGGATTACGAGCAGCAGTATCAGGACGGCCTGATCACTCAGCAGGAGAAGTATAACAAGGTGATCGACGCCTGGAGCCGCTGCGGCGACCAGGTGGCCAACGCCATGATGGAGAAGATCAAGGCGCAGCCGATCGGCGAAGACGGCCGGATGGCGCAGATCAACTCGATCTACATGATGGCCCATTCGGGCGCCCGCGGATCGCAGGCGCAGATGAAGCAGCTCGCCGGTATGCGCGGCCTGATGGCCAAGCCGTCGGGCGAGATCATCGAGACCCCGATCATCTCGAACTTCAAGGAAGGCCTGACCGTCCTCGAATATTTCAACTCGACCCACGGCGCCCGCAAGGGCCTTGCGGACACCGCGCTGAAGACGGCGAACTCGGGCTATTTGACCCGCCGCCTCGTCGACGTCAGCCAGGATTGCGTGATCGTCGAGGAGGATTGCAAGACCGACAACAGTCTCGACATGCGCGCGATCGTCCAGGGCGGCGCGGTCATCGCGTCATTGGGCGAGCGCATCCTGGGCCGGACCCCGGCCGAGGACATCGTCGATTCCAAGACCGGGGACGTTCTGGCCAAGGAAGGCGAGCTGATCGACGAGGCCGGAGCGCTCCGGATCGACGAGATGGGCATCCAGGCGGTCAAGATCCGTTCGCCGCTCGTCTGCGAGAGCGAATATGGAGTCTGCGGCAAATGCTACGGGCGCGATCTCGCCCGAGGCACGCCGGTCAATATCGGCGAGGCGGTCGGAGTCATCGCCGCCCAGTCGATCGGCGAGCCGGGCACCCAGCTCACCATGCGGACCTTCCACATCGGCGGCGCCGCCCAGCTCAACGAGACCTCGAACCTCGAGGCCTCGAGCGACGGCACGGTCGAGTTCCGCGACCTTCCGACCATCCTCGACGCCCGCGGGCGCCGGGTGGCGATGGCGCGCAACGGCGAGCTCGCGATCGTCGACATGGACGGGCGCGAGCGGGCGGTCCACCGAATCCCCTACGGCGCCCATCTGATGTGCGACCACGGCCATATCGCCTCCAAGGGCGACCGGCTGGCCGAGTGGGATCCGTTCATGATGCCCGTCATCACCGAGAAGGGCGGAGTCGTGAAGTTCCAGGACATGGTCGAGGGCAAGACGCTCACCGAGCAGGTCGACGAAGCCACCGGCATCGCCCAGCGGGTCGTCACCGAGTTCCGCGGCTCGGCTCGTTCGAAGGAGGATCTGCGTCCGCGCATCACCCTTCTCGACGAGAAGAGCGGCGAGGCTGCCCGCTACATGCTGTCGCCCGGCGCGATGCTCTCGGTGGAGGACGGAGCGACCGTCGCCGCCGGCGAGGTGCTCGCCCGTGTCAGCCGCGAGGCCGCCAAGACCCGCGACATCACCGGCGGTCTGCCGCGGGTGGCGGAGCTGTTCGAGGCGCGCAAGCCCAAGGAGAATGCGATCATCGCCAAGGTCTCCGGCCGGGTCGAGTTCGGCAAGGATTACAAGGCGAAGCGCAAGATCGGCATCCGTCCGGATGACGGCGGCGAGGTCGTGGAATATCTGGTGCCCAAGTCGAAGGTCATCGACGTGCAGGAAGGCGACTTCGTCAAGCGCGGCGACAATCTGATCGGCGGAAGCCCCGATCCGCACGACATCCTCGAGGTGCTCGGGGTCGAGGCGCTTGCCGAATATCTCGTCTCGGAGATCCAGGAGGTCTATCGATTGCAGGGCGTGAAGATCAACGACAAGCATATCGAGGTGATCGTCCGCCAGATGCTCCAGAAGGTCGAGATCACCGAGAGCGGCGATTCGACGCTGCTGGTCGGCGAGCAGATCGACCATCAGGAAATGCGCGAGATCAACGCCAAGCTGAAGGGGACCAAGAAGAAGCTGGCCGAAGGCAAGCCGGTGCTTCTCGGAATCACCAAGGCGAGCCTCCAGACCCGCAGCTTCATCTCGGCCGCCTCCTTCCAGGAGACGACCCGGGTGCTCACCGAAGCCGCGGTCCAGGGCAAGATCGACACGCTCGACGGCCTCAAGGAGAATGTCATCGTCGGCCGCCTCATTCCGGCGGGAACCGGCGCCGGCATGAACCGGATGCGGATCGCGGCGACCAGCCGCGACGCCGCGCTCCGGGCGCAGCACCGCAAGCTCCAGGAGAGCCTGATCGCCGCCAATTCGGCCGCCGAGGAGCATGCGGCCGAGCTGGCCCAGGGCCCCGAAGCCGCGATCGGCGACGATCCGCTCGGCGCCGTTGCCCCCGAGGGCCACGGCACCGACGCCGATGCCGGCGAGTATCTGCAGAGCTGAGCGCTCTGACGGTGTGAAAAGAAAGCCCCGCCCGAGCGATCGGGCGGGGCTTTTCCTTTCGTCATCCCGGGCTTGCCTGTCCTGGACTCGATCCAGGAACCCGGGACCCATGAACACCGGTCGAGCCGATATTGCGCTGCCGTGTTCATGGATCCTGACCCTTCGACGGGCTCAGGACATGCTTTCGTCAGGATGACGGCTTAGTTCGAAGCCTGACGGGACAATCCCGCCTTGCCCTGCCCTCCCCCCAGGACCACATGACCGCCATGCCCTTCACCAACCTCCCGCCGCTTCTCGCCGGAGCGCTCAGCGCGCGCGGCTATGCCGAGCCCACGCCGGTCCAGGCCGCGATCCTCGAGCCCGAGGCGGACGGACGCGACCTCGTCGTTTCGGCGCAGACCGGCTCGGGAAAGACCGTCGCCTTCGGTCTCGCCATTGCGCCGCAACTGCTCGATTCGGCCGGAGGCGTGCGATTCCAGCGCGAGCCGGCGGCCCTGGTCATCGCGCCGACCCGCGAGCTTGCGCTCCAGGTCAGCCGCGAGCTCGCCTGGCTCTACGGCCAGGCCGGCGCCCGGATCGCGACCTGCGTGGGCGGAATGGATCCGTCGAAGGAACGGCGCGCGCTCTCGCAAGGCGCCAACGTCGTGGTCGGCACTCCGGGGCGGCTTCGCGACCATCTCGAGCGCGGCGCCCTCGACCTTTCGAAGCTGGAGGTCGCGGTGCTCGACGAGGCGGACGAGATGCTCGACATGGGCTTTCGCGAGGATCTCGAGGAGATTCTCGACGCCACTCCGCCGACCCGCCGAACCCTTCTCTTCTCGGCGACCATGCCCCGGCCGATCGTCGCGCTCGCCAGGCGCTACCAGAAGGACGCGCTCCGGATCTCCACGGTCGGCGACGAGCGCGGCCATGGCGACATCTCCTATCAGGCGATGACGGTCGCCCCGGCCGACATCGAGCATGCCGTCGTCAATCTCCTCCGTCTTCACGAGGCCGAGAGCGCCCTGTTGTTCTGCGCGACCCGCGAGAATGTGCGGCGTCTCCATTCGAGCCTGACCGAGCGCGGCTTCAGCGCCGTGGCCCTGTCGGGCGAGCATAGCCAGAACGAGCGCAACCAGGCGCTGCAGGCGCTTCGCGACGGCCGCGCGCGGGTTCTGGTCGCGACCGACGTCGCCGCGCGCGGGATCGACCTGCCCAACCTCAGTCTCGTCGTCCATGTCGAGCTTCCCAGGGATGCCGAGACCCTCCAGCACCGTTCGGGACGGACCGGGCGCGCGGGAAAGAAGGGGATCGCGGTCCTCGTCGTCCCCTATCCGAGGCGCAAGAGAGTCGAATCGGTGCTTCGCGGCGCGCGGATCGAGGCCGAATGGATCAAGCCGCCGACGCCCGAGGAGATCGGCCGGAGCGACCGCGAGCGGCTTCTTCGCCAGCTGCTGGAGCCGGTCGAGACCGACGAGGAGGATCGCGCCCTGGCGCAGCGCCTGCTCGCGGAGCGGAGCCCCGAGGAGATCGCGGCCGCACTCGTCCGGGCCCATCGCGGGCGGATGCCGGCTGCCGAGGATCTGGTGGATTCGGGCAATGCCCCCCGCGACGACGCCCGGCGGACCGACGGCCCGCGCCCGGGCTTCGAGGACACGCTCTGGTTCCGGATGGACATAGGCCGCCGGCAGAATGCCGACCCGCGCTGGCTGCTTCCCTTGCTGTGCCGGCGCGGCCACATCACCAAGACCGAGATCGGAGCGATCCGGATCGGGCCAGGCGAGACTCTGTTCGAGGTGCCCCGGGCGGTGGCCGGCCGATTCATGCAGGCCGTCCGTCGCACGGCGAGCGACGAGGACGAGCAGGGCGCGGTCCGGATCGAGCCGGTCCAGGGCAAGCCGAGCGAGGCGGCCCGGCCCGGCCGAAGGCCCGGACCGCCGCCGCAGAAGAGATACAAGGCGAAGCCGGTCCGGCGCGGGTGAGGCAGCCGCTCGCGTCCGCCTTCGTTCTTCCCGTCATCCCAGCGAAGGCTGGGATCCATACGGACAACGTGCAACGCTTCAACGCCGCCTGGATTCCAGCCTTCGCTGGAATGACAGCAATTCTTAGGAACCACCTATGAAGGCCGCAATCGTCCTCCTCCTGATCGCGATGCTGATCCTGCCCGCCGCGATCGTGATCCGCATCATGACCCGCAAACGTCCCTGACGTTGGCCTTTCGGACCGCTTCCGCTACGCAGCCGCCGGATGGATGTCACCGGCCTTCGCATTGCCCTGTTCACCGGCAATTACAATTATGTGCGGGACGGCGCGAACCAGGCGCTGAACCGACTGGTCGAATATCTTCTGCGCAGGGGCGCGGCGGTCCGGATCTATTCGCCCACGGTCGAGAATCCCGCTTTCCCGCCAAATGGCGACGTCGTCCATATCCCGGCCATGCCGATCCCGGGCCGGTCCGAGTATAAATTCCCCTTGATGCTGACCCCGCGAGTCAAGCGGGACATTCGCGGCTTCCGGCCGAACGTCTTCCACGTCGCCAGCCCCGATTTCGTCGGCCACCGCGCTGTGACCCTCGCGCGCGGCCTCGAATGCCCGGTCGTCGCGTCGGTCCATACGCGCTTCGAGACCTATCCGCGCTATTACGGCCTGGCCTTCCTCGAGCCGCTCATGCTCGCTTACCTGCGCCGCTTCTACAGGCGCTGCGATGCGATCTTCGCGCCGTCCGAATCCATGGCCCAGGTGCTTCGCGAGCAGCGCATGAACTATCATGTCGGGATCTGGACCCGGGGAATCGACCGCGAGACGTTCAACCCGCAACGGCGGGACATGGAATGGCGGCGCGGCTTCGGGATCGAGGACGAGGTTCCGGTCATCGGCTTCGTCGGCCGGCTGGTGATGGAGAAGGGCCTCGACGTCTTTTCCGACAGCATCGACCGCCTTGAGCAGAAGCAGGTCCGCCACAAGGTGCTGGTCGTCGGCGACGGGCCGGCCCGGACCTGGTTCGAGCGGCGGCTTCCGAACGCGGTCTTCGCCGGTTTCCAGGGCGGGCCGGACCTCGGCCGGGCGGTCGCCTCGATGGACCTGCTGTTCAATCCGTCGGTCACCGAAACCTTTGGCAACGTCACGCTCGAGGCGATGGCGGCCGGCCTTCCGGTCGTCGCCGCGATCGCAACCGGAAGCCAGAGCCTGGTCGCCGACGGGGTCAACGGCCGACTCGTCCGTGCCGGGGCCATCCAGGACTTCGCGGAAGCCCTGGCCTTCTATTGCCGAAACGAGGACGCCCGGCGCTCGGCGGGCGAAGCTGGCGAGGCGGTCAGCCTTCATTACGGCTGGGACGAGGTCAACCAGGCCCTGGTCGAGGGCTATTTGCGGGTGGTCCGCTATCGCGCCGGTGGCGTGAAGCTGCCTCCGCCGAGCCCGGTTCCCTGAGCCACGAGCAGCGTCGGGATAAGTGGGAACCGGTTTTCCGCCACGAGGATGCGGCATCGATGCGCTTGAGCGGCAACCCGAATTGCCGCTCCGGTGGCCCGAAAGCCGCCTCTGTCCTAGGTCATTTCGGGAACCGAATATTTTCTGAGAGGTTGACAATGAGGTTGAGCCCCCGAAAGGTCACAAGGGGCTCCCCGGACGCCTCAGCTGCGATTCGCTGGGGCGTCCTTTTGTGAGCGCCATAATGAAGGGGACGGAAATGAGAGTCATCTATCAAGCTGCGGTTGCCGCGGGTCTTCTGGCCCTGGCCGCCTGCAACAATACGCCGGCCGAGCAGGCCGCCGAGAATATCGAAGACAATGCCGAAGTCGCCGCCGACAACCTCGAAGAGGCTGCCGACAATGCGAGCACGGAAGGCGCCGAGGATGCCCTCGAGAACAAGGCCGACGCCGTCCGCGCCGACGCCGACAACAAGGCCGACGCCGTCGAGGACGCCGGCGAGGCCAACGGCCAGTAAGGCACGACCCTCGGGTTAGAGATCGGGGCGCCCCCTCCGGGGGGCGCCCCTTTTTTTAATCCGCCCCGGGACGGGGAGGGGGACCAGCCGAAGGCTGGAGGAGGGGGGCCCGAGACCCACGCCGCCGCC
>DATDAS010000050.1:0-32806 GCA_036525315.1 Allosphingosinicella sp.
AGCGGTCGCTGCCTTCCTCACCCGTCATCTGAACTGACGGCTCCCACAAGCCGTCATCCTGAACTGACGACTCCACCAAGCCGTCATGCTGAACTCGTTTCAGCATCCAGCGTCGAGCTTCGGTGCGGGCGGAGAACTGGACCCTGAGACGAGTTCAGGGTGACGCTTGTTGGAGCCGTCAGCGCAAGAGTCTCTGACCGCCGGATCGATACCAGGCCAAGCGTCCTGGGATGACGTGAGAGTCTCGGCCCCTCCGCGCCCTCCTCATTCTCCGCGTCTCCGCGCGAACCCCTTCTCCTCCCCTTACCGCACCCCATAGAAAAAGGGCCCGCTCCCCATCGGGAACGAGCCCTCGCTCTAGCTCTGTCCGAGGCTCAGCCCTCGCGGGCGCGCCACTCGGCGGCGGTCATGCAGATCCTCTTGGCGCCCAGGCGCGATTCGCTCGCGGTCTCGGTGCGGCAGACCTTCTTTTCCTTGGCCGGCTTGGCGGCCGGCTCGGCGGCGGCGGGAGCGGCGCCACTGTCGGTGGCCGCGGAGTCGGACTGAGCGCGCTCGGTGGTGTCGGCGGCGAGCGCCGGGGCAATGGAAGCGAAGAGGAGGACGGCGGCGCCGGCAAGGCGCAGCGAGGAAGCTGTCGAACGCATATCGATCCTTTATGGAAATCTGGCCCCCCAACGGGCCCGCCGCCTAAAGCCCATTCCGGCGATTCGGTCAAGCCTTCATGAGGCAAGCCGCTCTTTTTACGGCATAATTTTCGCCGGGCAGTCCGTCTTGCCGATCTCCCGGAGCCGCGCCTCGACCTCCTGCTGGCGCTGGATCAGGGCCTGGACGTCGGGCTCGGGCTCGGGCGGCCGCGAGTCCTTCTTCTTCTTCCCCGATCCGCTCGCCGCCGCGCCGGCCGCGTTCGCCGCGATCCCGAGCCCGAACGGCAGAAGCAGGCTCGCAAGCGTCCCCGCGGCCGCCCGCCCGACCTCGCTTGCGCTCGCCTTGCGCTTCGGCCGGTTGCGCCCGAGCGCGATGTCCGAGATCGCCATCCGCACCGCGCGATGCTCGGCCTCGAGCGCCCCCCGCTCCGCCGCCACCGCCGCGCAGTCGGGCGCGGCCGCGGTGACCGTGGGCGCGGTCGGGAGCGGAACCGCCGCCGCGGCGGGCGAGGCGAACAGGAGCGCGCACGCCGCGACGCCGGCGGTCAGCCGCCGCGTCTTCACATGCTCCGCATTTCCCATTGGCATGCCCCCCAATAGCATCCCAACCTTCGTCATCCCAGCAGAGCCTGTCCTGAGCCGCGTCGAAGGGCTGGGATCCAGGCCGAGTTCGAGCGGGTCGCAGACTCCGCTTGGACCCCAGCACCCGCTGGGGTGACCCGAAACCTATTCGGCGATTGCGCAACCTTCCGGCACCCGCCAGTCTCGGTCCATTCAAGGCAGGGGGAAGCAGCACAAATGAACCGACCGATCGCGGCCGCGGCCGTCCTTGCCCTCCTCCTCTGCGGCTGCGTTCCGAAAAGGCCGCCCGGATATGCGGGCCCGGTCCCCGGCGCGGTCCTGTTCGATCCTCCCCGCGACCAGGCCCATCCCGCCCGCAACCGCCAGCTCGTCATCCCCTCCGGCCCGGTCCGCCCCGAGCTTGGCCGCTTTGCGGAGATGAACGCTCTGTTCCTGCTCGCTTCGGGCGAAGGCCCGAAGCCGACCATGCTCCTCCTCCACGGCCTTCCCGGCAACGAGCGCAACATGGATCTCGCTTTGGCCGTCCGCCGCGCGGGCTGGAACGTCCTCACCTTCACCTATCGCGGCGCCTGGGGCTCGGAAGGCACGTTCTCGATCCAGCACGCGGTCGAGGACACGCGGGCCGCGCTCGGCTTCCTTCGCACCGTGAACGCGGGGATGAATTACGGCGTCGACACCAGCCGGATCGTCGTCGCCGGCCATTCGATGGGCGGCTACATGGCGGCCCATGTCGGCGCGCTGGACGCGGCCTGCCCGGACCGCCCGGCAGCCCCTGCCGTAGCCGCCCCCGCGCCCGCGGCCGGCCCGTCTGCCACCGTCACCGGCGCCCGGATCGCCCCCCACTGCTCCTCTTTCCCGCCGCTGGCCGGCGTGATCCTCCTCGACGCCTGGAACATCGCCGCCACCGCGCGCGAGGCGAAGGCGGCCGGCGAGAAGGGCCGGGCCGCCTTCATCGCCGGCTTCGACGATGTCGGCCATTCGCTTGGCCCGATCACCGCCGCCGACCTCGCCGACAACGTCATCCGCCGCGGCGAGGAATGGGACCTCGAGGCCCTCGCCCCGAACCTGGCGCGCCTTCCGGTCCTCAGCATCTATGCGAAGCACGGCATCGCCGCCGACAACAGGGCCGTCGCCGCCGCCCTCCAGGCCCGGCCCGGCGCCCGCGTCCAGGCCGTCGAGATGGACACCGACCACAGCTTCGCCGACCACCGCATCGCGCTCGCCGCCGAAGTCATCAACTGGCTCGCAACCCTTCCTGACTAAATCTCCCCTCCCGGATTTCCGGGAGGGGCAGGGGGTGGGCCCCTTGCGTCATCTCTGACCAACGCCGGGAGCCGAAAGATCAGATACCTCATCGCCATCTGCGGGGTCCTGCTCAGCCTCCCGCTCATCCTCTTCTCCTGGATCGGCGCCCAGACCTTCGTGCGCCAGGGCGAGAAGGCGATCGCCATCGCCATTTTCTGGCTCAGCCTGGGCCTCCTGGCCCTGTCGCTCCTCACCTTCCTCCACCCCAGCCTGGCCACCTGGGACGCGTTGGCGGCCGGCGCGGCAATGATCGTCTATCTGACCCTCTGGCTCATCGGCCGACGCTGCAAACCACGGCCCTGACCCGCCGTTTGCCTCCCCTTCCGGATTACCGGGAGGGGATCGAGGGGTGGGCCGAGCAGAGCGAGTTTTTAGGGCAAATCCCGCAATCGCCGGTGCGCTAAGCAGGTTCAGGCTCGGGAGCCATCCTGCGCTGATGACGTTCGATGGCGATCAACAGGAAGAAGAACATCAAGACAAGGAAGCCGGCCAGGATCTGCAGGACCGTCCACAGTGTGACCTTGCCCAACGCATTGCCGAGGCTGATTTCGTCTCTCTGATTTTCAGCGTTCATCCGATTGGCCTCCCGGCGATCGTGAAGAAGCGAGAAGAAGCGATCCTGGAACGCGCGGAATATCTGGGTGTGGGATTGCGTCCCCTTGGGGAATTCCATCGAATGCACGGTTTCCGTGTAGGGGATCTGCACAGACCTGCGCTCCGGACATCCGTACGGCGCGATATACCAGTCGGAACATGACATGCTGTTCCGGTTCCAGCCCGACCGAAATTCAGTCCTGCTCCGCTGGACTTTTTTGTCCACCCGCACCTTTTTTGCCGAGCGATATTTGCTGAGACGCTGCTGGGTTTGCGGCTTCGCTGCCGCTTCCGTCATCACGGTCAGAAGTGTCTCGAGATCAGCCTTTTCCTCCTCGAAGTTAATGTCTCCTTTGGCGGCCGCCTGAAGTCTCTCGTTTGATTCGACGAAGGAATCGTCAAACTGGTCGCGGCTTAGAAGCTTGTCCTCCTTCTGGCGAAACGGCTCGAAGCGTCTGCGATAAAGTGCGTAATATCGTTTCACGAAGTCGGCGTAATATCGCTGTTTGGCAGCATCGATTTTGGGCCCTTCCGGCGGTGCGGCGCTGTTTCGGGTCGGCATTTCGGCGTCCGTCAACTCATCGGCTGCAACGGTCGCCGGTTGCTCGACTACCGAGTTCGGCGACTGCGCAATTTTCCAGAGACTCCAGACGCCGAGCCAAGCTGCGTACAGGAGAAGGCAGGTTGCGATGACAAGAAGCGCTGCTCTCAGAACCTTCAGATAAACGCGCTCCGCACGATCCAATGCCGAGCTGAACCGCTCACGAAAGGCAGGGCCCTTCGTCTCCACAACTGCTTCTTGTTCCATGTCTTTCCCCCCGAGCCGCCCCCGACCCGCGGAGAATTAGGAGCAGACCGACGGCCAGTGTCAAGCGGCACCCTATCGCGCCGAGAACCCTTCAACCCCACTCCACGGCCTTTTCTCCCCAAACCGATGGGCCAGCTCCGAGGCCGTATGATCGAGCGGGTCGATCTCCACCGGCCCGATATTGTGTTCGGCCCACCCCCGGTCGTTGATCACGGTCCGCGATCCCGGCAGCGCCTCGGCGACGGCGGCCAGAGTCCGGTCCGCCGCCTCGGCCACCCCCTCCATCCGCAGCACGTCGCGCCGAAGGGCGAGGATGAAGCCCTGCACCTCGCCATACGGATCGCGGTCGAGCCGCGCATAGAAGTCGGGCGCGCCGCCTTTCTCCGCCCATTCGCTCCGGCTCGGCGACCAGAATTCGGTCTGCGAGAAAGTGACCGGGCCCTCGCCCTCCTCGATATATTTTGTCGTCCATTTGCGGTTGCCCGCCTCGCCCCACGGCATCCGCCCGAACGGCAGCTGCTTGCCGGTGCCGTCCTCGTACATCTGGCCGGAGAGGATCGAGACCGGCCGCGGAAGGCGCGAAACCAGCGCGTCCATCACCGGCACGATCTTCCGCCAATTCTCCCAGCGCCAAAGCTCGGGCTCGAGCCCGCCGATCACCACCCCGATCCGCATTCGCGGCCGGCGAAGGCGCAAATGCCAGAGCAGCCGCGAAAAGCGCCAGGGATCGCCGGGCTGCCAGTCTCCCGGCGGCCCCGCCTGCTCGTCGCCCCGCTCGGGCGCCTCCGGCCGCTCGAACCAGGGCTCGCCCTCCTCGAGGAACCGCGCCAGCGCATCCTCCGCGATCGCATCGTAGAAGCTTTGCGGCTCGGCCGGCCGCGGATCGTCAGTGGATCGAGGCCCGAACTCCCAGAACTGCCCGCCCGCCCGCTGCCCGCGCCCGGCGTCGCGCGGCATGATCCGCCGCCGGTCCCGGAAGGCGTGCCCCACCTCGATCTCGTCGACCGCCAGATGCGCCCACGGTCCGGCGACGAAGCCGTCCGGCCCGGTCCGCGCGATATTGATCGTGAAGCTCCCGCCCGCGCTGTAGAACTGCACGTTGAGCAGATCGAGCCGCTCCGCCAGCCGTCGCCGGAAATGCAGGAAGGATCCCGTGAATCCACGCTCGCGCAGAACGGGCACGAAGCGCGACTTGAACGCAGCCATCATCCGGTCGCGATGCTCGGTCATGGGGGCTGCTTACATGGCAGAGGTTTCCCGTTGCTTGAAAGGAATGCTCCCGGCGCCACGCAATCGAGTGACTTCCAGTCCTCGGCCGTCGATCGATAAATGTATGGCGTGATCCGAGCTCGGCACTCGAAATTCTGGCCGATGGCGGACTCGATCCGGTGGTTCCTATTGAAGTCTATGTGGCAAGCTAACTCTTAGCACCAACTCGTCGACTCGATGATGTCCTTGGGCTAATCAGGGACATGTTAGCAGGGGAAATACTTTGGCAAAGCCTCCTAGTCCTCCACCACCGCCTCCACCAAGGCCTACGCCACCACCTTCGCCCCGTCCAAGCGACCCGGGGCAACGAGACCTAGGTAAAGCATGGCCGCCAACACGCCCTCCGCGATAAAGGCTGCTAAGTTCTGCGCCTATCTGAATGGAGCTTACCACGCTGATCGCGAGGCGCATTTAGACGGGTGGCACCGGTTTTTGATGTTCTCAGTTATCATGCTGGGAACATCGGCGCTTCTGGAAGTCTTGCCGGACTGGGCAAGATTGTCTGCCTCTCTCGCAACTGCGGCGATCGGTGCCGCGGACCTAGTATTGAACCTGTCGGTTCGCGCGAGAACCGCCTCATTCCTGCGTAAGGGCTATTTCGATATTGCCGCCGCGTTAGAGGAGGGAAGTCTTGATCCGCCAAAAGCGGACGCTGCCATGCTAAGGCTCATTTCTGATGAAGAGCCGCCGTACCGGGCGGCGCATGCCCTGGCAGAAAATTGGGCAACCGGCGCAGTGTATGGCGACAAGCGACCATTGCCCTGCAGAGTCTCCGGCTGGCGGAGATTCACGAGGCATTTTGTCCGTCATGCAAGCCACAACTTTTCTGTGGACGCGCCGCTTTGGTGGGGCAGGCGTCTCTGGGATTCGACATTCGGTAGAGTTGTATCATGAAGATAGCTGTTGAGATCGACCAAACAGAGATCGAAGGCGACTACGGCTATGTGGATGGTCTTCAGGTGACGTGCTCCCGCTGCGGTCATTCCGTTGAGGTGTTTGGGACCACTGACGTATCAGCGCGACGTGGGGCCGCCAATCTCCGGGAGGAGTGCCCTCGTGGCGAAAATAATTACTACGATGTGGATTGGTGGTCATAGCCACATCTCAGTCAAGTCTTTGAAAATAGACGTGCATTTTAATCACAGGTCACTCTGCCCACACCCTCTCCACAAGTATAGTACCAACTCATTTCTTCGGCGTCTTGAAGGACGGCATATTGATTCCCATCTCGATCGCGCCCCCGGAAACGGCCGAAGGGTACGATCGTTGCAACATGCAACCCGCAATACGATAATCAGGATCACGGCGATGCCGTGGGCCAGGATATCAGCGAGTTCGCTGCGCGGCTGCGTAATCATTGCGCGGACCTCCACGATCACACTATACCACCTAGCGTTTTTCGACCCGTACCTCAGAAGATTTCAGGAAATACCAGGTAGAAGGTGGCGTGCGTCCGGGGGCATCCAGTTAAGTCTGGGGTTCCGGGTCAGAACTGACCCTCGGACACTGCTAAAATCGACACTCGTCCCATGAGTGTCCCGGATTGGTTTCGTCATCGTGGCTATCGCCATTTCGATGTGCCGGTCGGCGTCGCATACGCCGAAGCTCTTTCTCCCGAAATGGTGAGATCTCATTCGTGGTCGCCGCTAATTCATTATACGAAAACCCAAAAGAGATATAAGCCTTTGTCGGGTAAGACGGTTCTGAAGTCCCGTCCAATTATGTATGCATCTCACAGAGATTCGTGCATTCTATCGCATTATTCGTATCTTTTGTCTGGCGCGCTAGAGAAATGGTATGCAACGAGCGGTACGGGCCAAAACGCGATTGCGTATCGATCGCTCGGTGCTTCCAACTATCATTTCGCCAAGGATGTGCGAGATTTCATAATCTCTAAGTCTAGAGTTCAAGTGCTATGCTTCGACGTCACGGGTTTTTTTGATAATCTACAGCATAGGTTGCTGAAGGAGCGTTTACGTTGGGTGCTTGGCTTGCCAGAACTCTCCGACGACTGGTACTCAGTCTTTAAGGCGGTCACGCGGTATCACTTTGTAAATCTGGACGAATTGAAGGGACACCCTCAATTTAACCAACGAATTCGCGGCAACGCGCATGTGCCGATCGCAACGATCGCTGAAATAAAGGCGGCAGGAATTCCTATAGTTGGTAATAAAAACCCATATGGGATACCTCAAGGAACTCCAATAAGCGCATGTCTGTCTAACTTGTACATGACAGACTTCGACGAGGTGCTGGCTCGGCAGGCTGAAGAGCGCGGAGCGCTTTATCGTCGGTATTCCGACGATATTCTAATCGCATGTGATCCTGCACATGGCGATGAGTTTGAGTCGCTTGTCGATTCCAATCTGGCCGCGCGAGGACTTGCGCTTCAGAAAAGCAAGACCGAGCGTAAAACGCTTTCCGGCAAGGGCCGGCTGACGTTCCAGTACCTTGGCTTTCAACTCGGGCGCGCGCATGCAATTGTTCGGCCAGGATCCCTTTCGAGACAATGGCGCGCCGCTCGCAGGGCCGTCCGTAAGGCCGAGAAGGCGGGGCTCAAGGCAATTCGTAATGGCAAGGCCACTCAAACCTTTACTAAGAAGCTCCATCTTCGATTCAATGACGCGCGAGCTCGCAATTTTCTTGCGTACTCGGCTCGTTCCGCAGAGGTCTTAGAATCTAAGGCGATTAAAAATCAGACGAAACGACTTCGTCGATTCATACATCGAGAAATGGCGCGTCTCAAAGGTCGGCCGACCAAACCTTAGACAGCGGGCCCATAGCGTTCGTCATTCAATGCGGGGTGTTGGTAGCGGTGTTAGGTCCTTTGTTCACTGGCGGATGTGCCGGTGCCAAGCTCGTGTCACGCTCGTTCAAGTCCATTACGGACGTGTTGGCTCGCGCGGACGCCTTATGATTGCTCTAAGCGCCGCATCGTACGACGGCGTTCTAAGCCAATCCACAACGAGCCTCAGCCCGAGCCCAGCGGCGACTGCTCCCAAAGCTATGAGGAGATCTCTGTTGAACTTTATAGGTACAACAGCGATTAGTAACACGACGCCTGCAATTGCCAACAACACGCCAACAAGTGCGAGATAACCACGCACCTTTATTTCTATAACGCGGGTAAAGTCCGCCTCCAGTTCTGCCTTGATTTGCAGGATTTGCAGCTTCTCTAACTTTTCCTCTGCCCTCGGCCTTTGCCCCGACAGCCGCTCGTGTCGGATGCTCGCGCCGCGGTGCGGCGATCGCTCATCAGTCATCTTGCTGCTCCCGGGAACGGGCACCCTTCATCAATCCAGGGATTAAGTATGCCAGTCCTCCCCAGAATAAGCCAACAGCAATATCATGGGGGATTTCGAGAAAGCCCAGGACCATCGGCGCGAACGCCTCCAACCCTCCGACACCGACGAGACCGAGTGACAAGGCACCTGGCCCCAGCCTCGCCGCCGCATAGCCAATCGCGTCCGCCCACTCCTTAAGCCTCTCAGGAGCAGACCCTTCCTCATCTTTTTTTTTGGGCATTTGCGCGCCTCACCACGGCAAAATCGCCGTCATTCGGAGGCCATAACGCGGAGCTCGCATCGAATCAAGCGCAACTTCTAGAGATACCACTGTACATCGCTGTTAATGTCTTGTCAAGACCTTTTTTGAGAAATAGCTGAGTAATTGAGCGAAAGCTCTGCCCTTCTGCGTCTCTTAAAATGCACATTAACAATCCTGTATCAATGCAACAGCATTCTCAGGTAGGACTGCGCCCATTTCTGCTTTTGGCAACATCCATTATGACAGTTCTGCGTATCGAGTTAGACCACTAATAGCAAACCACACATATATGGCTGGAGACGGATTGCGTGCCAACTATTTGATCGCTCCCTGCCGACAGGCGAAAATAGGACAATATGCGACATAGACTTACTCTAAAGTTGGAAATGGCTCGCCCTCCCACCTCTTAGTAGCGCGTGCTAGAGGGGTCGTTCACCTCTTAGCAATAGGTAGGCCTATCAAGTGTCCTGAGAAAATGAGGATAGGAAACCTTTGACAGAGCCTCTATTGAGGCCAGCTCAGGTTACTTCAAACTTGGAAGCTCACATACTGAGGCGGCTGTCTCGAGAATCTTGGCCGCGGTTTTGCCAGTGGTGGATCGGATATGGCATCTCAACAACGGCAGACCGATGCTAGTCCGACATAAGTCGAAAACTCACGTCACTCCTCGCCCATCCGCAGCGCCGCGATAAACGTCTTCCGCCTTCGCTGAAGCTTCGGCGGACAAGCCTGCGTCACTCCTCGCCCATTCTCAAAGCCGCGATGAACGCCTCCTGTGGGATGCTCACTGAGCCATACTCCCGCATCCTTTTCTTCCCCTCCTTCTGCTTCTCGAGCAGCTTCTTCTTCCGCGTGATATCCCCGCCATAGCATTTCGCCGTCACGTCCTTCCGAAGCGCCGCGATCGTCTCCCGCGCGATCACCTTCCCCCCGATCGCCGCCTGGATCGGGATCTTGAACAGATGCCGCGGGATCAGGTCCTTGAGCCGCTCGCACATGTGCCGCCCCCGGGCCTCGGCGGCGGCGCGGTGGACGATCATGCTGAGCGCGTCGACCGCCTCGCCGTTCACCAATATGCTCATCTTCACGAGGTCGCCCTCGCGGTGGCCGATCTGGTGATAGTCGAAGCTGGCATACCCGCGGCTGATCGACTTCAGCCGGTCGTAGAAATCGAACACCACCTCGTTCAGCGGAAGCTCGTAGGTGAGCTGGGCGCGGCCGGCGACATAGGTCAAATTCTTCTGGATCCCGCGCCGGTCCTGGCAGAGCTTGAGGATCGGCCCGAGATATTCGTCGGGCACGTAGATGGTCGCCTCGATCCACGGCTCCTCGATCATGTCGATCCGGTTCGGATCCGGCATGTCGGCCGGATTGTGAAGCTCGATGGTCCGCTCGCCCAGCCCGTCCTTCGATCGCGCGAGATGGATGTGATAGACCACGCTCGGCGCCGTCGTGATCAGGTCGAGATCATATTCGCGGGTCAGCCGCTCCTGGATGATCTCGAGGTGGAGCAGGCCGAGGAAGCCGCAGCGGAAGCCGAAGCCCAAAGCGGCCGACGTCTCCATCTCGAAGCTGAAGCTGGCGTCGTTGAGCCGAAGCTTGGAGATGCTCTCCCTCAGCTTCTCGAAATCGGCGGCGTCGACCGGGAACAGCCCGCAGAACACGACCGGCTGGACCAGCTTGAAGCCGGGCAGGGCCTCCGTCGCCGGACGCTTGGCGTCGGTGATCGTGTCGCCGACCCGCGTCTCGGTGATATCCTTGATCTGCGCGGTGATGAATCCGATCTCGCCGGTGGTGAGCTCGGTCATCTGCTCGATCTTCGGCCTGAACGCGCCGACCCGGTCGACCAGGTGGGTGGTGCCGGCGGCCATGAAGGCGACGTTCTGGCCCTTCCTGATCGCCCCGTCGATCACCCGCACCAGGATGACGACTCCCAGATAGGGGTCGTACCAGCTGTCGACGAGCATCGCCTTCAAAGGCGCGTCGCGGTCGCCCTTGGGCGGCGGGATGCGCCGGACGATCGCCTCGAGCACCTCCTCCACCCCGATCCCGGTCTTGGCGCTGGTGAGGACGGCATCGTCGGCGGGCAGGCCGATGATATCCTCTATCTCCTTCTTCACCTTGTCGACGTCGGCGGCGGGCAGGTCGATCTTGTTGATCACCGGCACGATCTCATGGTCGTGCTCGATCGACTGGTAGACGTTGGCCAAAGTCTGCGCCTCGACCCCCTGGGCCGCGTCGACGACGAGCAAGGCCCCCTCGCACGCGGCCAGGCTCCGGCTCACCTCATAGGCGAAGTCGACATGGCCCGGCGTGTCCATCAAATTGAGCGTGTAGGATTGGCCGTCCTTGGCCCTGTAATCGAGCCGCACGGTCTGCGCCTTGATCGTGATCCCGCGCTCCTTCTCGATGTCCATATTGTCGAGCACCTGGCTCGACATCTCGCGCTCGGTCAGCCCCCCGGTCAGCTGGATCAGCCGGTCGGCGAGGGTCGACTTGCCATGGTCGATATGGGCGATGATCGAGAAGTTTCGGATTTTGCTGAGGTCGGTCATTGGACCCGCGCCCTAGCAAGGCGGGGACCAAAGCAAAAGGCGGGGTGGCCCTATATCCCCTCCCTTCCGCTTACTCGCCCCTCCCTTCAAGGGGGTGGGTGCGGGTGAGTGGCCTCACCGCCTGTCCTGAGCGACGCCGCAGGCGGCGTCGAAGGGCCGGCGCAGGCGCACATGCTCCTTCATGGGCATCGAGCCCATTCAGTCGCCACCCACCCCTTGATCCCCTCCCTTTAAGGGAGGGGTGGAAGTCAGCGACTGCAATCACCATTGACTTTTCTCGATGTTCATGTTATGTTCCACCTCTCGGCAGGAGCAATCCAGCGGGTCTTTGACATCGTCGATCACAACATTGCGTTCGCAGGGACGGCCGGCCATCCGCGCTCGCGCGGCGAGCCGGAAGATTTTTTCCGACGGACGTGGTGGTAAACTTAGTAAACTTTGGGACCGCGGCTTCGCGCGAAGGGCCGTAATTCACCGTAAGTTACGGTGATTACGGTCCGGCCCGGCCGATTGGACCCGCGAATTTTCGTTTCGCTGAGGTAAGGGGCGGTGACCTTTGCGGCTTCGCTGTCCGCGCGTCCCATACCGCCGTTGGCCGAACTTTCGAACCTTCCGCCGCCGGCCCGCGTTTCTCCGGAACCCGATTTCGCAGGGGACGTGGTGCTTACCTTCCTTACCTTTGGGCTTACCTTTGACCGTGTCGCCGCCCTCGGCCCGGCATGCTCCGACCCCCCGTCAGCCGAAAAAACCGAAAAATCCGCATCCAGGAAACGAAAGCGGCGGACCCACCGAGCATCGTGCGGAAAAGTGGGAACCGGTTTTCCGCTTAAACGATGCGGCAACAAGGGTTTAGAGCAGCGGCGCGTTTCAGAAATCGCGTCCGATGCTCTAGGCCCGCTGCGTCCGCTCTCAAATCAGTGGCGAAGCCTCAGGCATAGCTTCCGGTCACGCAGGGGCTGGTCGCGCCCTTGCCGTTCGGGCCCCATTTGCGGAAGCCGCTCGAATCCACGTGGAATCGCATGCCGCTGTAGAAGCCGAGGCCGGTATCGTATTGGCGACCGTGCTGGGCATGGGCGGCGCAGATGCCGCGGATCATCGTCGCCCGGGTCACGTTCCCGGCGACCGGGGTCAGATCGAGCGCGAAGAACATCCGGTGGGCGCTCTGCGGCGCTCCGTGCGAGCAGCGGTTCAGGCTCTCGTTGCGGTAGACCGAAAGCGCCTCGACCCGGCCGATCTTGGGCTGGACCTCGTCGCGGACGAAGGCGAGCGTCTCGACGATATTGTTCCACTTGTCGGCCGGAGCGACCTCGAACCGGTCGGCGCCGCATTCGCGCCACGACGAGGAGGTGCGGATCAGCTGCCAGACCGGAACCACGTCCTCGAGCCCGCGGGCGGCGAGATGGGTCCGGAAGGCCCGGACCTTCTCGGCATTGGCCGGCGACCGGGCGAGCCAGGCATAATAATCGGCCTTGGTCTGGCCGGGCGCGAGGCCGGGACGGGTGTCGTCATGGTTGTGGCCGGCCTCGATCGCGGCCGCGGCCGGAGCCGGAGCGGCGTTGGAAATGGAAACCGGGGCGGAAGGAAGCTGGAGGCTGTCGGGAGCCGGAGCGGTTTGAGCGGCCGGAATTTCCCAGTTGATCAGCGCGCCGTGAGTCGTGGCGGCGGTCGGCGTAAAGACGAGCACGGCCGCAAGCGCGGCGACGGCGGATTTCAGCATCGAAGCTCCCTCTAGTTCAGCAGCGGGGAGCATTTGCCCTGCCCGCTTCGCCGACCGCCCACCAAGGCTCCGGCCAATGACGCTTACGTTCGTGGAAGACCCCACCCGAGCGGGCCGCAGCCCTGCTCTATCTGTCTGTTCTTATAGGGGTTTCGGGCTGAACTGAAGATTAAGAAGGATCGGCCTGCCCCGTCCTGGTATCGCTCTGCCCCGGTTGCGGAACGGCTGGCGGCGATTCCGGCCTCGGCGGTGGAACCGGATCGAATCCGGGCTGGCTCGGGGGCGTGGGCGGCTTCGAAAGGGGCGGGGCGAGCGGATCGCCGCCGCGCTCGATCACCGCGCAGGGCGATTCGTTGCCCTCGGGCCCGGCGCTGCCCCAGCGCCGGAAGCTTCGCGTGTCGACATGGAATCGCAGGTAGGAATAAAAGCCCAGGCCCGCGCCCGCCGCCGGTCCGCTCGAGGCGTGCACCGCGCAGAGCCGCCGCATCAGATCTCCGCGCGAGATCGGCTGGAGCGGGATCAGGTCGAGTGCGAAGAAGTCGCGATGGGCGCTGTTCGAGGCGCCCCGGGCGCAGGCGTTGAGCACCGGGTTTCGATAGCCCGAGACCGCCTCGACCGGCCCGAGCGTCGGCCGGACATGGTCGCGAATGTAGCGCAGCGTCTTGGCCATTCCGGGCCAGTGCGCCGCGGGCGGCACCTCGAAGGGCGGGCCCGAGCAGACCCGCCACATGCTCGCCGTCCGCACCACCTGCCAGGTCGGGAGAACGTTCTCGACTCCCGCAGCCTGCTGCCAGGATTCGAACGAAAGCACCGCCCCCTTCGCGCCCGGCCCGGATTCGACCCAGGCGCGAAATTCCTCCGGCCCCTGCCCCTCGGGCAGCTCCTGGGCGAATGCCGGCACGCAAGGAATGAGCAGAAGAAGGGGAAACAGTCCACGCCACATGCCAACCTTATAGCGCGGACCCCCCGCCATGCACGAGGGGAAGTCCGGAGAAAGGAAGCGGGCGAATGGGGAGGGAGCAGTGGGGATTAGCGACCAGGGATTAGGGGTTTGGGACGAGGGATTGGGTGTTGGGGGTTAGGGGTTAGGGTTTAGGAGTCGCGCCCCTCTCCCCCTGCGGGAGAGGGATACGAAGACTTGGCGGCTCTGCCGCCTAGTCGGAGTTGGGTGAGGGGTCCGGCGCCCGAAGAAAGCCTCTCCCCTCTGCGAGGAACGCGCCGGCGCGTAGCTGGGTGGGGGGTCCCTCCCCAGTCCCCAGTCCCCAACCCCCAACCCCAATCCCCAACCCCCAACCCCCACCTTGCCCCCCGCCGCCCCGCGCGGCACCATGAGCCCGGCCCGATGCGAGCTCGAACCTTGGAGCAAGACCATGAAGTTCATCCTGGCCATGGCGGCGCTCGCCGCCGCGTCCTGCGCGCAGGCGGCGGAGCCGGCCGCCTGTCCGCCGCCGCAAAAGCCGTCGGGCGGCACGAGGGCCGAGACCGCCTCGGGCAATCCGTCCGGCCTGCTCCTGGTCGGCAACAAGGGCGAGGACACGCTCAGCCTCATCGACCTCGCCACAGGGTCCGAGATCTGCAGGCTCGGCACCGGCCGCGCCCCGCACGAGATCGCGGTCTCGCCCGACGGCAGGCAGGCCGCCGTCGTCGCCTATGGCGGCAACAGCATCGATATTTTCGACCTCGGCACGCGCACCAAGCTGCGAACCGTCTCGCTCGGCTCCAATGAAGGCCCGCACGGTCTGGTCTGGCTCGAGGACGGCCGGCTCGTCGCGACCACCGAGCGCGCCCGGACCCTGACGATCGTCGACACGAATAAGGGCGATTCGGTCAGCGCCATCGCCACCGATCAGCAGGGTACGCACATGGTCGCCGTCTCGCCGGACAGGGGCCGCGCCTATACCGCCAACATCGGATCGGGCACGGTCTCGGTCATCGACCTGAAGGCGGGCCGCAAGCTGCGCGACATCGCGACCGGCGGCGAGCCGGAAGCGATCGTCCTCAGCCCAGACGGCGCCACGCTCTGGGTCGGCGATCTGAAAGGCGCGCGGGTCCAGGCGTTCGACACGCGCAGCTTCGAACGGCTGGCCGAGCTGCCGACCGGCGCGGTCCCGATCCGGCTGGTCGCGACTCCGGACGGCAAATGGGTGATCAGCTCCAATGCCGGCGCCGGAACGCTCACCATGATCGACGCGCGCAGGCGCGAGGTCGTCGGCGAGGTGCGGGTCAGCGGCAGCCCCGAGGCCGCGCAGGTCACGATCATCCTGTCGAGCGACGGCAAGCGCCTCTACGCGGCCGAGACCGGCCGCGACCAGGTCGCCGAGATCGACCTGGAGACCCGCGCGGTCCGGCGACGGCTTCGGGCGGGCAGGAACGGCGACGGACTGGCCGTCACGCCCTGAGCCGAACCCCCTCTCGCCCGGGGGTTGGGGTTAGGGTTTGGCGCAGACGACCCCTCTCCCCTTTGCGGGAGAGGGACGCTTTGCCTTAGCGAGCCTCTTCGGCGAGCTTAGGCAAAGCTGGGTGAGGGGTTTCTTCCCAACCCCCAACCCCCAACCCCCAGTCCCCAAACCCCGAAACCCTTTCTTAACCGGCCCGCGCGGAAGGCTCGCGCGCGGCCGTCGCCAACGTCCCGGAATCGCGCCCTTTCAGCTTTTCCGCGAGACCGCATGGCGAACGCGGCGTTAACCATCTCGTTTGAAACAACATTAGCTGTGCTCCCTCCATAAGTACCCGCGCCGTGCGTCAGGCGCTGAGGGAAGCACATGCAGGATCCGACCGCGAAGCAGGACAACAAGCCGAGCCGCAAGGGCTGGCTGTCGCGTCTCGCACGCGACCAGAAGGGCAACACATTGGCGATCGTCGGAGCGGCCCTGGTGCCGCTCACCGCGATGATCGGCTCGGGCGTCGACATGAGCCGCGCCTACATGGCCAAGCAGAGGCTCCAGGCCGCCTGCGACGCCGCCTCGCTGGCCGGCCGCAGGGCGATGACCAACGACACCCTGAGCACCGCCGTCACCTCCGAGGCGACCAAGTTCTTCAACTTCAACTTCCCCCAGGGAAGCTATCAGACCACGACCTTCACCCCCTCGGTGACCCGCCCCTCGAGCGGAGTCGTCGCGGTCTCGGCCAGCACGAACATTCCGACCGCGATCATGAAGATCTTCGGCTTCACCTCGCTCCCGCTCAGCGTGACCTGCAACGCCTCGCTGAACTTCGTGAACACCGACGTCCTGCTCGTCCTCGACGTCACCGGATCGATGGCCGATGACGTCAACGGCAATTCGACCAGCACCGTCGCCGACCAGAAGATCACCGCTCTCAAGGACGCGGTGATGGCGCTCTACGACGCGCTCGCGCCCGTCCAGGCCCAGCTCGCCGCCAACAACATGCGGCTTCGCTACGGCATCGTGCCCTATTCGAGCACGGTCAACGTGGGCTCCCTGATCCGCGCCGTGAACCCCGCCTATCTCAAGGACGACGTGGATTACGAGGCGCGCGTCGCCAACTACACGACTCCGACCTATATCGGCACGCCGGGCACTCCGGAGCCGCCGGTCGAGCAGACCTACGGCAGCTCGCTCTCGCAGTCCGACTGCGACAAATATGGCCGCAACGTCAGCTTCAGCGGCTTCACGCCCAGCACCGCGTCGGGCGGCGGCCCGCCCCCCGCGGCGACCTGGGCGCGCGCTTTCTCGAACGATGAAGCGTCGGGCACCGACTGGGGCTGGCCGGGCGCCCCGGACACCACCACGGGCGGAGGAGACAACAGGAAGAGCTGCCGCCGCCGCTACGTCGAGACCGACACGACCTACATCACCGATTATCGGTTCACGAATTATTCCTACGTCGAGGAATCGTTCGACGTCCGCCAGTACAAGCTCGGCAATCCGGTGGCGATGGCGACCGGCAATGACGGCCGCATCGACAATGCGGACAATGTCGACGCGTTCGAGCTCGCCCAGATCGGCATCGGCGTGACCACGACCAACGTCACCTGGAACGGCTGCATCGAGGAACGCGCCACCAACGACCAGATCAGGGCCAACAGCGGCTATACCATCCCGTCGGACGCCTACGATCTCAACATCGACCTGGTGCCGACCTCGGATCCGGAGACTCAATGGCGGCCGATGTTCCCGCAGGGCGAATGGCTGCGCTCGGGCAGCGACGTCTACAACGCCGCCGCCTACGGCCTCGGCCCCTGTCCGGCCGCCTCCAAGCGGCTCGACACATGGACCCGAACCGATCTTCAGAATTACGTCAACACGCTTACGCCGACGGGCAGCACCTATCACGATATCGGCATGATCTGGGGTGCCCGGCTGGTCTCGACCGCGGGGGCATTCGCCGACGGCTGCACGACCTATAACGGCCAGCCCTGCTCCCGGCACATCATCTTCATGACCGACGGCCAGCTGGCGCCGAGCAGCAGCGCCTACAGCGCCTATGGCGTCGAATATATGGACCAGCGCGTGACCGCGAGCTCGTCCGCGACCAACCAGTATGAAAGCCACCTGCAGCGCTTCAAGATGATCTGCAACGCCGCCAAGACCGGCAATGTCGGAGCATCGATCTGGGTGATCGCATTCGGCACCACCTTGAGCAACGACCTGAGGGACTGCGCGAGCAACGCCAACCAGGCCTCGACCATCGCCAACCGGACGGCGCTGATCGCCAAGTTCACCGAGATCGGAAACAATATCGGCGCCCTGAGGCTCACGCAGTGACCGGTCCCCGGCCCTCTCCAGCAGCTCCGTCGCCGGACTCGGAAGGCGTCGTGCCGAGAGCTTCACGCCCCGGCTCCGTCGCCATGCATTCCCACGGTCGAGGACCCGACGGAGAAGCGGTTCGGCGCGCCCGGATCTTCTGTCGCCGCATCTTCGGGGATGCCCGCGGCACGACGATCGTCGAGTTCGCCTTCGTTGCGCCGATCCTGGTGATGACCCTGCTCGGCCTCTTCGACCTCGGCTATAAATCCTATGTCGCCTCGAACCTTCAGGGCGCGCTTCACGAGGCGGCTAGGATGGGAACGGTCGGGGACAAGACGACCGCCCAGATCGACGCCCATATCCAGAGCCGGCTCCGCGAGTTCTCGCGGGGCGCGACCATCACCATCACCCACAAATCCTATCTCGATTTCTCGGGCGTTCAGGTCCCGGAGACGATCACCAGCGATACGGTTCCGATGGGCACCTACAATGTCGGCGATTGCTATCAGGACGCCAATGCCAACGGCCAGTACGACACCGACCGCGGCAGGTCCGGCATGGGCGGTTCGGAGGACGTGCTCCACTACTCGATCACCATGTCCTATCCGCGGCTCTTCCCGCTCACCAGGCTGATGGGGCTGTCCGCCACCGACACGGTCACCTCCTCGACCGTCTTCCGCAACCAGCCCTACGGTGCCCGAAGCACCTCGGTGACGACCCGATGCAACTGACCTTCCCCCCCAGCCGGAGCGGGCGCCGCCTCCGTCGCTTCGGCCGCAAGCTCCGCCGTTGCGAGAGCGGCCTGGCTCTGACCGAGTTCGCATTCGCGATCCCGATCCTGCTCACGCTCGGCCTCGTCGGGATGGAGGTGGCCTGGCTGACCCTCGCGCATCTCAAGGTCAGCAACATCGCGATGATGACCGCGGACAATGCCTCGCGGGTCCGCGACTCGATCGACGAGGGCAACGTCACCGAATTGTTCCTGGGCGCGTCGATGGCCGGCGCGTCGATGAACTTCTCTTCGCGCGGCCGGATCATCCTCTACTCGATCGAGCCCAATGCGGCCAACACCCGGCAGTGGATCCGCTGGCAGCGCTGCACCGGCAGCAAGGCGGTCGCCCCATCCTACGGCAGGCCCAGGACCGCGGGCGGAACGAACATCGTCAACGGCACCGAGATCTACAATACCGACCGTCAGACTGCGTCGAACAATCCGAGCAGCGAGACGGGCGCCACCGCGACGGCGATCGGCCCGGCCGCCAACCAGATCGCGGCGGCTTCGGGCACGGCCGTGAACCTGGCCGAGGTCCATTACGACTATCAGCCGCTCCTCGCCGGCAACGTTCTCGGCAACATCACCATCAGCCGGGTCGCCGCCTTCAACGTCCGCCAGCGCACCAACCAGTCCATCACCAACGGCGCCCGGATCACACCTGCCTCCTGCGGCTAGGCCTGCTGTTCCCCGGCGGAGTCGAAGACGGGCGCCAGCCCAACGCCGGGGCCCAGTCTTCGGGCATTCGCATCGCGACGACGCTCCAATTTCGCGCGGAGACGCCGAGATACGCAGAGACGCGGAGAGTCTGCGCCTGGTGGGCAGGGCGGCGCTAATATTCGCCTCTTGCGCTGACATGCACCTGGGACCGAAGGCCGACTTCGTCGGCATCCACCGAACATCCTGGGAGACCAGGCTCTGCCGCGGAGAATGGTTCAGCCTCTCCGCGCCTCTGCGTCTCTCCGCGTCTCCGCGCGAACCAACGAAGCCCGGGCAGGCCGCCGGCCACGGCGGCTGATCGCCACGTGCCTGGCAACAAAAAGGGGGCCGCGCACCAACCAGTCCATCACCAACGGCGCCCGCATCACTCCCGCCTCTTGTGGATAGGCACTGCTGTTCCCCGGCGGAGTCGAAGACGGGCACCAGCCCAACGCGGGGGTCCAGTCTTCGGGCATCCGTATCGCGATGACGCTCCAGTTTCGCGCGGAGACGCGGAGATACGCAGAGACGCGGAGGGTCCGCGCTTGCTGCAACGGGCGGCGCTAATATCCGCTTCTCGCGCTGACATGCACCCAAGATCCTAAGGCCGACTTCGTCGGCATCCATCTTACATCCTGGGAGACCAGGCGCTGCCACGGAGAATCGTTCAGCCTCTCCGCGCCTCTGCGTCTCTCCGCGTCTCCGCGCGAACCAACGAAGCCCGGGCAGGCCATCGGCCGCGTCGGCTGATCCGCCATGCGCCTGGCAACAAAAAGGGGGCCGCGAAGGCCCCCTTTCCGTTCCGAACGAAGCGCCGATCAGAAATCCAGCGAGACCCGCCCATAAAGGAACCGGCCGTTGAAGCCGAAGGGCGAGAAGCCCGAATAGGGCAGATAATATTGGTTGATCGGATACTGGCCGCCGATCGCCGCCGGGCGGGCGCCGAAGGGCGAGCGGTCCGGATAGACGTCGAAGACGTTGTCGGCGCCGATCGCGAACTGGAGGCTCTCGGTCGGATTGTAGCGGATCTCGAGGTCGGTGACCCACTTGGCGCCGAGCAATATATCGTCGGGGCCGAGCAGGACGAGGCTGGTGGGATTGGCGATCGGATTGGCGGCGCCCGGAGCGATGACCTTGCCGAAGCGCGTGGTCCGCGCCGTGATCCCGAACTGGCCGATGTCGCCGTCGGCGCTGAACACGATCTTGTCCTTGGGCTGGCCGTCGGTGAAGCGGATGCCCTCGACCCGGCCGAACAGGACGATACCCGGGATGGTGGCGAGCGGGCCTAGATCGTTGATCCGCCGGTCGATCCGGTTCTTGCTGTAATTGTAGGCGGCGGTCAGCGTCCATCGGCCGATGCCCATCTCGGGCATCCGGTAGGTGGCGACCGCGTCGACGCCCTCGGTGGTCGTGTCGAGGCCGTTGATGAAGAAGCGCGCCGCGCCGATGCTCTGGAAGCCGTTGGCGTCGAGCACCGCCTTCACGGCCGCGTTGACTGCCGCGGTGCCGCTTCCGGCCGCGCCCAGATTCTCGGTCAGAACGATCCGGTCGTCGATCTTGATTTTGTAATAGTCGACCGTGAAGGTGAGGCCCTGGACCGGGTTGGCGGTCGCTCCGATGCTGAGGTTGACCGACTTCTCGGGCTCCAGGTCGCTCGATCCGAGCGCCTGGGCGACCGGGCTGTCGACGGCGAGGGTGCTGATGTCGACCGGGAAGCCGTTGATGAAGTTGGTCGAGGTGGTGGTGAAGAATTGCTGGTGGAGCGAGGGCGCCCGGAAGCCGTTCGAGATCGAGCCCCGGATCGCATAGCCGTCGATCGGCTCGTAGCGAAGTGCAAGCTTGCCGTTCAGGGTGCTGCCGAAGTCCGAGAAATGCTCGTAGCGGCCGGCCAGGGTGGCGGTGAAGCCCTCGAACAAATCGGTGTCGAGCTCGGCATAGGCGGCCCAGCTGTGGCGGCTCTCGTCGGTCGCGCTCGCCGTCGGGATGCCCGGAAAGCCCTGGGCGCCGACTGCGGCCTGGCGGCCGGGGAAGCTGCACACGCCGGTGCCGGCGTTGAAGACGCCGCCCTGGCCCGCGCAGGTCGCCGCGTCGGTATTGAACGAGGCGCGGAACAGGGGCCCCGGCGCGAACGACTGGGTGTCGCCCGGGCGGATCACGAAATTCTCGTTGCGATATTCGGCGCCGACCGCGACCGAGAGCGGCTTTGCGAAGCCGACCTCGAACTCGTTCGAGAAATCGAGGTTGCCGACGAGCTGGCCGTAGCGAAGGCCGCCCGCGTCGAAGACCCGCTGGCTCGCGGTTCCGAACGATGTGTTGAGCGTGTTGCGGACCGTATAGTCGAAGCTGTTGTGGCCGTAGCCAAGCGAGAGATCGGCGTTCCATCCGCCGATCGTTCCGCGAAGGCCCGACGTGATCGAATAGTCCTGAAGGTCGGTCTGGATGAAGGGCAGGAACCCGTCCGGGGTCAGGGGAACGAAGTTCTGGGCGTTCGGGGTCTGGCCGGGGAGGAGCGTCGCATAGTCGCGGTTGGCGGCGGCATTCTGGTTGCGGTAATTGGCCGCGCTCAAACCGTCGCGCTCGCCATAATTGCCGAACAGGTAGAGCTCGAAGCCGCCGCCCATCCCGATCGCCATGTTGGTGAAGAAGTTGAGGTCCTCGGTCTTGGCGTCGCCGTAGCGGAACTCGAGCCGGTCGAAGGTCAGCTCCCGCGGATCGAAGGCGGCGGTGGGCCGGTTGTAATTGGGGCGAAGGTCGAAGCCCGCCCGGTTGGTCGGGTTTCGGTCGCGATATTCGGCGGTGAAGTTCGCATAGCCTTCCGGACCGATCGGGAAGCCTATGTTGGCTCCGATCGTCCACATCTGGCCGTCGCGCGCCTCGCGCTGGCCGCTCGACGTCGCGGCGAATACCCGCGTGTCGCTGGGATCGAGGAAGGGCTGGCCGGCATTGGTCTGGAGCCCGGTGATCTCGGCGACGTCGTCCAG
The DNA here is from genome assembly GCA_036525315.1 of Allosphingosinicella sp. GTDB lineage: Bacteria > Pseudomonadota > Alphaproteobacteria > Sphingomonadales > Sphingomonadaceae > Allosphingosinicella. Next base: position 22,182 of record DATDAS010000050.1, read on the forward strand.
GGTGGTGATATATTTGCCGAAGGTCGCGCTTGCGCGGCCGCCGTCGTTTCCATTCTTCAGCTGGATGTTGATCACTCCGGCGATCGCGTCGGAGCCGTATTGCGACGAGGCGCCGTCGCGCAGAACCTCGATCCGGCCGATGGCGAGGCCGGGGATGGTGTTGAGATCGACCGCGGCGCTTCCGCGGCCGACCGTTCCGTTGATGTTGAGCAGGGCCGAGACGTGGCGGCGCTTGCCGTTGATCAGGACGAGGGTCTGGTCGGGCGAGAGGCCGCGCAGTGTCGCGGGGCGCAGAGCGTCGGTGCCGTCGGCGATCGAGGGCTGCGGGAAGTTGAACGACGGGACGAGATCGTTGAGGATCTTGTTCGTCTCGGTCTGGCCCGAATTCTGGATCGCCTCGGTTCCGATCACGTCGATCGGGACCGGGCTGTCGGCGACGGTCCGGTCGGTCCGGCGCGTGCCGGTGACGATCAGGGTCTGCTCGTCGACCGGCCCTTCGGTCGACTGACCGGCCGCCGGTCCGGCGGGCTGGGCCTCGTCCTGCGCGTAAGCGGGCGTCGCCGCGAGCGCGAGCGTGGACAGAGACGACATGAAGATGATGCGCGAAATGCGAGACATGGCTGCTTCCCCCCGAAGGACCATCAAATGATCGGGCCAGCTTAAGGCATTCGCGCAAACTGGAAAGCTGTTTTTTGTGCGGCGCAAAAAGGCCCTCGCCGTAGCGGCCGGCGATCGCACCCGGGCCCGGGCGCCCGGCGCAATCGGGCCGCCGCCGGAGGCGCGAAGCGCTTCCACCTCGGACTTTCAGGCACTAGGAGGGGCGGATGACGACACCAATCAAGGTAGACCTTCCTCACCGCCTCGGCGCTCAGGAAGCGAAACGGCGGCTGCAGAACGGAATCGGTTCGCTGAAGGATCATATCCCCGGCGGCGCGGCCGAGGTGAGCGCCACCTGGCAGGACGACAGGATGAACCTGCTGGTGCGCGCCATGGGCCAGGACGTTCGGGCGACGATCGACGTCGAGGAAAGCAAGGTCCGGCTCGAGGTTCAGCTGCCGCCCATGCTCTCCTTCCTCGCCACCCCGATCGAGGCACTGCTCAAGCACAAGGGCAGCGAGATGCTCGAGGACAAGAGCAAGTAGACTTTGTCCGTCATCCTGGCGAAAGCCAGGATCTCACTTGCCTTAAGGAACTGAGATTCCAGCTTTCGCTGGAATGACGAAAAGGTGTCGATCTACCCCTTGGCCCGCGTGGCCCGCGAAGCGCGGCGGTCGGGCTTCTCGCTTCGGACCAGGGACAGGACCACGCAGCGGTCGCCCTCGACGATCAAAGTGCTCCCGCGCTGGAAGGTCGAGCCGAAGCGCAGATCGACCCCGATCCGGTTCGCCCAGGGCAGGGCGATGCACGCGCCTGCCACCTCGGCCTTGTACCAGTCGCGCCTGCGGTCCTGGAGATAGACGGTGTCCTTATCGTCGGCGTGGAAGCTGCGGATCCCGTCGCGCAGGTTGGCGAACGGTATCTGGGTCTCCTCGCCGGTGATCGGCGGCGGGGTTCTCGGCTTCGAAGCGGCGGGTGCGGCGAAGGCCGCTCCGGTCGCGAGCGCCAGGATGAGCCTGTTCATGACATTTCCCCTATCATCCCTCGCCTGAACCCGCGCTGAGCGCTTTGTTTCCGCCTGCGGCTTGTTTCGACGAGATGCATCGCTAGCATCGCCACGGTTCAGCGGGGAGACGGGAATGCGGCATGTCGCGGTGATCGGATCGGGGCCTGCCGGCTATTATACCGCCGAGGCGCTGCTCAAGACCTGGGGCGAGGCTGTCTGCGTCGACGTGATCGACCGGCTGCCGGTGCCCTACGGCCTGATCCGCTTCGGAGTCGCGCCGGACCATCAGTCGATCAAGGCGGTCTATCGCCGCTACGAGAAGGTGGCCCTGACGGCCAACATCCGATTCGTCGGCAACGTCACGGTGGGAAGCGACGTCACCATCGCCGAGCTTCGCGACCTGTACGACGCGGTCATCCTCGCCACCGGCGCGCCCAACGACCGGCCGCTGGAGATCGAGGGCGGCGATCTTCCGGGCGTGATCGGATCGGCGGCCTTCGTCGGCTGGTATAACGGCCACCCCGAATTCGCCGACCTCGACCCGCCGCTCGACGTCGCCGCCGCGGCGGTAATCGGCAACGGCAATGTCGCACTCGACGTGGCCCGGATCCTCTCCAAGACCAGTGCCGAGTTCGAAGGATCGGACATCGTCGGCCACGCGCTCGACGCTTTGGCCGGATCCTCGATCCGGACGATCCACGTGCTCGGCCGGCGCGGCCCGCACCAGATCGCAATGACTCCGAAGGAGCTTGGCGAGCTCGGTCATCTCGAGGATTCGGTGCCGAGGGTCGATCCCGCCGATTTCCCGCCCGAGGGCGACGACGCCCTGCTCGAGCCGGGCATGCGCAAGTCGGTCACCCATTTGCGCGAGTTCGCCGGGCTCGAGCAGGGAAGCAGGCGCAAGATCATCGACTTCGATTTCTTCGCAATGCCGGTTCGGGTCGAAGGCGAGGCCAAGGCCGAGCGGCTGATCGTCGAGCGCACGCGCCTGACCGACGACCTTCGCTCGGTGGGCACCGGCGAGACCTATGCGATCGAATGCGGGCTGATCGTCAGCTGCATCGGCTATCAGACCCCGCCGATCGACGGCGTGCCCTACGAGCATGGCCGCGGCCGATTCGCCAATTCCGAGGGAGTGATCGGCGACGGGCTCTATTGCGTCGGCTGGGCGCGGCGCGGGCCGACCGGAACGATCGGCACCAACCGGCCCGACGGCTATGAGGTGGCGGAGAGGATCGCGGCCGATTTGGGCGACTCGCCGAGCGCGAAGCAGGGCGGCCTCGGCCTCGACACCCTGCTCCATGCCCGAGGGGTGGAGCCGGTGACCTTCCGCGACTGGCAGCGGATCGAGGCGGCCGAGACGGGCCGGGCGAGGAGCGGAAGCCCGAGGGAGAAGTTCGCGACAATCGCCGAGATGCTCGGAGCGCTCGGACGCTGACGGGGCTTGACTTGTTGGAGTGTTCCTGCTATGTTCCGCCTATCGCTCAGGGGCTCTTTGACATTGTCGAACAGTGAACAACGCCCGGATTCTCCCCGTGCTCGCCAAGCTTTCGAGGGTCGCCGTAAGTGGCGGGCTTCGCTGTCCGGAGACGCGTTCGCGCGCGACGTCAGGCTAAACTTACTAAACTTCCGCGAGGATTTCCGGGCCCGAGGGTCCTTGCGCTCAAACCGCCCCCTCCCTATAGACCCGCGCCTGTCTCCCGGTTGGCTTCGGCCAGACGCACCGGTCGGGGAGTAGCTCAGCCTGGTAGAGCACTGTCTTCGGGAGGCAGGGGCCGGAGGTTCGAATCCTCTCTCCCCGACCAATTTTCCTTATCGCCGCTAGCCGCCCGGCTCGGCCCAGCCAAATAGAGCATAATCTTCGGGAGGCAGGGGCCGGAGGTTCGAATCCTCTCTCCCCGACCAAATTTCCTGAGCAATGAGGATCAAGGCGGCCCTTCGTGCGAAGCCGCTTCCGCATTGCTGATAATGTGCGATAGTCCGACCCCAAATCCTAGGGGAGGATTGTCTGTTCGAATCCGTGGATCTCGACGCGGTCGGCGCGGCACTGGGCTGTTCCGGCGAAACGGCGGCCCAGATCATGGGGCAGGGCCGAATCCGCAACTATCCGAGCAAATCCTATCTGGTCCGGCAGGGCGACCGTTCGACGACGGCCTATCTGCTGATCCTCGGCCGTGCCCAGGCCCTGCTCTACACCGTCGACGGCCAGACGGTCCTGCTCCACGAATATGGCAGCGGCGATCTGTTCGGCGCGCTCGGAAGCCTCGATCCGACCGCGGAGGATGCGGACGTGATCGCCATCGAGGAGGTGCGCTCATTTCTTCTCGAGGCCGCTTCGCTGGTCGGCCTTGCCGAGCGGCACGCCTGCATCGGCCTCGCTTTGGCCCGACTGCTGCTCAAGCGGCTTCGGACCACCTCCACGCGTATGTTCGAACGGTCGGCGCTCACCGCCTCCGGCAGGGTCTGCGCGGAGCTGCTTCGGCTGGCTCAGGAAAATGCGGACCTGTCGATCCGTCCGCCGCCCGTGATCTCCGAGCTGGCGCTTCGCGCCGCGACGACCCGCGAGACTGCATCCCGCGTCGTAAACGCCCTGGAGCGCCGGGGAATCATCCGACGCGAGCCCGGAGCCCTGATCGTCATCGCCCCCCACCGCCTCGAGGCGGAGATAGTCTAGGGTTCGGACTCCTTACCGGGTCTGGACCTGGCTTTCAGAGCGTAGAGGAGAATCGGAGCCCGGCCGTCGCGCGCATCGAGCTCGCCGATCATCTCCGAGCAGATGTCCGGACAATTGGAGGCGGCGAGCGCGGCTGCGAAATCGTCGGTCACGCAGACGGAGCCCGGCGGGGCCGAGGCCGCCGTGGCACCGGCCAGCTCCGCCGGCTCGCCGGCGAGGCGCTCGCCGCCACTGAACGGATCGGTGAACGTGTCGGCGATGCCGTAATGGCCGCCGATGCCGAGAGCGGCAGACGCCGGCGCCGCCTCGGCGATCGCGAGCGCCGCGCGGGCGGCATCGGCCGCGCCCTCATAGGCAAGCAGGACCTGGCCGGTGGCCAGATAGGCCGGAACCGCAGTCGCCGGGGCTTGGCGCAACAGAGCCGCGACGGCGGAGAGGCGCACGCCCTGCTCCGCCGAATCCGGGCCGAGGCCGATCGCCAGGATGCCGAGGCGCCTGTGCCCTGCTCCGGCGAGAGGCGGCGGCGGGCCCGCCGGCACCGGTTCGCGGGGGGCGATGATGATCCGCTGGCGCCAGCCGCACTGCGCCGTGTCGGGTTCCGCCGGCGCGTCGAGCACGAGCAACTGGACGGCCTCGCTTTCCAGACGTCGCGCGTTCATCACCGCGGCGCCCATGGCGATCTCGTCGGCCAGCCCGATCGTCACCAGGTCCGGCGGCGCTCCAAGCGGGCGGACGGCCCGTACCGTCTCCGCTCGCTCGAGCAGCGAATCGAACCGCTCGCGCCAGGGCTTGCCGAGCGGATCGACCGAGACCGAGGCAAAACTTTCGGCCCCGCCCGGAAGCACCGCGTGCAGCTCCGCACCGCGTGCGAGAAGGGCCTCGGCAATGATGATGTCCGCCCCTGCCGCGAGAGCGCCGAAGCCGAAGCCGATATTCTCTTCCTCGAGCACCGCCGCGATCTTCTCGTCCAGATGCTCGCGCCCCATGACCTTCGGATCGAACGACATATGGCCGCCGAAATGGATCGACCGCGGCGGCCTGTGCGCGTCGAGCCAGGACGCATCCCTTCCCTGCGCTTCCAGAACGAGCGCGAACTGGCGCAGCGTCGAGGCATGATCCTCCCAGGCGCGCGGAGCGATCGCGATCGCTTCGGCAAAGGCGGCACGGGCCTCGTCGCCGCGATCGAGAAGCAGAAGTGCCTCCGCTCGGGTCGCCCCGGCGAAATAGGGCGTTTCCGGTTCGTCCGGATCGGAGTCGAGAAGCGCCGCCACCTCGGCGGCAAGCGCGCGTGCGCGCTCGGGGTCGCCGCCGAGCAGCGACAATGCGGCCGCGTTGATCAATGGGTAGGTGGCCGGTCGAAGCGAGGCGGAACCGGCATAGGCTTGCGCCGCCTCCCGATACAGACGGATCCGCTCGGCGCCGCCGCTGCGGCCCGCCTCGTCCTTGAGCAGCCGCCCCTTGAGGCTCAGAACGGCGGGGTCATCGTTCACATCGAGCAGCCCGGCGTTCGTAAAAAGCGTCCATGCGCGCTGCAGCGCGCCGGCCCGGGCATGCGCGATGATCGCGAGCAATTTCCCTGCATCGGAAACCGGCAACGGGCGCTCCTTCGTCCATGGGCCTGGAACGCCCTTCATCTACCGCAAGTGACGCCACCCTGGCCAAGACTTTCCTCAAAGGACGGCAAAGGCCGGTCAGGTATTGGGGCCCTGATTGGAGCCGTCGGGATCCAGTATGACGGTCATGGCCTCGGCGTCCCGCCGCGCATATTTGACCCGCAAATACATATCGAACTTGTACTTGCGAACGACACCCTCGCGGAGGTCGGTGTCGTCCGTGTCCTTGAGATGATTGACCAGGAAGATGGCGGTCCTCTCGTCGCTCGTTTCCCCGTTCCGCCGCCGCGCCCGCACCGGCATTTCGACGCTCATGTCATTCGCGTCGAAAAAGCTTCGGTTCGGATCCCGACCCTCGCTGACGTTGAAGGCCACGGACGGCTTGTTTCCGTCGCGCCGATGGAAGGACCAGTGCTTTTCGTCGAAGAAGAAGACGATGTAGCTTCGGTGCTTCCACACGACGTCCTTGAAGCTGTCGCTCGGCAACTTGTATTTTTTCCCTCCGGACGGCCGGGCATCGAGCGCGAGCTTCTTCACGATGCCTTCGGGATCGGCCATTTCCGCATAGGGAATGGGCTTCCAGTCTTCCGGAGATTCGGCGGGACCGTTCGGATAGAAAAAATGGTCGGCCCGGACCATCCCGTCGCGGTCGATCCTGACATAATAGAAGTAGATGCAGCCCGGCACGGACTCGAAGCCGGGCGTCGGCGGTGCCGCGGTCAGGCGCCGTTCGTAGACATCCTCGTTGCGCTCGTCGCGAAGCTGACTGGCAATCCACTCGCGATAGAGCGCTTCCTTCGTGCCTTCCATGTCCGTCTCCCTGTTCGTCCGCGAGCCGGCAATGCGCCCCATGCTCTTCCGCGCCGCAGAATGCCCGCCTTCCTATCCTGTTTTCAGTGATGCGGACGTGACGTCCGTCACGTCCGCATCGAAAGCGCGCCGGCGGATTCGCTTGACGCGTCAAGCCTGCCGGGGCGTCGCCGCCCGGCTCAGGTCGCCGGACCCTGATTCTGTCCGTCCGGATCGATGATGAGGATCAGCTTGGTGCCGTGCGCCGCCGACAGCGCGAACGGGACCCTCACGAGGATCTCGAAGCCAAGATCCTGGTACCGGCGCAGGGGCGATCCGTCGGAATCGCGGAAATAGTTGATGCAGCGCACCGCCGCGCGCCCTCGGACGCTGACCGACGTCGCGTCGTAGAAGGAAGTGTTCGGTTCGTAGTTGCGCGGGATCCGGACCGGCGCGCCCCCGCCCTGCTCGACCATCGTGACCTTGCTTTCGATGAACATGATCGGGTCATGATACTCGTTCGGAACGGGCATCGGGTTGGTGGGATTCGGGAAATAGAAGTCCCACAGGTCGTTATCGAGGACGATCGTGAAATATGTTTCGTCCTTGAAGGCCATGGTCGCGAAGTCGCGGCCGACCTGCTCCGGAGCACCGTTGCCGGCCTGCGCCTTGTCGAACAGATCCTGTTCGGTTTCCGAAACGCTGCCGTTGATCAGCGTATCGGTGCTCATGTGCCGAACTATCAGATCGCTGCCGTCGAACTTTACGTAGACGAGATAGAGGGAAGTCGGGGCCGAATAACCCGGCGTGCCCAGCCTGACCCGCCGCACGCTGTCTCCGTGCGGAGTCGCGGCGTCGGCCATCTGCTCTGTTGAAACGAGCTGGAAATCCGCATCCAGCATTTTTCCGGGTTGCATGTTCATCTCTGTCTCCCTGCGTTGGCGGCCGGCTGGTTCCCGGCAGCAGCTTGGCGAGCATCGCATCGCCCGCCGCAGGGTTAATTGCGGTTTAGGCAAATGCGCGTGACCGTGGTCACGCCGCGCAGTGCGTCGGCGCAGGTCGACCGTTGCGCGTGGCAGGGCCGCCCTAGGCGCGGCTCTCGAGCTCCACGACCCGGGCCTCGAGCTTCGTGAGCTGCTCGAGGAGAATGTGGCGCGCCTCGGTTTCGACCCGGGCCGAGCCCTCCTCGGCCAATATCGTCCTGACGCGCAACAATGCGCTCTTTGCAGGTCCGGGGTCGCCGCGCTTTATGAAGAGCCTCGCCTTGTCGAGATGAAGCTTGATCGCCTGGTCTCGCCACATCGCGTTCCTGGGATCGAGCGCCAGGAGCGCTTCGATCCTCTCCTGCGCTCCGGCGAACATCCGCTCGGCGCGTCGAAGCTGATCGAGCTCCAGGTCGATCCGGCCAAGCGCTCGGGTCGCAACGACCATGTCGTACAAAAGACTGCGATTGTCCCGGTCCGTTGCGAGGAGCTCCTGCTTGATGGCCGCTTCCCTCAGCCGCTGCGCCCGGGACTGGGGGTAGAGCTTCTGCTCGAAATAGGTGTCGGCGATCCATGCATGGGCGTCCGCGATCTCGCGACGCCAGTCGACCTTGGCGGGCTCGAGGCGCGCGGCCCGCTCGAACCAGTGCAGGGATTGCTCGAAGTGGGAACGCGCGCGCGCGGGCTGCTTGAAACCGTTCAGCTGGACGGCTCCGAGATTGCTCTCGGCGTAAGCGACCTCGCCGACATATTTCGGGTTGGTCGGGGCGATTCGATACATTTTTACCGCGGCTTCGAGGTACCGGCGGTACGCCTTCATCGCCTCGCTGTAATTGCCCCGCTGCTGGTCGATGCTTCCGACCCAATATTCGCTTTGGGACTGGGCGAGGATTCGCTCGGGATTTTCCGGGTCCGCTGCGAGAAGAGCGGCGGTCGTGCGCCTGGCTTCCCGGAACTGGCCGAGGGCCCGATCCAGATTTCCGCGCTTCTGGTCGTCCTCGCCCATTAGGTTGAGGATCCGTGCCCTTCGCTCGAGCGATTCCGGCGAGAGGCCGCGAAGGTCCTGGCGCTGGTAATAAGCGAGCGCGCGCTCGTTGACGGCGGTCAGGACTTTCAGGCTGCTGGTTTCCTCCAGCCGGTCGCGAAGGTCGGTCAGCATGAATTCGACCAGTCCCTCGGCCTCGTTGCGCTGCTGCTGGGCATCTGCCCGGGCGTTCAGTGCATATGCCGTCAACAGGCCCATGATGAGCATCGCCGCCAATGCGGCCGCGGTAACGTAGCTGGTCCGCCGGATGCGCCTCGCCGCGTCCCGCTGCACGAGGCTGTCGAGGCGGACGCCGCTGATGCCCGCGACGAGCTTCAGGAGCCCAAGGCGGCGCCCGTCGCGTCCCGGTCGAAGGTCGGCTGCCAGCGGTTCGACGCCGGCGGCTGCAAGGCCCTGCGGGAAGCATTCGGTGGGCTCGCCGTCGACGATTGCCGCGAAGACGGGCTCGCCGGGGTGAAGCTCGCGGAACGTCGCGATCTCCTTTGCGACCCAAAGCGAGCTGGCGCTCATGGGCGAGCAGATGACGATGAGGCTGTCCGATGCGGCGAGTGCGGCCCGGACCTTCTCGCTGAGGTCGCCGGCGACCGACAGCTCGTCGCGGTCCCGGAAGATCGGGGTCAGGCGCTCGGGGACCTTACCGCGCTCGCCCTCGGTGCCGGCGAGGCGGCCGGGGATTCGATAGGATTCGAGCTTATGGTGAAGCCAGCGCGCCGCGGCTTCGTCCTTGTGGCTATAGCTCAGAAACGCCGCGTAGCGCGCGGTGCCATCCACGTCGGCCATCATGCCCCCCACCAGCCGGGCAGCGAGCTTATCCTAATTATCCGAAAGGGAAAGAGTATCGCGCCCGCAGCGGAAGCGCCGTTCGGGCCGCTAGCGAACCCGTCCGAAGGGCGAGAGCGTCTTGGCCGCTCGGGCCGCGGCCTGGCCGTTTCCGGCGGTGAGGGACTTCAGCAGGATCGCGGCCTGGCGCTGCATGATGCGGTCGAGCTGGGTGGGGGCGCGGGCCCTGATCGCGGCTTCGGCGAGGCGCTTGGCTTCGGCGATGTTGCCCGGGTCGATCTGGATCTGGTTGAGGCTCGCGAATGCGGGGAACATCGCGCGGTCGCCGCCGAGGGCGAGGGCGCGGTTGAGCGCCTGGAGCCCGGTCCCCTTGCGCGCTCCGAGCGCCGTTCGGGCCATGAGCGGGCCGAGCTCGACGACCGCGCCGAGATGCCAGCCGGCAAGCGCCATCTGCGCTTCCGCGTCGTTCGGGTGAGCGGCGACCAAGGCCTCGAATTCCCGCCGGGAGGTCATCGCGTCTGAGCGGCTCTTCGACAGCTTGCTCCGGTAGCTGATCGCCATCGCCCGGCTCAGCCTCGCCTGCAGATTCCTCGGATCGCGCGCAAGGACGGCTTCGGCCGACTTGATCGCGCGATCGATTCGGACGAGCGCAGTGGCCTTGTCCGGAACGCTGTAGGCCGCGTCCATCAGGATATCGCGCGCGCTCTGGGCGGCTGCGGGCGAAGCCAAGGCCACTGCGATCGGGAAGATGAAGGCGAGGCGATGGGACATACTTGCTCCGGTCGGAATACGAACAGGCCCGGCCGGGAAGGTCGGGCGCGGACGTCCTAAGCCATTAGGGTCCGGACTCATTACCGGCAATGGTTTGGATCGCCCGGAGAAGGGCAGCGGCAAGACCTTGATCGTCTCAGGCTTCGCCTGAGGCGTGAATCAAGGTCTCACCATTTGAAGTGAGCCTGATTCACGTCATCGGCGGAAGCGCGAAGCGCTTCCACCTCAAACGATCAGGCTCAACGAGGAGTGCGAAGGGCGGGCTGGTTGCCCGCTCAAGCGCTTCGACGCAGCCGGTGCCCTTCTCCGGGCGACCGCGAAGCGGCGCGGCGGAGAGGCGGCCCTGCTGTCGTCGCTCGGTCGGTCA
>DATDAS010000051.1:0-43823 GCA_036525315.1 Allosphingosinicella sp.
TGCTCGCCAAAGGCCTCAGCAAGATGCAGATGCGCGTCGCACTCGCCCGAAAGCTCCTTGTTCGACTCAACGCCAAAGCGCGCGACGCCCGCGCCGAACTCGCACATGCACTTTGACAAACCAGATAGTCGCTCCACCACCCTTTGGGGATGAACAGGATTGAGCTGCCCCCGCAGCTCAAAGCCATGCTGGGAGCATGGCGACCTGCTCATCCCCCCTCCCCACGCGCTGCGCGCGCAGGGAGGATTGGCGCGGGCCGCCCGGGCATGGCTCCCTGAATACAGCCCCGAGTTTCGCCCTTGATGGAACCAAAAGGGCGGCAAGATGATTTCCACGGCGGCGCTTCCCCTTGGCGCCTGCCACGATGGAGGGCGCTCCCCAGCTTCGGAGCGCCCTTTTCGTTTGGGTTCGGGAAAGAGTGCGCCGCCCGGCGCAGGTCGCCGCAAAGCATGACCGCTTCATCGCAACCCGCGAGGTGCTTCGCCTCTGCGGCGATCGGCCGCGCCCATGGTAAACCCTTAGCCAGTGGTCCTCGCGGCTTGAACACCCCCCTGCCCATGTTAAGACTCGATGTTCAGGGCAAAATTCCTCCTTCTTCCGGGTTGGGCAGTAATTGAGTTCAGTGGTCGTGCGCGTCTTGAGGGCGCCTTCATCGTGGATTTCTTCGCGGCCGGCGATTCTCGCCGGTTGTTTCGCGCGCATCACCGGCCGCCTGCTTCCCCTCCTCTGCCTCTCTTCTTCGATCCACACCCGTCCGCTCGGCGCGACACCGCGGTGAAGCCGGCGCCCGGGCACAGGGAGGCGCTCCGGCGCCCGGCGGTCTGGCTCATCCTTCTGCTCGCGCTTCTTTCGCTCGCCACGCCCGCCGTCGCCCAGCAGGTCCCTTCGGTTCTCGAGCGGATCTCGGTCGTCACCGAGGATCAGGATCAGGCCAGCTACCTTCTCAGCTTCTCGCCGGCCGAGCCCCGGTTCGCCGCGGTCAACGCCAATCCGAGCCGCCCCGAGCTGGTGATGCGCGACACCCTCCGGGCGCCGCGCGTGCCCGAACGGATCACCGGCAACGGTCTCGTCCGCCAGCTGAGCTTCGAGAATGGGGAAGGGGGGCTGATTCTCCGCTTCGACTCGACCGGTCCGGCGCGGATCGTCGCCCAGTCCGCCGGCGACAATTCGGTCCAGGTCGTCGTCTCGAGGGTCAGCGGCGAGGAAGCGACCGGAAGCCGGCCTTTGGGCTCGGCGGGCCAGGACGTGGTTCCGGCCACCGATCTTCCCGCTTACGCGCCCGGCGGCGTAGTCGACAATTGGGTCCCCGGCGATTCCTACGAGCTGGTGCCGCTCAAATATGCCGACGTCAGCGAGGTGATCGGCCTCCTCGTCGAGGGCGAGGCGATCCAGCCCAACAACATCTTCATCCGGCGCGAGCCGGGCTTCGGCTCCCCCGCCTCCACCAACCAGCCCTCCTATGTCAGCAGCCAGAACCAGGCGCAGCGCGAAAGCCTTCCGCTCGGCCAATCCTTCCCCGGCAAGGGCCTGGCGATCGACCGCCGGCTCAACGCCATCTGGATCACCGGCTCCCCCGAGCGGATCGCCCGGGTCAAGGATCAGATCTCGCTCATCGACATTCCGGTCGATTCGGTGATCCTCGAGACCCAGTTCGTCGAGCTCACCGAGAACGGCGTCCGAAATCTCGGAATCGATTTTAACAATGCCGCCGGCCAGATCGCCGTCGGCACCATCACCACCGGCGCCAACCTTCCGTTCGGCCTCGATCCCAACACGGTCCTGCCTTCGGGCCAGCTCCAGGCGGCGATCTACGCCCAGGTCCAGAAAGGGGAGGGGCGGATCGTCTCGCGGCCGCGGATCGCCGCCCAGAGCGGCTCGACCGCCAAGATCATCACCGGCGACGCTCTTCCGATCCTCACCTCGATCGCATTGTCCGGGGTCAACGCCGTCTCGCAGCAGGTCCAGTACGTCAATGTCGGGGTGACCCTTCAGATCGCGCCCAGGGTCAGCTCGGACGGTTTCGTCACCTCGCAGATCTACGGCGTGGTCTCGTCGGTCACCGGCTTCTCCCAGGGCTATCCGACGATCAGCCAGCGCGAGGCCGAGACCTCGGCCTCGGTCCGCGACGGCGAGACCTTCGTCATCGGCGGCCTGACACAGGAGAATCAGCTGAGGTCGAGATCGAAAGTGCCCGTGCTCGGCGACATTCCTTTGGTCGGCGAGGCGTTCAAGCTCCGCCGGTCGACCCGCTCGAAGACCGAGCTCTACATCGTCATCACGCCGCACATCGTGCGCCACCGGCGGTTCGAATCCGAGCAGACGGACAGTAACTCTACTGTACCCGTGCCGAACGGCGGGGCGTCTCCGCAGTAAAGGTCCGGATTCGCAACTGGTATTTCCGGAAAATCTGTCTAAATCCTTCCGAAACCACATTTTTCTGTAGACAAGGGCAAAATCATGGATAGTCTCCATGATTGCGGGTGGGCATTTGTCCGTGGTCCCGTAATAATCGAAAACAGGAGAATCTGGATGAGGAAGTTGTCAATTCTGGCGATTGCGGCTCTGCCGATGGTTGCTTTGGCTCAGCCGGCGTACGCGCAGAAGGCGGGGGACAAGATCGAGAACAGCTACATTTGCGTCTTCAATAAAGGCTCGGTGTCTCGTGGTAATGCGCAGGCCGAAGCCAATCGTTCGGCCCAGGCCGTCGGCGCTCAACTGAAGCATGTCTACAGCACTGCCCTTCAGGGCTTCGCCGCCAACATGTCGGCCCAGGGCGCGGCTCAGATGAAGGCTCATAATCCGAACATCGCTTATTGCGAACAGGACCAGGTGGTGAGCCTTCCCGACGTCATGATTCAGGGCAAGCCCGGCGACTTCACCGCCCAGGCTCAGGAGACCCCGTGGGGCATCGCCCGCGTCGGCGGCGGAGTCACCGGCTCGTTCAGGACCGCCTGGGTGCTCGATACCGGCATCATGTATACGCACGCCGACCTCAACGTCGACACCGCGCGCAGCCGGACCTTCCTCGGCGGCAACTCGACCCCGCAGGACCAGAACGGTCACGGCACCCACGTCGCCGGCACCATCGCCGCCCGAAGCAACACGATCGGCGTGGTCGGCGTGGCGGCGGGCGCTCCGGTCGTCGCCGTTCGCGTGCTCGATCGCCGCGGCAGCGGCTCCAACTCGGGCGTCATCGCCGGCGTCGATTATGTCGCGGCCAACGGCCAGGCCGGCGACGTCGCCAATATGAGCCTGACCGGCGGCATCAGCACGGCGCTCGACACGGCCGTCGTCAACGCGTCGGCGGGCGGTGTCCGCTTCGTTCTCGCCGCCGGCAATAGCGGCGCCAACGCCAACAACTACTCGCCGGCGCGGGCGAACGGCCCGAACGTCTTCACCGTCTCGGCCTTCGGGGTCGGCGACAATTGGGCGAGCTTCTCCAACTACGGCAACCCGCCGATCGATTTCGCCGAGCCCGGCGTCTCGATCAAGTCGACCTACCACAATGGCGGCTACGCCACGATGAGCGGCACCTCGATGGCGGCCCCGCACCTCGCCGGCCTGCTTCTGGCCGGCGCGGTCCGCAGCGGCGGCGTCGTCAACGGCGATCCGGCGGCTCCGGCCGACACGATCGGTATCCACTGATCGACTCCAGCTGAGTAAAAGCGTTCAAGGAGGGGCGGTCCGCGAGGGCCGCCCCTTTTGCATGCCGCGACACGGTCCTCCGATCTGTACGTCGAGCATGGTAGTTTTACTGTGGGTTTCAACCAAGTACCTAATCCCGCCGCAATAAAAGCACCGCTTGTCGGCGCCTCCACTCTTGATTCCGATCTTGGTCCATAATGAACTGTTCTTTAGGATCATTTCGCGGTCGACAATTCGGCAGGCCTTGATAGTCTCCTCATCTGCGGGGGTGGGCATTCCGTCCGTGGGCCCGCGACAATCGAATCGGGAGAATCTGGATGAGGAAATTGGCATTTCTGGCCATTGCGGCCTTGCCGCTGGTCGCCGTGGCTCAGCCGGCTTACGCACAGGAAGCGGGCGACAAGATCGCGAACAGCTACATTTGCGTGTTCAACAAGGGTTCGGTTTCGCGCGGCAACGCACAGGCCGAGGCCAATCGCGCCGCCGCCGCGGGCGGGGCCCAGCTGACCCACGTCTATCGGGTCGCGCTCCAGGGCTTCGCAGCCAACATGTCGGCGCAGGCCGCCGAGCAGATGCGCGCCCGCAACCCGAACATCGCTTATTGCGAGCAGGATCAGGTCGTTTCGATCCCGCCGATCAGGGCGGCCGCCAAGCCCGGCGGCGGCGGCACTCAGCCTCCGCAGGAAACGCCGTGGGGAATCGCTCGGGTCAATGGCGGCGGAGCCGGCAGCTTCCGGACCGCCTGGGTGCTCGACACCGGGATCTCGGTCCATCCCGACCTCAATTTCGACCAGGCGCGCAGCCGGACCTTCCTCGGCGGCAACACGACCTATATCGACCAGAACGGGCACGGCACCCACGTCGCCGGCACGATCGCCGCCCTGAACAACGCGATCGGCGTGATCGGAGTCGCTCCGGGCGCCCCGGTCGTCGCCGTCCGGGTCCTCGATCGGCGGGGCAGCGGCAGCACCTCGGGGGTCGTCGCCGGAATCGATTATGTCGCGGCCAACGGCCAGAATGGCGACGTCGCCAACATGAGCCTCACCGGCGGCGCCAGCCTGGCGCTCGACACCGCGGTGATCACCGCGGCGGCGGGAGGAGTCCGCTTCGCACTGGCCGCCGGCAATAACGGCTCCAACGCCAACAATTACTCGCCGGCGCGTGCCAACGGGCTCAACGTCTACACCGTCTCGGCCTTCGCGGTCGGCGACGTGTGGGCGAGCTTCTCGAACTACGGCAATCCGCCGATCGACTATGGCGAGCCCGGAGTCGCGGTCAAATCGACCTGGCTGAACGGCGGCTACAACACGATCAGCGGAACTTCGATGGCCACCCCGCACCTTGCCGGCCTCCTGCTGGCCGGCGCGGTCCAGAACGGCGGCACCGTCTCGGGCGATCCGGCATTCCCGCCCGACACGATCGGAGTCCATTGATCCGACCGGCGAAAGCCAAAGGGGGAGGGGGCGGTCCGGAAGGGCCGCCCCTTTTCACATCGAGGCGCGCCATGACGTTCAGGTTCCGCGGCCGCTTCGTCTCCGCATGGGACGGCGGAAAATCGCCCATTGCGGAGGGCCTCCGCCAATGTCTCTCTCCCGCCGCAACGCCGCATTGGGCGGGCATGAGGGAGACTGGACATGCGTACTCTGCGCACCGAGGAACTGAAGCACGTCACCGGCGCCGGCAGGAAGATGTACGGCGGCGGCCCGGGCAATAGCGGCCCCGGCGACAAGAACAGCCAGAACGAAAAGGGTCACGGCGGCCAGCCCACCGGCTGAATGGCAAGACGCTGATCGAATGAAGGGGCGGGTCGCACCGCCCCTTTTTTCATCGATCCTCGAGTGCATTCAGGCGGGCCTGTTTTCGTCCTAGCGATGTCCCCGCCAGGGGGCGCGGCAATCCAGCAAGGCGCATTCGGGCGAGCCTGTTTTCGTCCTTGCGAGGTCCCCGACAGGGGGCCGCGGCAATCCAGCAAGGCGGTCGTGACAGGCGCCGCGCCCGATCGCTAGAGCATCGTGCGGAAAAGTGGGAACCGGTTTTCCGCTTAAACGATGCGGCAACAAGGGTTTAGAGCAGCGGCGCGATTCAGAAATCGCGTCCTAAGCTCTAACGCCGACAGCGGACATTCGCTTGCCGAGCGAAATGGCGTGAATGAGATCCTGTCATCTCGCTCGGTTATAGACGACCTTATAGCGAATAGGTGTAGAGAGCAGCGGACTGGTGATAATGGTCTCTGCCACCAACTGCTGCCCATCGCTGCGATACACTATGGTCCGCTCGCTGTCGGCCCCACGGAGCGTTAGCGAAATGGCATCGCCATTCGCTTTTGCCGACACATCGAAAACCTGCCCGTCCTCGAGCTTCCACTTAATCGGCTCTCCGTTTGTCCAAACCCGAATCAGTGGCTTGGCATCGTTATTGATCGAGAACCGACCTGCTGCGATCGAGATTCTAATTGCATATCCAGGCGTGGCCCCGGCCGACTTGCGCAGCCTTTGAGCGAAGGGACGGTTGGAAAGGCCGACAACAGCGCTCTGGATCGCTTGAGAGACGTCGTCGCTCCGTTCCTCGTCCAGGATATAGCTGCCTGAAACCAGACCTTGCGCCGGGCTCGCTGAGCTGGAGATCAGGATGGCGGCTCCGATCGCCGCCGACAAAGCCCAATGACGCATCACTTTTCCCTCGGATTTTCGCTGCTGAACATGACGGGTGTAGTGACGATCCGCCATTGCGCAAAGAGTACCACCTGTTCCGCGGCAGGTAGATCGAACAGCAGCGAACCCTCATTTATCGCATAACCGCCTTTTCCTTGATCCTCGAGCTCATCGGGCGGGCCCGCTTTCGTCATTGCGAGGTCCCAGGCAGGGGGCCGCGGCAATCCAGTAAGGCGGTCCTGACAGCCGCCCCGCCCGATCGCTCCCACCGGACCGGGTCCGGGCTCGCGCCTTTAGCCGCCCCGGCAACTCAGCATTTGCTGCAGATGATCCGGCTCGCCTCGCAAAGGTCGAAGCGGCGGTGCACCCAATGACCGCAGTCCAGGTGCAGGCTGACGATTCCGGCCGTGCCGTGCGGCGCGCGTTCGATCACGTCCCTGCTTCTTGGGTCGCGCGGCCTTTCGGCAAAGGTCCGCCCACTCTCTGTCCGATCCACCGGTTTTCCCCCCATGGCGATTCGTCCGCGTAAGCTGGAACATTTCCGCTTTATTATCAATCAGTAAGAACCCCGACTTTCCTCGCTCTGTCGGGCTTCCTTAATGCGGGGACACTATACTTAATTGCCGTCCGCCGTCGGCCGCCTCGCCTCCGTCTGAGCCAGTGCCGAGGTCGTCCTCCGCAGCCCCGCAGTGGATCGGCGCAGGCCTGGGTGCACCGCGGTCGCCCTTTCGAAAGCCGCCTGGGCTTCGGCAATTCGGCCCAGCCGTTCTAGCTCCTCCCCGAGCAGCTGTTCGCTCGGTTTTTCAATGTCTGGAATTCCCCCGTCACGATTGACGTCCGCGACCGCGCGCAACTCCCGAACGCCGCGCTCCACGTCTCCGGACCTCAGCGCCTCCAGCGCTTCCGCCTGGCGAAGGATCGACCCCACCCGGCTTCGCCACCGTTCGGCAAGCTGCTCGCCCCAGCCTGCTTCCGGCAGCGCCAGCCCCCCGAGCTGCTGCAGCCGGGCCCGGGCCGCGCGCAAGCGCTGGATATCGCTTCCGGCCGCGAGAAGGTCGGCATAGGCGAAATTGAAAAGGGCGCGGGGATAGGTATCGGCGGAGATTCGCTGGCCCGGCCCCCATTCGCCGGTCTCGACGACCCGCATGAGAACGAGGCGGGAGTAACGGTAGACATTGCCCTCGGTCTGCGATTGCGCGCGCACCGGCGCGACCGCGGATCGGTCGGGAATCGCGGACTCGCGGCACAATGCGATTCGGCGATCGGCCTCGGCGATCTTGCCCTGCTGGAGAAGGGCGTAGGCGAGCCATTCCTGGTCGTGGCCGCAATGTTGCGCCGGCTGGCCCGCCGCCGCCCTGCGCCGGTTCGTCGCCTCGACCGCCGCAAGGTTCGACCGCTCGACATCGGCCCATCTGCCGAGCGGCAGAAAGATGTGCGAGGTCATGTGCAGCGCATGGGGAGCGCCGGCCGCGACGTCGGCATAGACGCGCGCGGCGCGCAGCCCGAGCGGCGCATGGACCGGATCGTCATAGGCATGAATCATGTAATGGAGCACGCCCGGGTGGCGAGGATTCTTCGGAAGCAGCTCCTCGAGCAGCGCCGCCGATTGTATCGCACGCGACGGATAGGTCGCGGGATCGGCGATGCCTTGCAGCGACAGCGCATAGAATGCCTGGGCATCGACATCTTCGGGATGGTGGCGTGAAAGCTCCGCCATGGCTTTCGAATAAGCGCGATCGCGCTCGTCCTTGGTTCCGTCACCGAACAGTCGCTCGACCGCTTCCAGCCAGAGGCGCTCGCGATCGGTGCGGGCTTTGGAAAGTCGCGCTTCGCGGGTTGGTCCCAGCCGCGCCAACACGGCTCGCGCGGCATCCAGGTCCTGCTCGCCGCTCCAGAGCGGATGGTTGTAAGTCATGGCCTCCCCCCAGAAGGCCATGACGAAATCCGCGTCGATCGATTGAGCGCGCCTGAACTCCGCGGCGGCGGACGCGTATTCGAAATTATGAAGCAGCGCCAAGCCCCTGAGGAAGGGCTGCTGGGCCGCCGGCGCACCCGAATTTGCGAAGGCGACCGTGCCCACGGGCACGGCCTCGGCGGCGGGCGGCGCGAAGTCGGCGCCGGCGCCGGCCAGGAGCAGTGCGACAACGAATTTCATGAGGCCAACCCCCTCCGTTCAGGCGGATATTTCATGACCGCGAACCGGCGGTCAACTTTTGTCGTTCGGAAGCTGACGCTGGCGCTTCGACGCGCCGTTTTTCGAATCCTTGCGGACCGCGCGGGCCTTGCTTCAGTCGCTCGACGGATTCATCCGCCACAGCTGAAAGGCCCAGACTGCCGCATAAAGCTGGTACGCGGCATAGATGCCGAACAGAAGACAGATGAGGCGGTCGAGCGGACAGGCAGAAGCCATGAACGCCGCGAGCAGCAGCCAGTAGGGAAGCAGGTAGAAGAAGGCGAGGTCTAGGCGCCGCAGCCGGAACTGGAGGAGATTGGCGAGGCCGTTGGCGGCCATCAGGGCGGCGAGCAGCAGGACCGGCGCCATGCTCGTCGGCCAGTGGGGCAGCAAGCCGACGAATGCGACGAAGCATATCGCATACCAGCCGATTCCGATCAGGACCCACAACCAGGCAGGAGGCGACCAGCGCGGCTGCCGGATCGTCCGGAGTTGCGCCATCGGATCGCGTCCGGCGCAATATCCTTCAAGCGCGGCCGCAAGGACGCAGATCCCGAGGGCGATCGCGTAGTCCACGGGAAGCGGGATATATCCCGCCGGCGCCGAAAGCCATTGCCGCCAACTGTCTGAACGGGCGCGTCAGATCTTGACCTGTGAGCCCATCTCCACGACCCGGTTGGATGGCAGGCAGAAGAACTCCATCGGGCTCTCCGCGTTTCGCATCATCCAGGCGAACAGATTCTCCCGCCAGATCGCCATTCCCTCCACGTCCGAAGCGAGTGGCGTCTGGCGGCTGAGGAAATAACTTGCGTCCGTCGTCTTGAATCGCCCACCGCAGCTCTCGATCGCGCCGAGGGCCTCCGGCACGTTCATCTCCTCCATGAACCCTCGCCGAAGGATTACCCTGTAGAAACCGTGCCCGAGATCGGTCACCGAGGCCCGATCGTCCGCGGCGACGTAGGGGACGGCCTCGATTGCGACCTGAAGGAAGATGCAGCGCTCGTGGAGCACCTTGTTGTGCTCGAAATTCTGTTGGAGCGAATGCGGCACGCCCTCGGCCCTGGACGTCAGATAGATCGCGGTGCCCGGCACCCGCGCGGCGGATTCCACCGCCGATTTGAAGAATTGGCTCTCCGGCACCTCGCTTCCGCCCATCTGCCTCGCCAGCAGCTGGCGCCCTTTCGCCCAGGTCGTCAGGAACGTGAAGGCGATCAGGCCGATCAGCAGCGGGAACCAGCCGCCGTCCGGAACCTTGGCGAGGTTCGCGCCGAAATAAGCGATGTCCACGAGGAAGAAGAGGGTGAGCAACGGAATCGCCGCCCAGGGCTTCCATTTCCACAGCGAGAACAGGACGACGCTGAGCAGGCAGGTGTCGATGAACATCGCCCCGGTGACCGCGATTCCGTAGGCTGCCGCGAGATTGCTCGAGGTCTGGAAGAACAGAACGAGCAGTATCACCATCACCATCAGCGCCCAGTTGATCACCGGGATGTAGATCTGGCCCGCGGCCGCCTCGCTCGTGTGACGGATTCGAAGGCGCGGTATGAAGCCCAGGTGCATGGCCTGCTGCGTCACCGAGAAGGCGCCGGAGATGACCGCCTGGCTTGCGATGACCGTCGCAAGGGTTGCGAGCAGCACCAGCGGCAGCCGCAGCGTTTCGGAGGCCAGGAGGAAGAACGGATTCTTGACCGCCTCGGCCGCGCCGGCGGGATCGAGCGAAAGGATCATCGCGCCCTGGCCCATATAGTTCAGCATCAGCGCGGGCATCACGAACACCAGCCAGGAGAGTCCGATGGGCCTTCGGCCGAAATGACCCATGTCGGCGTAGAGGGCCTCGGCGCCGGTCACCGCCAGCACGACCGAGCCCATTGCCAGGAAGGCCTTCAGTCCGTCGGAGAGGAAGAAGTCGAGAGCGTTGAGCGGGTTGAGGGTATGAAGGATGATGGCCGGATCGCCGGCGATATGGAGGATTCCGAGCACCGAGAGGACCGCGAAATAGAGCAGCATGATCGGGCCGAACAGCGCCCCGACCCGCGCAGTGCCGTGGCTCTGGATCGCGAACAGCCCGATCAGGATCGCGACCGCGAGCGGAATGACGAACGGGGCGAAGCCGGGCTGGATCGTGGTCAGGCCCTCCACCGCCGAGAGCACTGAGATTGCCGGCGTGATCATGCTGTCGCCGTAGAAGAGCGCGCAGGCGAATACGCCGAGAAGTACGATTCCCGCCGTCCACTTCCGGTTGGAGACCTTGCGGTTGATGAGAGCGAGGAGGGCGAGGCTTCCGCCCTCTCCCTTGTTGTCGGCGCGAAGGATGACGGACACATATTTGATCGTGACGACGATCATCATCGACCAGAAGATCAGGCTCAGCACCCCGTATATGTGGAGCCGGTCGGGGGCGAGGGGATGATGTCCGGCGAAGGTCTCGCGAAAGGCGTAGATCGGGCTCGTGCCGATATCGCCGAACACGATCCCGATCGCCCCGACCGCCAGCTTGGCCAGTCCGCCCTGATGATGTCCGTCATGCGGAGCGCGAACATCGGGCAATCCGGACGCGGGCGCTGTCATTCCAGTACGCTCATGCTCAGCCGGATGCCGGGACGTCGGCTTCTTCGGAGGATCTCAGCGCGGCGTCGGCCAGCAGCGTTCCGGCAAGCTTCGAGAGGGGCAGGACCAGATCCGCGCCCGCTTTCGCCGCGGCTCCCTCGAGGCGCCGGTCGCGGAGCACGACCTGTATCGAGGCTCGGGGCGCGAGCGATCGCACCGCATGCACCGCCGCGACCGCCTCGTCGTCGGCGAGGCAGATGATGATTCGCCCCGCGGATCCGATTCCCGCGGCGCGCAGGGCCGGCGCGGACGTCGGATCGGATGCAACCGCCCGGTATCCGCAATCGCCCGCCCGGCGCGCGCGCTCGGGATCCTGGTCGATAACGATGATCTGGTGCGGATGCCTGCCGCTGCCGAGCGCGAAGCGCGCGAGCGCGGAGCCCACCTCGCCGAAACCGCAGATCAGGAGAGGCTCGACCCACAACACGCGGTGGGGTTGCCGCAGCCCCATGGGCGATGCACCCGTTTTTACGGTTTCTTTATGCGGGCGCGGCGCGCCCTTCCTTCCGGGGCCCCTGGAAGCGCGCTATCCCGGAGCCCCCGGGCGAGGTTGAAGGTAAGAGGATGGTGGGAGAGCAGGCGCCTTCGGTCAGGATCGGCGAGGCGGACCCGCCCGTCGGGCGCCCGGGACGGCTCACGCTCGCGCCCGTCCTCGGCGGCGGCCGCTGGACCGACTATCTGTGGAGCGCAGTGTCGGTCGCTTTGCTCACGATCGCGGCCAAGGCCGTCGAGCCCTGGATCGGCTATCCCAGCATCGATCTCTTCTATCTGATTCCCGTCATCCTGGCCGCGACACTGTTCGGGCTGAGACCGGGCATCGCCACCGGCATCGCCTCTGGGTTCGCCTACAATTTTTTCTTCCTGCCGCCGCTTCATTCGCTGGAGGTCCACGATCCGCAGGACGTGATCACCGCGACCGTGCTCGTTCTGGTGGCGGTGGTGACGAGCCAGCTTGCGGGCCGCGTTCGGGCGCAGGCGAGGGCCGGCGAGCAGAGCGCCCGGGACAATGCCGCGATCGCCGGCTTCGTGACGAAGCTCGGCACGCTTTCGGTCGAGGCCGAGACTGCCCGCAGTATCTGCTCGGCGGTCGCGCAATTGTTCGATGTGGAAGCCGTCATCCTCGGCCGCGATGGCGCGGGCTCGGCTATAGAGGCATCCGCGCCCGGCAGCCGCGGTCTCGACGCGGCGGAGATTGAAGCCGCGAACCGGGTGTTCCGGACCGGCGAGCCCGCCGGCCGCGGAACGGCCGCCGGTCCGGAGTCGGAATGGCAATATTGGCCCCTCAAGGGCGGCATGGGCACGCTCGCCGTCCTGGCGGTGGCCAGAGGCGGCGCTCGGGAGCCGATCCCGCCCGAGCGTTCCTCCATGTTTGCCGAGGTCGTCGATCGGGCGGCACGAGCCTGTGAGCGGTTGAGGGTCGAGGCGGAAATGCGCCACGTCGCCACTCTGCGGGAGCGCGACCGTTTGCGGACGACCCTGCTGTCCTCGATCGGGCACGATTTGCGGACGCCCCTGACCGCGGTCACCGCTGCCGCCGAAGCGCTCGGATCGGACGCTCGGAACGAGGAGCTGGCGTCGACGATTCGAAGCGAGGCCGCCCGACTGCGCCGATTCTTCGATGATCTGGTCGATATGACCCGGATCGAGGCCGGGGCCCTCGCTCCCAGGCCGGAAGCGGTGGACCTCACCGACGCGGCGGCGGCGGCGCTCGAGGATCTCCGGCTGACTTTGACGGGCCGGCCGGTCAGGCTGGAGGTGCCCGCCGATCTCCCGCTGGTGCGGACCGATCCGAGCCTCCTCCATCACATCCTCATCAACCTGCTCGATAACGCCGCGAAGTTCGGCCCCGAAGGGGAGGAGATCGTCCTTTGCGGCGAGCCCGCGGGCGGCGGAGTCAGGCTTTCAGTCATGGACCGTGGACCTGGCCTGCCGGCCGGGCGCGAGGAAACGGTCTTCGATACCTTCACCCGCCTGGAGGGGTCCGACCGCACCGGGGGAACGGGCCTTGGCCTGGCGATCGTGAAAGGGTTTGCCGAGGCGATGGGCCTGAGCGTGGATGCGGCGAACCGGCCGGACGGGCCGGGCGCCCGTTTCAGCATCTTCTTTCCGCCGGCTTCGCTGATCACGGCCACGGAGGCCGGCGAGTGAAGTCCAGGCCGCTCATTCTCGTCGTGGAGGACGAACCCGCGATCCGGCGCCTGATTTGCCGCGCCCTCGAGCTGAACGGCTATGTCGCGCGGGAAGCGGGCGGGGCCGTCGAGGCGCTTCGCGCGATGAGAGCATCGCCTCCCGATCTGGTCCTTCTCGATCTCGGACTCCCCGACCGCGACGGAATGGAGCTCTTGCCCCTTTTCCGTGAAGGCGGTGCCGCGGTCCTGGTTCTGACCGCGCGGGGCGAGAGCGCCGAGAAGGTCGCGGCGCTGGACTCGGGCGCGGACGATTACGTGACCAAGCCGTTCGATACCGACGAGCTCCTCGCCCGCGTGCGAACATGCCTTCGGCACAGGCAGGCCGTTCTTGGCCAGACGGACCGGCTGACTGTCGGCGACGTCAGCATCGACATGGACATGCGCCGGGTGTCGAAAGGGCTCGAGGAGGTCCATTTGACGCCGAAGGAATATGACGTCCTGGCGGAGTTGGCCCGCCACGCCGGGCGCCTCCTGACCCACGCCCACCTGCTGCGCGCCGTCTGGGGCCCGTCGCACCAGGACGACGTCGAATATTTGCGAGTCGCCGTTCGGGCCTTGAGGCGGAAGCTGGAATCGGACCCGGCCGCGCCAGTTCTGATCCGCAACGAGCCCGGGGTTGGATACCGATTGGTGGCTTAGGTCCCGACGCGGGTTCGCGCGGGCGGTCGCGGCGGTCCCCAAGCGGTCGAATTGAACGGCGGGTCGAGATAGATCAGGTCCACGCTCTCGTCCGCGATATGCTCGCGCAGCACGTCGAGATTGTCGCCGTAGAACAGCTTGTTCATCGGCCGAGCGTAGCGGACGAAAGCTACCTCGGACAAGCGCGTGCGCTCCTGTCTCAATTGGCATCGAGCAGCGTCACCGCCAGAATGGTGACATATCGGCATTGAGAAGACCCGTTAGTGGCCGTGCTCGAATATGCGCATTTTGCCGTCCGCAAAAACAATCAGGGGTTCCGGGGCCGAAATGCCGTCGCCGCGAGCGGGGAGATACAGGCCTCGGGCGTCCGGCCGCTCGGCGAGCAACTTGCGAATTGCCGCTGGAGGAACGGCGCCCTGTAGAAAATAGCCTCCGACGAATGCCACCTGGCAAGACCGCAATTCTGTGGGAATTCCGAGCTCGCCGGCGAGCGCACGCGTTTCGTACGCTGTCTCAACCGTAACCTCGAAGCGATCCCGGCGAAGCTCCGATACCCAATCGGGGCAGCATGAGCAGTTCGCTGTCCGATGCACGTGGACCGCTTCCCTCTGCGCATCTCCGCCCGAGCAGGCCCTTAAAGCCAGCAATGCGACGATGGCCGCCACCATTCGCAAGCTGGTCAAGGATGGCGTTCCTGCGTTGCCGCCGGCCGCCGGTCCGGTTGGAGGGCATCGATGATCCGGCAATCCGCGATCCGCCCCTGGCGGCATTGACCGACCAGGCTCGTCAGCTCGGCCCCCAAAGCGGTAAGTTCCGCGATCTTGCTCCGGATCACGGCCTCATGCTTCCGGGCGATCTCGTCCACGACCTCGCAGCTGCGATCGCGCTCGTCGGCCAGAGTGAGCAATTCCCGAACCTGTGCCAGCGAGAAGCCGAGGTCCCGTGCTCGCCGAATGAAGGTCAGCCGTTTGCGATGCTCTTGGCCGTAGCTGCGATAATTGGACGACGTGCGCGCTGGCGGGGGCACCAGCCCTTCGCGCTCGTAATAGCGGATGGTTTCGACATGAACGCCGGTGGCGGCGGCGATCTCCCCTATCTTCATGAAGGCGCTTGACCCTGTAGTTGCTACAGGGTGCATATCGGACGCCGGCTCGAGAATCGAGAGAGGATGGAGGGCAGGCGATGAAAGATTTCCATGTCGCCGCGGCGTTGACTGCGGAAAACGGCTCGATCGCGGCGGCGCTTCTCGCTTACTTTGCTCTGTTCTTCCTCGCGGCCTTCTTGTGGCCGACCTGGCGGCTGTGGAAGCGGGACGGGACGAAGGCCCTC
The DNA here is from genome assembly GCA_036525315.1 of Allosphingosinicella sp. Classification (GTDB taxonomy): domain Bacteria; phylum Pseudomonadota; class Alphaproteobacteria; order Sphingomonadales; family Sphingomonadaceae; genus Allosphingosinicella. The sequence continues at coordinate 15,234 of DATDAS010000051.1, forward strand.
GTCCTGCCTCGCGACGACAGCACGCAAGGCGCCGTCGGGCGATGGTTCCGGCTGACCCTGCTGGCCATCCCCGCCGTCCTGGTCCCGGTCGCTCTCGGAGTGCCGCTCGAAATGGCGGGTCGTCTCGGCTGGCTCGAACGCGAGATCCTGCACACCGCCGGCTGGGCCTTCCTCGCTTTGTCCCTGGTCTGGGTGGTCGTCGCGCAGGCGCAGATGGGCGCGTCCTGGCGGATCGGCATCGATTCCGCCGCTCAGCCGCCGCTGGTCAGGAGCGGTCTCTTCTCCCTCAGCCGAAATCCCATCTTCCTCGGCATGAGGCTCGCCTTGCTCGGCCTGTTCCTCGCTCTGCCGGCCGGCCTTACTCTGACCATTCTCGCGCTCGGAGAGGTGCTGATGCAGGTGCAGGTGCGCCTGGAGGAGGCGCATCTGAGTCAGGCACTAGGCCGGGAATATGAGGCTTATCGAGCCTCCACCCGCCGGTGGCTTTTGGGGACTTGACCATTCGTGCTTGCCCGCAAGGCTATCTGCGCCTTCCACTTTCGGCTATTCGCAGGGGGATGTCCGGCTTCGTCCCTTGGTCCCGCGCATTTCTCCGAGCGATCGTGGCGCTGTTCATGGCGTTCGCGTCCGTGACTCCGGCGTTGGCCGAGCTTGGATGCATCGAGGATCAACGGGCGCATTCGCTCGGCGCCGCCGTTTCCGGCGACGACAACCACGGTATCGAGAATCCTGCGCCAGTACAGGGCGACGAAGATTCCACCGGCAAGACGACCCACTGCGGTTTCAGCCATGCATCGCACGGCCTGGCGGTCCCCCCTGCGGAGTGCGCCGACATCGGCCACGAAGACGGCCGGCAGACGTTCGATGCGGCCCGAGCCCGTCCGCTCGCCGCCTTTGCCCGCGACGGGCCCTACCACCCTCCCCAGGCCTGAAACCGCTCGCCGCCCGGTCGCGGGCGATCCGAAGCCGTCGGATTTCAGGATGAACCATGCCATTCTCAAATTGCTGGGCACGCGCCGCGGGCGCGGCTGCCTGTCTCGCTTTCGCCCCCCCAGGTCTGGCGCAGGTCGGCGCCCCTGCCGGCCCTGAGCAGGGGTCGCCGGCCGCGCCTTCCGTTGTGGGTCCGCCCGTGCCCGCCGCGCAATGGTCGCGAAACGCGTCTCCCTCCGCGCCGCGCGAGGGCCCGCTTCCGGCGACGCTGACGCTCCAGCAGGCGCTGGACGAAGCTGAGGCGCGCTCGCCCGCGATCGTCGCTGCGAAAGCTCGGGTGGAGGCGGCGGAAGCGCGTATCCGCCAGGCTGGCTTCCGTTCGAACCCCGAGCTTGGCGTCGAGGTCGAGAACTTCCTCGGTACCGGCGAGCTGTCGGGATTGCAGGGGACCGAAACCACGGTTTCGGTCGAACAACGCCTCGATCTCGGCGGCCGCCGAAGGACCCGCATCGGCGCCGCTCGGGCCGAGCTCGCGATTGAGCGATTACGCCTCGCCATCGTTAGGGCCGACCTCGCCCGGTCGGTTCGAGGGCAGTTCGCTCGGGCCGTCACGGGCCGCGAGCGGCTTCGAATCGCGATCGAAAACGAGTCGGTCGCACGCGAGCTGGCGCGGGTCGAGACGATCCTGGTGCGCGAGGGCCGGGATCCGCCGCTGCGCGCGATTCGGGCCCGTTCCGCCGCCGCCCAGGCCTCCGCCGAGGTGGAGGCCGCCCGCGCCGAGGAACAGGCCGCCCGGGGCACGCTCGCGTCCCTGTTCGGAGTCACCGAGCCTCCTGCGAATGTGACCGGGACGCTCCTCGATCTTCAGCCGGCCACCGTCATTCCGGAGCAGAGCCTCGAAGTGAGGCTCGCAGAGGCGGAGCGCCTTCTTGCGGAAGCCGAGGTCGGGCGCGAATCCGCCTCGGCGAGGCTCGACCCGGCCGTCGCTCTCGGCGTTCGCCACGTTCGTGAGACCGGCGACGTCGGCCTCGTCGGCGGCGTCTCCATGCCGATCCCGATCTTCGACAGGAACCAGGGCAATATCGCAGCCGCCCGGGCGAACGTCCGGGCCGCCGAAGCGAACCTTGCGAGCGTCACCGCCTCCGCGCGGGTGAACGCCCGAAACGCGATCATCGCCGTGGAGGCGGCCGCGGCCCGGGTGGAGGCGCTGGAGCGGGCCGCCGTACCCGAGGCGGGCGAAGCGCTGCGCCTCACCGAAATCTCCTACCGCGAGGGACGGGCGACGATGCTCGAGCTCCTCGATGCCCAGAACGCATACCGCGCGGTCCAGCTCGCTCTGGTCGAGGCCCGCCTCGCCCAGGCTCTCGCCACCGCCGAGCTCGGCCGCGTGGCCGCTCAATAGGGAAGAAAGCCATGAAGCTCATCACCATCATGGAGGACCGCCGCAAGCTTCTCGGCGGCGTGGCTGCCGTCGCGATCCTCGCCTTGCTGGCCGGCATCCTGATCGGACGCTCGACCGCGCCTCAGGGGGCCACCGGCGTGGAAGTCTCAGCGGCCGCCGAAGCAGGCGAGGAAGACCACGATCAGGAAGAAGGCCATGGTCGGGAGGGGTTCGTCGCAATGACTCCCGCGCGGCTCCAGGCCAGCGGCATTCGAACCGCCAGGATCGAGCCGGGATCGCTTGCCTCCGAGATCATCGCCCAGGCGAATGTGACCGCGCCGCCCGAGGGCCAGGCAATGCTCACGGCGCGCGCGGACGGCGCGGTGGTCCGAATCAACAAAAGGCTTGGAGATCCCGTCGGCGCCGGAGAGACCGTCGCCTTGCTCGAAAGCCGGGAAGCCGCCGCCTTGATCGCCGAGCGAAATGCGGCGGCGGCCCGCGAGCGCGCGGCGCACGCGTCCTGGTCGCGCGAGCAGCGCCTCTTCCAGCAGAAGGTGACGTCCCGCGAGGCGCTCGAGGCGGTTCAGGCCGCGCATGACGCGTCGGAAATCGAGGTGCGGCGCGCAGAGGTTGCGGTGCGGACCGCGGGCGTTACCGGAGACGGCCGCTATCTCGCCGTGAGGAGCCCGATCTCCGGCCGCATCACCCATGTCGATACGCAATTGGGCGCCTATGTCTCGGCCGGCGCCGAGCTGTTCAACGTCGCCGACCCGCGGCGGGTCCAGATCGACGCGGCCGTGACCGCCGCCGACGCACAGCGCATAAGTCCCGGTGATCGCGCAATCGTCGAGCTCCCGAACGGCGCGACGCTGGAGGCCGTCGTGCGCTCCTCGACCCCCGCGCTGAATCCCGAGAGCCGGGCGGCGACCGTCGTTCTCCAGCCGGCGGGAACGCCCGCCGGCCTGACCCAGGGTCAGGCGGTTCGGGTTCGGATCGTGCCGCGCGGGGGCGTCGCGACGGGAATCGTCCTTCCCGAAGTTGCCGTTCAGCAGGTCGAAGGACGCGACGTCGTCTTCATCCAGGCTGCCGGCGGCTTCCAGGCGGTGCCCGTGACCGTCGGCCGGCGAAGCGCCGGCCGGGTCGAGATCCTCGAGGGTCTCAAGCCCGGTCTCACCGTCGTTACCGAAGGTGCGTTCGTCCTCAAATCGCAGCTCGGCGCCAGCGAGGCGGAGCATTGATGTCCCGCGCGCTCTCCCTCCGGATCGAACCGGCCGGAGTCGGCCCGACGGCAGGAATATGCCGATGATCGACCGTATCCTCGACGCCTCGATCCGCTTCCGCTGGGCCGTGCTGGTCGTGACCCTGGCCGTTGCCGCCTACGGCGCATTCCAGCTCTTCCGCCTGCCGATCGACGCGGTGCCCGACATCACCAACAAGCAGGTTCAGGTGAACGTCTCGGCCCCGCAGTTCGGGCCCCTCGACATGGAGCGGCTGGTCACCTTCCCGCTCGAAACCTCGCTCGCCGGAATACCCGGCCTCGATCACAGCCGGTCCATCTCGCGCAACGGCTTCGCCCAGGTGACGGCGGTGTTCGAGGAGGATGTCGACATCTATTTCGCGCGCCAGCAGGTGACCGAACGGCTGACCCAGGCGGGCGAAAGCCTGCCCGAAGGGGTCGAGCCGCAAATGGGGCCGGTTTCCACCGGGCTCGGTGAGGTCCTGATGTGGACCGTCGATTATGCGCCGAACGCGACCGCCCGGAACCCCCGGGTCGCGGGACGCCCCGGCTTCCAGCCCGACGGCTCCTATCTCACCACGGAGGGCGAGCGGCTGACCGACGAAGTGTCGCGCCTCGCTTACTTGCGCACGATCCAGGACTGGGTGGTGCGGCCCCAGCTTCGGACCGTCAAGGGCGTCGCGGGCATCGATTCGATCGGCGGTTACGAGAAGCAGTTCGTCGTCCAGCCCGACCCGAGCCGGCTCGCCGCCTACGGCATCTCCTTCTCCGAGCTGGCCGAGGCGCTGGAGCGGGCGAACATCTCGGTCGGCGCAAACTTCATCGAGCGCGGCGGCGAAGCCTTCCTCGTCCGTGCCGATGCGCGCATTCGTCATATCGACGAGATTGGGAGCACCGCCGTCGCCACCCGCGGCGGTGTGCCGGTCTCCGTCGCTAATGTCGCCACGATCCGCGTCGGCGGCGAGCTGCGCACCGGCGCCGCCTCGATCAACGGCCGCGAAGCCGTCATCGGCACTGCCTTGATGCTGGCCGGCGGCAACAGCCGCATCGTTGCCGAGGCCGTGGCCGAGCGGCTTGAGGAGGTCTCCAAATCGCTGCCGCCGGGTGTGCGCGTCACTCAGGTCTACAATCGCTCGGCACTGGTCGAAGCCACAATCTCGACGGTGGAGGAGAACCTCCTGCTCGGCGCCCTGGCGGTGATCGCCTCGCTCTTCTGGCTGCTCGGCAATATCCGCGCCGCGATCATCGCGGCGCTCGTCATCCCGCTGTCCTTCCTGATGATGGCGATCGGGATGAATGAGTACGGCGTCTCCGGAAACCTGATGAGCCTCGGCGCGCTCGACTTCGGCCTGATCGTCGATGGCTCGATCATCATCATCGAGAATTGCCTTCGAAGGCTGGCTCAGCGGCAGCATCGTGAGGGCCGGCTGCTGGCCCTGCCGGAGCGCCTCCACGAGGTCTTCGAAGCGTCCAGGGAGATGGTCCGCCCTACCGTCTACGGCCAGGCGATCATCCTCCTGGTCTTCGCGCCTTTGCTCACTTTCACCGGGGTCGAGGGCAAAATGTTCACGCCGATGGCGATCACCGTCATGCTGGCGCTGGTCGGCGCCTTCATCCTCTCGCTCACCTTCGTCCCGGCGATGGTGGCGATCCTGATCCGCGGCGAGGTCGCGGAGAAAGAGGTCAAGGCGATCCTGTGGGTGAAGCACCGCTACGCGCCGATCCTGCAGCGAGTCATCGCCCGGCCCTGGCCGTGGATCGGCGCCGGGGTCGGTACGTTTGTCGCCGCCGGCCTGCTGTTCATGACGCTCGGCCAGGAGTTCATACCGCAGCTCGACGAGGGCGACCTGTCGGTGCAGGCGATCCGAATCCCGTCGACCTCGCTCGATCAGTCGCTCGACATGCAGCGCCGGGTCGAGCGGGCGATCTCCTCCCTGCCGGAAGTCGCGTTCATCTATTCCAAGACGGGTACGGCGGAGGTCGCGACCGACCCGATGCCGCAGAACATCTCCGACGCCTTCATCATCCTCAAGCCCGAGGACAAATGGCCCGACGGCGTCGACAGCAAGGATGAGATCGTCGAGCGGATCGAAAGGCAGATGGCGAGCCTCACCGGCAATGCTTACGAAGTCAGCCAGCCGATCGAGATGCGCTTCAATGAGCTGATCGCCGGAGTCCGTGGCGACGTCGCGGTCAAGGTCTTCGGGGACGATCTTGACCAGCTCGAGCGCGTCGCCGGGCAGATCGGCGGCATCCTCGGCCAGGTCCCAGGCGCCGCCGACCTTCGGGTTGAGCAGACGGCGGGCTTCCCCACCCTCGACGTCCAGTTCAACCGAGACGCGATCGCCCGCTCCGGCCTGTCGATGACGGAGGTCAGCGATACCGTCGCCGCCGCGCTCGGCGGGCGCGAATCCGGCCTCGTCTTCGAGGGCGACCGCCGGTTCGACATCGTCGTCAGGCTCAACGACGCGTCTCGCGACGATCTCGAGGCTGTCGGGGCTCTGCCGGTGATGTTGCCCGAGGGCGGCGCGGGGCCGAGGCATTCGGTGCCGCTGCGGCAGCTCGCCAGCTTCCAGGTGTCGGAAGGCGTCAATCAGGTCAGCCGCGAGAACGGCCAGCGCCGCGTCGTCGTCCAGGCCAATGTCCGGGGCAGCGACCTCGGCTCGTTCGTCGAGGCGGCGCGGGCCCGGGTCGCCGGCGAGGTGAAGCTTCCGCCCGGCGTTTTCATCCGCTGGGGCGGCCAGTATGAGAACCTCCAGGCCGCCTCGGCGCGCCTGTCGCTCGTCATACCGGTCATATTCGTCCTCATATTCGGCATCCTGTTCCTGGCGCTGCGCAGCGTGGCGGCGGCGCTGGCCGTCTATTCGGCGGTGCCGCTCGGGCTGGCGGGGGGCGTGTTCGGCCTGTTCCTGGCCGGGCTCAGCTTCTCGATCTCGGCGGCAGTGGGCTTCATCGTCCTGTCCGGAGTGACGGTCCTGAACGGCCTGGTCGTCATGACCAGCATCCGCCAGCGGCTCGATGCGGGCGCCTCGCCGGACGAAGCGATCGCCGAAGGCATGATGGAGCGCGTGCGCGCCGTCATCATCACCGGCGTCGTTCCGGCGATCGGCTTCATACCGATGGCGGTCGCCACGGGGCGTGGCGCGGAAGTCCAGAAGCCTCTCGCCATCGTGGTGATCGCCGGACTCATCGTCGCGACTCTGCTGACCCTGTTCGTTCTGCCCGCGATCAGTCGACTTCTGCTGCGGGTGCGCAACCCGCACGTGGCCGGCGAGTATCAGGGCGAGGACGCGTTCGGCCGGGGGCCGCTGGTATCATGACGAAGGAGTCAATTTCGCCATGAGCCAATCGAAGCTCAACCCGGCCGCCCCGGATCAACGCGGGACGTTGTGGATCGTTCTGATCCTCAATCTGGGCCTGACCGCCGGCTTCGCCGCGGCGGGGGTGATCGGCGACTCCAGCGCCCTTCTCGCCAACGCCCTCGACAATGCTTCCGACAGCCTCGTCTTCATCATCAGCCTCCTCGCGCTCGGCCGCGGCAAGAGCTGGAAGACCGGCGCAGCGCGCTTCTGTGGCGTGATGCTGCTCCTGTTCGCCGTCGGCATCCTTGCCGACACGATCCGGCGCTTCCTCGGCGGGAGCGAACCGCTGGGCCCGGCGATCATGATCATGGGCATCATCGGCGCGGTCGTGAACGCTCTCTGCCTGTGGCTGCTGGTGCGCCTCAAGGGCAAGGACGTGAATCTGCGCGCGGCGACTACGTTCAGCTTCAACGACTTCGCGTCCAATGGCGGCATCTTCGTCGCGGGCACGCTGGTCATGTGGACCGGTTCCAACTGGCCGGACCTTGTGGTCGGAGCGGCGGTCGCCGCGATTGCCGTCAAGGGAGCGATCGACATCTTCCGCGACGCGCACGAAGAATCCGCGAAGCGACAGGGCGGCTAGCGCGGTCAGAGGAGAAGGATGTTGGCTGACAAGATAAAGCTCGATTTGCCGCTCGTGCTTCCCGAAATCCCGGACTCGGCCGACGCTTGTGTTTCGCGCTTGTTGGACCGCCTGCGGGAGCGCGACGGCGTCAGTGACGCGCACGTTGTGCCTGCTATCGGTGACCAGCCGGCCCAGCTCTGCGTCCATCATGACCCTGAGGTCGTGTCCCTGTCGCGGATCCGCGAGCTGGCGGCGAGCGCCGGGGCGCAGATCACGGCGCGCTATGGCCATGCGCTGCTCGATGCGCCTGGCGCTACGCACCAGCGCCGCGCCCGGCTGCTGGGCGAGCGCCTGCGCGAGCTGCCCGGCGTCATCGAAGCCGAGGTCAGCGCCTCCGGCATCGCTCGCGTCGAGTTCGATCGTGACCGCGTTACGATCGATGTCATCCGCGCCGCGCTCGCTGACAGGGAGCCGCCGCCCGCGTCGCCGGCGCGGGAAGATGGTCACGAGGATTCGGGGCACAGCCGCAGCGACGGTGAGGATCATGCTCATGCTCATGGGGGCATGTTCGGCGGCAACACCGAACTGATCTTTGCACTCATCTGTGGCGCCCTGCTCGGCATCGGGTTCGCGATGGAGAAACTGGTCGCGGGTGTGCCGGGATGGCTGCCGTTGGCCTGCTACCTTGCGGCTTATCTCTTCGGCGGCTTCTTCACAGTCCGCGAGGCGATCGAGAACCTGCGGCACGGACGCTTCGAAATCGACACGTTGATGCTGGTGGCGGCCATCGGCGCCGCCGCCCTCGGCGCCTGGGCGGAAGGCGCGCTGCTTCTGTTCCTGTTCAGCGTGGGTCATGCGCTCGAGCATTACGCGATGGGCCGCGCCAAACGGGCGATCGAGGCTCTGGCGGAGCTCGCTCCGCAAACGGCCCTCGTGCGCCGAGCCGGAACGACCGAAGAGGTGCCCGTGGCGGCGCTGGCCATCGGTAATGTGGTCGTCGTCAAGCCGAACGAACGGCTTCCCGCGGACGGTTTCGTCCTAGAGGGCACGAGCAGCGTCAACCAGGCGCCCGTCACCGGCGAAAGCATGCCGGTCGACAAGCAGCCGGTCCAGGATCCGGCGGCAGCGGCCTCGGCGCCCGACCAGGTACCTTCCGGATCCAGGGTTTTCGCGGGAACCATCAACGGCGCCGGGGTGCTTGCCGTCACCGTCACCCGGCTCTCAACGGACTCGACCCTGGCCAAGGTGGTCAAGCTGGTAAGCGAGGCCGAGACCCAGAAGTCGCCGACCCAGCGCTTCACCGACCGCTTCGAACGCATATTCGTGCCGAGCGTGCTGGCGCTGGTCGTGCTTCTGCTTTTCGCATGGGTCGTCGTCGACGAACCCTTCCGCGACAGTTTCTACCGCGCCTTGGCAGTGCTTGTGGCCGCGAGCCCCTGCGCGCTGGCCATCGCCACGCCGAGCGCCGTCCTGTCCGGCATCGCGCGCGCGGCGCGCAGCGGCGTGCTCATCAAAGGCGGTGCCCCGCTCGAGGATCTTGGCGCCCTGGGCGCGATCGCCTTCGATAAGACGGGCACACTGACGGAAGGAAAGCCCCGTGTCACCGATGTCGTTCCGGGTCCCGGAGCGACCGAAGAGGAACTGCTGGCGACGGCGGTGGCCGTCGAGAGCCAGAGCGACCATCCCCTGGCCGGCGCCATTGTCCGCGACGGGAAGGAGCGGCTCAAAGGTCCGGTTCCTGCCGCTTCCGGCGTGCGCGCGATCGTCGGCCGCGGAGTCGAGGCGATGGTGGAGGGCGACCTCGTTCACATCGGGCGCGACGAGCTTTTCGCGGACGTGGGCGGCGCGGCATTGCAGGACGACGTGAGACAGGCCGCCGATCGGCTGCGGAGCGAAGGCCGGACCATCATGATCGTGCGGCGTCGGGATCGCTATCTCGGCACGATCGGCCTCATGGACACGCCGCGCGAAGCCGCGCTCGAGACGACAGCGCAGCTCCGCGACCTCGGCATGCGGCGAATGATCATGTTGTCCGGCGACAACTCGCTCGTCGCGCAGGCAGTCGCGCGGACGGTGGGGATCGAAGAGGCCTGGGGCGACCTCATGCCGGAAGACAAGGTCGAGGCGATCAAGAAGCTGAAGGCCATGGAAAAGGTCGCGATGGTCGGCGATGGCGTCAACGATGCGCCGGCAATGGCGACCGCGACGGTGGGCATCGCGATGGGGGCGGCGGGATCGGACGTAGCGCTGGAGACGGCCGATGTGGCGCTCATGGCGGACGATTTGTCGAAGCTGCCCTTCGCCGTCGCTCTGAGCAGACAGGCGCGGCGCATCATCCGCCAGAATGTGTTCGTCAGCCTCGGAGTCGTGGCCCTACTGGTTCCGGCCACCATCCTGGGCCTCGGGATCGGGCCGGCGGTCATCGCTCACGAGGGCTCGACGCTTCTGGTCGTATTCAACGCACTGCGTCTGTTGGCATTCCCGGAGATGCGCCCCAGCCCTGGACGAGCGGCGCCCGGGACGGTCGATGGAAAGCTGTCCACCTCGCAATAAGCAACCATTGGGAGAGCGCGATGATAAGACATGGATGGATCGGGCCCATTGCCTGTGCACTGCTCATGGGCTGCTCCGCCGACAAGTCGAGGGAGCACGAGGTGTCCACCCTGTGCGCTGCTCAAGCGTTGAAAATGGCCTGGGATCCTGATCGCTCTCCAGAGGAACAGAGCCGACTTTTTTCGGAGGCGTCCATGTACAGGGACCGGATTCCGCAGAGCGAGCGAGATCGTTTTTGGGCGAACGTTAACAGAATTGCGGCCCGGGAAAGTCAGGAGCGGGTGATCGACGCCGCGGCTTGCAAGGAGCTCCTGGCAAGCGACATGGAGGCGTCGACGGCGAAACGGAGCCGCGAACGCTAACCGCGTGTTCCACTGCTCGCAATAAGGCGAGCGGTCGCCTTGCTACCCCGACTGAATGGTTCACGCCGTTCGAGAATGTGGCATGAAAGCGGTGACAGGAGTTTTCCTCGCTACAAAGGCGGCTTCCGCGCATGGGCGACCTCCGAATGTTCCGCACTCTGATGGATGCTCGGATGCAACACAGAAATCCTATTCCTCCCGTCTCGCAACGTCGCTAGGACTATCCCTATTGCAATGTAGGGAATATCCTGATAGGCGCTTCCGGATGGTAGAACATACAGAGAACGCTTTCCGAGTCGAAAGCGATGGCGACGCCGCTACCGGTGGCCTCGCCATCCCCGCCGCCGGGTCCCCCTGCGACCCTTCCCATCCCCTCGCCGAATATGACAGCCAGGCCGACCGCTGGGTTATCGGGCGGGCCCTCCCCGAGGAGCCGGCGTCCGCGCCTGACTCATCTGCGGAAGCGCCCGTTCCGGATGAGCCCGGGCCGGAGCCCGCCGCGGCCGCTCTTCCGGTGCTCGCCGATCCGCCCGATCGCCTCGCCTTCGATCCGGTCCGTCTCCGCGCCCGCCTCGACGGCTGGACCGCGGAGAAGCAGCGCGCTTTCGTCGAGGAGCTCGCCGAATGCGGAGTCGTCAAGGAGGCCGCGGCTCGGGTCGGAATGAGCGAGCAGTCGGCCTTCAACCTGCGCCGCCGCGCGGACGCCGACGGCTTCAACCTCGCCTGGGAGGCGGCGGTCCGGCTCGGCGCCGAAAGGCTTCGCTCTTTGGCCTATGAGCGCGCCGTCACCGGCACGGTGAAGCGCCATTATTACAAGGGCCAGGTCGTCGGCGAGGACCGGGTCTACGACAATCGCCTGCTCGTCTATCTGCTGAGCAAGACCGAGCCCGTCGCCGACGGCTTCGCCGTCCGCAACGTGGCGCGAAACTGGGAAAGCTGGATGCAGGCGATCGAGGACGGCCTCGACAAGCCGATGCCCGATTTGAACTCGGGCGATGAATCGCCGGTCTGGCTGGACGAGTACGGCCAATGGTGGACGAGCTTTCCGCCGCCGCCCGGCTTCGAGGGCCGCCAGTTCATTCCCGAGGATGAGGATGACGATGATGAATATCAGCGCGAATGCACGCCCGCCGAGATCGAGACGATCGAGGAGCTGCAGGCCCGTGAGGAAGCTGAGAAGGCCCGGCGCCGCGCTCTCTATTTCGACCCCGACCGGATGAAGCTCCGCGCGCGACGTTAGACTAAACTTACTAAACTTCCGCGGCCGCAACGGCGGCCGCCGGCTCTTTGAAATCGTCGAGACAATGAAACCGAAGCTCCGGTGCGAGCCGGTCTGGGCCTCGGCCGGCCGCCCGGTTCTCCGGTTCCCTGCCGGGGAACGCCGATGCTGCATCGGCAGGGCGGAGCGGCTATTCCGGGGGTGACGTGAAGCCCCTCCACCGCGCCCTCCTCGCGATCCTCGCCGCCGCCCTCCTCGCCGGCGCCTCGCCGCGCATCGCCTTCACGCCGGCCCAGCCCGACTTCGCCGCGGGCGCGGCCGAATATGCGCGGATCTGGGAGTCGGACGGGCCCCGGATTGTCGCCGCGCTCGAATCCGCGTCGGGCCTTCGCTTTCCCGACGGCCGGGCGATCGAGGCGAACGTGTCCGGGGCGCGGCCGATGATGTCCTATGACGGCCGCTCGATGCGGCTTCGCGCCGGTTATTCGCCCGACTACAAGAAGGCGACCCTGGTCCACGAGCTCGGCCACGGCCTCGCCTTCCTGCTCCCGCGCGGCGATCTCGACGATCACCGCCTCCTCTATCTCTTCCTCTACGACGCCTGGACCGACCTCTACGGCCGGGACTTCGCCGACCGCATGGCCGCGATCGAGCGGCGGATCCCCGGCGGCTACGATTACGACGCCGCCTGGGCCTGGGCCCTGAGCCAGACGCGGGAGGAAAGGCAGGAGCGCCTTCGGGCTCTGCGAGATCGGCTATGAGGCCAGGGATGGTGCCGAGTGTCCGACTCGAACGGACGACCTACTGATTACAAATCAGTTGCTCTACCAACTGAGCTAACCCGGCCCGGTTCTCCGCCTCAATGCGGCAGGCGCGTTCCAAGGTCCAGCCTCGACATCTCAGCCTGTCCGATTGTTCGCAGTCGACTGCCGCACAGTGAGAAACGGCATTGCCTCCATCCAACATCGGCCTCAGGTTCGGCCCCGGGGTGAAGAAGAATGATCGTGAACCGTCGTGCCTTCATCCAGACCTTGGGAGCGGGCCTCGCTTTTCCTTCGGCGGCGGCGGCACAACATCCGTTTCCGCCGGACCGCGAAGACATGGTCCCGGTGCCTGGCGGACGAGTCTATGTTCGCGTGAACGGTCGAATAACGACTCGTCGACCGCCCCTTCTGATCGTTCACGGCGGCCCGGGAAGCGGCCACTCCGGTTATATTGCCATGACGGCCCTGGCCGCGGATCGGGCCGTGATCCTTTACGATCAGCTGGACAATGGTCGCTCGGATCGGCCCGGCGACCCGAACAATTGGCACGTTGGGCGCTTCGTCGACGAGATCGTCGCCATTCGCTCGGCATTGGGACTGGCTCGCATACACCTGTACGGAGCCAGCTTCGGTGGGATGATCGCGCTGGAATATGCGGCACGACGTCCCAGGGGGCTTGCGGGCACGATCCTGCAGAGTCCGCAGGTGTCGGTTCCCCAGTGGGCAAGCGACATGAGGGCGCTAAGCCAATCGCTGCCTCGGGAAACTCGGGACGCGTTCGACAGGTGCGAGGCCGGAGAGGCGGAGGCCGCGGATTGCCGGGCAGCGGTTCAAGCCTATAATTCAAGGTACCAGCTGCGCGAACCCCGGCCGCCTCGGATCGAGGATTATCGCCGGTCCGTCGGTGCTTCGCAGAATGACCGGGTGCTTCAGACGATGTGGGGGAAGCGATTCCTCACGAGCGACGGCACGCTGAGATCCTATGATGCGACTTCATTGCTGCCGCGTCTCGATCCGGGAGAACGCTCTTCATCACCGGTGAATATGACAAGGCACGGCCCGCCACCGTGAGACGGTTCGCTCGCCTGGCGAACGGCTCTCGAGCCGTGGTGATCGCCGGCTCGGGACACAACATCATCAATGACCGGCCCGCAGAGCTGCTCACGCTGGTGCGAGGCTGGCTCGCTCGGCACGATTGAGCGGGTCTCAATGTCCCCCTTCCGACCCAATGCGGACATTGGCAGCCGAAGTGACAGAGGGCGCGCGAGGGAACAGGGATGACCAGGCCGAAACCGTGGCGGATGGAGGTTGGAGCACTGATCGGCCTGGTCGTAGGTTCCGTCTTGTGGTGGGCGGCTTACGAAAGCGGAAAAGGGCCATTCCAGCATTTGAACCTGCTGCTCGGTCCTGCTGCCGTCGGAATGGTCATTGCGAACCTTCGCAACCGCCGCAGAAAGGTCGGACCCTATGACCCCGAGGTCATCGAGAAAAACCGGCGAGGCCGGTTTTAGGGAACATCGGCTTTCCGCACGTAGCAACGTTGCGGCCGCGTAGAGGCGGCGAAGCCGCGGACGCCGCCCTGGCGGTGCGCGGGCCACCACCCGATGGGCGATCAGGCCTGCAATTGGGCCGCGACCTCACCTCCGGCGGTCCGCCCGAAATCGTCCTCCGACGTCCCCTTTCGACCCAAAGCGGACATTAGGTCCACGTCCAGCTTGCCCGAAGTTAGGCTGCCAACGCCGCCTTGGGGGTTCCCGGACGCGCGCCGGCGACCCATCCGTGCCACGCGATCCCGGCGCTGGCGATTCCGGTCAGAATGAGCAGGAACGGCAGGTTCACATAAGAGACGCTGGCGAAAACCGGTGCCCAAGCCGGAATGCGCCCCAGCGTCTCAAAGGTGATCGCCTGCGCGGCGATAAATCCTGCGGCGATCAGGAACGGCCGACCATGCTTCGGCGCTTGGCGGAAGAGGTAAAGCGCGACGGCCAAAGCCACCAGGTTTCCACCGGCCATGGCGTAAGAGAAATTTTCATCGGATCCGAGGAAGGGAACCAGCATCGCGAGCAATCGGAAGCCGATTGGAGAGATCACGAACAGCTGCGTGGCGAGCATATAGCGTGCGTGAAGCTGGACCTTGTGACGGTACTTGAGGCCCGCCCAGAACAGCACCGCGAATGCGATATTGGCGAGCGGATCAAAGAAGCCGAATTGCGCGAGCTGCGTGCCTTCAAGGCTGGTATGATCACTGGCCAATGTCGTCGCCTCGACATGGATCACCCACATTCCGGCTATCAGGAAGAATGGGAACAGCACGAAGATTGCGAGTCCAGTCTTGCGGTGCAGCGCGAGCCGATCGTGGTGGGCCGTCCAACTCTGCGCGATGGCGAGGAGCATCCAAAGGACTGCGCTGGCCGCATGATAATGGTGGGCAAGTTTCTTGTCTGGCAGCTTCGAGAAATATCCGGGCCAGAATGCGACGAAGGTTAGTGCGAGGAGCACCAGCACCCAAAGCCAGGCTTTGCGAAATGGCATTGTCCCCCGCCTTTCTCACCGGGCTTTCGCACCAACAGAAGGGCGCCGCAAGCAGCATGATTTCAGAGCGCACGCTCGACTATGTCCGCCTTCCACACAATGCGGACGGTGGCCGGTCCGAATCCGCTCGGGCTCCCATTGAACGCGCGATGAGGTTGGTACGCCCCTCCCGATCCTTGTCGCGCAGCGCAATCCGGCTGCGTGATCAGGCCTGGATCTGGACCGAGGCGGCCCCTCCCGCGGTCCGCGCGAAATCGTCCTCCGACGTCCAGGTGACGACCCAGGATCCGTCCGGCCACTGCACCAGGACCTGGGCATCGTGGCCGTTTTCGGAAGAGGAGCGGGCGGCTGCTATGGTGGACCTGAGCGCCGAGGCGAGCGTGTCGTGGCCGTAACTGCGGTCGTCGAAGCGGACGATCCAATGATCCTCGCCGCGCTGGATGAAGTAGACCGCGAGCGCCATCGCCTGCTTCAGGCTCCGAAGTCCGGGACCCTAACCCGGTGTTTACCAGCCTTGCGAACGCCGTCTTGCGGGCTTGGCGCGCATGCTTCCTTCGAACTGGAGGAGAAAGCCTCATGCCGCCGAAGATCATGTTCCTTGCCCTGGCGGCCTCGGCCCTGGCTTCTAGCGGCGCCGGAGCGGCCCCTGCCGGGCTGGCGCTCGAGATGACCGGCCACGTCGAGACCATCTGCCGAGCCGAGGTCCGGGGAAAGCCGGGGGCGCCCGGCGAGGATCCGCTCCCTCTCCAGACCCTGGAGGAATATTGCAACAGCGCCGGCGGCTACGAGATCATTGTCGAGCCATCGCCCGGCCTGAATGGCGCGATCCTGGTCGTCGACGGCGTCGGACTCCCGCTCTCGGCCGCCGCTCCGACCCTGGTGTCCCGCTCCGCTCATGCCGGCATCGCTTCGCGCTCGCTCCATCTTCGCCTCCCTGCCGGCCGCCCGGCGACGGGCGGCACCCTCACGTTCCGGATCGTGCCACTCCAGGCCCGCTAGGGCAGAGGCAGCGCGACCGTTGGACAATCGACTCCAGCGCCGCTGGTGAGCGGCGAGACGGTAACCGTGATCACGTCCTTGTAATCGGGGGCGACCTGCTTGCCGTCGCCGCCTTCGAGGAGGGTGGCGCGGATCGGCAGCAGATCGGCCTGCGCCGCTGGGACTCCTGCGCGCAGGCAGGTCGTCGCGGCGAAGGTCGGCGAGGCGTTGGACATCGTCTGGCCGAGGAACAGGGCCTTGTATTTGAGCGATTGCAGGGCTGTCCCCGGATTGCCGCCGGGGAAGGTCAGCCGGAAGGCGTTCTGCGAAGCGACCTCCACCCTGTACGGCCCCGAGCTCAGGATGCGGATGTTGTTGCCGGTCGCCGGGGTCGAGTAGGTGACCGGGGCGGTCAGGACCTCGACGGTCGTCTTGTCGCCGACCTCGCCGAAATCGAGATTGGCGCCGACATAGGTCGCCTGCAGGGCGCTCTTCACGTGGATCGCGAGCGTATAGGCGTTGGGAGCGACATTCCTTTCGGAGAAAGGCGGTCCGCCGCCGGTGCCGTCGCAGCCATATTCGATGTCGAAGAGCAGGCTCGCCGAAGCGGTCAGGTCGATATTGGCGGGCACGACCACCGTGAAGTTGATGGTGAAGACGTCGGACGCGTCATTGTTGCCGGTGAAGGCCCAGCGAAGAACGCCCGCGGCCGGACTGGCGCTGAGCGGCGTGGTGATGTTGGGGGTCGGCCCCGGCGTGTCGAAGAAGATGTTCTGGTTGAGGCCGGAGGGAGTTCCAGCGCCTACGACGCTCGTCGGGATCAGCTGGATCCCGTTCGCGGCCGAGGTCTGGGCCTTGACGAACATGTCGAGGATTGCGGGCTTGGCGCCGCCGGGGCCGTTGCCTCGGGTGAAGGTGATGGCGACGTTGGTGATGTTGATCCCGCCCGGTGCGAACGGGTCGTATTCGGCGACCGACGCGGCGCTGGTCGCCGTGACCAGGCAGCGCCGGACCTGCGCCTCGGCCGGCGGTGCGAGAAGGCCGGCGGCTGCGGCGAGGACCGCGAGCGCGGCGATGAGCCAGGACATCTTCATCTCAATCACCATTTTCCGACGGCGTCAGATCGCCGAGCCTGAGGATTCCTTCGGCCTTGTCCGGGACGGCGATCGTGAAGCTGCTCTTCTGCGGGTCGAGCATCGTGATCCGCCACTTGCCGGGCGCCAGGCCGGGGGCGCCGAACCGGCCCTCCCTGTTCGTGAAGATCGGGATCGGCTCATTGTCCGGATGGGCGAGCTCGACCGCGCTTCCGGTGACCAAAGCGACCGGCTCGCCGTCGCGGTTGAGAAGCCGGCCGAGCGCGGTCACCGTATAGTCCGAGCCGACCGTCAAGGCGTAGCCGCTGCGATAGGGCGGGAAGAGCCGGAACGAGCCCTGGCCGAGATCGACCCCGGCCGGCGCGGTGGGAGCGTCGACGGCGATCGTCCGCTCGGAATAGGAGCTGAGGCTCGGATGAAGGCCGCTTCCGAGCATTCCGGTGGTGGCGGTGACTCCGTAGGGCGACGGATCGATCACCACCTCGGCGCCCTTCAGCCCGCGATGGCCTTTGACGATCGCGAAGCTGTCGTAGATCGGCCGGCCGATCGAGGCGTGGCCGTCGGCGAAGGCGAACGAGCTTGCGAACCGGATCGAGCTTCGCTGGCTGGTCGAATCGCCGAAATCGTTCGCGAACGTGCCGAAATGGCTGACCCCGAGCTCGGCGCGGTTGGCGAAATAATTGCCGTTGAGATTGACTCCCGAGCCCTGGTTGGTCCGCTCGATGTCGGCGGTGAGATTGTAGGCCCCGACGCCCTGGCCGTGCAGGGTGTTGAACGATAGCCGGGCCCGGTCGAAGCGCGTGTCGTAATCGGCCCGGGCGCTGGAATAGCGGCCGAGCCGCATCGTCAGCGACAGCAGGCCGCCGAAGCGCGAGCCCAGATTGTCGCGCTCGTAGCGGGCGTCCGCGGTCATGCTGATCGAGTCGCTGATCCGGAAGCCCAGGGTCGCGCGGTAATTGTGGGTGTCGCGCTGGAGGTCGCGGCCCTTGGAGAATCGGCCGTCGACGCCGCCGTAGAGATAGTCGTTGAAGGCGTGGCTGTAGCCGCCGCCAATCTCATATTTGAACGGGTTGTTCGGGATGATCGTCCCCACCGGCCCGAACCAGCGGCTTCGCGCCTCGATCGACAGGTTGAGCGAATCGGCGCGGCCGCCGCTGCGCTGGATCAGCCTCTGGAACGTCGCGATCCCGGCCCATCCGGTTCCGAAGCGGTCGATGTCGGAGAGCGAGAAATTGCCTCCGAACGTTCCGATCTTCGTTCCGAACACCGCCTCGACCCCGCCCATGATCGTTCGCCGGTCGGCCTGGGCGTTGGCGCCGAGCGTGACGTAATCGCTGATCCCGCGCCGGTAGAAGCCGGTGAAGGTGAAGTCGTCGGTATAATGGGGGCCGCTCGGAAGGAGCGGAGCCATCACGCCCGCGTAGAGGCCGAATTCGCTCAGCCCCTTGGCGAGCTGCGACTGGTCGAGGAAGACGTTGAATCGCAGAAGCTCGGATCGGCCGGTGTCGTCGAGAACCGACAGCCTTATGTCGTTCGCCCCTTGGGTGAAGGGGAAGTCGCGAAGGTCGTAGGTGCCGGGCGCGAGCTGGAGCCGGCGCACGATCTGGCCGTTGACCTGGACCTCGACCGTCGAGGCCCGCTCGAGCCTGAAGCTCCGGTCGCCGCGCGGCCGGACGATGGTCTGCGGCTCGAGCACCGAATAGCTTCGGAAGATCGAGAGGCCGCCGATGTCGGGCGCCGCCTGGAAGCCGCGGGCGATGGTCTGGAGATCGCCGGCGGTCCATCGGATCAGATTCTTCTGGTCGTCATAGACCGCCCTCGATCCGATCCTCTGGAAATCGGGCTGGGGCTCGGTCCCGGGCGACCAGGCCATCTCGGATTCGAGGACGATCCCGGCGAACCGGAGGGCGCCGTCCATATAGAAGACCGGCTCCTGGACCCCGTCGTCACTGCCCTGGTGGATATAGTCGAGCGAGCCCCGGACGTTGACATAGGCGCTGAATCCGGCGGGCTGGACGAAATTGCCGATCCGGGCATGGTCGAGCGGGCTGACCTGGACGGTCCGCGACGCCCGTCGCTCGCTCGCGATCTCGAGCTCGAGATCGAGCGTCTGGGGATTGTAGCGGATCCGGATCCCCGAATTCTCGAAATCCGCGGGCGAGAGCGCCGTCTTGCCGGAGAAGCTTCCCCTCAGCGTCTTGAGCACGTCCGGGTCGAGCACGTTGGCGAGCAGGTCGAGAAGCCGTTCGGCCGAGAATTCGACCCGGTCGTCGGGGCTGATCGTGAGGAGGATGTCGCCAAGATAGCGCGGCCCGTCCTTGGCCGGGACGGTGAGGGTCACGGTCTTCCCGGTCGTGTTGAGCCGGGTTGCGCCGTCGGTCGACAGCTCGCGGCCGTCGATGACGATCCGCCGTTCCTGCGCCTGGGTGGTCGCTCCGGGCTGCTCGGCGTGCGCGGCCTGGACCGACGCGACGATCGCGCAGGTCCCAAGCAGCGCCAGGCGCAGCCGACTCGGCGGTCGGTTGCCAGGGTCGAAACCGACCAGCTTTGCACGCGTGATGGCGGCAGAGCGGGATGAGGCGCGAGGAGAGCGACCGGAGGCGTGGCAGCGCCACGACGAAGGGAGCTCGACGCTGCGCATCGCCCGGTGTGCCGCCACCCCGGAGGGGCAAGGGGTTATTTCGCGCATGGCTGCGTTGCTCGATTGCGGGATAGCGCTGCTATCCCGCGCACTCGCGCCTTGCCCTGCACGAAATCTCCCCTTGTCACGTGCGCAAAGCTGGTCGGTTTCGACCCTAGCTGTAGAAGATGTGAAGCCCGATCTGGGTCTGCTTGTTGAGGCGCTTGTTCCAGCTCGGGGCGACGTAGGTCGCGTGATACCAGAGAACGTCGGACGAGAGCTCCTTGACCAGGCCGGTCTTGGCGATGTGGGCGATCGCGACCGCCTTGCGCCACGCTTCCGATTTTTTGTTGGGCTTCGGGAACCTGCCGGAGCGGATGAAGGAGAATTGCGCCTTCTGCGTGATGACGGCGCACAGGGTGTCGGGATAGCGGCCGGAGGCGGCACGATTGAGGACGACCTCGGCGACGGCCAATTGTCCCTCCAGCGGTTCGCTGCGTGCCTCGAAATAGACCGCCTTGGCCAGGCAGACGTCCTGGGCATCCTCGATCGCGAGGTCGGCGAAGGTATCGACCAGCTCACCGAGGCCCTGGGGCACGGGCGCCGCGGCCGGGGCAACTTTCCGCTCGTCGTCGCCCTCGAGCCACGCGACTGCGTGCTGGAAGACGGCGGTCACGGGCGCTGCGGCGCCGAGCTGCCGGACCGCCGGAAGAGCGTCGTTCGCGGCCTCGTCGTTGAGCCCGAGGTCGCTGTCCTCGACCTGGATGGCGCCATGCGCCATGATCGAGGAGTCCGGCGTACCCTTGAGGTCGACGGCGAACGACGGCGAAGGTGCGGACGCGATGAGCGCGACCGCAGCCGCGGCAAAGCCCGCGGCCCGAAGGATGCGTATCAATCCAGTCTCGAAACTATGCGGTCGGCTGATTCCCCGGATGCGAGAACCGCATCTCCGATCGCCCCCCGTCTTGCGTCATCGCCGGCTCATTGGCCCAGGGCGAATCCCGCTCTCGCTAAGTGCTGACGGGCAGATGGTGGATGAAGCGATTCGGCGCAACCCGCACCGCTAAACTTAGCGGCGAACCGTGCGCACGGGGGGACGCGCGGAGCCGAAAAACGCGTTTGCCGACGGAACCTTTTGGAAAAACCTTTCTTTTCAAGGCTCTTCAGCGGAGGAACCAGCTGATCCGGGCTGATCGGGCACCGGAATCGGCTGATCGTTGCCGGCGATCAGCTTGACGAACGGGCTCGACACCCAGCCCGAGCGGCAGGGCCCGTCATAACCGCGCTTCGAGGCAACCGGATCGGAAACGCCGCATCGCGGGCCGAGCCCGCCGCTCTCGTCATAGACGATTCCGAACCATTTCTGGTCGAGCGAGCGCGCGCAGACGTAGAAGCGCGCGGCGGCCGCGACCTTGCCCGTTTCGGCGCTCGTGTCGAAAGGCGACGAACGGACGGCGAGTCCGGCGTCCGGCTCGACACGGCGGGTGGTGCCGACCCACGGGCAAGCATCGAAATTGGGGCCATATTCGCCGACGCGCACCGGCAGGGGAGCCTTGGGATCGGCTTCGGGCGCTGGCTCGACCGCCATGCTGTCGAGCGACGAATTGGCGAAATGATTGTCGGACACCGGTTCGCCGCAGCCCGATAGCAGGGCGAGAAGGAAAGCGGGCGAGAGCGCGGTGAGACTTGTGCTGAGCTTCATTCGGCGAATGTGGCGATTATCGCGGGAAAAATCTATGCGATCCGTGAGGAGCGAAAGAATGGCCTATTGGCTGATGAAATCCGAGCCGAACAAATATAGCTGGGACGACCTCATCCGCGACGGGGGCACCGAGTGGGACGGCGTGCGCAACAATGCGGCGCGGCTCCACCTGCGGGCGATGAAGATAGGCGACGAAGCCTTCTATTATCACAGCAACGAGGAACGGGCGGTGGTCGGGATCATGCGGATCGTCCGCGAGGGCGCGCCGGATCCCGGGGATGCGGACTGGGTGTCGGTTGCGGTCGAGCCGGTGCGGCCGATCGGGCCGGTGACCCTGAAGGAGATCAAGGCGGAGCCGAAGCTGGCGAAGATGGAGCTGATCCGCCAGTCGCGCCTGTCGGTCGCGCCGGTGCGCGACGAGGAATGGGCGGCGGTGCTTGAAATGGCGGGCAAGGGATGAGCATCGGCTTCCTCCTCGCTGCAATGCTTGCGCCCGCTCCGCCGGCCGAGACTCCGCGCGCGTTCGTCGAGCGCATCTATTCCGGCTATCGCGACCCGGATTACAATCCCCTCGCCAAACCGAAGAGGATATTCGCGCCGCCTTTGGTTGCGGCGATCCGCGAGGACGTTCGGCTGTCGCGCGACGAGGTCGGTTATATGGACGCCGACCCGATCTGCCAGTGTCAGGATTCGGCCGGGCTGCGATATTCCATCGAAGCCCTCGGCCCGGAATCGACGAAGTCGGCGACGGCACGCATTGGCCTCAACTTCGGCGATTCCGACCGGCGGGAGCTGATTTTGCGGCTGGTTCGAACCAAGGCGGGCTGGCGTATCGCGGACATCGCCACCGCGGACGAGCCGAGCCTGCTCGACTCTCTGCGGCGCTTCAATCGCCGCCGGTCCGGGTAGAGAATGAAAGAGGATGGAAGCTAACCGGGCCGGAGCACGGTGGATCGACAGGATGCTCGCCTTGTTCGGGAGCGACAAGGAAGAGGAGAGTTGGAGGGACCGCGATCCCGGGGACGGGATTTCGGAAAGCGACTGGTATCTCGTCGAGAGCCTGCCCTTCCCTCGGGTCGAAGTGGCCGACCATCGGGCGATGGCAGAGCGGACCCGGTATCGGCGCCGGGAGTCGGGCTATCCGATAATCGTCGGAAGCGACGAACATCTCATCCGCCTCGCCGAGCAGTGGGTACGCCAGGAGCGTGATCCGACCGAGATACTGGCGGCTGCGGATCGGCTTCCGATGCCCGAAAGACTATCTGACCTGCGCCGCAGACGGGGGGCCAAACGCGGGCCGCCGGTCGGCGATTGGCCTGAAGACGAAATCATGGAGGATGACAGCGAACCGTCCCTCTTTCGCGACCCGCTGACCGGCGCGCTCATCGAGAAGGCCTATCTCCTCCTGATCCCATGCCGGCACGGATATGAGGTTCCGGCCTATCTCAATTTCGGTGCGTGGAATTCATGTCCGCCGCCGGAATATCATGTCGCGGCCATGCGAGAGTGGAACCGGCGTTATGGCTCCGAACTGATCGCCCTAGGCGGGGACGTTGCGGTGCTTCAGGCGACAAGTCGGCCCGTCCTTTCGGGCGAATGCCTGGCACTCGCCCGCGAGCATTTCGACTATTGCCCGGACGTGCTGGACCTTGGCTACGATAACCTTTCGACCTTGGCCGCCTTCCTCAAAGAGTCCGACTGGTGGCATTTCTGGTGGGACTGAACGGCGCGGTCCCGCCTAATAATGATAACGGCACTGGGCTATTTCGAGCCGTTGCTCGTCGCCTTTTCCGCAGACGCGATAAACAAGTCGGTGCTCGCCATCGATCCGGCGCAACCACCAGCCGGACCAATTGCCGCGCAGGGGTTCGGGCTTGCCTAGTCCGCGAAACGGCGAGCGAAGTGCATCGCGGATCAATTCGTTGATGCGGGCGACCGTCTTGGGGTCCTCGCCTTGCCAGTAGAGATAGTCCTCCCAGCCCGGCGGCAAGAATGCGAGCTTCACGACTGATCAGATCGGCTTGAACGTCTCGGGGTCGACCTCGACGAAATCGCCGGCTTCGGCCCGGGCGATCGCGTCGTCGAGCCTGGCCGCGTTGGCCGGGCTGCGGCGCAAATGGAGCGTCTCCATCATTCCCTCATATTCGCTCTGAGCGAGCATGACGACGGGCTCGGAGCCCTGTCGCGTAATCAGGACCGGCGACCGATCGGCCGTCGCGCGATCCATGAAGTGCGCAAGGCGACGGCGGAGCTCGGAAAAACTGACGTGAATCATGTGTACATATTATTGTACACACGAAACCTCGTCAATATCGGACACTAGCGCATCGACCTCACAAATCGTCCCGGCGGGGCGCCGGAATGAAAGAGGTCAGGCGAAGATTCCGACGACCTCGTTCATGTCGGCATGCGGATCGCGCGGATCGCTGCCGTAGGTGTTGGGGCCGTCGGTGCCAGGCGTCAGCATCATGAACAGGAAGAAGATCCACCCAATCGCGGGGACTGCGCCAAGCAGGATGAACCAGCCGGTCTTGTCGTGATCGTGGATCCTGCGGACCGCCGCGGACAGGCCTGCGATCGCGGCAAAGAGCATGAGAAGGAGCGAGACCAGGCCGATAATCTGGCTCAGCGCGCGCGAAGGGACGCCGTCGACGGGCGCGAGTGCGCCGATCAGAAGCAGATAGGCAAACAACCCGGCATAGAATGTGCCGACGAACGACCAATATTCGCGCCGCGTGGCCCGGCCCGAAAAATCGAAGGTGC
This sequence comes from Allosphingosinicella sp., assembly GCA_036525315.1. Lineage (GTDB taxonomy): Bacteria > Pseudomonadota > Alphaproteobacteria > Sphingomonadales > Sphingomonadaceae > Allosphingosinicella. The sequence continues at coordinate 39,296 of DATDAS010000051.1, forward strand.
GCCGCCACGGCGCGATCAGCCATTTCATGACGATCCCCCCATCCCTGGCCGGCACGATAGGGGAAGGTGTTTGAACCTCAAGCGTTTTCGGCGGGCCAGCAAGGCTCCTGAGCCCCGTTTGGTCCGGGATGGCCGTCACGGGAGTGAATCCCGTGACGTCGGTCCGGCTCGCTCAGCGACCCGCCGGCCGGCCTCAGCCGTCTCTCGCGCTGCTCCGGCGACGCTTCGCGTCGGCGTCGCTGCACTCGGCGGCTTCCGCTACGCCGCCTCCGCTTTCCTCGACTGCCGCTTGCGTTCGTGCGGATCGAGGTGGCGCTTGCGGATCCGGATGACCTTGGGGGTGACCTCGACCAGCTCGTCATCCTGGATGTAGGCGATGGCCTGCTCCAGGGTCATGCGCTTGGGCGGGGTCAGGCGAATGCTCTCGTCCTTCGGGCCCGAGGCCCGGAAGTTCGTCAGCTGCTTGGACTTGAGCGGATTGACCTCGAGATCCTGCGGCTTGGCATTCTCGCCGATGACCATGCCCTCGTAGAGCTTGTCGCCGGGCGAGATGAACAGGATTCCCCGCGTTTCGAGGGCGTTCAGGGCGTAGGCGACGGCCTCGCCCTGCTCCATCGAGATGAGGACGCCGTTCTGCCGGCCCTGGATCGGACCCTTGTAGGGGCCGTAGCGCTCGAACAGACGGTTCATGATTCCGGTGCCGCGCGTGTCGGACAGGAACTCGCCATGATAGCCGATCAGGCCGCGCGACGGCGACGAGAAGGTCAGGCGGGTCTTGCCGCCGCCCGAGGGGCGCATGTCGGTCATCTCGCCCTTTCGCTGAGCCATCTTCTCGACGACCGTTCCGGCATGCTCGTCGTCGACGTCGACGACGACCGTCTCATAGGGCTCCTCGCGCCCGTTCGGGCCGTCGCGATAGAGAACGCGCGGCCGGCTGATCGAAAGCTCGAAGCCCTCGCGCCGCATCGTCTCGATCAGAACGCCGAGCTGGAGCTCGCCTCGGCCGGCAACCTCGAAGGCGTCCCTTTCGGCGCTCTCGGTGACCCTTATGGCGACATTGGTCTCGGCCTCGCGCTCGAGCCGGTCGCGGATGACGCGGCTCTGCACCTTGTCGCCGTCGCGGCCGGCATAGGGGCTGTCGTTGACCGAGAAGCTCATCGCCAGCGTCGGCGGATCGATCGGACGGGCGGCGATCGGGCGGGTGACCGCGGGCTCGGCGATGGTGTTGGAGACCGTCGCCTTGGTGAGGCCGGCGATTGCGACGATGTCGCCCGCCTGGGCGCTCTCGACCGGGACGCGCTCGAGCCCGCGGAAGGCGAAGACCTTGGTGGCCCGGCCTTCCTCGACGAGCTTGCCGTCGACGTCCAATGCCTTGATCGCCATGTTGACCTCCAGCCGGCCGCTCTCGATCCGGCCGGTCAGGATCCGGCCGAGGAAGGGGTCGCGGTCGAGCAGGACCCCGATCATCCGGAACGGGCCGTCGGGATTGGCCTCGGGGGCCGGCACATGGCCGACGATCGCCTCGAACAAGGGCGCGAGATCGCCGGAGCGTACGTCGTCGCTCTGGCCGGCATAGCCCGCCCGGCCCGAGGCGTAGAGGGTCGGGAAATCGAGCTGCTCGTCGCTCGCCTCGAGGCTGAGGAAGAGCTCGAACACCTCGTCCAGCACCTCCGCCGGGCGCGCGTCGGGGCGGTCGATCTTGTTGACGACGACGATCGGGCGAAGGCCGAGCGCAAGCGCCTTGCCGGTGACGAACTTGGTCTGCGGCATCGGGCCTTCGGCGGCGTCGACCAGGAGGATCACGCCGTCCACCATCGACAGGATGCGCTCGACCTCGGCGCCGAAATCGGCGTGGCCCGGCGTGTCGACGATGTTGATGTGGGTGCCGCGCCACTCGACCGAGGTGCATTTGGCGAGGATGGTGATCCCCCGCTCCTTCTCGAGGTCGTTGGAATCCATGGCGCGTTCCTCGACGCGCTGATTGTCTCGAAAGGTTCCGGACTGGCGGAACAGCTGATCGACGAGCGTGGTCTTGCCATGATCGACATGGGCAATGATCGCCACGTTGCGGAGGCTCATTTCTAATTCATCCTGCGGGAGTTCGGGCGGCCTCTAACGGCAAGAATGCGGCGCGACTAGGGCAGTTCCACTGCTCACGGGCACGCGGAGGGGGAATGGCCGCCGAAAGGCGGGTGGTGAAGGGGCGCTGGTGCAGGTCTCGGGACCCCCTCACCCCGCTGCGCGCCGTCCCCCTTCCCCTGCAGACCCCCCCAACCACGCTACGCATGGTCCCCCTCCCCTGGAAATCCAGGGGAGGAACGGAGGATCAGATGAATCCCTTTCGGACCGAATGCATTTACAAGCGGGGCGGCAGGGCGCTGAATGCGCGGCCTCTCGAGCATGGAGGTTTGCCATGGCCAGATGCCCGCCGAGCCGCACGCCCTGCGGCGCCGACGCCGTCTATCTCGACGGACCGACCGCCTGCGTGGCGAGGCCCGACGTCATCCGCAACATCAAGTCGCAGATCAACGCGAACGGGATATTGTCCTTCGCCGATTCGCGGCTCGCGGCGCGGGCCGGCCTTCTCAACGTGCCCTATGGCGGCAATACCGGTTTCAACGACGGAGTGATCTATCCGCCGGAGGATGCGGGATCGGGCCCGCGCATCGCCGGGCTTCGACAGCCGATGCGCCGATTTTCGCTGACCAAGCCCAAGGGGGTGATGAACTGCCTCGTCCTGCTCGTCGATTTCTCCGACAATCAGGGTACTCAGACCCCCGCCCATTTCCAGAACCTGCTGTTCGACGCCGCCAACCCCAATTCAATGCGCAGCTTCTACAAGGACCTGTCCTACGGAAAGCTCGACGTGCAGGGCCAGGTGTCCGGGTGGATTCGGGCCCAGCACCCTTATTCCTTCTACACCAACGGCCATAGCGGCACCGATGCCAACGGATTCCCGCGGAACACGCCGGGACTTCTTCAGGAGGTGCTCCAGACCTGGAGCCAGACCAACAGCCTGGCCGCGTTCGACAAGAATGGCGACGGCTTCATCGACGGCCTGTTCCTCGTCCATGCCGGGGGAGGCGCGGAATCGGAGCCGGACCCGCTGAAGCGCGCCGACATGATCTGGTCGCACAAATGGACCCTTCCCTCGGCGTTCAGGAAGAACGGGGTGAAGGCCTATGCCTATTTCACCGCGCCCGAGGACGGGAAGCTCGGAGTCTTCTCGCACGAATTCGGCCATTTCCTGGGCCTGCCCGATCTGTACGACACCAGCTATCGGAGCCACGGCGTGGGCGACTGGTGCCTGATGGCGGGCGGATCGTGGAACGGAGACGGCGACCGGCCGGCGCGGCTTTCGGCCTGGTGCCTTTCCAATCTCGGATGGGTCTCGCCGAGGAACGTCATCCTGGCCGGAAACCTCACCATCAATCCGCTCGCGGACGACAGGACCGCCTGCTACCGGCTGTGGAACAAGGGCAAGGCCTCGAAGGAATATTTCCTGATCGAGAATCGCCAGCAAAGCGGACGCGACGCCGATCTGCCGGGAAGCGGCCTTGCGGTCTGGCATATCGACGAGACCCAGGCGAACAACACCAATCCGCGCGCCTACAAGGTCGCATTGGTCCAGGCCGACGGAAGACGAGACCTGGAGCTGAACCGCAACCAGGGCGAGGCGGGCGACCTCTTCCCCGGAAGCAGGAACGTCACCTCGCTCGGAAGCACGAGCGGAACCCATCCGCACACGCGCGACAATAGCGGAGCGGCGACTCGCGTGACCCTGTCGGGGATCTCGGTGACGGCCGGAGTCGTGAAGGTGAAGGTGAAGGTCTAGGGTCCGGACGCTGAGCCTTCGCCTTCATTGCGAACGGAGTGAGGCAATCCAGGCTGAGTCCGCGCCGAACTTTGGTCTGGATTGCCGCGCCGCTGCCGCCACGGCGGCAGTTTATCCTGAGCGACGCCGCAGGCGGCGCCGAAGGGCGGCTCGCAATGACGAAGTGGGGTTACTCCGGCTTCGTCTTCGCCCGCGCCGGGGCGCGCTTGGCCGACTCAACGATCACGCGCTCGCCACCCGGGCCGCCGAGGAGGGATGCGGTAAGCTTGTAGCGCCGGCCGGCCTCCAGCTCCTCGGGAACGGCTGCGAACATCTTCACCTTCGTGCCCGGTTTCGCCCCGATGAAGTCCTCATGGCCCTCGGCCGAGTTGCTGCGCTCTACCTCGATCTCGACGTCGGCGCCGATTCCGTCGGCGGCGCGCTCGATCTTGCTGATGCGGCCCTCGACGATCGACTTGTTCGGCTTGATTCGCATGGCTGGCCTCCGAAGCGGATATAGGGGTGGAACGCACGAAATATAATGTGCCGGGAGATCCTGCCGCCGGGGTCCGGCGCCGCCCCTCCACCAGGCTGCGCCTGGTCCCCCCCCGTCCCGGGGAGGATTCAGGGTCTGTCCTCCTGGTTCGTAATCGCCGTGACGGAGCGCATTTTGGCGCACGGCCAGGAGCGAGGAGGGAGCGATGATGATTCATC
>DATDAS010000052.1:0-8222 GCA_036525315.1 Allosphingosinicella sp.
CACTGGTCGCCGCCTCGGGCAACAGCGGCGACGCGCGCACCTATTGGCCCGCCGCTTTCCCCGAGGTGATCGCGGTCGGCGCCTGCGACAGCGATTATCGGCCGAGCGCCTTCTCGACGACCGGGCCGCACGTCGCCCTCAACGCGCCGGGCGAGCGGGTCTCGACCGCGGCGCTCCGGGGCTATCAATATGCGACCGGGACGAGCTTCGCGGCGCCCTTCGTTGCGGCCGCGGCGGCCCTCCTCCACGCCCGCGCCCAGCGCCGCTCCTGCCCCGTCGATCCCGAGACGATCCGGGCGGTCCTGATCGCCAGCGCCCGGCCCCAGGACCCCGGGGTCCCGGAAGGGAACGGCGCCGGCACGCTCGACGCGGCGGCGGCGCTCAGCCTGCTCGACCGGGTTCTCGACGAGGGCGACACGACGGAAATCGAAGGAGAGGAAGATGGTTAGCGAACCGAATGCGGAGGGCGGCTCTCGCCTCTCCAGGTAGTGATTCAGGGACACAGATCAGAAGGAAGCAAGATCATGGAAGACGATATCCTCAGCATCATTTTCAGCGACATCGACCAGCGCGAGGAGGCCGCGCAGCAGGCGGTCCGATCCGAGCTGGAGAGGCTCGAGCTTCGCCGCACCAAGGTGGGGCTCGGAGCCGTCGACGAGGCCGAATATCAGCGCCTCAAGGGGCTGAAGAGCGCGACCGGGGCGGGGACCTATTTCGACCCGCTCTTCGCAGGCGTGCGGGCGAGCTTCGCGATCGACAATGGCGATCTTCGCCCGGTGACGATCGAGCATGTCGACGGCCGGGTCCGGATCGTCGATCCGACCGACACGACGGCGACTTATGCGCCGCCGGCCGAAAAGGCCCAGGCCGAAGGCGCGCCCGAAAAGGCGGCCGCGAAGAAGGCGGCGGCCCCCAAGGCCGATCCCGAGGTGGTCCGCAACCGGCTGGTCCGGGTGGCGCTGGTCCTCGGCCTCCTGCAGCGCGAGGGCGTTCCGCTCGCGCCGCTGAAGAAGGGCAAGAAGGGCACCGAGCCCGACCGCGCCCACCGCAACTGGGCGGCCTTCTCCGAGGCCTTCTACCGGGCGCTCGGAAAGGTGCAGGCGAACATCGACCTGGCCCGCAAGGTGCTCCCGATCCTGGCCGCCGAGGGCGACCAGCCCGCCGATTCGATCCGGCCGATCGTATCGACCCTCGAGTTCGCGCGGGTGATGGGCAAATTGATCGAGCGCGGGGTCAAGGCCTCCGAGCCGCAGCTTCGGCGGCGGGTCAACGAGAGCCTCGACCAGGTCCAGGACGTCGGCGAGGACCGGCCGATGCACGAGCTCGGGATCGTACTCCCCGACCTCGACGCGGCGGCGAACTACACGATCGTCGAGGACCATATCCGGCTCGCCGGACCGATGATCTTCGCCTCCATGTTCGAGGAGCTGAAGGCGTTCGAGGCGGTCGACACGATGATCGACATGTCGCAGCGCGGAATGCTGAACCTGGGCCGAGGACCGGCCGGCACCAAGCTGTACGAATATTGGCGCAACGCCCCCAACCGGATGAGCTCGAGCGAGCGGCAGAATTTCTACGCCATCACTCTGGGCATTCCGGGCGGAGCGGTCGACGGGATGGTCAATACCGACTTCCAGGACCTCTGGCTCCGGTTCGTCTCGTCCGTCTCCTCGCTGATCCGCGAGAACCGGGTCGACCAGCTGCTGAGATCGAGCCTTCCGGTCTCGGTCAACCAGCAGCAGGTCAAGAAGGCGGCGCGCGATCTTGCCACCAACCTGTCGATGCACGGCTATGGAATGTCGTTCTACGCCGCGGTCGACCTTCAGAACCAGATCCAGGAGATGATCGACCTTCTCTCGGACGAGCAGATGCGGGCCCAGTTCGGAGCCCACGACATGTGGGGCGTGCTCGATTACGTCGCCCAATCCTATCTGGGCGGAGCGCGCAACAGCTCCAAGTACCGGACTCTGGCGACCTGCGGAGCGATCATCACGACCTGGCTTGCCGACCATGTCAGCAGGCTTCGCGATCCGACCGCTCCGATGATCGACCTGAAGGAGGTCGAGAATCCGCCGGCCCGGGCGCTGGGCGAAAGCGCGACTTCCAAGCCGACCGACTACGACCTCGTCAACGCCTGCGAGCTGTGGCTCGCCGACATGGCGGCGAGCGACCAGAGGATCGAGGAGATGTCGCAGCCGCGCGAGGCCCCGACCGGGCCGAGCAGGCCGATCCAGATCCCCAGCGTCGCGCAGGATCTGCTCGACCAGGCCGGGATCGGATTGGGCATGAGCGCCCAGCCCAACGGCAACCGGCCGCGCGGCAACGGCGGCGGAGGCGGCGGCTACGTCGGCTACTGACCCACGCGAAAGGAGCAAGCAGATGTACGGCGAACCTTTGAGCGTCGGGGTCAAGAGGAGGCTTGGGGTTGCGTCGCAGCAGCTTCGGACCGCCAACCCGACCTCGTTCATGCAGCGAATGCTGGACGAGACCTTCTCGCTGCCGGCCGGCCACCCGGCCTATGCGATGAATGCGCTGACCCCGGGCTCGGCCCCGCTCGAGCCGACCTTCCGGGGCGCCCAGCCCGGGGCGCTCTCGTTCAACCTCGAGCCGCTCGGGCCCGAGGCGAGCGGAGCGGACCGGCGCGACAGCGCCACGCGCGAGATGCGAAGGATGGTGAGCGAGAGCTTCGGGGGATCGGCGCTTCGCTGGTTCGACCAGGCGAGCGAGCCGTACAGGGGCATGGCCGCAAGCCAGAACCTCAATTACGGCGCCTTCTTCGGATCCGCGTTCGACCGCGAGGGGCTGCAGTCGGCCAACGTCACGTTCGAGAGCGGAGGCGACCGGATGGGCGACCTGCCGCCGCATCTGCTCGGGCTGATCGGCCCGGTCATGGCGCGCTTCCCGGGCATGCAGCCGGTCTTCACGACGCTTCTCGCCGGCCGGCAGTTCGGAAGCCAGCGGATGACCTTCCTGATGACGACGGCGCTGAGGGTCGGCGATCTCCAGCCGATCATGGCCGAGCTCGGCCTGGGCGCCCAGCATCCGGGCATATTGCAGCTGATCGGGGTCGCGCTCGGCGGACGGTTCGAGCTTCCCGCCGGATCGACCCTGATCGCTCTGGGCCGGGGCCCGCAGGGGGCCGAGCTCGAGCTCCACATCATGCTCGACGCGATTCCCGACGTACCGCCCGATTTCCTGGCGCTCCTGACCCTCGGGCTGACCGAGCGGCCGCGCGAGTTGACCGCGCTCGAGCGGTTCATGTCGGCCTTCACGCCCGAGACCGACGTCTGGCCCGGCCGATTCTCGATCCTGGGAGTGCGGGCGGTTCCGGGCTCGCCGGTCAAGGTCAGCCTGTTCCTTCGCCCGGTCGAGTTCGAGATCCCTCCAGCGGCGATGATCGCCCAGGCCGGCAACGGCCTGATCCACGCCTGATCGGAGCATAGACATGGCTTCCCAATATCCAGATCCGCCGCCCCCCACGCCGAGGCCCGAGGTCCGCGCCGCGGTCCAGGGGCTCCTGACCAAGAGCGACGCGTTCAAGGCGCTCCCGCCCGCCAAGCAGATGGAGGTCGCGCGCGACACCGCGCTGATCGCCGACGTTCTCGCGGCCAATCCGCAGGGCGTGGGAGCGCCGTCCCGGGCCATGGCCGGGCAGCCGCGATCCGAGGCGAGCTACGACGACACCCAGGGCGCGGTCGACGCGATCGGCGAGGACCCGTTCGTCGCCGGCGCGGCGCGCGAAGGCGCCGAGGTGGCCAAGCAGTTCATGCAGTCGGTCAATTTCGTCGATTTCGTGTCGGGGCTGATCGACGGCGTGTTCCATTCGATCGTCACCTCGTCGATCGAGCAGATGGAGGCTTACGCCCGGATGGTTTCGGACGTCAGCAAGTCGCTGTCCCAGTTCCGCGACGAGAATACGACCCAGGACGACGGGCGCGACCATCTGGTCGAGCAGTTCCCCGACATTTTCGACATCGGAATGGACGATTTCGGGGACAGCCCGACCCCCAAGCTTCGGGTCCGCGACGGAGTCGACGAATCCACGGCGCTTGCGCGGGTTCAGCAGTCGCTCGGCGCGGGAGCCGAGGGCGGGATCGAATCGCTCGACGTTTCCGATCCCGAAGCCGAGGCGAAGCTCATCACCGCGGCCCGAAGCCATATCGCAACCGCGCGGCAGCAATTGCTCGCGACGATGGTGCTGATGGGGATCAACCGGATCGTCGTCACCTCGGGCAAGATCAGCGCCAAGATCCTCTACGATTTCCAGGCGCAGTCGAACCGCCAGCTTTCGCGAAGCGCCCAGGCGATGGAATATGCCCGCGACGCCTCCGGAAACCTGCAGACCCTGACCGATTACGAGGGCGAATATGACAGCGGCGGCAAGACCACGCGCGATTACGATTCGAGCTACGAATCCGGGAAGAGCAATTATACCGGCAAGTACGACTCCGATTATTACACCAAGGGCAAATACAAATATTCGTCCAAGCCGGTGATGACCGCGCAGAGCGTCGCCAAGGAGGTCCAGAACGATTCGCTGACCGCCAAGGCGAGCCTGGCCGGGCAGGTCGAGGTCAACTTCAAGTCGGACTATCTGCCGCTCGAGAAGATGGCGACCCCGGAGATGATGGCGGCGCTGCAGATGCGCTCCAAGCCGATCGACCATAATCGGCCGGTCTACGCGCCCGGATCGGCCCCGCCCGCGGCGGCGGCGGCACCCCCAGCCGCGGCCGCGCCGCCCGCAGCCGCTCCGGCCCGCTGAGCGACGACGATGAACGACCTCTCCACCGCGACGGCGCCGGGGAGCCGGCAGGACGCGATCGCCAGCGTAAGGCCGCAGGTCCGCGAGATGCTCACCCGGATCCCGGCCTTTTCGGGCCTCGAGCCCGAAGAGCAGCGCGAGATGGCGCACAACATGGTCAAGATCCTCGCCTATCTGTCCGATCCGGGCGGGCTGGTCAGCGAGGCGCGGCAGGCCGAGGAAGGGCAGGCGGCGAAGGCGGCGCCGGCGCTGGCCCGGGCCCAGGCATCGAACGCGGTCGAGGCGACCAAGCAGAATTTGTCGGCCTCGCCCGGAGTGGTCGGGAAGGATTTCGTCGGCGGTGCGGCACGCGAGGGAGTCGAGCAGTTCGGCGCCCTCGTCCAGAAGGTCGATTTCCCCCAGTTCGTCGGCGGCCTGATCGACAATGTGTTCAAATCGATCGTCGAGACCTCGATCGCCCAGATGCGCGCCTATGGCGAGCTGGTCGCGAACGTCGCCAAGTCCGCGGCCGATTATATGAACGAGAATATCGGAATGGGCGCCGGCCGCGACTATCTGGTCGACCGCTTCCCCGACCTTCTCGACGTCCAGCATGACGACGGCAGAGACGGGGAGGCGGGATCCTCGCGCCTGACGTTCAAGGGCGAGGATGAGGAAAGCGGCCTGGCGGAAATTGCCGGTTCGCTCGGCTTCGAGGGCGATCTCAGCGACCTCAGTGACGAAAATCAGGAGCTGCTGCTGGTCAATCATGCGCGGATGCAGATGGCAAGATCGAAGCAGCAATTGCTCGCGTCGATGGTGATGCTCGGGATCAACCGGATCGTGATCACCGACGGATCGATCACCGCCAAGGTCCAGTTCGACATGCGATCGACCGACACCGCGAAGCGCGATTACCGGGCGGCGATGTTCGACAAGCAGACCTCGCGGAACAAGAATACCAGCGCGGCCGGCTTCCATTTCCCGGGCTTCGGCGGCGGATCGGTCAACGTCAACGAGCGGAGCCATGTCGCGACCGTCTCGACCGGGCTGGACGAGACCAGCGAATCCAAGCTCGACATGAAGGCGAAGCTGGCCGGCGAGGTGCGCGTCAACTTCAAGTCCGATTATCTGCCGCTCGAGAAGATGGCGACCCCGGCGATGATCGGAGCGATCCAGGGCAACAGCCAGCCGGTCGAGCCGCGCAACCTGGCCCGGCCGGCGCCGGTCCCGGGCGCGCCCGCGCCGGCCGCGGCGCCAACGGCTCCCCCGGCCGGGGCCGTGGCATGAATGCGGGCGACCCGGGGCCGGCACGCGGGCTCGGCGTGGAGCGCGCGCTCCGCCAGGCGGGCGACCTGGTCAACCAGGCCGACGCCATGGCCATGGTCATGGCGGAGCTCGGCGACATCAGGCTTCCGCCCGCCGCCACCCCCGCCGACGCCGCGCAGCTTCGCGCCGTGGCCAGCCTCTATCTCGCATCGACCCTGGAGGCGGCAGGCTTGATCGCGGCCGCCGAGGACCTGACCCGGCTCGCCCGGACCGGAGCGCTGGTCGGCGACGTCGGCGACGCAGGGCCCCTGATCGACGCCTTCTGGCGCGAGCGCGGCGACCGCGCCTCGCCCGAGGAGCGCCTCTCCTTGTTCGGCCGGTTGTTCGGGGCTCCGCTCGGCCCGCCCGACGCGATGGGCCCGCCCAACGAGGCGTTCGAGGAGAGCCTTCTCGATCTGTGCGATTCGATCATCAAGGCGGCCGACCGGTTCGCCAACGGCCAGGCGCGGGTGCGGACGATGGCGATGCGGCTCGCCGAGAATCTCGCCGAGGCCTCCAACGACATGACCCTCTTCCTGGCGCGCGAGGTTCTCGACAGCCTGGGCAAGGCGATCGCCATCCTCAACCATCCCCAGGTCAAGGCGCGGCTGATGGCCCGGACCCTGTGGGACAGCGTCGCCAAGGTCGACAGGCAGTTCGGGCGGCCGCCGCGATCGACCCTCACCCACTTGCGGCGCGGCCGCGCCGGGATGGCGGTATTGGCCTGGCTCGCCGACGTCTACGAGACTCTGGAGGGCCGCGGCGGAACTTTGATCGAGGAGGACAGCCCCGTGGTCGATGCGGCGATCGACTGGATTGACGAAACCCTTTCCCTCGCCGACGAGGACAGCCGCCGCGCGCCTCAGGCGGCCCAGCCCTTGCCGAACCGAGCTTCGCGCGCCGACTGGGCCTCGCTGGGCGCCTGACGCCCGTGCAGGCCGCCAACGCCTTGCCCGGCGCCGGGCCGCCTCCGCCCGAGGTGCGTGCCGGGATCCGCGACCTTTTGACCTCGGCGCCCAATTATGCGGACGTCGACCGGGAGGACCGCAAGGCGATCGCCCATTCGCTGGTCCGAATCGCCCACGCCGCATCCCTTCTCGCCGAGGAAACGAAGGACGAGGCGGGGCGGCCGCTTCCGCCTTCGCATTTGGCAAGGCCGGCGGTCGCCCGGGCGATGAACGCGGGCGACCAATATTCGGGAACGTCGGTCCGCCAGTTGGCGGCAGCGACCGAGGCTACTCTGAAGGCGATCTCCTTCCCGCGATTCGTCAACGAGCTGATCACGGGCGTGTTCAAGGCGATCCTCGAGGCGAACCAGCAGCAGCTCGATCAGTATCTCGAGCTGATCCGGGGCGTGTCGGCCTCGCTCGACGGATTCACGGAGGTGAACGGAAGCGACGTCGCCGCCCGGCGCTGGCTCGTCGAGCAATTCCCGCAAAGCTATGCGATTGAGGAGCCGGAAGCCGACGACGGAATGGGCATGGGCTCCGACCCGAGCGACGATCCGCCCGAGCCGCCGCGGATCCGCTCGGTCGGATCGGCGCCGAGCGAGGCGGCCTTGCGCACCGTGTTCGGGCTTGGGCCCGAGGACGAGCTGCCGTCGGGCGGCGGGGAGGCGATGGTGCCGTTCGCCAAAAGGGCGATGGCGCGCAACCGCCAGCAGATGCTCGCATCGATGATCACGATGGGCATGCAGAGGATCGTGATCGACGGCGGGCGGATCTCGGCGGGAATGCGCTTCCATATCGACGCCCGCTCGGCGGCCCGGGAAGATACGGGCTCGCAGTTCGACACCCGAACCGAGATCGGCGCGAGCGCCTCGGGCGGCTTCGGGCCGTTCAGCGCCTCGGCCTCGCTGAAGCAGAACATAGGCTTCGTCTCGACCAGGGACGTGTCGACGAGCGAGGAGCTGAACGCTTCGGCGGACCTCACCTCGAACGTCGAATTGCAGTTTCGCACCGACCAGGTCCCGCTCGACCGGCTGGCGGCGGCGAGCACGGTCGAGAGGCTTAGGCTCAACACGGTCAACCCGACCCGCGAGCTCGAGATCGCCGCTCAGGAAGACCAGGCGCGAGCCACCGCCCGGGCGACCCAGGACCAGGCCTGGGCGACCCGCCAGCGCGCCGGCGCGGCCCCCTCGGCGACGGTCACGGTCCCGCCGGTGCCGCCGATC
>DATDAS010000053.1:0-110409 GCA_036525315.1 Allosphingosinicella sp.
AAGGACATCAAGGAGCTGAGCGCGGCGCTTTAGTTTCACCCCTCCCTTTCAAGGGAGGGGATCAAGGGGTGGGTCGCGAGCGAAGCGAGCGTTGCGGCGGCCCAATTTGGCTTCGCCAGCGATCGCCTCGCGGCAATCGCACCCACCCCTAACCCCTCCCTTGAAAGGGAGGGGCAGAATAGCGCTAGCCCGGCCCAGGCACGGTCCAGATCAGGACATTGCCCACCAGGACCACCGCGGCGACGATCATCAGAACGCCCTTTTTGCGCTCGCCGCGCCGGATCAGCACCACGCCGCCGATGATCAGGCCGAACGCGGCGAGCATCGCGATCGACAGCAGGATGGCGGGCAAACCGGTCATGACCCCTGATGCCAGCCAAAAGGGAGAGAAAAAAGCCCGCTCTCTTTACGTCCGGTTAAACCACCCGCCCTAAATTGCCACGTCATGCCCAGCGTGAACCAGCAGCAGGGCCTGGACGAGGCCTTCGACCGAATCGAGGAAACGATCCTTCCGAGCATCTCGATGATGCTCGATACCCTCCTCGACGCCGCGGCCCTCGCCCGCCCCGGAATGGACGCCCAGGTCTATGCCGCGGAGCTTCGAACCATCGCTCTCCAGCTCGAGGAGCTGACCCGCCAGGTCGAGGCGATCTCCCCAGCCCGCCTGGACCCGCAGGATTATCGGAGCGTCTCGGCAGCCTGAGACCTGAGCAGATCCGCATAGACCAGCGGATCGACATTTCCTCCCGACACCACGATCACCGTTCCTTCGCTCAACTCGCCCGCCTTGCCGGCGATCGCCGCCGCCAGCGCGGCCGCGCCGCCCGGCTCCGCCACGATCCGAAGATGCCGCGCCGCGACCGCGACCGCCCACGCCACCTCGGCTTCGCTGACCGCGACGCCCCGGGCGCCGGCCACGCGCAATGCCCCAAAGGTCAGCGGCGACACGCGCTTGGTCTGAAGCGCGTCGCAGCTTGTCGGCGGCGCTCCGTCGGGCACGGGAACGATTGCCCCGCCCTCGAGCGAGCGCTTCATGTCGTCCCACCCCTCGGGCTCGGCAACGATCATCTCGGCGCCGGGCAAGGCCAGCGCGATGCCCGCCGAGAGCCCGCCGCCGCCGCACGGCACGATCACCTTGTCCGGTATCGCGCCCAATTGCTCGGCGATCTCGACGCCGACGCTGCCCTGGCCCTCGATGATGTCGACGTCGTCGAAGCTCGGCACCAGCACCGCACCTTTTTCCGCGGCGAGCCGGGCGCCGATCTCCTCGCGGCTCCCGGTCTCGCGGTCATATTCGACCACCTCGGCGCCAGCCGCTCGGGTCGCGTCGCTCTTCACCCTTGGGGCGTCGGACGGCATGACGATCACCGCCTCGATCCCGAGCCTCCGGGCCGCGATCGCCACCCCTTGGGCGTGATTGCCAGAGGAGAAAGCGACCACGCCGCGCTTCCTCTCCTCGTCGCTCAGCAGGAGCAGCCGGTTGGTCGCGCCGCGCAGCTTGAAGCTTCCGCTCTGCTGCAGACATTCGGCCTTCACCCAGAGGCGAACGCCCTCCCATTCGAACGGAAGCAGCGGGGTGCGCGTGACATGGCCGGCGACACGGCTTGCCGCAGCCAGGACACCATCGGGCGACGGCTGTCTCTCAGTCATTTAAACCTCGGATAAACAATGGGAAAACACGGGTCTTTACAGTGGGGCACCGCAAACATATATCGCCCTCGCTGCCCCATGGGGACTTCCAACAACCGCAAGGCAGCCTTGTCGTCAACTACCGCCTTTGGAGGTCCCTTGAATTGCACAAGCATCATAGCGCGCTGGGGCTAGCGACCGCCCCGACCGGCACCGTGGACGCTGCCCGTATCGCCAGGCAGCTTCCGGTCCAGCCGGTCACGCTCCTTCGTCCGCACGCCGCCCGGCGCGCCGCCCGATTCTTCGTCGAGAGATTCCCGGGCCGCTCCCTCTATGCGGTCAAGTCGAACCCGTCGCCGGACCTTCTCGAGATCCTCTGGGACAGCGGGATCACGCATTACGACGTGGCGTCGATCGCCGAGGTGCGCCTCGTCTCGGAGACCCTTCCCGAGGCCGTATTGTGCTTCATGCATCCGGTGAAGGCCGCCGAGGCGATCGAGGAGGCCTATTTCCAGCACAATGTGCGCACCTTCTCGCTCGATACGATCGAGGAGCTGGAGAAGATCGTCCAGGCCACGACCGGCCCCGACGGAACCGTCGCGACCGATCTGAACCTTTGCGTGCGGATCCGGGTCTCCTCGGACCACAGCAAGCTGAGCCTCGCGTCGAAGTTCGGCGCCGATGCGAACGAGATGAAGGCGCTGCTCTTCGCCGCCCGCCAGGCCGCGGACGCGCTCGGAATCTGCTTCCACGTCGGAAGCCAGGCCATGACCCCCGCCGCCTATGCCGAGGCGATGGAGCGGGTCCGCGCGGCGATCGTCGAGGCGGCCGTGACCGTCGACATCGTCGACGTCGGAGGCGGCTTTCCCTCGGTCTATCCGGGCATGGAGCCTCCGCCGCTCGAGGCCTATTTCGAGGTGATCCACAAGTCGTTCGAGAGCCTTCCGATCTCCTACTCGGCCGAATTGTGGTGTGAGCCGGGCCGGGCGCTGTCGGCCGAATATGCGAGCGTCGTCGTCCGGGTCGAGAAGCGCCGCGGGGACCAGCTCTACATCAACGACGGCGCCTATGGGGCCCTGTTCGACGCGGCCCATATCGGCTGGCGCTTCCCCGTTCGCCTGCTCCGCGACGATGCGTCGGAGGTCAGGGACATGCCGTTCAGCTTCTACGGCCCGACCTGCGACGATCTCGACCATATGGCGGGTCCGTTCCTGCTCCCGGCCGACGTCGCCGCCGGCGATTATATCGAGATCGGGATGCTCGGTGCCTACGGCTGTGCGATGCGCACCGCCTTCAACGGCTTCGGAGCGGTCGCCAAGGTCATCGCCGAGGACGAGCCGATGGCCAGCCTCTACGGCGGACCCGAGCGCGAAGTCGCACGTTCCAACATCGTTACGCTGTAGGATCAGCGCGCGCACCGCGCCGATCCGTCATCCCGGCGAAAGGGCACCCATCAAAGTAGTACTTTGATGGGACCCTAGGCGGGATCTCGGCTCGTTTGCCGTGACCTGTTTTCCCTGAGATCCCGGCCTTCGCCGGGATGACGAAGAGGATTTGAAGTGACCGATACCCTCGCCAACGAACCGCTCGTCAACGACACGCGCAAGCAGGAGCTTCTCGCGAACGAGGTCGAGCATATCGACATCAAGAGCTTCGACGCCCGACCGATCGTCGACGCGATGAAGAAGATGAGCTTCACCAGCCGCGACCTCGGCCGGGCGACCGACATCTACAACCAGATGCTGGCCGACAGGGATTGCTCGATCTTCCTGGTCATCGCCGGCTCGACCAGCGCCGGCGGCTGCATGGACCTCTATGCCGATCTCGTTCGCAACAACATGGTCGACGCAATCGTCGCCACCGGAGCGACCATCGTCGACATGGATTTCTTCGAAGCGCTTGGCCACAAGCACTACCAGGCCCTTGAAATCCCTGACGACGACACTCTGCGCTCGCTCTATATCGACCGCATCTACGATACCTATATCGACGAGGAGAAGCTCCAGGAGACCGACCATACGATCGGCGACATCGCCGATTCCCTGGAGCCTCGCCCTTATTCGTCGCGCGCCTTCATCCGCGAGATGGGCCGCTGGCTGACGAAGAACGGCAAGAAGGAGAACAGCCTGGTCAAGCTCGCCTTCGAGCATGACGTACCGATCTTCTGCCCGGCCTTCACCGACAGCTCGGCAGGCTTCGGCCTGGTCAAGCACCAGGTCGACGCGATGAAGGCGGGCCGGCCCTATCTGACCATGGATTCGATCGCCGATTTCCGCGAGCTGACCGACATCAAGATCAAGGCGGGCACGTCCGGCCTCCTGATGATTGGCGGCGGGGTCCCGAAGAACTTCATCCAGGACACGGTCGTCTGCGCCGAGATCCTCGGCCACGAGGATGTCGAGGTCCATAAATATGCGGTGCAGATCACCGTCGCAGACGTCCGCGACGGCGCCTGCTCCTCCTCGACCCTCCAGGAGGCGGCGAGCTGGGGCAAGGTCTCGACCGCGATGGAGCAGATGGTCTTCGCCGAGGCGACCAGCGTCCTGCCCCTCCTCGCCAGCGACGCTTACCATCGCGGCCACTGGAGAAGCCGGGCGAAACGCGCCTTCTCGAAGATGTTCGATTAATCCTGCGCCGCTAGGACCTTCCGGAAGCGCAGGGCAGCGCGTCCGGAGGAGTCGGCATGGCGAAGTATGAGATTTGGGGTGACGACGAGGCGGGCAAATTCGTCCTGCTTGGTTACGTCAACGGCGACGTGCCCGAAACCGCGGACAGCATTTTAGTGCGCGGTCAGGTGCGCGAGATCGAGAAGGTCTGGCGACACCATGTCGGGCCGCAGGCCACCCAGCGCGTGCGCGTGGGGCTTCCCACGGGTGGCGGCGGCGACGAGGAAAGGCCCGGAGCGGCTTGAAGAGGTCGGGGATCCGGGAAGCCCGGAAAGCGAATTGACCCCCATCCTGTTCTGACGCACGTTTCGGCGTCTCAGGGGGATTTCGTTTCATGACCTACAGCCCGATACTCGCGCCCGTCGTCGCTCTGGTCGCCTGGACCCTGGTGATGATGTTCTGGATGGTCGTCACCCGCTTCGCGGCGATGCGCCGCAAGGGCATCTCGCTCAAAGGCCGGGTCGGGACGCGCACCGGAGCGCTCGAGGGCGTGATCGAGGACCAGGTCAACTGGAAGGCGCATAACTACACCCACCTGGTGGAGCAGCCGACGATCTTCTACGCGGTCGCGATCGCGCTCGCGCTCATGGATTTCGGCGGCGGCATCAACCTGATCCTGGCCTGGGCCTATGTCGGCCTTCGAGTCGCGCATAGCCTGGTGCAGGCGACGGTCAACATCGTCCTCTACCGATTCATATTGTGGATCCTGTCGAGCCTCGCGCTGGTCGGACTCACGGTCCACGCGGCGGCATACATCCTGCATCACATGTAACGGCCAGATCCTCCCCGGGACGGGGAGGGGGACCGCACGAAGTGCGGTGGAGGGGGCCCTGAGACTAGCGCCGAACCCCCTCCATTTGGCTGCGCCTGGTCCCCCTCCCCGTCCCGGGGAGGATCTTATTTAGCGAAGCACCCCACCAGCTCGACATGGGTCGACCAGCGGAACTGGCCGACGGGCTTGACCCATTCCAGCCTGTATCCGCCGTCAATCAGCACCTTGGCGTCCCGCGCGAAGGTGTTGGGGTTGCATGAGACATAGGCGATGCGCGCGGCCTGCGATCGGGCCAGCTCGGCGGCCTGCTCCTTCGCCCCGGCGCGCGGCGGGTCGAGCACCACCGAATCGCACCTGCCGAGCTCCTCGGCGGTCAACGGCCGCCGGAACAGGTCGCGATGATCGACGAAGACCTGCCGCCCGCTCCGCGCCGCCGCGCCCTTGAGCGCCAGGGCCGCGTCGCGGGCACCCTCGGCGGCGAGCACCCGCCCCTCCAGCGCCAGAGCGAAGGTGCCCAGACCCGAAAAGAGATCGGCCGAGGTCTCGGCGCCGCCCACCGCCTCTTTCACGGCAGCGACGAGGGCCTCCTCGCCCTCCAGGGTCGCCTGGAGGAAGGCGCCGTGCGGCAGAGGCACGGCCACGCCGCCGAGCGTGACGGTCGCCGGCTCCGGCTCCCAGCGCGTCTGCGCTCCGCAGCCGTCGTCGAGGCTCAGCCGCGCGAGCCGATGCGTCTCGGCAAAGGCCGCCAGCTTCTCCGTCGATTCCAGACCGTCCGCCGCGACCCCGTTGAGAAGCAGGTCCACGCCCTGATCGGCCAGGATCATCGCCGCCGAGCCCCTGCCCTTCGGCGGCATGAGCGAGCCCAGAAGCCCGCGCAGCGGCGCCACCAGTGCGAACAGCTCGGGGCGAAGCACATGGCATTCGCGCATGTCGACGATCCGGTGGCTCGCTTCCTCATTGAATCCGAGCAGGGTTTGCCCGCCCCGCCGCTCCGCGCTCAGGGTCGCCCGTCGGCGGCTGTTCGGCGGCGAGATATGGACTGGCTCGAGCCCGGGAGCATCGACGCCCTGCGCCCCCAGCGCCCAGACGATCCGGTCGGCGAGAAAGGCCCCATAAGCCTCGTCGTCGACATGCTGGAGCTGGCAGCCGCCGCATTCGGGAAAATGGCGGCACGGCGGGATCTGCCGGTGCGGACCTGCGACGATCGTCCCGTCTTCCGAGACCAGGTCGCCCGGCGCCGCCAGCGGCACGAAAATCCCGTCCTCGGTCGCTCCTTCGCCCCGCGCGGCGATCCGAACGATCCGCTTCACAGGCACTCGGCGAAAGCGTCGGGCAGATGGTCGAGCAAATCGTCGGCGATCAGGCCCCTTCCGGCCAAAGCGGCGGCGCGGCCGTGAAGCCAGACGCCCGCGCAGGCCGAGTCGAACGGGTCGAGGCCCCAGGCGCGCATCGCGGCGATGACTCCGGTCAGAACGTCACCGGTCCCGGCCGTGGCGAGCCAGCTCGAGGCCGCGGCGGCGATCGCCGCCCGGCCGTCGGGCGCGGCGACAACCGTATCGGCCCCCTTGAAGACGATCACCGCCTTCGCCTCGGCGGCGGCCCGCCGCGCCTGATCGATCTTGCTTCCGCTGCGGTCGGCGAACAGTTTCGCGAATTCGCCGGCATGCGGAGTGAGGATCGGAATCGGTGCCGCCGCGTGCAGGGCCGCGGGTCCGAGCTCCGCGATCCGGGTGAGCGCATCGGCGTCGAGCACGAGCGGAAGACCGGACGCCAGCGCCATGGCGAGAAGATCGCCCTCCTTCTCGCCCTTGCCGAGCCCCGGACCGATCGCCAGCGCCCCAACCCTGGAATCGCGCAGAAGCGCGCTCGCATCGGATCCGCTCTGAACGATCGCGCTCGGGATCCCGGACACATGGCGATCGGCGATGAGCCGGACATAGCCCGCCCCGCCGCGAAGCGCCCCGGCGGCGGTGAGCGCCGCGGCCCCCGGCATGGCGCCGCCGATCACCGCGACATAGCCCCTGCTATATTTGTGGTCCTCCGGTCCCGGCGCCTCGAGGCGGGGCCGGCCTATCTCCTCCAGCGCCGAACCGGCGTCGATCCCGATGTCAGCGACCACGATCCGACCCATGTGGCGCGCGGCCGGTTGGAGCAAATGCGACGGCTTAAGGGTCGCGAAGGTAACGGTCAGGTCGAAATCGGGCACGGCCGACAAGATGCAGCCGTCGTCGGTCGCGACTCCGCTCGGAAGGTCGATTGCCGCGCGCACCCTCGCCTCACCGGCCAGCCTGCACAACTCCTGCGCCACCGCCTCGTCGAGCGGGCGGCCGAGGCCGGTCCCGAACAAAGCGTCGACCAGCAGAGGCGCGCATTCGCCCTCGCCGAAGGCCTCGACAGGTCCGTCCCAGCGCGTACGAGCGTCCCGCGCCGCCTCGCTTCGCGGCTCGGCGAGCGCCGCGACCCGGACTTGGACGCCCCGTTCGCGCAGGGCCCGAGCGATCACATAGCCGTCGCCGCCATTATTGCCCGGACCGCACAGCACCAGCGCCGGAAGCGGTCCGGCAAAGCGGCGAATCGCCTCCGCCGCGGCAAGCCCGGCGCGCTCCATCAAAGTCCCGACCGGAGTGCCCGCGCCGATCGCCTCTGCCTCCG
This sequence comes from Allosphingosinicella sp., assembly GCA_036525315.1. Classification (GTDB taxonomy): domain Bacteria; phylum Pseudomonadota; class Alphaproteobacteria; order Sphingomonadales; family Sphingomonadaceae; genus Allosphingosinicella. The sequence continues at coordinate 7,720 of DATDAS010000053.1, forward strand.
CCGCCCGCATCCCGGCGGCGGTCAAAATCGGACGGTTCATTTCTTCACCGTCGCCGGCAGCCGGTAGCGATCGCCAGCGATCGCCACCTCGATTCGCCCGCCGTCGATCAGCGAGACATTCGCCGGATCCGCTCCGTCCGCGGCTACGACGCCCCGCCCGTCCCGCGTCACCAGAAGGCGGCGGAAGCTCCCACTCGGGCTTCTGACCGTAAGCACCAGCCCTTCGGCGCTCGATGTCCTTTCCACCGTGCAGACCGGAGCGAAGCTGGAGGCGCCGTCCGTCGCGCAGTCCACCTTCCCTGCCTGCTCTGCCGCGTCGGCGAGCGCCTGCTTGCGCGCGGCATCCGGATCGCCGCAGCCGGCCGGGAGGAGAAAAAATGCGAGGAAGACGCGTGCCTTCATTTCGCGAACGCCTTTGGCCGGATCCCCGCGAGCCGCTCCGCGAAGTCGGACGATCCGAAACAGGCATCGAAGGCCTGGTCCTGGCCGCGGTCGTTCGCCACGCCGGCCGCCGCGAGCCGGATCGAGCGCTTGAGCAGGGCAATGCTGTGCGCGCTGTTGGCGAGGATCGCCTCGGTCAGGCTCTCGACCTCTTGCTCGAACCCCGCGGCAGTTGCCGAATATCGCTCCACCAGCCCGATCCGCGCCGCCTCTTCACCGTCGATCGGCGCGGCGCCGAACAGCAGTCGCGCCGCTTGGCCCGCGCCGACGAGGGAGACCAGACGGTGCACGTCCTCCTGGGGATAAGAGATGCCCATCTTTGACGGCGTGATCGCGAAACGCGCGCCGGGCCCGGCGATTCGCATGTCGCACGCCATGGCGAGGGCAACCGCCGCGCCGAAACAGGGCCCGTCGATCGCCGCGACGGTCGGAATCCCGAGGTCCGCCAGGTTCTCGAAGGCGCGGCGCATCGAGAGCCGGAAAGCGGCCCGCGCCGACTCGTCATCCATCAAGCCCGGAAAATCGCCAAGATCCGCGCCGGCGCAGAAAGCGCCGCCGGCGCCGCAGACGACAAGCAGTCGCGCGCCCTCACGCTCCGCCTCGACGGCGCGGTCGCCAAGCGCCTGCCACCGGCTCGCCGGGATCGCGTTGCGCGCCTCCGGCCGATCGATGACCAGCCGCGCCACCTCCTTCTCGATGTCGAGGGCGAACATGCCACCGGCATGCCGCCGTCCCGGCGCTTTGTCAGCGAAAAAAGGGCCGGCCGCACATACGCGCGACCGGCCCGACTGGGAGCCACGGCGCCTTCCCCGCACCACCAGGGAAGGGACCGTGAGCGAATGTCGGCGCCGGCGCTCGGCCATTGCCTCGACTCGTCCGCGATCCCAGAGGCAAGGAGCGTGCCATAACGAAAAGCTGCGGGACACGATGGTTAAGGGCGCTAAACCCTTGTCCCCGCACGAGACTCGCGGGTCACCTGATACGGCTGGAGAGCTGCCACCAGGCCGGATGCTCTGCCCGAATCCGCGCCGCCGCGACGCCGCGCTCCGATTCGCTCCCGAACAAGGCGAAGCAGCTCGCGCCCGATCCCGACATTCGTGCCACGGTCGCGCCGGGCTGCCGGGCCAGCATTTCCAGGACCGCTCCGATTTCGGGAGCGATCGCCTCCGCCGGCGCCTGAAGGTCGTTGCGTCCTTCGCGCCAGTTCCGCGGCAAGGGCCCGCCGTCCCCGCCTTTCCAGCGCTTGAAGACCTCCGCCGTCGCCACCTTCACGCCGGGATTCACCAGAAGCAACGGGGTGCCGGCCGGGACCGCCTCGACCGGATCGAGTTCGTCCCCTTTGCCTCGCCCGAGCGCCGATCTGGAAGCGACGCAAGCCGGAACGTCCGCGCCGAGATCGGCCGCAATCCCGGCGAGCAGTTCGACATTATAATCCAGGTACCACAATCGATTGAGCAGCCGGAGAGCGGCCGCTGCATCGGCCGATCCGCCGCCGATGCCCGAAGCGACGGGCAACCGCTTGGACAGGGTCAGCGCGGCTCCTGTGGTGACTTCTCCACACTTGGCGAGAGCGCGCGCAGCGCGCAGCACCAGATTCTCCTCGCCATCGGGAATGTCGGTAGCGAAAGGGCCCTCTACCTTCAGGCTGATCGTGTCCGCCGATTCCGCGCGAAGCAGATCGCCCTCCTCCGCGAAAGCGAAGATCGTCTCGATCCGATGATAGCCGTCGGGACGCCGACCCCGCACGTGCAAAGCGAGGTTGATCTTGGCGTAAGCGACCTCTTCGGCGCCGCTTGGCCGGTCCATCAGGGCGCGGCGGTTTCCGCGGTCAGCCCGCCGTCCACCTTGGTTCGAAGCCGGTTGGCGACCTTCCCCTCGGCGTGGACCAGGGCGGCCTGCCAGGCGTAGCGCGCCTCGAATCGCCGGCCCGCCTTGAAATAAGCGTCGCCGAGATGCTCGTTGATGGCGGCGTCGGCCGGCTGACCCCGGCTTGCCCGTTCGAGTAGTTCGATCGCCTTGGGCAGGTCGCCGCGCAGATAATGCGCCCAGCCAAGCGAATCGGTGATCGCCGCATTGTCGGGCTGGAGCCGGCTCGCCTCGCGGATCAGCCTTTCCGCCTCGGCGACGTTCTCGCGGCGCTCGAGCTGCGAGTATCCGAGATAGTTGAGGACGATCGCCTGCTCCGGCGCGCGCTGGTAAGCGGCCTGGAGCGTGCTCCTTCCCTCTACCCAGCGTCCTGCCTCGATCAGCGCACTTCCTTGAAGGAGCAAGACAGGCCATTCTCGCACGCTGGCAGCCGTTCTCGACGTGTCGTCGATTGCGTGGTCAATGCCGTCTTCCGCACTGCGGATCGCGGCAAGCGAACGGCCATAAGCGTCGGCCGCGTCGCCCGGCCGATCGAGCTGGCTCAGCAGATCGCCGAGCCTCGCCCATGCGGGAGCCGAATCCGGCCTGGCCTGCGTCTCGGCCCTGGCGCGGGTCAGCGCCTCCTCGGTTCGGCCGGCGGCGACCAGAAGGTCGATCCGGCTATTCTCGGCCGAGCCGGCGAACGGATCGCCGGCCGAAACCCTGTCGAGCGCCGCGAGTGCTCCTTCGTGCTGCCCGGCGCCGGCCAGAAGCTGGCTCGTGACGATCCAGGTTTCGCTGTTCCCGGAATCCAGGAAGGTGGCGAGCCGGGCGAAATCCAGAGCGAGCGTGGGCACGTCCTGGCTTTCGAGGTCGAGCGCGATCCGGACGAACAATTCGGCGATTCCGGCAGACGGCGAGCCGATCTCGCCTCTCAGCCGGCCGCCGGCAGAAAGCGCCGCGCGCGCCGCGACCAGGGCCTCGGAATCGCCTTCGAGCAATGCCAGCGCCCTCTTGCGGTCGCCCTTGCGCGCGAGCTGTCCGGCGGCGGCGATTCGAAGCCGCGGCGCGCGCGCCCCGGCATCGTCGAGCTCCTCGACCAGGGCCGCGACGCCCTCTTCGCTTCTGCCCTCGGCGAGGAGAAGCAAGGCCTTCTGCTCGCCCGCATAAGCGGCGGCGAGCGGATTGTCCTTGAGGTCGGCGAGCAAGGCGAGCGGATCGCCCTTTCCCGATCCCTGGGCGATCCAGGCGCGGAGCAAAGGCGCGAGGAAAGCGAAGACCTCATCCTCCTCGATCCGGTCGGCCTGGAGCCGCGCGGACTTCCAGTCGCGGGTACGCAATGCCTCGGAGAGCAGAAGCAGCCGCCCGTCCACCTTCAGCTTGCCGCTCTTCTCCAGCGCCCGCGCCGCCGCCAGCGCAAGCGGCCGGTCGCCCGCCGCGAGCCCCTGATCGAGCGCTCGCGCCGCCAGGGTCTCGTTGCCGGGCGCAAGCGAAAGCGCCGTCGCATAGGAGCGCACCGCCTGGTCCGAAGCGCCCACGCTGTCCGCCAGCCTGGCCCGCACATAGGCGGCGAGAGCGCTCTGCTCGTCGACGCTGGCATGGGCCGCGGCGAGGGGCGCCAGAGCCGCCGAGGCCAGCAGGAGAAGCTTACATGTTCGGGTAATTGGGACCTCCTCCGCCTTCGGGAACGACCCAGTTGATGTTCTGGGTCGGGTCCTTGATGTCGCACGTCTTGCAGTGAACGCAATTCTGGGCGTTGATCTGGAGCCTCGGCCGGCCTTCCTCGGCGCCGACGATCTCATAGACCCCGGCCGGACAATAACGCTGCTCGGGCGCGTCGTAGAGCGCCAAATTCACCTCGATCGGGACGTCGGGATTCTTGAGCGTCAGATGGATCGGCTGGTCTTCCTCGTGGTTGGTGTTGGAGAGGAAGACGGAGGTCAGCCGGTCGAAGCTGATCCTGTTGTCGGGCTTGGGATAGGCGATCGGCTTGACGATATCCTTGCGCCAAAGGCTCTCGTTGTCACGATGATGGCGCATGGTGACCGGAAGGCCGATCTTCAGCACCCGCATCCACATGTCGATTCCGGCCAGCATCGTCCCGGCAAATCCGCCATATTTGGCGACCAGTGGCTCGGCATTTCTCACGACCTTGAGCTCGTCCGCGACCCAGCTCGAGCGCAGATTGTCCTCATAGGCCGTCAGGGTATCGCCGCCCGAATCCTCGCGTCCGGCGATCGCGGAATAAGCGGCCTCGGCGGCGAGCATGCCCGATTTCATCGCCGTGTGGCTGCCCTTGATCCGCGGCACGTTCACGAAGCCGGCCGAGCAGCCGATCAGAGCCCCGCCCGGGAAGACGAGCTTCGGCACCGACTGCCAGCCCCCCTCGTTGATCGCCCGGGCGCCGTAGCTCACCCGCCGCCCGCCCTCCAGCACCTCGCGGATCGCGGGATGCTGCTTCCAGCGCTGGAACTCCTCGAAGGGCGACAGATAGGGATTTCGGTAATCGAGGGCGACGACGAAGCCCAGGGCCACCTGCCCCGCTTCCTGATGGTAGAGGAAGCCGCCGCCCCAGGCGTCGTCGAGCGGCCAGCCCTGGGTGTGGATCACCCGTCCCGGATGGTGCTTGTCCGGGTCGACGTCCCACAATTCCTTCAGGCCGATTCCGTAGACCTGCGGCTCGCTCTCGGCCTCGAGGTCGAAGATCCGCTTCAATTCCTTGGTGAGATGGCCCCGGGCGCCCTCGGCGAAGAAGGTGTAGCGGCCGTGAAGCTCCATTCCCGGCTGGTAGTCGGGCTTGTGGGTGCCGTCGCGCGCGACTCCCATGTCGCCGGTGGCGACGCCCTTCACCGATCCGTCCTCGTTGAACAGCACCTCCGCGGCCGCGAAGCCCGGGAAGATTTCGACCCCGAGCGCCTCGGCCTGGCCCGCGAGCCAGCGGCAGAGGTTTCCGAGGCTGACGGTGTAGGTGCCCTTGTTGCTCATGAAGGGCGGCATCATGAAGTGAGGCAGCGAATATCTGCGCTTCGCGGTCAGCACCCAGTGCAGATTCTCGCGGACCCTGCAGGTCAGCGGGCTGTCGAGCTCGCGCCAGTTCGGAAGAAGCTCGTCCAGCGCTCGCGGATCGACGACCGCGCCCGACAATATATGGGCTCCGACCTCCGAGCCTTTCTCCAGGATGCAGACGCTCAGCTCCCGCCCGGCTTCCCCGGCGAGTTGCTTGAGGCGGATCGCGGCGGCGAGCCCGGCCGGCCCGGCGCCGACGATCACCACATCATAGGCCATGGACTCGCGCGCGGTCATTTCCGGCTCCGTCTCCCGCCGCTCGTTCCTGTCGTCGCAAGCAGCCAACGTCTGGCAGATAGAAGAGAGATTTGCGGTTGACCAGCCCGGCCGGGCCTGACTCAGTAGGCCGGAATGGAGCGGGGAAGCCCATTGTCGCCGGGGGATGCCTCGAGCATCCTGTCGTGGTGGAGCGAGGCCGGAGTGGACACTCTGGTCGACGAGACGCCGCGCGACTGGCTTCGCCCGACGCCCGCGCGAGAGCCCGCAGCGGCCGCGCTCGCCGAGGCGCCCGCCGCCTTCGCCGAGCCCGAGGAGGAGCTTCCCGGACAGCTCGGCCTGTTCCAGGCCTGGCTCGCCACCACCGACCGGCTCGCCTTCGCGTCCCCGGCGGCTCCGCGCATCTGTCCTTCCGGCGATCCCGCCTCGGGCCTGATGATCCTCGCCGACATGCCGACCGGAGAAGATTGCGCGGCGGGAGTCCTCATGGCCGGCGAGGCCGGGCGGCTGTTCGACCGGATGCTCGCAGCCATCGGCCGGGACCGAGGCTCCATCTATCTCGCCGCTTTGTCCTGCCTTCGATCGCCCGATGGCCGGCTTTCGGGCGAGCCGGCGCGGCGCTGCGCCGATCTCGCCCGTCACCAGGTCGGACTCGTCGCTCCGAAGGCATTGCTCCTGCTCGGCGATTCCTGCGCCAAGGCTATGCTCGGCCTCGGGGTCGCCCAGGCGCGCGGCCGCTGGCACGAGGTCGCCACCCACGCCGGGCCGATTAAAGCTTTGGCAACCATGAAGCCTGATTTTCTGCTGTCCCAGCCGGCGCACAAGGCGCGCGCCTGGGCCGATCTGCAGATGCTGATCGAAGAGGTGAGATCATGAAAAAGCTCCGAGCCCTGCTGTTCGCCGCCTGCTTCGCCCTTCCCGCGGCGCCGGCTCTTGCCGATGCCGGAAGCCCCGACCGCACTCCGTCCGAGCTCAGCTCGTCCGAGCGCACCGCCTATCGCGAGATCTTCGCGGCGATCCGCGCCGGCGACTGGGCAAAGGCTTCCGCGCGCATGGATTCGATGCGCGACGGCCCGATGCTCCATGTCGCCCGGGCCGAGCTCTACACCGCCAAGGGGTCGCCCAAGGTCGAGCTCGAGCCCCTTCTCGCCCTCCTCACCCAGGCGCCGGACCTGCCGCAGGCCGAGCAGATCGGCCGGATGGCCATGACCCGCGGAGCGAGCTCGCTTCCCGCCATGCCGCAGACGCAGAATCTGGTCTGGCAGGGCAGCCAGCCGCGCCGCTCGCGCGCCCAGAGCATCAAGGGCGATTCGGTGGCGGCCGATCTCGACCGAATCGTCCAGCCGCTGATCGTCGACGACAAGCCGGCCGAGGCCGAGGCGTTGTTCTCGGCCCGCGAGATGGACCTGAGCAGCGACGCCCGAGCCGAATTCCAGCAGAGGATCGCATGGTCCTATTATCTGCTGGGCGACAATGAGAACGCCCTCCGACTCGCCGAAAAGGCCCGCTCCGGCACCGGCGAATGGACCGTTCACGGCGCCTGGGTCTCGGGCCTCGCTTCCTGGCGCAAGCGCGACTGCGCCGCGGCCTCAAACGCCTTCGCCGCCGTTGCCTCGCGCTCGGGCGACGTGGAACTGATCGCCGCCGGCAATTATTGGGCGGCCCGGGCCGACACGATGTGCGGCCATCCCGAACGGGTCCAGCCGCGGCTCCGCGCCGCGGCCCGGATGAAGGAGACTTTCTACGGCCTTCTCGCCGCGAGCGCGCTCGGAGTTCGGGCGCCGGGCTCGGCCGGCCTTCACGATTATGGCGACTCCGAATGGCGGCGAATCGCCCACAAGGTGAATGTGCGCGCCGCAATCGGCCTCGCCGAGATCGGTGAGACCGCGCTCGCCGACCGCCTGATCCGCCATCAGGCCCGGATCGGCGGAACCGCCGATCACGACTTGCTCGTCCACCTCGCCGCCGATCTCAACCTCGCCTCGACCCAGTTCTGGCTCGCCCACAACGCCCCGCGCGGCGCCAGCGTGAACTTCGCCGCCCGCTATCCTCGGCCCGACTGGCGCCCGTCGCGCGGCTGGCGGGTCGATCAGTCCCTGGTCTTCGCCCATGCGCTCCAGGAATCGAATTTCCGGACCGACGTGGTCAGCCCCGCCGGAGCGCAGGGCCTGATGCAGGTCCGCCCCGGCACCGCCGGCGACATCGCCCGCGCCCGCGGCGAGCCGTTCGAGCGAAGCCAGCTCAACGACCCGGCCCGGAACATGGAATTTGGCCAGTCCTTCATCGAGGGCCTTCGCGATTCCAGCGCGACCCAGGGCCTGCTCCCCAAGGTGATCGCGGCCTACAATGCCGGCCCGGTCCCGATCGCGGCGTGGAACACGCGCCCTGGAATCGATCGCGCCGATCCCCTGCTCTACATCGAATCGATCCCTTATTGGGAAACCCGCGGCTACGTCCCGATCGTGCTCCGCAACTACTGGATCTACGAGGAGGAAGCGAAGAAGGGCTCCGCGAGCCGCCTCGCTCTCGCCCAGGGGCTCTGGCCCAAATTCCCCGGCCTCCCGGGCGCCGCCGCCGTCCGGATCGAGCCCCAGCAACCCGCCCACGGCCTCGCCTACGGGACGAAGTAAAGATCCTCCCCGGGACAGGGAGGGGGACCGCGCGTAGCGCGGTGGAGGGGGCGCCGAGACCTGCACAGGGCCCCCTCCACCAGCCTTCGGCCGGTCCCCCTCCCGTCCCGGGGAGGATTAGTTCTTGCTTTGTTCCTCCTGCCCGCCCATATTCCGCTCATGCCCCGCCCCGACGCCCATCACGGCCGCGGCGCTCCGGAGAACAGGACGCCGACCCGCTTCAACCTGAAGGTGCGCGAGGCCGACGGCGACTGGCTCGACGCGCGCGAGGAGGTCGACGACAGTCCTCCCCCTCTTCGCACGACCGTCACGGTGGAAAAGCCCAAGACGATCATCGCCCGGAACAGCTCGCCCGACATCGGCTTCGACCGCTCGATCAATCCCTACCGCGGCTGCGAGCATGGCTGCATCTATTGCTTCGCGCGCCCGACCCACGCCTATCACGATCTCTCCCCCGGCCTCGATTTCGAGACCCGGCTGTTCGCCAAGCCCGACGCGGCCAAGCTGCTTCGCGAGGAGCTTGCGAAGCCCGGCTACCGGGTCCGTCCGATGGCGATGGGCACGAACACCGATCCGTTCCAGCCGATCGAGGCCAAGTGGGAGATCACCCGCTCGGTCCTCAAGGTCCTGGCCGAGACCAACCACCCGGTCACGATCACCACCAAGTCGGACCGGGTCGTCCGAGACATCGACATATTGGCGCCGATGGCCAAGCTCGGCCTGGCCTCGGTCGCGCTCTCGATCACCTCGCTCACGCCGGAGATCGCCCGGACCCTCGAGCCTCGCGCGCCGGCGCCGCGAAAGCGCCTCGCCGCGGTCAGGGCGCTGACTGAGGCGGGGATCCCGGCCCATGTCGCGATCGCCCCGGTCATCCCGGCGATCACCGACCATGAGGTCGAGCATATCGTCGAGGCGGCCGCCGAAGCCGGCGCCGTCGGCACCTTCTTCCTGCCCGTTCGCCTTCCCTACGAGGTCGCGCCCCTGTTTCGCGCCTGGCTCGACGAACATTATCCCGACCGAGCCGGCAAGGTGATGAGCATCATCCGCTCGCTCCGCGGCGGGCGGGACAACGATCCGAACTGGTTCAGCCGGATGCAGGGCTCGGGCCCCTGGGCCGACCTCATGCGCACCCGCTTCGACATCGCGGTGAGGAAGCACGGCCTCAACCAGACCAAGTTCAGGCTGCGCACCGACCTGTTCGTCCCGCCCCAGGGCCCGCAGCTGAGGCTGCTCTAGCCGCATATTCCCCTCCCTGAGTCCAGGGAGGGGTTAGGGGTGGGTTTCTACTCGAAAAGGCATTGCCGGTGGATGCTCACCCACCCCCTGCCCCTCCCTGTATTCAGGGAGGGGAGCCTTAGGCCACGCTTTGCAGCGTGTAGTTTTTATACTGCTCCCTCAGCGCGGTCTTGAGCAGCTTGCCCGTCGCCGTGTGGGGCAGCGAATCGACGAAGAGGATCTCGTCCGGGAGCCACCATTTCGCGACATGGGCTTCGAGATGGTCGAGGATCGCCTGCGGAGTCACGTCCGACCCTTCCTTCTTCACGACGAGGAGCAGCGGCCTTTCGTCCCATTTCGGATGCTTGACGCCGACCGCCGCGGCCTCGGCGACTCCGCGGCAGCCCACGGCCGCATTTTCCAGGTCGATCGAGCTGATCCATTCGCCCCCCGACTTGATCACGTCCTTCGAGCGGTCGGTGATCTGGAGGACTCCGTCGGGGTGGAGGATGGCGACGTCGCCCGTGTCGAACCAGCCGTCCTCGTCGATCACGTCGCCTTGCTCGTCCTGGAAATATTGGCGGATGATCCAGGGGCCCCGGGTCTGGAGCCGGCCGGACGACTTGCCGTCGCGCGGAAGGACGTTCCCTTCCTCGTCCACCGTGCGAAGCTCGACCCCGAACGGAACCCTGCCCTGCTTGCACAGAAGGTCGACCCGCTGCTCGCGGCTCATCTCGTCCCAGTCGCCGCCGCCGGCGCCGACGGTTCCAAGCGGCGACATCTCGGTCATGCCCCAGGCGTGGCCGACTCGGATGTCGCGGTCGGTGAACCATTCGATCATCGCGCGCGGCGCCGCCGATCCGCCGATATGGACGGTCGTCAGCCTGCCGAGGTCCGTGCCGGCCGAGTCGACGTAATTGACCAGGGCGAGCCAGACGGTCGGCACTCCGGCCGTGTGGGTCACGCCCTCGCCCCGGATCAGGTCGCACATGACCTTGGGCGTGTAATCGGTCGAAAAGACCATCTTCCCTCCGGCCATCGCCGTCGAGAAAGGCAGGGCCCAGCCGCCGGCGTGGAACATCGGCACCACCGGAAGGACGACGGCGCGCGCGCTGAGGTCGAAGATGTCGGGGCTCATCTGGACCATGGCATGGATGACGGTCGATCGATGCTCGTAGAGCACGCCCTTGGGATTTCCGGTGGTGCCGCTGGTGTAGCAGAGCATCGCCGGGTCGCGCTCGCCGCCCTCGACCCACTCATAGTCGCCGTCCTCGGCGTCGATCAGTGAGTCGAACTCGCCCGAGTCGAAGCAAATGAAATGCTCGACGCCGGTTAGGCGCGGCTTCAGCCGCTCGACGAGCGGCGCGAGAGCAGCATCGTGGAAGACGATCCGATCCTCGGCATGGTTGATGATGTAGACGAGCTGCTCGTCGAACAGGCGCGGGTTCACGGTGTGGATGACTCCGCCCATTCCGATCGTGCCGTACCAGGCGACGACATGGCGGCTGTGGTTCATCGCCAGAGTGCCGATGCGGTCGCCGGGCCGCATTCCCAGCCGCTCGAGCGCCTGGGCGAGCTTTCGCGAGTCGCGGTGGATTCCGGCCCAATCGGTGCGGACGGTGTTGCCGCCGGCATAGAGCGAAACCAGCTCGCGCGTGCCGTGCTCGCGCGCCGCATGATCCAGGATTCGGGTGATCCTGAGCGGCCAGTCCTGCATGCCCCCGAGCATTCGATCCTCCTCACTCATCCCGCCCGGCGACGCTGTAATCTCTTCGCCTTCCTGTCGAGCGAAAAAAGGAAGGATGTTTCCGGCTCTACGCCGGGAGAGAGGTCGTCGGATGCAGGGCCTGTCCCCGGGGTTCAGGAAACCAGCGCCAGCCTCGGCTGCGGGACGACCGACAGGGTCGCGCTCCGAACTCCGTCCACGCGCTCGACCCGCGCGGTCATCTCGGCGTCGAGGAGGAAGTCGCGGCCGACCACCACGTCCGCCTCGCCCCCGCTCATTCTCAGCCGAAGGCGAAGCTCGCCGCTTCCACCATGGTCGCCGGCGACCTCGGCCGCGAGGCGCCGGACCGCCTCCTCGTCCTCGAGCTCGACGTCGAGCCTCAGCTTGGTCCGCCGCGACAGGCTTTCGAACGGCTGGAGCGATCGCACCGTCACCCTCGGCGCCTCCTCGCCCGGCCTCTTGTCGAGCTCGACCGTCAGTAGCGCGCATGCACCGCTCTTGGCCGCCTCCTCGACCCGAGCCGCGGTCTCGTCGTCGAAGACGGTCGCCATATATTGCCCCGACGAATCCGACATGGTCGCGATCAGGTAGCGCCGTCCGCGCGCCGAGGTCCGCCACCGCGTGTCCTCGACCAGGCCGGCCATCACCGCGCCGATCCGCCCGCCGTCGCCCGGCATCGGCATCGCGCCCAATTCGGCATAATTCTTCGCGCCATGCGCTTCGGCGAGGTGGCGGTAGCGGTCGACCGGATGCGCCGAGAAATAGAAGCCGAACGCCTCCTTCTCGGCGGCCATGCGCTGGGCCAGGGTCCAGACCGAGCCCGCCGGCATCCGGATCGGGACGACGTTCGACTTGCCCTCGCCGAACAGGCCGTGCTGGCCGCTGGTCCGGGCGTCCGCGGCGCTCGAGGCGACCGCGAGGATCGTCTCGGCCGCGGCATGGACCGCGGCCCGGCTCGGCGCGAGCGAGTCGAAGGCGCCGCCGCCGGCGAGGCTCTCGATCTGCCTCCGGTTCAGGAGCTGCGGATCGACCCGGGCCGCGAATTCCTCGAGGTTCGCGAACGGGCCGTGCGCCGTACGCTCCGCCACCAGGCTCTCCATCGCCTTTTCGCCGACGCCCTTCAGCGCTCCGAGCGCGTAGCGGACGGCATGGCCGGTCTCAATGTCCTCGACGCTGAACTCGGCCTCGCTGGCGTTGACGCAGGGCGGAAGGCAGATCGTGCCCATCCGCCGCATGTCGTCGACGAAGATCGCCAGCTTGTCGGTCTGGGTCATGTCGAAGCACATCGAGGCCGCGTAGAATTCGACCGGATGGTGCGCCTTCAGCCATGCGGTCTGGTAGGCGACCAGGGCATAGGCGGCGGCGTGGCTCTTGTTGAAACCGTAGCCTGCGAACTTGTCGATCAAGTCGAAAAGCTCGTTCGCCTTGGGCCGGGCGATTTCGTTGGCGGCGCAGCCGGTGACGAATCGCTCGCGCTGGGCGTCCATCTCGGACTTGATCTTCTTGCCCATTGCCCGGCGGAGAAGGTCGGCCTCACCGAGGCTGTAGCCGGCGAGAACCTTGGCCGCCTCCATCACCTGCTCTTGGTAGACGAAGATTCCGTACGTCTCCTTCAGCACGTCCTCGAGCATCGGATGGGGATAGACGATCGGCTCGCGGCCGTTCTTGCGGGCGCCGAACATCGGAATATTGTCCATCGGCCCTGGCCGGTAGAGCGAGACGAGGGCGATGATGTCGCCGAAATTGTCCGGCTTCACCGCCGCCAGGGTGCGCCGCATGCCCTCCGATTCGAGCTGGAAGACCCCGACCGTCTCGCCGCGCTGGAGGAATTTGTAGACCTCCGGATCGTCCCAGGGGATCCGGTCGAGATCGACGTCGACTCCCCGGTCGGCGAGCATCTCGACCGCCTTTCGAAGGACCGAGAGAGTCTTGAGGCCTAGGAAGTCGAACTTCACCAGCCCGGCCGCCTCGACATATTTCATGTCGAACTGGGTGACCGGCATGTCCGAGCGCGGATCGCGATAAAGCGGAACCAGTTTGTCGAGCGGCCGGTCGCCGATCACCACGCCCGCGGCATGGGTCGATGCGTGGCGCGGGAGGCCCTCGAGCTTCATCGCCAGGTCGAACAGCCGCCTTACCCGGCTGTCGCTCTTATATTCGGCGGCGAGCTCGGTGACCCCGTTCAGCGCCCGCTCGAGGGTCCAGGGGTCGGTCGGATGGTTGGGGATCGCCTTGGCCAGCCGGTCGACCTGGCCGTAGGGCATCTGGAGCACCCGGCCGGTATCCTTGAGAACCGCCCTCGCCTTCAGCTTTCCGAAGGTGATGATCTGGGCGACCTTGTCCGCGCCGTAGCGCTGCTGGACGTAGCGGATCACCTCGCCGCGCCGCGTTTCGCAGAAATCGATGTCGAAGTCCGGCATCGACACGCGCTCGGGGTTCAGGAACCGCTCGAACAGAAGGCCGAGCCGGATCGGATCGAGATCGGTGATGGTGAGAGACCAGGCGACGACGGAGCCGGCGCCCGATCCGCGGCCGGGCCCGACCGGAATCCCATTCTCCTTCGCCCATTTGATGAAGTCGGCGACGATCAGGAAATAGCCGGGGAATCCCATCCCGGCGATGATGTCGACCTCGTAGTCGAGCCGGTCGAAATAGGACTTTCGTTCCTCCTCGCCGAGCCCGTCATAGGCGGCGAGCCTCGTCTCCAGCCCCTCGCGCGCGTCGCGGCGGAGCTGCTCGGCCTCGGCGTCGGTGTCGCCCGCGATGCTCGGAAGGATCGGCTTGCGCTTGGGCGCTCCGAACGCGCAGCGGCGCGCGACCACGCTACTATTCTCGATCGCCTCGGGCAGATCGGCGAACAGCCTGCGCATGTCGGCGGCGGGCTTGATCCAGGCCTGGGGCGAGGATTTGACCCGGTCGTCGCGGTCGACCTGGCTCGACTGGGCGATGCACAGCATCGCGTCATGGGCCTCGTGGAAATGAGGCTCGGAATAGGAAGCCGGATTGGTCGCGACGAGCGGCAGATCGCGCGCATAGGCCAGTTCGATCAGCTTCGCTTCGGAATCGCGCTCGATTCCGTCGCCGCGCCGGCTGAGCTCGACATAGAGCCGCCCCGGGAACAGGGCCTGAAGCCGGTCGGCGATCTCGCCCGCGGCCTTGTCCTGCTCGGCGGCGAGAAGTCGGGCAAGAGCGCCCTCCCCGCCACCGGTCAGGGCGATCAGCCCCTCGGTCCGCCCTTCGAGCGAGTCGAGGCGGACGTGCGGCTCCTCATGGACGGGGCGCCCGAGATGCGCGGCCGACACCAAAGTGCACAGATTGTGATAGCCGGCCTCGTTCTGCGCATAGAGCGCGAGCCAGTCGAGCAAAGGCGGATCGACCGGCCCGGGCCGCGCCACCGCGAGAAGCGCGCCGACGATAGGCTGGACGCCTTCCTTGGCGCAGGCGTCGGTGAAGGGCATGACCGCGTAGAGGCCGTTGCGGTCGGTGACCGCTGCGGCCGGAAAGTCGAGCCTCTTGGCATGTTTGGCGATTGCCGCCGGCTCGATCGCCCCTTCGAGCATCGTGTAGGAGGAGAAGATCCGAAGCGGTACGTAGGGCGCGGCCATCGCCTTGCTTATGGGGTCTCTAACGCGCCCCGGAAAGCGATTCGGCGCTACTTTTCCACAACTAGGATCCGGACCCTTAATCGCCGGCCGCGATCCGCCTGATCTCCGCGCTCCGGGCGTCATAGGCCGCGGCGACGCATTCCTCGCTTCCGCACCGCTCCCGGCGGGCGAGAAAGGCGTCGCGGCTGCGCCGCAAATGCCTTCGCACGGACGGATCCGCGCTCGCCATCAGATCGTAATAGAGCGAGGCCATGGCCCTGTCCTTCGCCGCCAGCGAAGGCGAGGCGCACACCTTCCTTTCGGTCGCGGTCCTGGCATATCGGCAGTTGAAGCTGGGCCGGGCGCCGCCCGCCGCCGGATCCGGAGCCGGAACCGGATGCGCCTTCGCCCTGTCGGGCGCCTCGGCCGGGGCGGGCATGGCCTCGGTGGGCGCCGGCTCCGAAGGAAGGCTCGGCGATGGACTTGGCGGGGCGACCGCGACAATCTTCGGCATCGGCCGGTCGCTCATTCCGAAGGCGGCCAGCCGGTAGATGATCGGCTCGGCGCCGTCCATCTGATAGACCATTCCGCTCCCGTCGGCGGCCGCCTGGGCAGCATATTCGACCTCCGCCGAGAGCCTGCGCTTGCCGTCGAAGACGTTCTCCGCGCCGGGCGGAAGCTCCAGGAAAAAGGTGCCGGTGCAGACCGTCACGTTCAGATCCTCGTCCCTGCTCTTGACCAGCGGCTTCTCCATCCGGACCACCGAGCCGGCGGCGAGCGGATCGAGGTTTCGCGGGTCCGAATTGCGGATCCTGGCGGCCTCGTCGAACACGAGCTCCTTCAGCCTGACATAGGTCGCCTCCGATGCGCAGGCCTTGCGGATCCGCTCTCGCCTCTCCTCGGCGATCTGCTTCTCGCTCTTCGCCGCCGGCCCGTCCTTCTTCTGCATCCAGTCGCAGGCGCCGGTTGCAAGCAGGGCCATGGCGGCGAGCAGCGGCAGGCCGGCGATTCGCGTCTTTTCGGGTCGTTTCGGTTCGATCATGGCCGTGCCAACGCACGACCGGCCGCATCTTTGCACGCCCCGGGCAAATTCCGGTCAGTGCACCGGCTCTCCCAGCCCCCTGCTCGATCCCCAGCTGTGGAACAGCGCCTTGCCCCGGATGCTGGAGATCGGCACCTGGCCAAGCCCCATGTTCTCCGGGCTGACCCGGCTGTCGGCGCTCACGTCGCGATTGTCGCCGAGCAGGAAGACATGGCCCGGCGCCACGAGCATTTCCTCGAAATCGTCGAGATTGGGGATGAAGCCCGTGTCGAAGATCCTGTGCGGTTTCGCCTCGCCGTCGAAGCGCTCGGTCAGGATCTGCGCTTTCTCCCTGAACGGGCCGTTCTCGACCAGCCCTTCGCCCGTGAGCTCCTGCTCGACGCGCCTGCCGTTCACGACGACGATTCCCTGGTCCATCGCGATCCGGTCGCCGGGCAGGCCGGCGAGCCGCTTTAAATAGAGGCTGCCGTCGGGACCGTCGAACAGGATCAGGTCGCCGCGCTTGAGCTCGGCCGGCGCGCGCATCAAAGCGATGATTCGGTCGCCCTTCTTGAGCGTGGGCTCCATCGCCTCCGCCGGAATATGGAATGGCTTGTAGCCGGCGGCGCGCCCGAGGATCAGGCCGAGCGGGATCAGCCCGACGAAAAGAACGGCCGCCAATACCGGCCAGCGCAGCCACCAGCGCCGGCGCGGGCGCGGGGCGGCTTCGGCGTTCACTCGATCACGCCCTCGTGAAGCCGGAGCACCCGGTCCATCTTGGCGGCGATCCGCTCATTGTGGGTCGCGACCAGAGCGGCGCTGCCCTCGCCCCGGACCAGCTTCAGGAATTCGGCGAAGACGATGTCGGCCGTGGCCTCGTCCAGATTGCCGGTCGGCTCGTCGGCGAGCACCAGCAAAGGCTGGTTGGCGAGCGCCCGGGCGACCGCCACCCGCTGCTGCTCGCCTCCGGAAAGCTGGCTCGGGCGGTGGCTCAGCCTCTGCTCGAGGCCGAGCGCCCCGAGCAGGCTGGTCGCCCGCTCGACCGCCTCCGAGCGCGTCGCGTCCTTGATCAGCTGCGGGATGATCACATTCTCCGCCGCGGTGAAGTCGGGCAGAAGATGGTGGAATTGATAGACGAAGCCCAGCGCGTCGCGCCGAACGCGGGTGCGCCCGGCGCTGTCGAGCGTCGCCGCTTCCTCTCCGGCCAGCCTGATCGACCCTTCGAATCCGCCCTCGAGCAATCCCACGGCCTGAAGCAGGGTCGACTTCCCCGATCCCGACGGTCCGAGCAAGGCGACGATCTCACCGGGCCCCACGTCGAGATCGACGCCGCGAAGCACCTCGATCGTCACTCCGCCCTGCCTGAAGCTGCGCTTCAGCCCCCGGACGGCGAGGACTGGCGGCGCCGCGGCAGCTGAGCGGGTGTCCGGCAATTCCGCGGTCGCACTCATCGCTCGGCGCCTCTGAAGCCCTCCCCCTCGATGGGGGAGGGTTGGGTGGGGGTGGAGCTCGTCGAGAGGCTGAGGGGTCTCGAAGGCCACCCCCACCCCCGCCCTCCCCCATCGAGGGGGAGGGAGTGAAGGCAATCCTTGCCGCGATTCCTACTCATATCTCAGCACCTGCACCGGATCGGTGCTCGCCGCGCGCCAGGCCGGATAGAGGGTTGCGAGGAAGCACAGCAGAAGCGCCATGAGAACGATCGCCACCACCTCGAACGGATCGGTCTTGGCCGGAAGCTCGGTGAGGAAGCGGATGGTCGGATCCCACAGATTCTGGCCGGTCACCGCCTGGAAGAAATTGACCACGCCCTGGCGGAAGTAGAGCGCAACCGCGCCGAGCAGAAGCCCGAGCGCTATGCCCAATATGCCGATCGTCAGCCCCACGGTCATGAACACCTTGAGAAGCCCGCGCCGGGTCGCGCCCATGGTCCGAAGGATCGCGATGTCGCGGGTCTTGGCGCGCACCAGCATGATCAGCGAGGACAGGATGTTGAAGGCCGCGACCAGGATGATGATCGAGAGCACGACGAACATCACCACCCGCTCGACCTGGAGCGCCTCGAACAGGCTCGCATTCATCGACTGCCAGTTGGCGATGGTCGCCTTCGACGACACTTTCTGGGCGAGCGGCGCCAATATCTCGCCGACCCGGTCGGGGGCGACGGTCTGGACCTCGACCATCTGCACCGAATCGCCGAGCATCAGGAGGGTCTGCGCGTCCTCGATCGGAAGGATCACGAAGGCCTTGTCGTAATCATAGACTCCGACCTCGAAGATCGCCGCGACGTCGTAGGATACGATCCTCGGCACCGTTCCGAACGGAGTCGTCCGCCCGTCCGGGCTGATCAGGCTGATCTGGCCGCCGACCTGGGCGCCGAGAGCCTCGGCCAGCCGAACCCCGATCGCGACCTTGCCCGACCCCGGCTCCAGCGATTCGAGCGAGCCTTGAAGCACCTTGCCCTGAAGCGTCTGGTTTCGAAGGATGTCCTGGCGCTGCATCCCGCGGAGCAGAACGCCCTCGACCCGCCCGCCATAGCTCGCCATCAGCGGCTGCTCGATCAAGGGCACGGCGTCGGTCACGCCGGGAGTCGCCCGGGCCTCGCGCGCGATCTCGCGCCAGTCCTGCATCTGCCCGCCATAGGGCTGGATCACGGCATGGCCGTTGAGGCCGACGATCTTGTCGAACAGCTCCGCCCGGAAGCCGTTCATCACGCTCATCACCACGATCAGCGCCGCCACCCCCAGCGCCACCGCGATCAGCGAGATCGCCGCCACCAGGAAGATGAACGCCTCGCCCCGCCCCGGCAGCAGATAGCGCCGGGCGATCATCCGCTCGTAACGGGAGAGGATCAAATCCCTCTCCCATTTCGGGAGAGGGGGGGACCCATCGCTTCAGCGATGGGGGGGTGAGGGCACGAACTCACCTCGAAATCTGCCGTCATCCCAGCGAATGCTGGGATCCAAGCCGAATCCGGGCAGGTCGCTGAGGCCGCTTGGACCCCAGCCTGCGCTGGGGTGACGAAAAATGTGACGGAAGGCGAACTCACGCGGTCAGCCTCGCCAGCGCGCTCTCGACGCTCAGCTCCTCCCGCTCGCCGCTCGCCCGCCGCTTGAGCTCGACCACGCCCTTCTCCAGACCCTTGGGTCCGACGATGAGCTGCCAGGGCAGGCCGATCACGTCCATCGTCGCGAACTTGGCCCCGCCCCTTTCGTCCCGGTCGTCATAGAGCACCTCGACCCCGGCGGCCTGGAGCCTGGCATAGATGTCATCCGCCGCCTTTGCGCAGGCCTCGTCGTCGGCGCGCATGTTGATCAGACCGACGCGGAACGGCGCGACGCTCTCCGGCCAGACGATCCCGGCCTCGTCATGGCTCGCCTCGATGATCGCCCCGACCAGCCGCGACACGCCGATCCCGTAGCTCCCCATCTGGGGATGGACCTGCCCGCCGTCTTTGGTCTGGACGCTCATCCCCATCGATTCCGAATATTTGGTCCCGAAATAGAAGATGTGCCCGACCTCGATTCCGCGCGACTGGCGAAGGTCCGCGCCGGCCTCGGCCTCGCGCGCCTCGTCCCTCTTCTCGTCGGTCGCGGCATAATCGGCGGTCAGCGTGCCGACGAAGCCTCGCAGAGCCTCGGAATCGTTCGAATCCACCTGCAGGCTCTCGGCCGAGCGTATCTCCTCCCACGCCTTGTGGTAAAAGACCTCGCTCTCGCCCGACGGCGCCAGGATGATGAATTCGTGGCTGAGGTCGCCGCCGATCGGCCCGGTATCGGCCTGCATCGGGATCGCCCTCAGCCCCATCCGGGCGAAGGTGCGCAGATAGGCCAGGAACATGCGGTTGTAGCTGTGCCGAGCGCCCGCCTCGTCCAGGTCGAACGAATAAGCGTCCTTCATCAGGAACTCGCGGCCGCGCATCACTCCGAAGCGCGGCCGCACCTCGTCCCGGAACTTCCACTGGATATGGTAGAGAGTCCGCGGAAGGTCGCGATAGCTCTTGGCCGCGTCGCGGAAGATTGCGGTGATCATCTCCTCGTTGGTCGGTCCGTAGAGCATGTCGCGCTCGTGCCGGTCGGTGATCCGGAGCATTTCCGGCCCATAGGCGTCGTAGCGGCCCGACTGGCGCCAGAGATCGGCGGACTGGAGCGTCGGCATCAGCAGCTCGACCGCTCCGGCCCGGTCCTGCTCCTCGCGGACGATCTGCTCGATCTTCTTGAGGACCCGGAATCCGAGCGGAAGCCAGGCATAGATCCCGGCCGCGGTCTGCCGCACCAGCCCGGCGCGAAGCATCAGCTTGTGGCTGACGATCTGCGCGTCGGCAGGCGTCTCCTTGGTGACGGGCAGGAAATAGTTGGAGAGGCGCATCGGGCGGCTTGGGTCCGGAACGAGAGGAGGCAGACCTCTACGGGCGGCACAGACCCAAGGCAACCGGCCTCCCGTACGGGCCGCGAGCGCGACGCGGCCATCCCCCGCCATCGTCAGTGCGAGGAGTGTAGCGGCGAACCAGTCCAGCTACGCTGCCTCCGGCGAGGCCAGTGATTGCTCCCTCCGGATCAGCCCACACGTCGCAATCACGAAATTGGGCGTGGAAAATCTCGTTTCGCCTCCGCCACTTATCGATGACACTTGTAGTCGAAACTGCAACGCCTGTGGCGCTTTCGACACAGTTTCGCCGCAAAGTGTTGGCCGCCCGTTCATGAGCCGTGACAAGCCTCCGGACCTTGCCTAGCCTCCCGCTCCACGAACGATTGGCCTAGGCCTCGGTTCGGGGAGGCTTCGGCCCCGCAGCTCCAGGCGAGGTGGAGATGCGCGCGGGCCGAGGCGTTCTACAAGGGGGCTGACGACTCGATCGTCACGCGGGTGCCCGGGCAGCGATGTCCGGGCACTTGTCGTTTGGGCCCGCCGGCTTTGGCATCATCGGCCTCCAGACCGGATTTTGGCGGGATCGGTACATTCCCTGATATTCCAGGCTATGCGTCCCTGTTTACAGTGGCTTGGCCATGACGATGCCGCAACGAGCCTTCGCCGAAACGACAAGGGAACCAGGGATGGAACGACCGATGCTTCGTCCCGCGATTCAGCCGACACCTTTGTTTGCCGCGGAAACGGACGATCTCTATTTCGCGCGGCGCTCGGAAGAGGAGGAGCGGGCCGCGGCGAATGCGCGCGATGAAGCGAGCGCCCGGGTCCATCGCACGCTCGCCGGCAAATATGCGGCCCTCGCCGCCGCGGCGCGCGGCCGCTCGGCGAAGGCCGACGGCAAGGAAGAGAGCGGCTGATCGCGGCGAATGCGGCGCCCGCCGATCGGCTCGATCCGGCGAAAGTGGAATATCGGCGGTTCATTCCCTATATGGGCAGTGCACATTTCGCCTGCGACGGAAATTGACGCGCCTCGTGCGCCGATCTTCCATTCACGCTTCATGGCTCACGCCGGCGCCCTTCGCCGCGCGGACATCCACTCCAGATCAAGGAACAGGCCATGACCACCGGCACAGTCAAATTCTTCAATTACGATCGCGGCTACGGATTCGTCTCCGACGACAATGGCGGCCCCGACGCCTTCGTCCACGTCAGCGCGGTCGAGGCCGCCGGCCTTCCCGGCCTGAACAAGGACGAGCGCATCAGCTACGACCTCGAGAAGGGCAAGGACGGCAAGAGCTCGGCCGTGAACCTCAAGGCCGCCTGACCGCCTCGGCCTTCTCCGTGAGGAGAAGGCCAGCTTACGGTAGCAATCGGCCGGGGATGGGGGCATTCGCCTTCTACCCGGCCGCGCGCCTTGCAATCGCCTCCCGACTGACCGAAGCTCCCGATGGGGTGACGTGGGTATGGGGGGACGGCCGATGTCATGGTTCGCAAAGCGCTCGATGGGCTGGGCGGCCGCCGCCACGGCGCTGCTGCTCGTATCGGCCTGCACCGGGGGCAGCGGGCCCGATCCGGCCGACCCGTCCGGAACCGTCACCGAGTTCGCGCTCGCTTATCCGGCCCCCGCGTCCGCCGCCGCACACCCGCAGCTTTCGACCCCGCACGGCGACGGCGTGCCGCACGACGGGTCGACTCACGAGATCACCTGGGACGAAAAGCGCGACGGAGACATGTGGGTCACCGGCCAGATGCACGACAGCCTGGTCCGGCTGACGAGCGCCGGCCAGGCCCGCTTCATCCCCATGACGGCGCGAAGCGGCCCCCACGGAATCGTCTTCGATTCGGCCGGGCGCCTCTGGGTGACCCTCGAATTCGCCGGCACGATCCTGATGCTCGACAAGGACGGCAGGAAGCTCGCCGAACATTCGGTCGCGATCGACTGCCCGAAATGCCCCCAGCCGAACAACCCGCAGCCCCACGGCCTCGGAGTAGGCCCGGACGGCAGGACGATCTGGTTCACCGGCAAGACCGCGGGCGTCGTCGGCCGCATCGATCCCGACGGCAAGGTCACCACCTTCCCCCTCTCCTCCCCGGACAGCCTTCCGATCTACATCAAGGCCGGGCCCGACGGGAACATGTGGGTCACCATGCTCGCGGCCAGCAAGATCGCCCGCGTGACGCCCGAAGGCGTCGTCACCGAGTTCGTCATCCCCACCGAGAACAGCCGCCCGATCGCCATCGTGCCCGGCCCCGACGGCGCGATGTGGTTCAGCGAGGAAGCCGGAAGCAAGGTCGCCCGGATCGGGATGGACGGCAGGATCACCGAGTTCGCCATCCCCCGCTCCGATCCCCGCCTGATCCTCGCCGGCCTGGCCTTCGACTCCGAAGGCAATCTTTGGACCCAGCAATATATGCCTCACAAGACGCCCGACCCGAACGTCGCGGACTCGATCGTCCGCATCGACCGAAAGGTCCTGCAGGGCGGCCAGACTGGCAACGGCATCACCTTCAACCCGGTCTCGACCCGCGATACCGTCATGCACCGAATCGTCCGCGGCCCCGACGGCAACATGTGGTTCACCGAAATGAACGCGGACAAGGTGGGGCGATTGCACATAGCGCGTTAGTAAGCGAGCCCCGAACCAAAGGTTGGCTGCCTACAACAAGCCAGCCTATTTGATGCAGCTTATGGCCAATCCTGAGAATTCACTAAAAACTGGCTTCGGTCACGATCCGATCGATACCGATATCCATTACGTCTTCTGCATTCCGGACAGCGGTCTCGAGGACGTCACCTTTTTCCAAGGATATGCGCGAGGATTGCTGGGAATGCCACCTGCGCTTCATGCGCTGACCATGCTACCGATCGACTTGGAAGACCCCGCCCAACCGAAGCAGGGCAGAATGGCCCGCCGCATGTCGGGCGCCGGTTCCTGGCGATGGATGATACTGAATACGTCTACGCTTCGCGAATTGCCGATCGGACCTCAGCGTCCGTTCTGGGTCATTTTCAGTGAGAATGCGGATACTGCAAACACCATAGCTTCACTGACACACCTCCATCTGCCGCCACTCCACGTCAGTCGGCACGGCTTGCCCGGCGCCATAGCGCTTCACGAGATCAATCAGGATGCCGTGCGCAGTCACGTCCTAGCCACGCTCGACCGGCTCGCATTAGGCCTGCCCGGCGCAAATTTATCACCCTATCGCGCACTCCTTAATCAATGGCGGCCGTTCGAGGCAGAGATCCTTCCCGTATTTCGTAAGTCTCATCCAATGACTTTTCCCAACCACGTTGTCGCCGAATCGCTAGGCTATCAATACCGTGCGGAAGGCTCGTTTCATGCCGATGATGAGTCCGATTATGCGCCCGCCATGGCTGAGAGTGCGCGCACGATTCTCGATCTTCGCGACACAATCCCGGCGATGCTCTCCGACGTTCTCTTTCCGCGCTGGCCCTCGTTGATCCTCCATGCTCCGGCGGAAAACCGCGCGACAACCGCCCGGCCGCTTGGCAAGTTGAGAGACGCCGATGCCCGCGCGATCTATGACGTCCAATTAATGTTACGGCGGCAACGTGGTTTTCTCGTGCCGATGGATGAAGGCGTGCAGGATCGGCTTGCTGCCAGCCCAATTGCACTCGGCGCCTTTCAGTTGCGGCGACAGGAATTGTCGATCTACGCGCACCTGATCGCGCTGCGGGCAGCCTCGACGGTGTCGGCGACGATCCGCATGCCGCCCGCCATCAACCGCGCCTTCGGAACTATCGCTGCTTTTGGCAATCACGCCCGCTCGGCCGCACAGCGACGTCCACCACGGATGAAGCGACTACTAGATACGGTCCAAGCTCGGCTTCGATCCGCGGTGAGTGACGATGCCATGGTACTAATTGAACGTGCTGGCCCGACAGGCATCAAACTTGTCAGCGATGCGCCACTGGAATGGCTTCCCGTTCGGGGCCTTCCGCTGGGGATTCGATACGATGTCTCTCGCGTCGGGGCGACGCCGGGAAATCTGATGGCGATGCAGATGTTCCTGCATCGCCCAATCCGATTGCGACCCGCAGACCTTCGCCGTGTCCTTGTTGTCACCTCATATGAGGCGAAAGATCGCATTCGTACGCTGCTCATTGATCGGCTGCGCCGCATGGCGCCGATGTGGGAGGGAAATCTTTCCCTGAAAATCGTGCCGGTGGGATCGCTCGAGGAATTCCGCGAAGCGCTTGCCCGTTTCGATGGTCATGTAATGATTTTCGACGGTCATGGTGAGCATCCCAATGGCGATGTCTCCTTGGGCACTCTGATGATCGCCGGCAAACCAGTCGACATCTGGGACCAGCGCGGCGACATTCGTGTGCCGCCAATCATAATTCTTAGTGCGTGCGACACTCATGGGGCGGATCGCAATCACAACAGTGCTGCGAACGGCTTCCTCGCCTGCGGCGCTCGCGCCGTACTAGCGACTCTACTACCAATTGATGCGAGCGACGCGGCTGAGTTCGCGGCTCGGCTGCTGTTGCGAATCGCAAATGGCATTGAGCCGATCATTAAGGTAGTTGGCCGTGCTGTCCTGTGGAGCGAGATTGTCGGAGGTTTGCTCCGGATGAAGATGTCGACGGATGTGGCAACCCCATTCTTGAAGTCTGGACAGATACCGCTCGAGAACTACCGTGAACTGCGCCAAGAAGCTAACGTCAGGATTAATCTCGGTGATTTTGACTGGTATGAATGGCAGGTTGCGGAATTGGCTAAGCGCTGCGGTCTCACGGCAGGGGAAGTTGAGAGTATTACTGGCGAAGCAATCGCGGTTTCGGACGCCATCCGATATGTCCATATGGGTAATCCAGAATCAATCGCCGTGGGAACGGTCGAAGATTTACCTGATGCCATTCGGGCCGA
The DNA here is from genome assembly GCA_036525315.1 of Allosphingosinicella sp. Taxonomy (GTDB): domain Bacteria; phylum Pseudomonadota; class Alphaproteobacteria; order Sphingomonadales; family Sphingomonadaceae; genus Allosphingosinicella. The sequence continues at coordinate 32,724 of DATDAS010000053.1, forward strand.
GCTGGTAGCTGAGACTGAAGAATAGTCGCTCGTGACCAGCCATCCGCGGCTGTTCCACGCCGCCTCCGACTAGCTCAGGACAGTCGGTCTGCCGAACTGTCAAACAAGCCGCGACTGCTTCACCGCGGCCTCGATAAAGCTCCGGAACAGAGGATGCGGATCGAACGGCTTGCTCTTCAGCTCCGGGTGGAACTGCACCCCGACGAACCAGGGATGGTCCGGCCGCTCCACGATCTCCGGCAGCGCCCCGTCGGGGCTCATCCCCGAGAAGATCAGCCCCCCCTCCTCGAGCGGCTTCCGGTAATGCACGTTGACCTCGTAGCGGTGGCGGTGGCGCTCGGAGATGCACTCATTGCCGTAGATGGTTCGGACATGGCTGTTGCCGTCGAGAACCGCCGGATAGGCGCCGAGCCGCATCGTTCCGCCCAGATCCCCGCCCGCCTCGCGGCGCTGCTTCAGCCCTTCCGGGCTCATCCATTCGGTGATCAGGCCGACGACGGGCTCGTCGGTATGGCCGAACTCGGTCGTGCTCGCGCCGGCGATCCCGGCGGTGTTGCGGGCGCCCTCGATGCAGGCCATCTGCATCCCCAGGCAGATCCCGAAGAAGGGCACGTTGCGCTCGCGGGCGAACTTGACGCTGGCGATCTTGCCCTCGCTGCCGCGCTCGCCGAATCCGCCGGGGACGAGGATTCCGTGCACCGGCTCGAGCATCGGCGCCACGTCGGTGCCGTCGGCGAACAATTCCGCGTCGAGCCAGTTGATCCGAACCTTCACGCGGTTGGCCAGCCCGCCATGGACCAGGGCCTCGGTCAGGCTCTTGTAGGCGTCGGGGAGGCCGACATATTTGCCGACCACGCCGATCGTCACCTCGCCCTCGAAATGCTCGAGCCGGTCGGCGATGTCGTCCCAGCGCTCCAGCTCGGGCTCGGGCGCATCCATGATCCCGAAGGCGCGCAGAACCTCGGCGTCGAGCCCCTCGCGATGATATTGGAGCGGGACGTTGTAGATGCTCTTGGCGTCGAGCGCCGGGATGACGGCCTCCATGCGCACGTTGCAGAATTGCGCGATCTTGGAGCGCTCGCTCTCGGGCAGGGTCCGGTCGACCCGGCACAGCAGGACGTCGGGCTGGATTCCCAGCGAGGTCAGGTCGCGGACGCTATGCTGGGTCGGCTTGGTCTTCAGCTCGCCGGCCGCGGCGATATAGGGAATGAGCGTGGTGTGGATCGAGACGGTCCGCGTGCAGCCGCGCTCGTCCTTGCCGAGATCGTTGCGCAATTGCCTGATCGCCTCGACGAACGGCAGGCTCTCTATGTCTCCGACCGTGCCGCCGATCTCGCAGATGATGAAATCATGCCCTTCGGTGTCGGCGAGCGCGAACTCCTTGATCGCATTGGTGACGTGCGGGATGACCTGGACTGTAGCGCCGAGATAGTCGCCGCGCCGCTCCTTGGCGATGATTCCCTGGTAGATCCGGCCGGTGGTGACATTGTCCGACTGGCGCGCCGCGACTCCGGTGAATCGCTCGTAATGGCCGAGGTCGAGATCGGTCTCGGCCCCGTCGTCGGTCACGTAGACCTCGCCATGCTGATAGGGCGACATCGTCCCCGGATCGACGTTCAAGTACGGATCGAACTTGCGGATCCGGACCGAATAGCCGCGCGCCTGGAGGAGGGCCGCGAGAGACGCCGCCATCAGGCCCTTGCCAAGCGATGAGACCACGCCGCCGGTGATGAAAATGAACCGCGCCATGGGAGGAACGGTCTAAGCCCCACCCCCCGCATCGGGCAAGCCGCCGAATCGGCGTGGCAGGGAATTATTTTGCGGGGCGGTCTCCCTGGCCGTCATGCTGAACTTGTTTCAGCATCCAGCCACGCGCCTGACGAGTACGTGAAAGATTGGCGCGGGCAGCAGAAGCCGCGCCCGCTGGAATGCCTTGTTGAAGCTCGACACTGGACCCTGAAACAAGTTCAGGGTGACGGGACGGCGGACCTTACTGCTTCGGTGCGGGCGCGGGCGCCGGAGCCGGAGCGGGCGCCGCCTGGTTCGTCGCCGCCTGCTGCGCCGCCCCGGCGAGCGGATCGAGAGTCGGGGCCGGCGCCTGGCTGGTCGGCGCCGCGGGAGCCGGGCTGCTCGCCGGCGCCAGCGACGTGTCGAGCGCGATCGGGGCGCGCGCCACCGTCGCGAGGCCTGCCAGGACGATCGAGAGGACCACGAACAGGATGGCGAGGATGGTGGTCGCCCGGGTCAGGAAATCGGCCGCGCCGCGCGCCGACATCAGCCCGCTCGGGCTTCCGCCCACGCCCAGCCCGCCCCCTTCGGAGCGCTGGAGCAATATCACTCCGACCATCGAGGCGGCGACCAGGGTCTGGAGAACGAGCAGGAAGTTGAACAGCATGTTACGACTTTCGATGTGCCGGAGAAGGCCGCCGATCCGGCCCGTACATGCCGCGCGATCTAGTGGATCGGGGCCGCCCGTTCAACCTCGGCCTCGCCGGGCCTTCGAGTCAGGAGTCTGCGCCGCCGAGCTTCCACCCGAGGCCGGGAAGCTTGGTCATCGCCTTGCCGCAGATCGTGCAGCTGCTGACGAAATGGCCGCGGTCCCAGCGGCTGCTCTTGTGATCGGCGACATGCCGGCCGAGCCATTCGTGAAGGATCATCGGCCGGGCTCCTTCGCCTGCCCGGGCGAAGCGGACGGTTCGGCAGCGCCGGTCTCCTCCCAGGCGCGCCGGAGGTCTCGGCGGATCGACTGGCCGGCGAGATGCTCGTCCACCCTGTCGAACCTTTCGTCCTTCAGTATCCGGACGATCTCGATCATTCCGCCGCAATCGCCCGACCGGGCGATCTGGAATGCCCGCTCGACCGTTCCGCATTGCCTCTGCGGCTCCGACTTGATCCGGATCGAAGCCATCTCAGCGCTCTCCGCCGGCTTCGAGCCTCTGGCGGGCATGTTTGTTGGCGGTGCCCAGATGCTCGTGCCGTTCGGCCTCGGTCGCCGCGCGCGAGGCGAGCCAGCGCGCGCCGATCTCGAGGCGCTCATAATATGCGGCGTCGGGCATTTCGGGCGGCTGCAGGGCCAGGCGCAATTCCTGCTGGGCGCCATCGTTGGCCGCACGCTCGGCGGCGGCGTGGGCCGCCATCACGCTGTATCGGCCGGCCAGATCGAAATGGATGAGCCGTGCCCGCGAGCTGTCGGCGCCGCGCGCATTGGCCGCGGAGGCGCGCATGCGCCCGAGCCAGTAGGATTGTTCCATAGTTGCGCCTTCCTGCGGCAAGCGGGAGCTCTCGAGGTCTCTCTGTCACGGGATGCTTGCGGGAAGATCAGGTGATGGCGGGAGGCTAGCAGGTCCCGCCCTCATTAGCCAGCACGGGAGGTTGGGGGTTGGGGGTTGGGGGTTGGGGGTTGGGGGTTAGGGGTTAGCGCGCAATCCCCAATCCCCAATCCCTAATCCCCAAAACCTCAACTTTTCCCCCCGGCCTCGATGATCGGCACGAATTGCGCCGCGGTCAGGCTCGCTCCGCCGACCAGCGCCCCGTCCACGTCGGGCACCGCGAACAGCTCGGCCGCATTGTCCGCTTTGACCGAGCCGCCGTAGAGGATCCGGATCCGTCCGCCGGAATCGCCGAACCTCTCGACCAGCGCGCCGCGTATCGCATTATGAATCTCGCGGACGTTCTCGGGCGTGGCGACCTTGCCGGTCCCGATCGCCCAGATCGGCTCGTAAGCCACCACCAGCTCTCCATCCTTCCCCGGATCGGGAATCGAGCCGGCGAGCTGCGCCGCCACCCGCTCGAGCGCCTGCCCGGCGTCGCGCTCCGCCTCGCTCTCGCCGACGCAGACGATCGTCTGGAGCCCGTGCCGAAGCGCCGTCTCCGCCTTGGCGCGAACGATGGAATCGCTTTCGCCTTGCTCGGCCCGCCTTTCGCTGTGGCCGACGATCACCAGCTTCGCCCCGGCTTCCTTGAGCATCGCCGCCGAGACGCTCCCGGTATGGGCGCCGCTCTCCTCCGCGTGGCAATCCTGGCCGCCGATCGCCAGCCCGCCCGATCGCGCCGCCGCCGCCGAGATCAGCGTGAAAGGCGGGCAGATCGCCACGTCGACCCCGCCGGCCTCCCGCGCCGCCGCCGCGATCGCCGAAATCTCGGCCAGGGCCGCGAGGCTACCGTTCATCTTCCAGTTTCCCGCGACCAGCTTACGGCGAACGTGCATCGTGACTCCGAGGGGTTAGGGATTGGGGGTTAGGGGTTTCCCGAATAGGGCTCGGGACCCGGTGCGCCAATCCCCAATCCCCCTAATCCCCAATCCCCAATCCCCAGTCCCCAATCCCTCCACGACCTTGCCCCCCTCCCCGCACTTTCCTATGACCCGCCGCCAAACCCTCCTCCATATACGGAACAGCCATGCTCTCCTTCTTCCGCCGCGGCATCTGGGCCAAGCTCATGCTGGTCATCCTCGCCATCGGGCTGTTCGCGATCGTCATCACCGGCTTCGGCACCGGCGGGGTGGGCGGAATCGACAGCCTGGCCGGGGGCGGAGGCGGCTCGCTTGCGAGCGTCGAGGGCGAGAGCATCTCGGCGAAGGACGTCCAGGACCAGGTCCGGCGCCAGCTCCGCCAGGCGCAGGAGCGCCAGCCCGGTCTCGACATGCCGGCCTTCCTTCGCGGCGGAGCGCTCGAGGAGATCTTCAACCAGCTCGTCACCCTGTCCGCCCGAACCGTCTTCGCGCGCGATCAGGGGCTCGCCGCTCCCAAGGCCCTCGTCGACCGTCAGATCCTCGCGATTCCGAGCTTCCAGAATCTCGCCGGCCAGTTCGACGAGGCCGCTTTCCGCCGGGCCCTGGCCGAGGAAGGCATTTCCGAGGGCCAGCTCCGCGCCGACATCGCGAAATCGCTGATCGAGCGTCAGCTCATGCTCCCGGTCGCGGCCTCGGCCTATGTCCCCGAAGGCCTCGCCACCCAATATGCGGCGCTCTGGCTGGAAGGCCGAACCGGAACGGTCGGCGAGGTCCCGGTCTCCGCCATGGGCGGCGGGATCGAGCCGACCGAGGCCGACATCGCCAAATTCTATCAGACCAACCGCGCCCGCTACACCATCCCGGAGCGCCGGGCGCTCCGCTACGCTTTGTTCGGAACCGAGCAGGTCGCCGCTTCGGCGGCCGCGACAGAGGCCGAGATCGCCGCCCGCTACAAGAGCGCTTCGGCCCAATATGCGGCGCGCGAATCGCGAAGCTTCTCCGAAGTCGTGCTCCAGGACGAGAAGGCCGCCCGGGCCTTCGCCCAGCGGATCGCCGGAGGCATGAGCTTTGCCCAGGCGGCCCAGCAGGCCGGCTTCGGCCCCTCGGACACCGCGCGCGGCGAGCTGAGCCGCGACGAGATTGCGAAGCGAAGCTCGGCCGCGGTTGCCGCCGCCGCCTATTCGACCCCGCAGGGCAAGACCACGGCGCCGGTCAAGTCGCCCTTCGGCTGGCACATCATCCGGGTCGATTCGGTCCGGACCATTCCCGGCAAGCCGCTCGAGGCGGTCCGCGCCGAGCTCGCCGCCGCGATCCAGTCCGACAAGAGCATCGAGGCCCTGACCGACATGATCAACCGGATCGATCGGGCCACCGGCGACGGCGCGAGCCTGGCCGACGTCGCCAGGACCGAGAAGCTGACCCTGGTCGAGACTCCGCCCGTCACCGGCGCCGGAGCGGCGCCGGACAATCCCGGCTGGACCGCTCCGCCTGAGATTCAAACCCTTCTCCGGGCCGCGTCGGGAATGACCGAGGACGACGATCCCCTGGTCGAGACGATCGTCGAGAACCAGCGTTTCGCACTCGTCCAGGTCGCCCGCGTGATCCCGGCCGCTCCGCCGCCGCTCGCTTCGATCCACGACCGGGTCAAATCGGATCTGATCGCCCGACGCGCGCTCGACCGGGCCCGCGCCGTCGCCGCCTCGATCGTCGCCAAGATCAATGCGGGCACCGCCCCTGCCGCCGCCTTCGCCCAGGCCGACGTGCGATTGCCGGCTCCGGCCCCGCTCTCGGCCAAGAGGAACGAGACTCTTCCGCGCCAGGGCGTCCGGATACCGGTCGAAAGGTCGACCCTGTTCACTCTCGCGCCGGGCAAGGCCACGCTGAAGGCAAAGCCCGACGGTAGCGGCTGGCTCGTCGTCCATCTCGGCTCGATCCAGCGCGGAGACCCGGCGAAGTCGCCCGAAGTGGCCGTCGGCCTCCGGGCCGAATTCGCGCAGGTGATGGGCGACGAATATGACCGCCAGTTCACCGAAGCGATCAAGGTCGGAATGGACGTGGAGCGCAACGACAAGGCCGTCGCCGCCCTCCGCAAGCAGCTCGGCGGGGCGGGGCAATAAGCCCTCCCTGCCCGCTCATCCTGAGTAGCGGCTGAGCCTGTCGAAGCCGCGTATCGAAGGACGCAACCGAAGGGTCGCAACCAAAGTCATGATCCTCGTCGTCGACAATTATGACAGCTTCACCTGGAACATCGTCCATTATCTGCGCGAGCTCGGCGCCGAGGTCAGGGTCGAGCGCAACGACGCCTTGACCGCGGCCGAGGCCCTCGCCTCGGGCGCAGCCGCCTTCCTCATCTCCCCCGGCCCCGGAGCCCCCGATCGGGCCGGGATCTCGCTCGATCTCGTCGCCGCCTGCGCCGAGGCGCGCCTGCCTCTGCTCGGGATCTGCCTCGGCCACCAGGCGATCGCGGCCCATTATGGCGGACGCGTCGAGCGGGCGAAGACTCTGATGCACGGCAAGACCAGCTCGGTCTGGCACAGCGGCACCGGGATCCTGTCCGGCCTCCCCTCGCCTTTCACAGCCGCCCGCTACCATTCGCTCGCGGTCGCCGAGGATTCGGTGCCCGATTGCCTCTCAGTCAATGCCTGGGCCGACGACGCTCCGATCATGGGCCTTCGCCACCGCTCGCTTCCCATCCACGGGGTCCAGTTCCACCCCGAAAGCATCGCGAGCGAGCATGGCCACGATCTTCTCCGCAACTTCCTCGCGATTGCCGATCCGGCGGTCCGTGCCCGCCGCCCGGCGGCACCCGGGCCGGCTTCCGCCTGACCCGGCGAAAGGGGCCGCCGGACACAATTTCCAGTGGCCGAAACCGCCCCGGAACCCCAGCGCTTGACAGCCGCCTTTCTGTTCCGTACACGTTCCGCATTCGTTCCGAAGGGGAGCCTGGAGCATGCTGACCCGTAAGCAACACGAGCTACTGACCTACATAAACGAGCAGCTTGGGAAGACCGGCGTCTCCCCCTCGTTCGAGGAGATGAAGGACGCCCTCGCGCTCAAGTCCAAGTCCGGAGTCCATCGCCTGATCTCGGCGCTCGAGGAGCGCGGCTTCATCCGCCGCCTCGCCAACCGCGCCCGGGCTCTCGAAGTCCTCCGGATGCCCGATACCAAGGCCGGGATCGCCTCCAATCCGAAGTCCCCGGTCGCGCCGCCCATGGCCGCGAACGACGTGATCGAGCTTCCGCTTCACGGCCGGATCGCCGCGGGCATGCCGATCGAGGCCCTCGAGGGGCAGAACAGCCTCCCGGTCCCCGCCGCTTTGCTCGGACCGGGCGAGCATTATGCGCTCGAGGTCGCCGGCGATTCGATGGTCGAAGTCGGAATCCTCGATGGCGACTACGCGCTCATCCGCAAGGCCGACGTCGCCCGCGACGGCGACATCGTCGTCGCGCTCATCAACAATGAGGAAGCGACCCTCAAGACCTTCCGCCACGAAGGCTCGATGATCCGCCTCGATCCGGCCAACCGCAATTACGACCCCCAGCGCTACCGCCCCGACCAGGTCGCCATCCAGGGCAAGCTCGCCGGCCTCCTCCGGCGCTACTGAACCCCCATCCTCCCCTCCCCTTCAGGGGAGGGGATCGAGGGGTGGGGCTGATCGGCAAGTCCCGGCGCGCGATAGACGGGCAGGCGTTAGAAGGAATATTACATGCGCGCTGTCGTCCTTGCCCTTGGCGTGGCCCTCGCCACCCCAGCCGCCGCGGCCGATCCCGCCCCCTCGGGCGTCACCATCACGCCCTCCGTCACCTGCCGCCCGGGCTTCACCAGCGAGTCGATCATCCTCTCCACGGCCCGCGGCGATGCGATCGACGCCACCTTCGTCTTCTGCCGCGATCCGTCCGGCTCGCAAAAATCCTGGATCCGCAATCTCGCCAGGACCCGCGACCGGATGGTCAAGGGCACGAAGGACGCCGCCGGCAAGGCCGCGATCCGCAAGGCGTTCAACGACCGGATCTCGGCCGAGCGCGACGCTACTTACTAAGGGACTCTAAGGAGAAGAGCATGGCCCGGTTGAACTATGTCGAGCTCCCCGTAACCGACGTCGCCGCCGCGAAGAGCTTCTACGAAGCCGCCTTCGGCTGGAGCATGACCCGGTTCGGCCCCACCTACGCGGCAACCCTCACCGGCGACACCGACGTCGGCCTCCAGGCCGACCCGTCGGAGGCGACCAAGGCGCCGCTCCCGGTCATCGAGGTCGACGATCTCGAAGCCGCCCTCGCCGCCGTCGAGCAGGCTGGGGGAACCATCGTCCGCCCCATCTTCCCCTTCCCCGGCGGCCGCCGCTTCCAGTTCCTCGACCCCAGCGGCAACGAAGTCGCCGCCGTGAAAAGCGACCCGCACTAACCAGTTCCTCCCCTGCTTTTGCAGGGGAGGGGGACCGGGTGAAACGCGGTGGAGGGGCAATTTTTTCACCGTCATTCCAGCGGAGCTGCGGCTTTGCCGCTAATCGGGGGACACTATACTTATATCGGCGATCGCGCCGGCGGCCTCTCTTCCTTCCCCTTCGCCCGCGGCCTGAACGCCGGCCGCGGCGGCGCCTCGACCCAGCGCCAGGGATGCCGCCCGACCTGGTCCGACACCGTCTCCACCCGCGGCGTCGGGCCCAAAGTGACGGCCAGCCCGCCCGTCTTCGCAAGCAATGCCCTGTCCGCCTTGAGCCAGCGCGGAACGCAGGTGCTCGGCAGCCGCCGGTCGCTGACGACGATGTCGGCGCTTCGGCAGGCGCGGGTCAAAGGCGCGAACTCGACCAGCCGGTCGCTCCGGGTCGCGAGCAGCCGCCACACCGTCCCGTCCTTCATCATCGGCGCGGCGCAAAAATCCTCGGTGCAGGCCGCGTCCGGCAATTGCTCGATCTCGAGCAGTTCCTCCTCGAGCGCCGAAGCCTCGGAGAAGAGATCGCGCACATAATCGCCGGCCCGCCCCCGCAATATGGCGAGCTCCCCGTCGGCCGTCCGAAGCGCGAGATGCCGCCCGTCGCCGGTGACGAGCAGATCGGGCGGCCGCGCCGACAGGGCCCAGGCCGCGCCGAGCGCGACCGGGACGAGCCCCCAGCGCCGCCAACCGGTCCGCCAGAGGCAGATCCAGATCCCGCCCGCAACCATCAGCCCGAACGCGGCCGCCGGGATCGCCGGCGAAAGCACGACCGCGCCCGGAGCCTCGGCCGCCGTCCGCGCCAGCCACAGCAGGAAGCCAAGCGCCTGCCCCGCCAGCCACCAGAATGGCGCGCCCGCCCCGAATAGGTCGAAGAACAAGGCGAGAGCCTCGATCGGCATGATGATGAAGGTGGTGAGCGGGATCGCGACTATGTTGGCGAAGGCGCCGTACAGGCCGGTCCGGTGGAAATGGAACAAGGCGATCGGCGCCAGCGCCGCCTCCACCGCGATCCCGGTCAGCACCAGCGCAAGAAGGCCTCGGCCCACCTTCTGCGGCCAGCCCTCGTCGCGCCGGGCGAGCAAAGCGTGGATCCGCGGATGGTCGTGAAGGACGACGATCGCGGTGATCGCCGCGAAGCTGAGCTGGAAGCTGGGACCCGGCAGCGATTCCGGCCACAGCAGAAGGATGACGAGAGCGCCCACCGCGACCAGCCTCAGGGTCAGCGCCTCCCGCCCGATCGCGATCCCGGCCAGGATCAGGAGCGCCGCGATGCAGGCGCGCACCGTCGGCACCTCCGAGCCGGTCAGCAAAGTATAGGCTATCCCCGCCAGCGCTCCCGCGCCCGCCGCGATCACCACCAGCCGGAACCGCAGCGCCAGGGCTGGGCTCAGAGCCAGCAATTTCAGGGTCAGAAGCATCACCGCCCCGACCACCGCGGTCAGATGAAGCCCGCTGACCGACAGCAGATGCGCGAGGCCCGACCGGCGCATCGCCTCGGCATCTTCCTCGCTGATCCCGCCCTGGTCCCCGGTCGCCAAAGCCGCCGCGACGCCACCCTCGCTCCCCGCGAGCCGCGCCCGCACATGGTTGGCCAGGCGCTGGCGCCAGTCCGCGATCCGCGCCCGCCAGCCCTGCGCCTTCGCAGGCGCGGTCACCGCCACCGCGCCGAGCGCCTTGCCGCTCGCGCCGAGCCCCTGGAACCATGCCGCGCGGGCGAAATCGTAGGCGCCGGGCACCGCGGCCGGCGCCGGCGGCATCAGCCAGGCCCGGAGGTGAACGCTCGCGCCGGGCTCGAGCCCCTCCGGCCGGTCCTTCTCCGCGACATTGACCCGCACCCGCGGCGGCAGCCCCGACCCCTCGGCCGGGCGCAACATCATCCGCACCTTCTGCTCGGCCGGAAGCTCCTGAACGGCCTCCACCAAAGCATCGAACTCGGCCATCCGCTCCCGCTCGAGCCTCGGCGCCGCCACCCGCTCCGACTTGGCCCAGATGTTGAGGCAGCCGATCGCCGCGGCGAGCGCGAAGATTGCCAGCGCCCGGCCGGCTCTAGTGTCGGCCGCGACCGCCAGCGGCAGCAGCACCGAGGCGAGCGCGATCAGGAGGAACGCCGTCCAATGGCCCTCTCCCGGCAAGGCGAACCAGGCCGCCACCCCAAGCCCGAGCCCGACCGGAAGCCACGGCGCGAGCTGATCCCGCTCCCGGTCCAGCCTCTCCTCGAGCCAGGCCCCGGCCGCCGCCAGCCGCCTCGCCACGCCTCCCGCCGGCCCCGTTTGTAGGGCCTCACCCTCTATGCTAGGGGCGCCTGCGTCACCGGCCGTCATTGGCCGCATCCTTGGAGAAAGCGCGCGTGAGCGCAACCGAAGAAGCCCCCCAGGCCGCAGGCCCGGTCGTAACCCGTTTCGCCCCTTCGCCGACCGGCTTTCTCCATATCGGCAATGCGCGCACCGGCCTGTTCAACTGGCTCTACGCCCGCCATCACGGCGGCCGCTTCCTGCTGCGCATCGAGGATACCGACAAGGTCCGCTCGACCCAGCCCGCCATCGAGGCGATCCTGGACGGAATGGCCTGGCTCGGCACCGACTGGGACGGCGAGGCCGTCTACCAGTCCCAGCGCGCCGCGCGCCACGTCGAGGTTGCCGAGCAGCTCCTCGCCTCGGGCCACGCCTATCGCTGCTACGCCACGCAGGAGGAGCTTGAGGCGATGCGCGCCGAGCAGCGGGCGAACAAGCTGCCCTTCCGCTATGACGGGCGCTGGCGAGACCGCGACCCCTCGGAAGCTCCGGCCGGCGCCCCGTGCAGCATCCGCATCCGCGCCCCGAAGGAGGGCGAGACGATCATCCAGGACCAGGTCCAGGGCCGCGTCGCGGTCCGCAACTCGGAGCTGGACGACATGATCCTGCTCCGCTCCGACGGGACACCGACCTACATGCTCGCGGTCGTCGTCGACGATCACGACATGGGAGTCACCCACGTCATCCGCGGCGACGACCATCTCAACAACGCCTTCCGCCAATTGACCATTATCCGCGCCATGGGCTGGCCCGAGCCCGTCTACGCCCACGTGCCGCTGATCCACGGCCAGGACGGCGCCAAGCTCTCCAAGCGCCACGGCGCTCTCGGAGTCTCCGAATATCGCGACGAGCTCGGGATCCTGCCCGAGGCCCTGTTCAACTATCTTCTCCGCCTGGGCTGGGGCCATGGCGACGCCGAGATCATCTCGAAAGAGGAGGCGGTCGCCTGGTTCGACCTCACCGGCGTCGGCAAGTCGCCCTCGCGCTTCGATCTGACCAAGCTCGAAAGCCTCAACGGCCATTATCTGCGCGAGGCGAGCAACGGCCGCCTCGCCGGCCTCGCCGCGCCGCGCCTCGAGAAGACGCTCGGCCGCGCCCTCTCGACTGAGGAGCTGGAGCTTCTCTCGAAGGCGATGGAAGGCCTGAAGCCGCGCGCGAAGAATTTGAACGAACTGGCTGAAGGCGCTGCCTTTCTGCTCGAGCAGCGCCCGCTCGCGCCGGACGAGAAGGCCGCCGCGCTTCTGTCCGGCGAGGCCCCTGCCCTCCTCGCCCGGGTCCATGGCACTCTCTCGGCGCTTGACGAGTGGACCGCCGAGACCACAGAGGCGGCGGTGCGCGCGGTCGCCGAGACCGCGGGCGTCAAGCTCGGCCAGGTCGCGCAGCCGCTTCGGGCCGCTCTGACCGGCCGGGCGACGTCGCCCGGCATATTCGATGTGCTGGTCTGGCTCGGACGCGAGGAAAGCCTCGGCCGAATCGCCGACCGGCTTTGATAGGGACGAATACGATGGCGGACGAGACGGCGACCCTGGGCACCGGTGGATCGAACCACGCATTCCCGGTCCGCCATGGGACGGTCGGCCCCGACGTCATCGACATCCGCAAGCTCTACGCCGAAACCGGCGCCTTCACCTACGATCCCGGCTTCACGTCCACGGCCGCCTGCGAATCCGCCATCACCTATATCGACGGCGACGAAGGAATCCTTCTCCACCGCGGCTATCCGATCGACCAGCTCGCCGAGAAATCGACGTTCATGGAGGTCTCCTACCTCCTTCTTCACGGCGAGCTTCCGACCGGCGACGAGCTTCACAACTTCAGCCACACGATCATGCGGCACACCATGCTGCACGAGCAGCTCGCCACCTTCTATCGCGGCTTCCGGCGCGATGCGCACCCGATGGCGATCATGTGCGGCGTGGTCGGGGCGCTTTCCGCTTTCTACCACGATTCGACCGACATCACCGATCCCAAGCAGAGGATGATCGCGAGCCACCGGCTCATCGCCAAGATGCCGACGATCGCTGCCATGGCCTTCAAATATTCGATCGGCCAGCCGTTCATGTATCCGCAGAACGACCTCACCTACACCGGCAACTTCCTTCGAATGACCTTCGGAGTCCCGGCCGAGCGCTATGAGGTGAATCCGGTCATCGAGCGGGCGATGCGGCGGATCTTCATCCTCCACGCCGACCATGAGCAGAATGCCTCGACCTCGACCGTCCGGCTTGCCGGCTCATCGGGCGCCAACCCCTTCGCCTGCATCGCGGCGGGGATCGCCTGCCTCTGGGGCCCCGCCCATGGCGGCGCCAACGAGGCGGCGCTCAACATGCTTCGCGAGATCGGCCGTCCCGAGCGGATCCCCGAATTCATCGCCCGGGCCAAGGACAAGGACGATCCGTTCCGGCTGATGGGCTTCGGCCACCGGGTCTACAAGAATTACGATCCCCGCGCGAAGGTGATGCAGGTCACCGCGGCCGAGGTTCTGAAGGAGCTCGGAATCGACGACCCCGTCCTCGACGTTGCTCGCGAGCTCGAGCAGATCGCGCTCCACGACGAATATTTCATCGAGAAGAAGCTGTACCCCAACGTCGATTTCTATTCGGGCGTGGTCCTCTCGGCGATCGGCTTCCCGACCTCGATGTTCACCGCTTTGTTCGCACTCGCCCGAACGGTCGGCTGGGTCGCCCAGTGGAACGAGATGATCTCCGACCCAGAGCAGAAGATCGGTCGCCCCCGCCAGCTCTACACCGGCGCGACCCGCCGCGATTACGTCCCGGTGGCGCAGCGGTAGTTCCAGACACCGTTCGCCCTGAGCCTGCCTGCCCCTGCGAAAGCAGGGGTCGAAGGGCCTCTCGTCGACCTGCCCTTTAGCCGTCATGCTGAACTTGTTTCAGCATCCAGCGACGGGCTTCGCTGCGGTTGGAGAACTGGACCCTGAAACAAGTTCAGGGTGACGGACCGGGGGCGCTGTCGCAATCCGACGCGTCACTCCGAGGAGTGCAGCGACGAAGCGATCCCGCCCGGACCGCCCTCAGCGCAGCGAGTCCCGCAGCCTCCCGAGCACGCCCAGCGAACCGCAGAAATCGTCGAACATCGAGCGGGTTCGTTCCTGGCTGTCCCTGGACCGGAACATGCTGCCCGGCTCGAACCGGTCCTTGCCGGAGGTCGCGACCAGCACGCCTTCGGAGCCGAACCAGGCAAACACCTTCCCCTTGCCTTGCTTCTGCCGCAGATCGAGGAGCAGCCGCCTGAGCGTGGAGCTGAACAGCAGCTGCTTCGCCTCGACCTCATGGGTCGAATAGACCTCGAAGCGCCGTTCGAAATCCTCGTCCTCGATCCTGACCCGCTCGAGCCCGCCCGAGGGCTTGAAGAAATTGAGCAGGCCGCGGTCGGGGACGATCACCGTGGTCGCTCCGCTGTTCGACTCCCGCTGCAGGGCATAGATCTGACCGCTGAACACGATGTGGCGGCTTCGGCCCGATCCGCGCTGAAGCACGGCCTCGTAGGCCGCGACTCCCCGTCCCTCCTCGTCCCTGCCGTTGAAGAGGTCGCTGAAGGCCTCGGAAGAGATCCAGGATCCGAACAAGGCCTTCTTTGCCTCGGGATAGAGCGGCGGCGCGAATTCGGACGGAAGATATTCCATGCCCGCTTTCGCGGCGAGCGCCTCGAGTACCGGAGTCTTTAGCCCCTCGCCCACCTTGGCGAGCGGCGTGTAGGCGAGCACGATCCCGAAGAAGAAGATCAGGAAGCCCGCGATGAAGGCGATGGTCGGATAGTCCGCGAGCATGAGCGCATAGCCCACGCCGCCGCCAACGACGGCGGCGCCGATGAGGAGCAGCCAGAACGTCTTCAGGGCGGCCGACCTGCTCGACTCCATCGTCTCGAGCTGCCCATGGACCGCCGGCGCCCGGCACAGCTCTTCGAAGTCACGCGATTCCAATGCGATCACTGCCGATTCCCCCATTCAATGCTTGGTGGGAAACTGGCGCGCCGCGCCGCCTCTGTCCAGCCCGAGGAGATGGTCGCGCGAGCAGGGGCCGACAGGATTCGAGACATTGACTTGTTGGAATGTTCCTGCTATGTTCTCGGCGTTGGCGCTGTTTGACGCCCTCGATTGAATCATCTGCGGCCCGCTGCGCGTTTGGGCGGTCGGGCCTCATTCAGGGGAGACCTGTGAGTGCCTTTGTCGGCTTTCGCCAAACCGGAGTTCACCGGTTTTTCGTTGATCGACGCAATCGATCAATCACCCTCACGGGGAAGGCGGTTTGCGCGCACGTCAGGCTAAACTTACTAAACTTCCGCGCCGCCTGGCCGCCCCGTGATCGGAACAGTCGATCAGTGCGTCGCCGGCTTGGCCGGACCAGGACTTTTGGGCATCGCGTTCCGGGCTTTGCCGCCTGCTATCGCACCGGCAAGGTGAAGGTGAACCGCGCCCCTTGTCCCGGGGCGCTGTCGACGGCGATGTCGCCGCCCATCGCCCGCGCCAGCCGCCGGGCGATATAGAGACCGAGCCCGGTGCCTCCAGGCTCGTTCGTGTCGACCCGCTCGAACTTCTCGAAGATTCGCGCCTGGTCGTCCGCCGAAATGCCCTTGCCCTGGTCGGCGACGATCAGAGCGGCGAGATCGCCTTCCCTGTCGGTCCGAACCCAGACCTGGCCGCCTTCCGGCGTATAGCGGATCGCATTGGTGAGCAGGTTCATGACGATCTGGAGCGCGCGCCTGAACTCCCCGCGCGCCGGCAGCAGCTCGCCGACAGCGGGCGCGTCGACCCTGATCCCGCGCTCCGAGGCCCGGACCGAGAGAAGGCCGGTGGCCCGGCGGGCGACGTCCGCGAGGTCGATCTCGTCGATCTCGGGAGCGAAATCCGGGCGCTCGATCGCCTGCAGGTCGACGAGGTCGTCGACCAAAGCGAGCAGATGCCGTCCCGCCGCCGCGATGTCGCCGGCATAGGAGGCATAGTCCTGGCGAATCGGGCCTTCGGGCTGGGCTCCGATCGTCTCGGCATTGGCGATGATATGGACCAGAGGCGCTCGAAGCGCCTTGTCGAGCCGCTCTCCGAATGCGCCCGCCTCGGGCCCAGATCCCGTCTGGCCGGGCACTCGCCTCATCGGGGCGGGCGCGCTGGTCGCGGAGCCGCGAAAGCCCACGAAGCGGCCGGCGCCGTCGATCAAGGGAACGCCGCCGAGCAGATAGCGCCCGCGCGCGCCGCCCCTGAGCTCGGCCGCCTGCCCCTCGAACCTCTTCTGCTCGGCCAGGGCTTCGAGGATCGGGAGCGTGCCTTCCTCGCTCTCCTGGAGCCTGAACAGCCGGGTGAGCTGGCTTCCGATGAAATCTGCCGGGGTCCGCGACACCGAGGCCGCCGCGGCGGGCGACAATGCGGTGAATCGAAGCCCCTGGTCGGTCTCCCAGATCCAGTCGGCCGAGGCGCGCAGGAAATCGGCCTCGCGCTCCGAGTCCGGCCCGGGCGCCGGACCGCGCGCCGGACGCTCGGTCCAGCCGCTGATCGCGAGAGCCACTCCGTCCGCGAGCGGCTCCGCCTGCACCCACAGATCGAGATCCGCCTCGCCCTCGGCCGCCGAGGCGGCGCGCGAGATGGCGATCCCAAGCCTCCGCGCGAGCCGGGCCAAAGCTGCGATCTGGGGTATTGCGAGCGCTCCGCCGATCTCGCCGCCGGCCCCGCGCTGGAGCGCGGCAAGACGCGTATCGGCCTCGACCAGCCGACCGTCGGCGTCGACCTTGCCCCGGACGGGAGGGTTCGCGCGGTCGGTCATTGCCGAAGCCTCGCGATCGCGGTTCGATAGGCGGGATCGGCCTGCCAGAGGCTGAGCAGGCCCCGGGCCTCGGCCTCGTCGACCGAGTCGAACCGGTCGATCCCTTTCTCGACCCTCTCCGGATCGAGACGGAGCAGGATCGAGGCTGCCTGGTCGTGGGCGACCGCGGCGGCGCGCAGGACGAGGGCCGCGCCCTCCCCGCCCGGCGCCGAGAATATCTCCCAGACCGAATCCGCATCGATTCCGGACCGGACCGACAGAGCTGCGAGGAAAAGCGGAAGGTTGCCCTCGGCCATCGAGCGCGCCAGCAGCGAATCGTCGAGCCGGCCTCGCAGTGCCAGGCGCGAAGCCAGCCGGAGAGCGACCGAGTCGACCCGCTCGCCCTCGTCATAGCCGGCGAGCAGGCCGGCCGCGGCGCCCGCGACCGCCTGGTCCGCCTCGGGCTCGGCGACATTCTGCCTCTCGACGAGATAGAGGCGCAAAGCGGCGGCAAGGGTCCAGACCAGCATGTGCTGGGCCTCGGCGCCGAGCTCCGTCCGGGCCATGACCGGCTCCTGGAACCGGTCGAGGCGGGCGCTCTGCCCGACCAGCAGGGCCATGGCCTCGCCGGCGACCTCCTCGTCCTCGTCCCCGGACAGCTCGAGCAGTAGCCCGCCGTCCGAGGCTGAAGCGCGCTGGAGCCGATGCTCCTCGGCTCGGCGGATCAAGGCGGCGACGAGGCTCGGCTCGCTCAGGCTCTCGGAGCCGTCCAGGATCGGCAATGCGATCGGCACATGCGCCGAGGTCAGCGCGGCATGGACCTGCTCGTTGGCCGCGAGCCGGATCGCAAGCGCCGCCCGCAATTCGTCCTCGACGTTTCGGACGAGCGTCTCCAGCAGCGTCGAGACCGTCGAAAGCTGCCATTCGGTGAGCCTGAGCGGACCCGGCAGGGCAAGGTCGGCCGCCGCCACGGACAGGCGCTCGCGCGCGGACGCGAGCAATCGCGCCGCACCGCCAGTTTCACCCCCGTTCGGCGCTGTTCCGGACATCGCTCGCTCTTAGCCCCCGCAGGGTTAAAGCGGCGCTAATCAGCTTAGCCGCTGATACACTTCCCATCCCGGCTTTCCCGGAGGGGATTCAGGGGTGGGCGCGAGCGCGTCGCGCGAGCTTCTTTGGGACGTTCAAGGCGGCTTGAAATCGGCAAGAACCCACCCCCTGCCCCCTCCCGGAAAACCGGTAGGGGGAAGACGATCAGTCCCTCCGGTGCATCTGCCGCTGCGCCCAGAAGAAGCTTGCGGCCGCGTAGACGGCCAGGACGCCCAGCCCCGTCCCCCAAAGCCCGGCCGCGGCGAACGGCAGCATCAGCCAGGCCATGCCCTTCCGCTCCGCGAGCCAGAGCCTCCCGGGAAGCTCCCGCCCCTCCGTCTCGAGATGGAGAGCGACTCCGAAGGCGATCGTCGCCGCAGCGACGACGATGCAGCCCCAGCCCCTTTCCTCGGCGAGCATATAGCCCAGGGCCAGCAGAGCGGCTCCGCTCAGCGCCGGAAGCACATAGCTCCACCAGCTCGGCCCCTCCCCGTCCTGGAGTCGGAGCGCCGCCAGCCGCTCGCAGACCCCGCCGAGAGGGGTGGCGAGGAGAAGCAGGAGAAGCCCCAGCCACAGCCAGTTCCAGGCGAAAGCGAGCGCCGCCAGCGAGATCAGCAGGGACTCGGCCAGGCTGAGCGAAGTCGTGGTGACCGAAGTCCCCATCAGCGAGCGGGTGAGCGCCTGCTCGAGCGGCGAGAGCAGGTAGCGCGACACCCAGTCGCGCCGCCGGCCGCTCGCCCCTTCGAAGATGCGCGCCTGGAGCTCCGTCAGATCCTCGCTCCGCTCGGCGACGACCAGCTCGTCATCCGCCGGCTCGCCCTTGACCGCGATCTGCCGGGCCCCGCTCTGGACTGCGCGCCGCAACAGGGTCGATTGCAGGTCCCAGTCTCGAAGCATCGCCGCCGTCTTCTTCAGCAGCTCGCCGTCGACCAGGGCCAGGCCGGCCCATCGGCTGTACGCGTCGATCCTCTCATATCGGTCGTCGACCCTGACGTCGGCGACGGTCAGGATCGCATGGCCCTCCATGTCGATCAGCCGGTCGAGATGGCTCTCTGCGGCGACCAGTCCGTCCGCCATCAGCAGCAGCCTGTCGCCGGGATGGACCGAATCGGCCGCCTCGGCCGCGTCGCGCGCGACGACCAGCTTGACGCCCTCGCTGCGGAGGCGGTCGATCGCCGCGAGAAGCTCGGGCGGGACTCGCTCGACAGCGACGATCACGGGATCGGCGCCGGCCGCCGCGGCGAGCTTCACCTGCCGCTCGAGCACGGTCCGGCCGGCCAGCGACAGGGTCGCGCGAAGACCGCCGCCCGGCTCCTCCGCCTCGTGATAGGCCGCGATCAATGCTGCAAGAGTCACTCTGCCCCCTTCGGTCGAAGAGGGATAGGCAAGCCCGCGCGGTTGCGCAATTCGGGGGTTGGGCGGGCCGCCCCTAAGGGGCCGCGAAATCCTCGACCGCGGCGCCGATCTTGCGAAGGACGACAGGGTCGCCCGGGGCGCCGTCGAGCGCCTCGTCGGCAAGGCCCATCAGCCCGACCGCGCCGAAGCTTGCGGCGAGGCTCTTGAGGCGCGACGCGGCCAGCTCCCAATTGGCGTCGCAGCGCGACCGGCCCATCAGGTCGAGCTGGCGCTCGGCGCTCTCGACGAACGCGGCCCGAAGCTCGGCCATCAGCGACAGATCGCTTCCGACCGCGGCGGCGAGCGAGGCATTCAATGCTCCTGGATCGTAGACCATGCCCCGCCCTAGTCCCGGCGCCGTTAACAGGCCGTATCCATCCTCGTGATTTCCCTGTGCTTTGCGAAATCCAGAAACATGGTAAACGGGGGCCATGACGGGGGCAGGACAAGCCGAGATGCAGGCCGAAGACAGCGTCGCCGCGCCCGACTGGCTCGGAGAGCCGGTCGAGGAGAAAGTCGTTCCTCTCGCGATCGAGGAGCCGGCGGCCCCCGATTCGCACGCGACGCGGCCCCGCTCGACCGGAATCAGGATGCTCGGCGCCCTGCTCCTCGTCCTCGCCATCGCCTGGGTGGCCGCGGCCGCCTGGTCGATCTGGCTGTCCCGTCCCGCGCTCACGATCCCCAACGCGGTCGGCTGGGTCGCGACCCTCAGCGGTCCGCTCATCCTTCTCGCCCTTCTCTGGATGTGGCTTGGCCGCGCGTCGCGGCGCGAGACCGAGCGCATGTCGCTCGTCCTTTCCGAGCTTCGGTCCGAGGGCGTCGCGCTCGAAAGCGTCCTCGCCATCGTCGCCCAGCGGCTCGAGGAGAATCACGCCCGTCTCCGAGGCGAGGCCGAGAAGCTGATGTCGCTCGGCGACGAGGCGTCGGACCGGCTCGGGCGGGTGACCTATTATCTCTCAAAGGAAAGCGCGGCCCTCGACAAGGGGTCCGCCTCGCTGGAGAGCGCCGCCGCGGCCGCCAAGGTCGATATCGGGGTCCTGCTCAACGATTTGCCAAGGGCCGAGGAGCAGGCGCGCGCGGTCGCCGAGGCGATGAAGGAAGCGGGCCTCACCGCCCACGGCCATGCCGGAGCGCTCGAGGCCCAGGTCGCCGCCTTGGCCGCGCGCGGCCGCGAGGCCGACGAGATCGTCGGGGGCGCCGCCGAGCGTTTGGGCGCGCACGTCGCGCGAATCGAGAGCGGAAGCGCCGCCGCCGCCGCGAGCATGAACCAGGCCTCAGCCGCGATGAACGCCGCGATCGACGGCGCCATGGCCCGGGCCGCCGAGGCCGTGGACGCAACCCGCTCCGGCCTCGAGGCGCAGGGCGCGGCGATGCTCGCCACGGTCGAGCAGAGCCGGGCCGCTCTCGAGGGCGCCGGCGAGGATGCTGCCCGCAACCTCGCCCAGCGGCTGGAGACACTGAGCGGCAAGATGGAGACCCTGGCCGGGCAGCTCGCCGCGCAGGACGCGGCAAGCCATGCGCTCGTCACCGGGCTCGGAAAGGAGCTCGTCGAGCTCGACGACTGGTTCACCACCCTCGGCCGGACCGGCTCGGCTCAGACCGAGAAGCTGACCGCTTCGGTCAATGCCGCCCGCGACGTCGCGAAGGAGCTGATCGAGGAGATTGGCGGCGGCAGCGAGCGCGCCGCCGAGCTCACCGCCCGCGCGGCCGGGATGGCGGAAGCGCTGTCCGCGGCCGCGGCGGGCCTCAGCGAGCAGCTTCCCGCCGCCTTTGAGCAGGCCGAGGAGAGGGCGGCCGCAGTGCGCGAGTCGGCCCAGTCGCTCGCTCCGATGGTCGAGGGCGTCCAATCCTCCGCGGAGACGGCCGCCGCCCGGATCGCGGAGGCCGAGCAGTCGATCGCCCGCCAGCGCGAGGCCCTCGATGCCCTGCTCGCCCGGATCGAAGAGGGCAGCGCGAGCGCCGAGGAGCAATTGCAGAAGCTCGGCGCCGCCGCCGGCGAGGCGGAGGGTGCCGCCACCAGGATCACCGCCGAGACCGGACCGGAGCTGATCGATGCGCTGGTCCGGGTGCGCGAGGCCGCCAACCAGGCCGCCGAGCGGGCGCGCGAGGCGATCGCCTCGGTCATCCCCGAAAGCGCCGCCGCCTTGGCCGATGCCGGCCGCAAGGCGCTCGGCGAGGCGATGAGCGAGACGGTCGAGCAGCAACTCAGCGAGATGTCCGAGCTGTCCGCGCGCGCCATGACCGCCGCCCGCGACGCTTCCGAGCGCCTGACCCGGCAGATGCTCGCGCTCGGCGACAGCGCCCGGACGATCGAGGAACGGATCGACTCGGCCCGGCGCGAGCAGGAAGAACGGGAGAGCGAGGCCTTCTCGAGGCGAGTGGCCTTGCTCATCGAATCGCTCAACTCGACCGCGATCGACGTCACCAAGATCCTTTCGAACGAGGTCACTGACAGCGCCTGGGCCTCCTATCTCAAGGGCGACCGCGGGGTCTTCACCCGCCGCGCAGTGCGGCTGCTCGACAATGTCGAAACCCGCGAGATCGCCCGCCATTACGAGGAAGAGCCCGAGTTCCGCGAGCAGGTGAACCGCTACATCCACGATTTCGAGGCGATGCTCCGCCGGATCCTCGCCGAACGCGAAGGCTCGCCTCTGGGCGTGACCATCCTCTCCAGCGACATGGGCAAGCTCTACGTCGCGCTGGCGCAGGCGATCGAGCGGCTGAGGACCTAATTCCTCCCCATCTCCGCCCATTACCCCCTCTCCCCGGAGGGGAGAGGGAGGGGTGAGGGGGAGCGAGCGCCAGCGAGCGTCAAACGCTCGTGGCTACCCTCTACCGCCGAACCCCCTCACCCTACCGTGCGGCGCTACTTAGGCCCGTCCGGGGGACGGGCCAGCGCCGCACCCCCACAGGGGGGAGGGATGATTAAACCCCAGGCAGCCAGTTGAGCGCTTCCACCCCGACCCAACCGAACACGTAATTGGCGTAGAACAGGGCGAAGAGCAGCGCCGACAGGATCGTCGCCCGCAGCGCGGCCTTGCCGAGGCTGAAGCGGTGCGGGGCGCTGTCGGCCTGGCCGGCGATCCGCGCCTCGCCGAGCTCGTCGGCGGTGCGGACGCCCATCGGCAGCACCACGAACAGGCAGATCGTCCAGAACAGGACGTAGATCGCCAGGATCGACTGGACCTTCATCGTCAGGCGTTGACCACCAGAACGTGTACGACCGGCTTCTTGCCGGTCCAGTCGGTGGCGCAGCGGCGGACCGCGAGCCGCACCGCCTCGCGGAGCTTGGTCTCGTTGCCGGCATTCTTGAGAGCCGCCTCGGCCGCGGCGTCGCAGGCCTCCTCGAGGAAAGCGTCCCGATCCTCCTCGACCGGAATGCCCTCGATCCCGATCTGGACGTCGCCGATCAGCCGGCCCTCGCCGTTCAGGGCCAGCGCCACGTTCATGATCCCGAACTGGGCGAGCCGCCGACGCTCGTTCATCGTCGTGCCGTCGGCATTGAGAATGACGTCGCCGTCGAGGATCAGCCGTCCGACCCGCTCCTCGCCGAGCTTGACCGGGCCATCGGGCGCGAGCCGGACCACGTCGCCATTCTTCTGAAGGATGCCCCTCGGTACTCCGTTTGCGAGGGCGAACCGCTCATGCTCGGCCATGTGGCGCATCTCGCCGTGGACCGGAACGATGATCTCGGGGCGGATCCACTGATACATTGCGGCGAGCTCGGGCCGGCCGGGATGGCCCGAGACATGGACCTCCTCCTGCCGGTCGGTGATCATCTTGACGCCGCGGGAGGCGAGCTCGTTCTGGATCCGCCCGATCGCGATCTCATTGCCCGGTATCTGCTTGGACGAGAAGACGACCAGATCGCCCTCGGTCACGCTGAGCTTGTGCTGGCCGAAGGCGATCCGCGCGAGGGCCGCGCGCTGCTCGCCCTGGCCGCCCGTCGCGATGATCATCACGTCGCGCCGCGGCAGGTTCATCGCCGTCTCGAAGTCGATCGTCTCGGGAAAGTCGGTGAGGTAGCCGACGCTCTTCGACACGCGCAGGATCCGGTCGAGCGAGCGCCCGGCGACGCACACCGTTCGGCCGGTATCCGCCGCGACATGGCCGAGGGTCCGCAGCCGCGCCGCGTTGGACGCGAAGGTGGTGACGAGCACCCGTCCCTCGGCCTCGCCGATCACCCGGTCGAGGCCCTCGCGCACGGTCGCCTCGGAGCCCGAGGCCAGCTCCTGGAACACGTTGGTCGAATCGCAGACGAGCGCCAGAACGCCCTTGTCGCCGATCGCCCGAAGCTCGGCCTCGGTGGTCGGATCGCCGAGCTGGGGCGCATCGTCGAGCTTCCAGTCGCCGGTGTGGAAGACCGAGCCGTAGGGCGTCTCGATCAGAAGCGCATTGCCTTCGGGGATCGAGTGGGCGAGCGGAACGTAGCGGAGCCCGAAGGCGCCGAGCCGGAACTCGCCCTCCATCTCGACGATGTTGACCTTGACCTTGTCGGTCAGCCCTTCCTCCTCGAGCTTGCCCGCGATCAGGCCCGCGGTGAAGGGCGTGGCGTAGAGCGGCACCCCGAGATCGGAGGCGAGATAGGGGATCGCGCCGATATGGTCCTCGTGACCGTGGGTGAGGACGATCCCGAGCAGGTCCTTCTTGTTCTCCTCGATGAAGGTCAGATCGGGCAGGATCAGCTCCACCCCCGGATAGGCCGGGTCGGCGAAGGTCATTCCGAGATCGACCATGATCCACTTGCCCTGGCAGCCGTAGAGATTGACGTTCATGCCGATCTCGCCCGATCCGCCGAGCGCGAGGAAGAGCAGTTCGTTTCCGGGTTTCATTTCGTTCCTTTTCGTCATCCCGGCGAAGGCCGGGATCTCGGCTCGCCGCCGTGACTTGTGGTCCTGAGATCCCGGCCTGCGCCGGGATGACGGGCCAGGGTGTGGACGGTTAAGTGGGGGAAAGGCTCCGCTTATACAACAGAGCCAGCCCCTGGATGGTGAGGTCGGGCTCGATCACGTCGAACACCTGGCTGTGCTGGTCGAACAGGGTGGCGAGGCCGCCGGTCGAGACGACCCGGACCGGGCGGCCGATCTCCGCCTTCATCCGCTCCACCAGACCCTCGATCATCGTCACATAGCCCCAATATATGCCGATATGCATCTGGTCCTCGGTGTTGCGGCCGATCACCGAGAGATTGTCCTTCGGCGCCTCGATCGCGATCCGGGGCAGCTTCGCCGCGGCCGTGACGAGGGCGTCGAGAGAAAGGTTGATGCCCGGCGCGATGATGCCGCCCTTATAGGCGCCCGAAAAGTCGACATGGTCGAAGGTCGTGGCCGTTCCGAAATCGATGACGATCAGGTCGCCTTCATGGAGCGCATGAGCGGCGATCGCGTTCAGCACCCGGTCCGCGCCGACCGTGCGGGGCTCCGACACGTCGAGCTCGATTCCCCACTCCGCCGCGCCCTCGCCGGCGATCAGAGCCTCCACCCTGAAATATTTGGAGGCGAGGACTTCGAGATTGTGTAGCGCGCGCGGCACCACCGACCCGACGATCACCGCGTCGACCACGTCCCTGGCGAAGCCCTCAAGCTCGATCAGCTGGTGAAGCCAGACCGCATATTGGTCGGCCGTCCGGCGCGGGTCGGTCGCGATCCGCCAGCGGGCGCGGATCACCCCGTCTTCGACCAAAGCGAAGACGACGTTGGTGTTCCCGGCATCGACGGCGAGCAGCATGGAATGCTGGTAGCCCCAGGCCGCGGCCTTGGCGAGAGGCCCAATCATGGACTATTTTGTCGCTGTGTCGAAAGCCGATCTGAAGAGCCGGTTCCTGGCCGTCCTGCTAGCACTGGCGATCGCAGTTGGTGTCGTCCTAGGGTCGGCAGCTCTCTTTACCCTCCTAACCGGCCGCCCTTTCGGATTTGCGACCGATGTCCTTACATTTCAGCTAGCGATCGCTGCGACGCCCTTCCTTGCCCTGGCCATCATCGGCGTCCGCAATCGCCGTCCGTGGCTGGTTGGACTTTGGCTGACCTTGGCCCTGTGGGGCTATTTCCTCTTCGAAGGGGTACGCTACCAGTGGAATCCCGACGGCTCGGGAGCGAATATCGGCCTCGGGCTGATCATGCTGTTTTCGCCTTTGGTGATCACACCGATCTGCTTCGAAACGCATCTCCGGCAGCAGAGGCGAGCCGGCGATCGGCGATAGGTCCGGCCCCCTTCAGATGAGGAACACGTCGCCGGCGTGAATGACATGGAGCGAGCCGTCGGCCAAGCGCAGCCGAAGCGCGCCGCTCTCGTCGAGGCCGTCGAACAGCCCCTCGGCGCGCTCGCCGTCCGCGAGAATCGTCGAGATCGGCGTTCCGGCGGGATGGGCGGCGTCGAGCCAGCGGTGCCGGATGGGCGCCAGGCCCTCGCTCCGCCAGCGGCCGAGCCAGCGCGCGAAGCTCGTCGCAAGGTCGTCGAGGAACAATGCGGCGTCCGGGGCCGAGCCGGTAATGGCGAGCAGGCTGGTCGCCGGCTTCGCCGAATCCTCCGGATGACCGGCAAGATTGACCCCGAAACCGATCACCACGGAATCCTCCTGCCGCTCGAGCAAAATGCCCGACAGCTTGGCGCCTTGATGAAGCAGGTCGTTGGGCCATTTGATGATTATGCGCGCCGATCCGGCGTAAGCGGAGACCAGTTCGTGAAGGGCGTCCGCGGCCACCAGAGCGAGCGTAGCCGCCTGAGGATCGCCCGCCCGAAGCCTCACAAGCGTGCTGGCATGGAGATTGCCCTCCGGCGACGTCCAGGCCCGTCCCTGCCGGCCGCGGCCGCCGGTCTGGCGCTCGGCCCGAATCCACGTCCCTTCGGGCGCGCCTTCCCGGGCGAGCGCGGCGACGTCGTCGTTGGTGCTGTGGGTCTCGTCGACCGTGCGGATCAGAACAGGGCCTGCGCGGCGTTGAGGGTCAGGGGATCGAGATATTTGATCGTCAGATAGCCGAGCGGCGACACGGTGACCGCGGCCAGGGCAATGAGGATCGTCTGGGCCAGGTCGCGGGTCTGGCCGTAGGCCGGCGCCGGCTCGTCGAAGAACATGACCTTGACGATCATCAGGTAATAGAAGGCGCTGATCACCGAAGTCGCGATGCCGACGGCGGCGAGCCAGGTCAGGTCGGCCTGGACGGCGGCGGTGAAGACGAGGAATTTGGGCCAGAAGCCGAACAGCGGCGGGATCCCGGCAAGGCTGAACATGAAGACCGCCATCGCCATGGCCAGCCACAGGCGGTTGCGCGACAGGCCGGAGAGCGAGGCGATCGTCTCGACCGGCTGCCCGTCGGCATCGCGCATGCGCAGGACCACGAGGAACGAGCCCAGGGTCATCACGATATAGACGGCGAGGTAGAAGAGGACCGAGGCAACCCCCTCCTTCGTGCCCGCGGCGAGGCCGATCAGGACGAAGCCGACATTGTTGATCGAGCTGTAGGCGAGAAGCCGCTTGATGTTGGTCTGGCCGATCGCGGCCACGCCGCCGAGGATGGTCGAGGCCAAAGCCATGAAGATGATTATCTGCCGCCATTCGAACATGGCGGGCCCCAAGGCCTCGACCACGACCCGGGTGAGCATGGCCATGGCCGCGACCTTTGGAGCGGAGGCGAAGAAGGCGGTCACCGGCGTCGGGGCGCCCTCGTAAACGTCCGGGGTCCACATGTGGAACGGCACCGCCGAGACCTTGAAGGCGATCCCGGCGAGAACGAAGACGATCCCGAACAGGGTTCCGTTGGAGAGCCCCTCCCCGCCTTTCTCGGCCGCGATCGCATTGGCGATGTCGCCGAACAGGGTCGATCCGGTGAAGCCGTAGAGCAGGGAGATGCCGTAGAGCAGGATCCCCGAGGCCAGAGCGCCCAGCACGAAATATTTGAGGCCGGCCTCCGCCGAGCGGTTGTCGCGCCTCTGGAAGGAGGCGAGCACGTAGGCGGCCAGGCTCTGAAGCTCGAGCCCGACATACAAAGTGAGCAGGTCGCCGGCCGAGACCATCATGCCCATGCCGACCGAGGAGAGCAGGATGAGGACCGCATATTCGGCGCGATAATCGCCGGCGCGGCCGAACCAGCCACTCGCCGCGATCAGGGAAACCACCGCCGCGATGTAGATCAGCACCTTGGAGAAGGCCGCGAACGAATCGGCTATGTAAAGGCCGTGGAAGCCGATCCCGCCCTGGTCGACGATCCCTGGGATCGCGAAGGCGGCCGCGGCAAGAGTGGCGACGGCGAGCCAGCTGACCAGGCGGGCGCTCTTGTCGCCGGCATAGGCCGCGACCATCAGAAGCACGAGCGCGCTTGCCGACAGGATGATCTCAGGCAGGGTGAGGTCGAGGGAGGCGGTCATTTAGCACCCGTCATTCCAGCGAAAGCTGGAATCTCCCTGACCTTAGGCAGGGAAGAAGAAATGAGATTCCAGCTTCCGCTGGAATGACGAATGGGTTGGGAGACAGACATCAGTGATGCGCTCCCTGCGCTTCGTGCTTCGGCTCGCCGGCGGGCGGCGTTGCCGGTTTGGCCAACTTCGCGTCTCCCGGGGGCTTGGCGCGCTCGACGCGGTCGAGGATCAGGCCGACGTCGCTTCGCATCGGCGCCATGAAGCTCTCCGGATAGACGCCCATCCACAGCACCGCCGCGGCGATCGGCGCGAGAAGCGACCATTCGCGCAGGGACAGATCGGGCATGGCCGCGGCGTCGGCGTTGCGGCTCGTCCCGAACGCGACCCGCCAGTAGAGCCAGAGCATGTAGGCGGCGCCCAGGATGATCCCGGTCGTCGCCACCGCCGCGACCCAGCTGTTCGCCTCATAAGCGCCGACCAGTGCCAGGAACTCGCCGACGAAGCCGCTCGTGCCGGGCAGGCCGACCGAGGCCATGGTGAACAGCATGAACAGCAGAGCATAGCCGGGCATGTTGTTGGAGAGGCCGCCATAACGGTCGATCTCGCGCGTATGCAGCCGGTCGTAGATCACGCCGACGCACAGGAAGAGCGCGCCCGAGACCAAGCCGTGCGAGAGCATCACGATGAGGGCCCCTTCGAGCCCCTGCCGGTTGAAGGCGAAAGTGCCGATCGTGACGAAGCCCATATGGGCGACCGACGAGTAGGCGATCAGCTTCTTCATGTCCCGCTGCACGAGGGCGACGAGCGAGGTGTAGACGATGGCCACCAGGCTCAGGCCGAAGACGATCCAGACCAATTGGGCCGACGCCTCGGGGAACATCGGCAGCGAGAAGCGCACGAAACCGTAGCCGCCCAGCTTCAGCAGCACTCCGGCGAGGATGACCGAGCCGGCGGTCGGCGCCTGGACGTGAGCGTCGGGAAGCCAGGTATGGACCGGCCACATCGGCATCTTGACCGCGAAGCTGGCGAAGAAGGCGAGCCAGAGCCAGGTCTGCGCCTCGGGCGGGAAATTGTAGGCGAGGAGGAGCGGAATCTCGGTCGTGCCGGCGACATTCACCATCCACAGCATGGCGATCAGCATGAGGACCGAGCCGAGCAGGGTGTAGAGGAAGAATTTGTAGCTGGCGTAGATGCGCTCGGCGCCGCCCCAGATGCCGATGATCAGGTACATCGGGATCAGGCCGGCCTCGAAGAAGATGTAGAAGAGGAAGATGTCCTGCGACATGAAGACGCCGATCATCAGCGTCTCCATGAAGAGGAAGGCGGCCATATATTCGGGCACGCGCTTCTCGATCGAGACCCAGGACGCGGCGATGCAGATCGGCATCAGGAAGACCGAGAGCATGATCAGCATCAGCGAGATGCCGTCTATTCCGAGCGCCCAGGCGAATCGGCCAAACAGAGGCTGATATTCGGTAAACTGCCACTGGGCGCCGCCGACATCGTAGCTCGCCCAGAGCAGGATCCCGAGCGCGAGGTCGGCGAGCGTGGCGAAGAGCGCGATCCAGCGCGCCCCGTTCGCGTTCGTGAACAGGCAGGCGGCGGCCGCGACCATCGGCACCGCCAGCATGACGGAAAGGATCGGGAAGTTGTCCGGCATCACCGCGCCATCATCCAGGTCGCGAAGCCGGCGAGCCCCAGAAGCATTACCAGCGCATAGGAATAGAGATAGCCGGACTGGAGCCGGGCGGTGACGATGGTCCCGCCCTTCACCAGCGCGGCGGCGCCGTCAGGCCCGAACCGGTCGATCGTCCCCTCGTCGCCCTTCTTCCAGAAGACCCGGCCGAGCCAGAGCGACGGGCGGACGAAGATCACGTCATACAATTCGTCGAAATACCATTTGTTGTAGAGGAATCGGTAGAGGACTCCCCACTGACCGACGAAGCGCGCCGGCGCGTCCGGATGCCTGATGTAAGCGTGGAGCGCGATCAGGAATCCGATGATCATCACCGTTCCCGGCGCGAGCTTCACCCAGAGCGGAACCTCGTGGATGGCATGGGCGAGATGGGTGTCGAACGCGATGCTCGTTCCCCAGAAATGCGCGCCCTCCTCGGCTTCGATGAACGGTCCGTGGAACAGGAAACCGGCCAGGATCGCGCCGATCGAGAGCACGCCCAACGGCACCAGGATCGTCCAGGGGCTCTCATGCGGATGATAGCCGCCGGTGCCTTCAGGAATGTCGTGTGCGCCCGCTTCGCCGGCGTGGGTGTCGTGGCCGGCATCCTCGGCGTCGGGGTGGTCGTGATGGTCGCCGTGGAGCGCGTGCTGAATATGCTCGGACTGGGCCCAGCGAGGCTTGCCCCAAAAGGTCAGGAACATCAGCCGCCAGCTGTAGAAGCTGGTCAGGAGGGCCGCGAAAATGCCGACGATGAAGCCGATCGCGCCGGGCCCGGTGCCCGCGGCGAAGGCGCTCTCGATGATCGCGTCCTTGGAATAGAAGCCGGCGAGGCCGAAGCCGGCAAAGCCGCCGATCTGGATGATCCCGACTCCCGTGATCGCCAGGGTGCCGGCGAGCATCGCCCAAAAGGTGAACGGGATGTGCTTCCTGAGGCCGCCGTAGAAGCGCATGTCCTGCTCGTGATGCATTGCGTGGATCACCGATCCGGCGCCGAGGAAGAGCAGGGCCTTGAAGGCGGCGTGGGTGAAGAGGTGGAACATCGCCGCGCCATAGGCGCCGACCCCAGCCGCGAAGAACATGTAGCCCAGCTGCGAGCAGGTCGAATAAGCGATCACCCGCTTGATGTCGTTCTGGACCGTCCCGACCGTCGCCGCGAACAGGGCCGTGGCGGCGCCGACGATGGTCACGACGGCGAGCGCGGTCCCGCTGGTCTCGAACATGGGCGAGAGCCGGCAGACCATGAACACGCCCGCGGTGACCATCGTCGCCGCATGGATGAGGGCGGAGACCGGAGTCGGGCCCTCCATCGCGTCGGGAAGCCAGGTGTGAAGCCCGAGCTGGGCCGATTTGCCGCACGCGCCGATGAACAGGAGGATGCAGAGCAGGGTCATCGTGTCGACGCGGGTGCCGAGGAACCCGATCGTCGATCCGGCCATGCCCGGCGCGGCGGCGAGGATCTCGGGAATCGAGACGGTGCCGAACACCAGGAATGTGCCGAAGATCCCGAGCGAGAAGCCGAAATCGCCGACGCGGTTGACCAGGAAGGCCTTGATCGCCGCCGCGTTCGCCGAGGGCTTGTGGTACCAGAATCCGATCAGGAGGTAGGAGGCGAGGCCGACGCCCTCCCAGCCGAAGAACATCTGGACGAGATTGTCGGCGGTCACCAGCATCAGCATCGCGAAGGTGAAGAGCGACAGATAGGCGAAGAAGCGCGGCTGGCTGTCGTCCTCGGCCATATAGCCCCAGGAGTAGAGGTGGACGAAGGCCGAGACCGTCGTCACCACCACCAGCATCACCGCGGTCAAGGCGTCGACCTTCAGGGCCCAGTCGACCTCGAGAGCGCCCGAATGGATCCAGCTCAGGACCGGATAGGTGGCGTCGTGCCCGGTACCGGCGACGAAGCCGAGGAAGATGGGCCAGCTCAGCGCCATCGACGCGAACAAGGCGCCGGTGGTGATCAGCTTGGCGGCCGTGTTGCCGAGCATACGGTTGCCAAGCCCGGCGACGATCGCGGCGAGCAGCGGCAGGAAGACGATGAGCTGGACGGTCATGAGATCCTCCCCGGCACGGGGAGGGGGACCGCGACGCGCAGCGGCGTGGTGGAGGGGGCGGCGCAGGCCTGAAGGTGGCGGAGGGCCCCCTCCACCGCACTTCGTGCGGTCCCCCTCCCCGTCCCGGGGAGGATCTGGAAGCCGGTGCTCACCCTCACCCCTTCATCTGGTTGACGTCGTCGACCGCGATCGTGCCGCGGCCTCGGAAGTAGATGACGAGGATCGCGAGCCCGATCGCCGCCTCGCCGGCGGCGACGGTCAGGACGAACATTGCGAAGACCTGCCCGACCATGTCTCCGAGGAAGGCCGAGAAGGCGACGAGGTTGATGTTCACCGAGAGGAGGATGAGCTCGATCGCCATCAATATGACGATGATGTTCTTCCGGTTGAGGAAGATGCCGAACACACCGAGCACGAACATGACCGCCCCGACGGCGAGATAATGGCCCAGGCCGATCATGACTTGGTCCTCCCCGGGACGGGGAGGGGGGTGTAGGCGGTTCGGCATGCTGGGAGCATGCCGAGAGCCGGAACCGGCTGCGGAGCAGCCGTGGGCCGCAGGCTGGTGGAGGGGGCCCGGAGCAGGGCACGAAGCCCCCTCCACCGCACTTCGTGCGGTCCCCCTCCCCGTCCCGGGGAGGATCTAAAGCGGGCCATCACAGCTCCACCCCCTCGCCGACGCCCGGGGACATGTTGACGACTGCTTCCCAGGGCCGCCTCTTCACCTGGTCGGAGACCTTCTGCGGGCGGAGGTCGCTTCGGCGGCGGTGGGTGAGGACGATGGCGCCGATCATCGCGACGAGGAGGACGAGGCCCGCCCCTTCGAAGATGTAGAGGTAGCGCGTGTAGAGGATCTCGCCGAGCGCCTCGATATTGGGGCGGGCGGCGTCGGTCGGGGCGGCCTTGACCCCCGGCGCGATCCCGCCCGCGCTCCAGGCCGAGACCGCGAAGCCCATCTCGGCCAGCAGCAGGATGGCGAGGATGGTCGCGAAGGGCCAATAGCGCGCGAAGCCGGCCCGAAGCTCGGCGAAGTCCACGTTGAGCATCATCACGACGAACAGGAACAGAACGGCGACCGCGCCCACGTAGACGATCACCAGGAGCATCGCGATGAACTCGGCGCCGAGGATGAGGAACAGGCCGGCGGCGTTGAAGAAGGCGAGGATCAGCCAGAGCACCGAGTGCACCGGGTTGCGCGCGGCGATCGTCATCACGCCGCTCGCGATCATGACCGTCGCGAAGAGGTAGAAGGCAAAGGCCTGGATCACGACGCCACCGCCATCGCCACGGCGCAGACATGGAGCAGGCGCGGGGCCCCCTCCACCATCCTTCGGATGGTCCCCCTCCCCGTCCCGGGGAGGATCTTGAGGCTGCGTGACTTGGGAAAGCTCATCGGAATCTGCGGCCGCTTATCGGTAGGGCGCATCGGCGGCAAGGTTCGCGGCGAGGGCGCGTTCCCATTTGTCGCCATTCTCGAGCAGCTTCGCCTTGTCGTAGAGCAATTCCTCCCTGGTCTCGGTCGCATATTCGAAGTTGGGCCCTTCCACGATCGCGTCGACCGGGCAGGCTTCCTGGCACAGGCCGCAATAGATGCACTTCACCATGTCGATGTCGTAGCGGGTGGTCCGGCGGCTTCCGTCCTCGCGAGGCTCGGCCTCGATCGTGATGGCGAGCGCCGGGCACACCGCCTCGCAAAGCTTGCAGGCGATGCAACGCTCCTCGCCATTCGGATAGCGGCGGAGCGCATGCTCGCCCCGGAAGCGCGGCGAGATCGGGTTCTTCTCATAGGGATAGTTGATCGTCGCCTTGGCCTTGAAGAAATATTTCAGGGTCAGAGCGTGCGCCTTCACGAACTCCCAGAGGAAGAAGGACTTTATCCAGTGAGCGATCATGTTCATCCCACATTGGGCCTTCTGATGACCGTGCGAATTCCGCAAATCGCGGCCGCAGGCTCGGTGCCGCCGTCAATGGTCCGGTCGAATTCGATGAGCTGCACACCTTGGCCGGCCTTGTTGTCCAAGATCAGCCGTTCATTGCCGGACACGCCGTTCCCAACGAACCGGGAGGGCGAGCCAGTGCTGGCCTGCGACCGGCGAACTGACACGGGTGAAGAACCGAACAGCCCCGGGACGCTGCTCCTGAACTCGGCGCGAGCGCCGCGGTCGAGGATCGTATAGTTGATCCGCGCGCGGCGGCCGGACCGGGTGACGAGGCTGCAATCCTCGGGCCAGCGCGCGCTGTCGAAGGCTGGCACGTTCGCGCCCGCGTCGGTGCTCACCGTCCCATCGGCCGCGGCGGCAGGCGGTTCGCTCATCTTCAGGCAGAAACCCTGTGCGCGGGGCAGACCGCTGCGCAGCCCCTTGCCGACGTAGAGAGTCGCACGCTCTCCCTTGACCCTCAGGTCCATGCCGTTCGGGTTTCCGGCGAAATGATAGCCGGCTTCGATAGTCTTGCCTTGGCTCAAACCGCCGCCGCCAATGATGCGGCGCGCGGGCCAAGCCGAGCGGGGGTCGGGATCGAGCACGGCGGTCATCGTGTTGAGACGTGCCACGAACGCGATCGCGTCCCCATTCGGAGTCACCAGGCGGCAGTCGAGCACTGTCGCGGGCGCGGCCGGGGCGGGCGAGGCGGCCGCGAGCATGGCGGACAGAAGGATCATTGCCTTGCCCCCGATGGCTCGCGCTCGACCCGGGAGGCGGGCAGCCTGCACGAGGGCATGTAATTGGGCTCATCCGAACGCAGCAGCGGCGCGCTGACCGTCAGCCCGTTGGTCGTACCCGGGCAGGGATCGCGCGTGAGGAGCAGCCAGCCCGACACCAGGAACACCCACAGCAAGGAGATGGGCAGGAAGATCTTCCAGCCCAGCCGCATGAGCTGGTCGTAGCGGAAGCGCGGCACGGTCGCCTTCACCCAGCTGAACATGAAGAAGAAGACCAGTATCTTGGAGAAGAACCAGAAGAGCCCGGTCAGCTCCGCGGTGAACAGGAAATCGTAGAGCGGCGCCCAATCGATCGGCGGAAGCCAGCCGCCCCAAAAGAGCACGGCGTTGAGGGCGCACATGAGCAGCACGTTGCCATATTCGCCGAGCCAGAAGAGGGCGAAGCTCATCGAGCTGTATTCTGTCTGGAATCCGGCGACGAGCTCCGATTCCGCCTCGGTCAAATCGAAGGGCGCGCGCGCCGTCTCGGCCAAAGCCGAGATGAAGAAGATGACCCACATCGGGAAAAGCAGAGGATTGAGGAAGAAGCCGTTGACGATCCAGATATGGCTCTTCTGCGCCTCGATGATTCCCGACAGATTGTAGGTGCCGGCGAACAGGATCATCGAGATGAGGACGAAGCCGATCGAGACCTCGTAGCTGACCATCTGGGCGGCGGCGCGGAGCGCCGAATAGAAGGGATATTTGGAGTTGGACGACCAGCCGGCGATGACGACTCCGTAGACCCCGAGCGAGGAGACGGCGAGCAGATAGAGGAGGCCGACGTTGATGTCGGCGAGCATCATGCCCGGCCCGAACGGGATCACCGCCCAGCCGATCAGGGCGAGGGTGAATGTGAGGATCGGGGCGAGAAGGAACAGGCCCTTGTTCGCCGAAGAGGGGATAATCGTCTCCTTGAGGAAGACCTTGAGCCCGTCGGCAAAGCTTTGGAGGAGGCCGAAGGGGCCGACCACGTTGGGACCGCGGCGAAGCGCCATGGCCGCCCAGATCTTGCGATCGGCATAGATGATCATCGCCACCGCGAGCATCAGCGGAAGTGCGATCATCAGGATCAGGATGAGGGTGGCCGCGAACCAGCCGAAGCCCTCGCCCATCCAGGTGCTCTGGAACCAGGCGGTCATGCGATCCTCCCCGGCACGGGGGAAGTCGGGTTGGACTGCCCCCGGCAGTCCAAGATCGCTCCGGGGGAGCGATCGACCCGGCTTCGGACCGCGGCGCGCAGCGGCGTGGTGGAGGGGGCGGCGAAGGCCTGAAGGAGGCGGAGAGCCCCCTCCACCAGCCTGCGGCTGGTCCCCCTCCCCGTCCCGGGGAGGATCTTGACGCGCATCATTCCGCGGCCTCCGCGAAGGTCTCGCCGTGGAGGATCTCGGCCGAGCAGCGCTGGAGCGTGGGCGAGGAGCGGGCGATCGGGTTGGTCAGGTAGAAATCCTGGATCGGATAGCGGATCGGGATGGGCCCCTTCGCCGAGCGCGCGGCGCCTGCGAGGTTGGGCGGGTTCCATTCCAGCGTGACGAGGCCGGGCTGGGCGAAAGCCGGATGATCGCGGTAGAGCGAAGCGCGAAGCTCGCCGAAATCGTTGAAGTCGAGAGGCTTGCCGATCGAATCGGACAAGGCCCGGAAGATCGACCAGTCCTCGCGCGCGTCGCCGGGCGGATCGACCGCGCGCTCCGACAACTGGACGCGACCTTCCAGATTCACATAGGTGCCGTGCTTCTCGGTGTAGGCGGCGCCGGGCAGGATCACGTCGGCGGCGGCGGCGCCCTTGTCGCCATGGTGGCCGACATAGACCTTGAAGCTTCCGGCCAGCGAGCCGAAATCCACGTCCTCGGCGCCGAGCAGGAAGACGAGCTTCGGAGCCGCCTCGATCAGATCGCGCATTCCGGCCGGACGGGCATAGCCGAGCATCAGCCCGCCCATGCGCGAGGCCGAGATGTGCAGGACGTTGTAGCCGTTCCAGCCCTCGCGGACGAGGTTGAGATCGGCCGCGGCGGCGAGGCTCGCCGCCTGGCCGCCCGCGGCGAGAGCACCGGCGCCGACGATCATCGCCGGCCGGGCCGCTCCGGCGAACGCGTCCGCGACCGCCTTGGGAAGCTTGCCCAGGATCGACAGATCGTCGCCGAGCCATTCGACCGGGTAGGTGAGGTCGACCTCGGGGCCGATCCCGAACACTTTCGCGCCCGCCTTCACCGCCTTGCGGATCCGGGTGTTGACCAGAACCGCTTCCCAGCGCGGATTGGTGCCGACCAGCAGGATCGCGTCCGCAGTCTCGATTCCGGCGATGGTCGAGTTGAAATTGACCGCGGCGAGATTGGAGACGTCGTAATCCATGCCGGTCTGGCGGCCTTCGAGAAGGCCGGAGCCGAGCGCCTCGACCAGCTTCCTGGCCGCATACATGGTCTCGACGTCGACCAGGTCGCCGGCGATCGCCGCGACCTTGCCGTCGGCGCCTTTCGCCGCCTTGGCGATCGACTGGAGCGCTTCCGCCCAGCCGGCCTCATGAAGCTTGCCGTCCTTGCCGCGCACCCAGGGCCGGTCGAGCCGGTTGCGGACGAGGCCGTCGACGGCGTGGCGGGTCTTGTCGCTCGCCCACTCCTCGTTGACGTCCTCGTTGATCCGGGGAAGCGCGCGCATCACCTCGCGGAGCCGGTGGTCGAGGCGGATGTTGGTTCCGACCGCGTCCATCACGTCGATCGCCGGCACCTTGCGAAGCTCCCAGGGCCGGGCCTCGAAGCTGTAGGGCTTCGAAACCAGGGCGCCGACCGGGCAGAGATCGACGACGTTGCCGCTCAGCTCGGAGGTCACCGCGCCTTCGAGATAGGAGGTGATCTCCATATTCTCGCCGCGGAAGATAGCTCCGATCTCCTCGACCCCCGCGACCTCCTCGGCGAAGCGGACGCAGCGCGTGCACTGGATGCAGCGGGTCATGATCGTCTTGACGACCGGGCCCATATATTTCTCGGTCACCGCGCGCTTGTTCTCGGCGAAGCGCGAATGGCCGCGGCCGTAGGCGATGGCCTGGTCCTGGAGGTCGCATTCGCCGCCCTGGTCGCAGATCGGGCAGTCGAGTGGGTGGTTGATGAGGAGAAACTCCATCACCCCTTCGCGCGCCTTCTTCACCATCGGCGACATGGTGACGATTTCCTGGCCGTCGGCGGCCGGCAGGGCGCAGCTCGCCTGCGGCTTGGGCGGCCCGGGCTTCACCTCGACCAGGCACATGCGGCAATTGCCGGCGATCGACAGCCGCTCGTGATAGCAGAAGCGCGGAATCTCCTTGCCGGCGAGCTCGCAGGCCTGGAGCACGGTGGCCCCCTGGGGGACCTCGATCTCGATTCCGTCGACTTTGACTAAGGGCATTATCCGGCCGTCCTTTCCGCCGGAGCGCCGAGGGCCGCCCGCGCGAGCCGATAATAGTTGATCGCGATCGCGCCGCGCAGGGTGGTCCGGCTGAACTTCAGGCTGGCCCCTTCGGACAAGCATTCGGCGAAGGCGGTGCGAAGGGCATTGAAGCTCGCCGCCTCCTCAGTCGAATCAGGCACCGTGAGGAGCAGAGCTCGCGACTGGGACGGCGCCTTCCGAACGATGCATTCGCCGTAATGGGACAGATAGGTGAGTGCGACCACCTGGTTATAGTCCCTCATGGCCTCATCATATTTGCGCTGGCTCAGAGTCTTGCCCTTGGCCGTGACTCGCTGCGGCTGGGCCCCGACCCTCCAATGTTGGAGCTTCGCGACGCCGCTGAAATCCGGCGCCGGGACGGAGGCCAACTCGCGACTGAAGAGAGCGTCGGCGAGGGCGTAGCGATAAAGATCGCCACCGAAGCTCATGCGGACCGAGCCGATTCGCATATCGTTCGCAATCCGCTTCTGGTCCGCCAGGCAATCGCCGTCGACGAGGCTAGGATAGTCCCGCATGAGCGTGGAATTGCCGACGTTGCGGAGCAATGCTTCCGACGCCTTGGCGAAGCGGCGCGCGACCACGCATTTGGCGTAGCCGTGCATAAGCGCGCGGGTCTCCTTGGTCGAAAATTCGGTCGCCGATGGCTCGGAGCGCGAGAGCGGCGTCTTGGGCTCGATATTGCTTCCGGTCGGCTGGGCCGAGACCGATGCTGCGGCAACGGAGGCCGTCGCCAGGCAGGCAAGGACTAAACGGCGCCTCATGACGCTGCCTGCGTTCGGGTTGAGACAGCCGCGCCTCGCGCGAGATGGTAGACGGGCTCAGCGAGTATCGCGCGGATATTGCCGGCGGTCAGGGTCAGCTTCGAGTCTTCGGTGAGGCATGGGCCTAGCGAGGGCATGAGCCTTTTCAGGGCAGCGCGCTCGTCCGAGCTTTCGGGTGCCGAGAACAAGAGCGCACGGGATGCCGCCCAGTCCCGCACAGCCATGCAATGCCCGAAATCGCCCATGGCGAGCGCCTGCACGTCGAGGCGGGTTCCGCGGGGAAGCAGGCCGAGCGCCTCAGCGAACCAAGGCTGCGGTTCCGAGTCGAGCGCCGGAGTCGCCGGACTTGCCCGCAAGGCGCGGTTCGCCATCGCCACCGCGAGAAGCTGCCGCATGGTCCTTGGCGAGAAAGTCACTTCCTTGCCCGCCAGGACCAGATGGCGGTCGCTTCCAAGGCATGTTGCCGCATCTTCCGTCATCTTGTCGATGTGGGCGCTCTCTTCCCGCGTTCCCGGAAGGGTCGCGAGCCATCCCTCAACCTTCGCGGGCTGACGCTGCACCATGCAGTCCGCGGCCTTCTGCAGCGCGGCCGCCACATCCCCCTCGTTGGCGTCGCGGCCGATCCTGCTGCCGGTCCATTGCGGGGACGCGGGCACGGCGCCGGCAAGGGCGAGCCCGCAAGCGAACGACAGGACGAGAGCAGCCCTCATTCGGCCGCCTCCAGCGCCTGGCCCTGCCTGTCGGCGATCCGGCGTTCGAGCTCGGGGCGGAAATGGCGGATCAGGCCCTGGATCGGCCAGGCGGCCGCGTCGCCCAGGGCGCAGATCGTGTGGCCCTCGACCTGCTTGGTGAGGTCCCAGAGCATGTCGATCTCCTCGAGCTCGGCATTGCCCTCGCGGAGGCGCTCCATCATCCGCCACATCCAGCCCGTGCCCTCGCGGCAGGGAGTGCACTGACCGCAGCTCTCATGCTTGTAGAAGTATGAGATGCGGCTGATCGCCCGGACGATGTCGGTGGACTTGTCCATGACGATCACGGCCGCGGTGCCGAGGCCGGACTGGAGGTCCTTCAAACCGTCGAAATCCATCGGGGCGTCGACGATCTGCTCGGCCGGGACGAGCGGAACCGAGGATCCGCCCGGAATGACGGCGAGCAGATTGTCCCAGCCGCCGCGGACGCCGCCGCCATGCTTGTCGATCAGCTCGCGGAACGGGATCGACATGGCCTCCTCGACCACGCACGGCGTGTTCACATGGCCGGAGAGCTGGAAGAGCTTGGTGCCCTCATTCTTCTCGCGGCCGAAGGAGCGGAACCAGGAGGCACCGCGACGGAGGATGGCCGGTACGACCGCGATCGATTCGACATTGTTGACCGTGGTCGGGCAGCCGTAGAGGCCGGCGCCCGCCGGGAACGGGGGCTTGAGGCGCGGCATGCCCTTCTTGCCCTCGAGGCTCTCGAGAAGCGCGGTCTCCTCGCCGCAAATGTAGGCCCCGGCGCCGCGGTGGACGAAGACGTCGAAATCGTAGCCCGATTTGGCGGCATTCTTTCCGAGAAGGCCCTTGTCATAGGCCTCCTGGACGGCGGCGAACAAAGTCTCCGCCTCGCGGATGAACTCGCCGCGGATGTAGATGTAGCAGGCGCGCGCGCGCATCGCGTAGCCGGCGATCAGCGCGCCCTCGATCAGCTTATGCGGATCGTGGCGGATGATCTCGCGGTCCTTGCACGATCCCGGCTCGGATTCGTCGGCGTTGACGACGAGGAAGTTGGGTTTCCCCTCCTTCGGCTCCTTGGGCATGAACGACCATTTAAGGCCGGTCGGGAAGCCGGCGCCGCCGCGGCCGCGAAGCCCGCTCGACTTGATCTCCTCGATGATCTGGTCCTGGCCGCGCGCCATCAGGCCCTTGGTGTCGTCCCAGTCGCCGCGCTTCATCGCGGCCTTCAGGCCCCAGGGCTGATAACCGTAGAGGTTGGTGAAGATCCGGTCCTTGTCGGTCAGCGAGGTGATCGTCATCGCCCCGGCCCCTCGATCATCCGCCTGGCGACGAGATAGCCTCCGGCCGCGATCGCGATCACGATCAATATGCCGACCAGCTTCAGGGCGCCGACGAGCAGCTTGAAGACCAGCCAGATCGCGACGATCCCGAACAATATGGTGAGGATGAGGGATCCGCTGCCCTTCACGATCCGGCCTCCATCATGTCGCGCAGGGTGGTCGGGCCGCCTTCGGGCGCGCTGGTCTGGCGATCGATCTGCGGGCCGGGCCTGGGAGTCTCGCCCCGCGCGAGGGCGTCGAGGATCGCGGTCATGCTGTCGAAGGTCAGGTCCTCGTAATTGTCGTCGTTGATCTGGACCATCGGGGCGTTGGCGCAGGCGCCGAGGCATTCGACCTCGGTCAGAGTGAACAGGCCGTCCGCGGTCGTCCCGCCCTTCTTCATGCCTTTGGCCTTGCACGCCTCCATCACGTCGTCCGATCCGCGAAGCATGCAGGGCGTGGTGCCGCAGACCTGGACGTGGAATCGGCCGACCGGGCGGAGGTTGAACATGGTGTAGAAGGTCGCGACCTCGTAGGCGCGCATGTAGGGCATGCCGAGATAGGCAGCGACATATTCGATCACCGGAATAGGCAGCCATCCCTGGGTATTGGTCTCCGCGCCGACCTGGCGCTGGGCGAGATCGAGCAGAGGGATGATCGCGCTCTGCTGGCGGCCCGACGGATAGCGGCCGATCACCACTTTCGCCTGCTTCTCGTTCTCGGGCGTGAACGCGAACGAGCCCCAGCGCGCGCGAAGCTCGTCCAAGTCGATTGCGGTCGGGAGGATATCAGCCATCGATTACGGGCTCCATCCCCAACAGAATTGAGCCCAACACGAATATCGAGTCGACCTTCCCGCCGGCGAACGACAGTAACGTCACTACGCTCTTGCTTCCGACCTCTTCGGGGCATTTCCACATGATTATAACGGAGTCGCCGCCGTCGCTGGTCGATGGCGGATCGGGCTCGCACGAGGCGATTGCCTTGAGCTTGCCCGCGTCGATCGCGGAAACGGTCTCACTGAATTCCGAGGCCTTTGCATCCTGTCCGGCCTTGACCATCGCAACGAAGCGCTTGGCTGCGTCCGCCTGCGCTTCGGCCTCCACCGGGAGGGGCTTGGCAGGAGGCGCCATTCGAGGCATCGTCAACGTCCGCGTTATCGGCCTCACCTGTACGCCCCCTGGGGCATAGGCAACCGCGACTCCGAGCGAATGATGCCAAAGTCGGAGCACATAACCGGGCTCCTCTTCTTCCAAGATGTCACCACGTGGCAGCTCACGGCATACATACAGGACGAATATCTCGGCCGCGTCCCCTGGAAACCGTTTGGTCAAATGATGCGCGCATCCGCGAAGCGCTTGAAGCATAGCTTCGGGGGTCGTCCGGTGTTGGTTGTTACGTCCGGGAAGCCTCAGCAGCACCCGATCTCCGACAAGCGCTTGCAGGTCAGCCGCTGACCCGTCATCGATCGCAGCAACCAAGGCCTTGGCTTGGCCCTCTATTGCCTCGCCCTCTCCCGCCGCGGCCAGAACGGGCATTGCGGCGGCAAGGCTGAGCGCCATCATGCCCGCGACGACAATACCGCGCAGTCCGATCGCCAGCTCGCTCACCGGTCCACCTCCCCGAACACGATGTCCATGGCGCCGAGGATGGCGGTGGCGTCGGCGAGCATGTGGCCTTTGGTCATGAAATCCATGGCCTGGAGATGGCTGAAGCCGGTCGGACGGATCTTGACCCGGTAGGGCTTGTTGGTGCCGTCCGAGACCAGATAGATTCCGAACTCGCCCTTCGGGCTCTCGGTGGCCACATAGACCTCGCCCGCGGGGACGTGGAAGCCCTCGGTGTAGAGCTTGAAATGATGGATCAGCGCTTCCATCGACTGCTTCATCTCGCCGCGCTTGGGCGGGACGACTTTTCGGTCGAGCGAGGCGATCGGCCCTTCCGGCATTTCGTTCAGGCACTGGCGCATGATCCGAGCCGACTGCCGGACCTCCTCGACCCGGACCATCATCCGGTCGTAGCAATCGCCCTTCGTCCCGACCGGCACCTCGAAGTCCATCCGGTCGTAGACGTCGTAGGGCTGCGATTTGCGGATGTCCCAGGGGATTCCGGACGCCCGGATCATCGGTCCGGAGAAGCCCCAGGCCAGAGCGTCCGCCTTGCCGACCGTCCCGATATCGACGTTGCGCTGCTTGAAGATCCGGTTGTCGGCGACGAGGCTGATCGAATCCTCGAACAGTCCGAACAGCCTGTTGTCGAGCCAGTCGCCGATGTCGGCGAAAAGCTTCGGCGGCAGGTCCTGGTGGACTCCGCCGGGCCGAAAGTAAGCGGCGTGCATCCGGGCGCCGGACGCGCGCTCGTAGAAGTTCATGATGTCTTCGCGAAGCTCGAACAGCCACAGGTTCGGAGTCATCGCGCCGACGTCCATGATGTGGCTGCCGATGTTGAGCAGATGGTTGGAGATCCGGGTCAGCTCGGCGAACAGGACCCGAAGATACTGGCCGCGCAGCGGAACTTCGAGATCGAGCAATTTCTCGATGGCGAGCACGTAGCTGTGCTCCATCGACATGGGCGAGACGTAATCGAGCCGGTCCATGTAGGGCAAAGCCTGGAGATAGGTCTTGTGCTCGCAGAGCTTCTCGGTGCCGCGGTGGAGAAGGCCGACATGGGGGTCGACGCGCTCGACGATCTCGCCGTCGAGCTCGAGGATGAGCCGGAGCACGCCGTGCGCGGCCGGGTGCTGGGGGCCGAAATTGATCGTGTAATTGGCGATCTCGGACTGGGTCGCGCCATCGGTGGCGGCTTCCTGCTCGGTCCAGATGACGTTGGATGAGGAGGTCACGCTATCACCGTCATCCCAGCGACAGCTGGGATCTCATTGTTCTTAAGGGGAAGGGAGATTCCAGCTTTCGCTGGAATGACGAGGACGCAGAGGATCATTTCTTGATCTCCTCCGCCTTAAGCGGAGTCGGGGCGCCGGGGGCCTCCGGGGCCTTTTCGTCTCCCGGCAAGATGTAGGCCGCGCCTTCCCAGGGGCTGAGGAAATCGAAGCTTCGGAAATCCTGGGCGAGCCGGACCGGCTCGTAGATCACCCTCTTCTGCTCCTCCGAATAGCGCATCTCGACATAGCCGGTCAGCGGGAAGTCCCGGCGCTGCGGATGGCCTCGGAAGCCGTAATCGGTGAGGATCCGCCTGAGGTCCGGATTGCCTGCGAACAGGACGCCGTACATGTCGAATATCTCGCGCTCGAGCCAGCCGGCCACCGGCCAGAGGCCGGTCACCGACGGTACCGGCTTCTCCTCATCGGTGCTGACCCGGACGCGGAGGCGGTGGTTCCTCGTCAGCGAGAGGAGGTGATAGACCACCTCGAACCGTTCCTCGCGCTCGGGATAGTCGACCCCGGCGATCTCCATCAGCTGCTGATATTCGAAATCGTCGCGGAGGATGCGGAGCGCGTCGGCCACGTCCTCGCGCCGGACGTCGATGGAAAGCTCGCCGACAGCGTCCTTGACCGTGGTCATCCGCTCGCCGAGCGCGCCCTTCAGAGCGTCGGCCAGGCCCTCCCGAGGGGCGATGAGTGGTGCCGGGCTTCCCATCGGGTCAACGCTCGATCGTGCCGATGCGGCGGATCTTCCGCTGCAGCTGCATGATCCCGTAGAGCAAAGCCTCGGCGGTCGGCGGGCAGCCGGGCACGTAAATGTCCACTGGCACGATCCGGTCGCAGCCGCGGACCACCGAATAGGAATAATGGTAATAGCCGCCGCCGTTGGCGCAGCTGCCCATCGAGATGACGTAGCGCGGCTCCGACATCTGATCGTAGACCCGCCGAAGCGCCGGGGCCATCTTGTTGCACAGGGTGCCCGCGACGATCATCACGTCGGACTGGCGCGGACTTGCGCGGGGGGCGACCCCGAACCGTTCGAGATCGTAGCGCGGCATGTTGACGTGGATCATCTCGACCGCGCAGCAGGCCAGGCCGAAGGTCATCCACCAGAGCGAGCCGGTCCGGGCCCACTGGAACAGATCCTCGGTCGAGGTGACCAGGAACCCCTTGTCCGAGACTTCGGACTGGAGATCGGCGAAGAAGGCCGGATCGGGCTGCTGGAGGTCCGCCGGCCGCTCATTCTCGTGCCGCGGATCGAGGATCACTCCCATTCGAGCGCGCCCTTCTTCCAGGCATAGACGAAGCCGAGGGTGAGCTCGGCGAGGAAGAGCATCATCGCCGCCCAGCCCGCGATTCCGATCGTTCCGAGGGTCACCGCCCACGGAAAGAGGAAGGCGGCCTCGAGGTCGAAGATGATGAACAGGATGGCGACCAGGTAGAATCGGACGTCGAACTGCGAGCGGCTGTCCTCGAAGGCGGGGAAGCCGCACTCATATTCGGCCAATTTGTCCGGATAGGGCCTGTCGGCGCCGGTCAGCTTCGCGACAAGCATCGGAAGCACGACGAACGAAGTGGAGAGGCCCAAAGCCACTCCAAGAAACAACAGGATAGGCAGGTATCCGGCGGCGGT
Source organism: Allosphingosinicella sp. (assembly GCA_036525315.1). GTDB lineage: Bacteria > Pseudomonadota > Alphaproteobacteria > Sphingomonadales > Sphingomonadaceae > Allosphingosinicella. The sequence continues at coordinate 77,411 of DATDAS010000053.1, forward strand.
GGACGCCATCGAGAGACTCCGAGGGGGACGGTTCGTGGCGGGCTTCTAGGCCAGCCCTCCCGCCCCCGCAACCGCCTAAGAACGAGCGATTGCGCGGGGCGGGCGGAGGAGGGTGGCCGGCGGGTCGTTTCGGAGCGCGAGCGGCCGGCCGCAGGTTGACAGAAGGGCACAGCGGCGACAGCTTCCGCGCGTCAACGGACGGGGAGGAAATCATGATGAAATGGCTCGGTGCGGTCGCCGCTCTTCTGGCCTTCGCGATGCCCGCCCATGCGCAGATGGTCCGGGCGCAGGATCCCCAGTCGGTCGTCGCGGCGCTCCAGGCCTCGGGCTACGCCGCCAAGCTTGGAACCGACGGGGTGGGCGATCCGATGATCACCAGCGGAGTCTCCGGCACCACTTTCCAGATCTTCTTCTACAATTGCACCGATCACAGGGCCTGCGCGACGGTGCAGTTCCACCGCGCCTACGATCTCAGCACTCCGGTCACGCTCGAGCAGATAAACGAATGGAACCGGACCAAGAGGTTCGGCCGCGCCTTCCTGGACAAGGAGAGCGATCCGGTGCTCGGAATGGACGTCGATCTCGACGACGGCGGCCTCTCGCGGCTGCTGTTCATCGACAATGTCGAATTCTGGGCGACGATCCTCGGCGAGTTCGAGCGGCATATCGGGTATCGGACTTAGGGCGACATTTTGTCCGCCTTCTCCCCGTGCGAGATGACTGCATCGTGATCCCCTCTCCCCTTGCGGGAGAGGGAGGGGCCCGCACGCGCAGCGGGCGGGAGGGTGAGGGCAAATTGCCTTCGCGGAAGGCGCTTATCGCGCGAGCTAGGCACATGCGCTCGAATCCGACCGAAGCAGAAATGCGATTGTGGACCTTGCTGCGCCACCGGCGGCTGGCGGCGCACAAGTTTCGCCGTCAGCAGATCGTCTTCCCTTATATCGTGGATTTCGTCTGCCTGGAGTCGCGGCTGATTGTCGAGGCCGACGGATCACAGCATGCGGATAGCAGGGAGGATGCGCGACGCGACGCGTTCCTGCGCGAGCAAGGTTTTCGCCTCCTGCGGTTCTGGAACAACCAGGTACTTGCCGAGCCCGATGTCGTGAGCTCGGCGATCTTTGCCGCCTGTTCGGGCCCTCACCCTGCCGACCGCTTTGCGGTCGGCTGTCCCTCTCCCGCGGAGGGGAGAGGGACGGGTTAGCGCAGGCTTCCCGCCACCAGCTTGTGAAGCTTCGAATGGAGCTGGTCGTTGGCGGCGAGGACCTGGCCTTCCGCCAGGGCCCGGTCGGCGCCTTTGAAGTCGGTGACGAATCCGCCGGCCTCGCGGACCAGCAGGATTCCGGCTGCGATGTCCCAGAAGTTGAGATCCTCCTCCCAGAAGCCGTCGAAGCGGCCGGCGGCGACCCAGGCGAGGTCGAGAGCGGCCGAGCCGAAGCGGCGGATTCCCGCCACCTCGGGCGCGACGGCGGCGAGGATGCTCTCGAAGCGGCCGTGATCGCCATGCCCCTTGAAGGGCACCCCGGTGGCGACGAGGGCGTCGGCGAGGTCGCGGCGCGCCGAGACCCGGAGACGGCGCTCGTTGAGCCAGGTCCCCCTGCCCTTTTCGGCCCAGAAGCTCTCGTCAGTGAGAGGCTGATAGACCAGGCCCTGGGTGATTTCGGGGCGGCCGCCCGCACCCATCGGATCCTCGACCGCGATCGAGATCGCGAAATGGGGGATTCCGTGGAGGAAGTTGCTGGTTCCGTCGAGCGGATCGACGATCCAGCGCGGCTTCGACGGATCGCCGGCGATCTCGCCGCCCTCCTCGAGGGTCAGACGCCAGTCGGGTCGGGCGTGGCGGAGCTCGTCGACGATGGTCTGCTCGGCCCTCTTGTCGGCCATGGAGACGAAATCGGCCGGGCCCTTGCGGCTGACCTGAAGCTGCTCGACCTCGCCATAGTCGCGCCTCAACCGGGGCGCCGCCTTGCGCGCTGCCCGCTGCATCACCGTGATCAGGCCGGAATGGGATACCAAGGCTTTATCTCCATCCCCTCCCTTTCAAGGGAGGGGCAAGGGGTGGGTTGCGACGCCAGTGGCTCGATGCCGCTGGCGGCGCCTTTGGGATGGCTGCTGAGCTCGCTCCGCTCGCACCCACCCCCTTCCCCTCCCTCGAAGGGAGGGGAGAAAGCTTACTCGGCCCGCTTCACATAGGTCTTCTCGTACACGTCCACCACGATGCGCGTGCCCGCGCCGATATGCGGCGGCACCATCACCCGGACTCCGTTGTCGAGGATCGCCGGCTTGTAGGATGAGGAAGCGGTCTGGCCCTTCACGACCGCGTCCGCCTCGACGATCATCGCCTCGATCGTGTCGGGCAGCTGAACCGAGATCGGCTTCTCGTTGTAGAGCTCCATCACCACGTCCATCCCGTCCTGGAGGAAGGCGGCCGGATTGCCGATCAGCTCCTCGGGCAGCGAGACCTGCTCGTAATTCTCCTTGTCCATGAAGACGAGCATGTCGCCGTCGTGGAAGAGGAACTGGAAATCCTGGGTGTCGAGCCGGACCTTCTCGACCGTTTCGGCGGAGCGGAACCGGACATTGTTCTTGCGGCCGTCGATGAGGTTCTTCATCTCGACCTGCATGTAGGCGCCGCCCTTGCCGGGCTGGGTGTGCTGGATCTTGACGGCGCGCCAGATGCCGCCCTCATATTCGATGATGTTGCCGGGACGAATGTCCACGCCGCTGATCTTCATGCTCGACTCACTGTTCTGAATAGGGGCCGGCCCGAGCCCGGGGGTCGGCGGCCTTTAGCGCGGCGGGGCGTTCAGTTCAAATGTGCCGGGCTCGCAACCACCGCCACGCGAGCAAGGGCGCGGCCAGAAGCAAGGCCGCGCCGCCGATCCACGGCCACAGGCCGCCGGTTCGCTGCTCCTCGGCGGGCCGGATGCGCACCGCGTTGTCGACCGAATATTCGAGAAGCCAGAGCCGCCCGTCCCGTGCGACGAGGCCGCCGCTCGGCGACCAGGGGCTGTCCGAGCGCACCGCGACCGTGACCCGGCCCAGCGGGTCGATCCTCTTCACCTTCCGGCCGCCCCAGACCGCCGCGTAGACATTGCCCTCGCGGTCGCCCCAAAGGCCCATGATTCGGTGGCGCTCGTCGACGAATGGCTGGGACGCGATCTGCTCGGAAAGGCCCGACGCCAGCCTGCGCGCCGCGCCGCCGGGCTCCATCCGCCAAAGATCGCCCGCGGCGATGAAGTGGAGAACGCCGTCCGGGCTTGCAAGAATCGCGCGGACCTCGCCGAATTTCCGGGCGGAGAGCCTGACCCTGGTGCCGTCGGGGCTCCGCCGGACGATGCGGCCTTCGGAATCGGCGGAATACATGTTGCCCGCCGAGTCGCGGACGAAGCTGTAATCGGTGCGGGAGCCCCGGGTCGGCGGAACGACGTTCGCGATCCGGCCGTCCGGCGAGCGGCGCCACGCCCGCCAGCCCCAGCGATCGGTCGCCTCGCCCTCGTACCATGCATCCTCGCCGTAGAGATTGTCTTCGGAGTCGATGAAGAGCTCGTGGGTGTGGACGGCGGGCACGACGATCGTCCGGCTGCCGTCCGGGGCGAGGCGCCAGACCTGCTCGAGGTCGGTGTAGTAGATGTTGCCTTTGGCATCCTCGACGATGCCGGTGCCGGGGTGAGCAATGGCGGGGAAGGCCGCCAGCAGCAGGAGCGCGGCGGCGAGCCAAGCGGCAAGGCGAAGCGGTTCAAACATCCTCGCCGTTTCTACGTCATTCCAGCGCAAGCTGGAATCTCACTTCCCCTTTTGGAAAGCGGAGAAACGCCTGGAGCTCGAAAGAAAATTGAGATTCCAGCTTGCGCTGGAATGACGGCATGGGGGGTACCGTCACTTTCCCCCAAGGAGCGGATAGGGGTTGATCGCCGCGCCCTGGTACCATTTCTCGCCGGCTTCCATCCGTTGGATCGCGAAATGAAGGTGCGGGCCGGCGGGGTTGGCGTTGCCGGTGCTTCCCACCCGGCCGATCGCGTCTCCGCGGCTGATTCGCTGGCCCTCGTGGAGGCCGGGCGCATAATCCTGGAGGTGGGCGTAATAATAGGTCCACTTGCCGTCGACCGAGCGGACATAGGCGGTGATCCCGCCGCCGCCCTTGCTGAGGAAGAGCTTCTCGACCGTCCCCGGCGCCGCCGCGAAGACGGGCGTTCCGTGGGGGGCCATGATGTCGATCGCATCGTGAACCCGGCCGCCCGAGCGCGCCTGGGTGAAGGTGTCGAGAAGCTCGGCGGCCTTCACGCCCGCGACCGGGATCGCGACCCCGCTCGGGCCGAGGACGATGTCGCCCCTCCGCTGCGGGGCCGGCGGCGGAGTCTGGGCGGCGCCCGTGTCGGACGCGGCGGTCGGGGTGGACCTGGCGGCGGGCCCGACCGGGACGGCGCCGCTGTTGAACGCGATGAACCAGAAGACGCTGGTCAGAACGAAGGTGACCAAAGCGGTGACGATGATTGTGCCGAATTTGCGAAGCCGTTCCAGAGCGAGGCCCTCCTTATCCTGGATCAACGAAACTTATTTCCGGTCCGTTCCGTTCGGCGGCTCATGAGCGATCGTGCCCACATCGGCTGCTCGGGCTGGCAATATCGCCCCCGAATTTTCAGACCGCATTCCCTCTCCCCTTTACGGGAGAGAGACAGCCGATCGCGGAAGCGGTCGGCAGGGTGAGGGATTGAGCAGGGGGCGTGGATAGCTGAGCTTGAATCGGCACCGAAATCCTCAGCTTGTTTCAGAAGTACGGGCTCTTTCCATTAAGGTAGCGTGCCCTCACCCTCCCACTCGCTTCGCGAGCGGGCCCCTCCCTCTCCCGCGAGGGGAGAGGGGTTACCCGTTGCTTGATGTCGACGCGCCCTACAGCGTGAAATCGCTCGAGACGATCGCGATGTTGCCGGTGAGCAGGATCTGGAAATCGGCGACCGAATCTCCGTTGATGTCGCCTTCAATCACCGTATCGCCGCCCGAGACGTCGGCCCGAAGCTCCCCGGCCGTACCCGAGAAGGCGGCCGAGCCGACGAAGCTGAAGGCCTGGTCGCCGCCGACGCCAGTGTTCGCGTCCCAGCCGGAGATGTCGATAAGGTCGGTGCCCTGCTCGAAATCGGTGATCCGGTCGGCGGCCGAGCCGGTGCCGGTCTCGTAATAGCCGATCCGGAAATTGTCCGCGTCGGCGCCGCCGGTCATTGTGTCCGCACCCGAACCGCCGATGAGCAGGTCGTCGCCGTTGCCGCCGTCGAGGGCATCGTCGCCGCCCTGGCCGCGAAGCGTGTCGTTACCGTCCAGGCCGCTCAGACTGTCCGCGACTCCGCCGCCGTAGATGACGTTGTCGAGCGAATTGCCGGTGCCGGTGAAGCTTCCGCCCGGGATGATGTTCGCGGAGAGATTCTCGACATTGGCGCCGAGCGTGTAGCTGGCGAGATTGGAATAGACCTGGTCGACGCCCTCGCTCGCAAGCTCGACGACGATGTCGCCGGCATTGTCGACGACATAGACGTCGTCGCCCGCATTGCCCTCCATCGTGTCCATGCCGGTCCCGCCGTCGAGGACGTCGCCGTCATTGCCGCCAGTGAGCGTGTCGTCGCCGCCGAAGCCGAGCAGTGTGTCCCAGCCGTCGCCCCCGCTCAGCACGTCGTTCCCGCCGGCGCCCCTTATCTCGTTGCTGAGATCGTTGCCGGTGCCGGTGAAGTCGCTGCTTCCGGTATAGCGAAGCTTCTCGACGTTGGCCGTCAGCGCATAGGCGGCGAGCGTGGTCCGGACCTCGTCATTGCCCTGGCCGGAGAGCTCGGTCACCACGTCGCCGACATCGTCGACGAAATAGATGTCGCTTCCGATTCCGCCGCTCATCGTGTCGGCGCCGATCCCGCCGTCGAGCTGGTCGTTGCCGCCATTGCCGTTCAATATGTCATTGCCGCCGAAGCCGAAGATGAAATCCGAGGACGAGGTGCCGTTTAGCGTGTCGTCGCCGGACGTGCCGTTGATGGTAGCCATTTCGCTGACCCCCGATCTTGCCGGAACCGTGATTGGCGCCGGACTCGACTCGGGAAGTTAGGACCTTTTCTGTGAACGCGGGAAAAGGACTGGTCGAGAATGAACCAAATAGTCGGCGGCTATTTAGGAGGTGATTAACCGCGTGATCGCGGATGCGGAGCGACTCATTGTCCGGACTTGCGAACGTCCGGTCGCGCGAGAGTCTCCTCGAACGCCTTCACCGCGGCGCCGGGCCCATCGCCATGCTCCCAGATCCACGAGCAGATCGCGAGGAAGTCGGCGCCGGCCTCGACCAGCGCACGGCCGCTGTCCGGATTGATTCCCCCTATGGCGACGCAGGGAATCTCGAAGACCCGGGACCACCAGCCGAGGATCGAGGGATCGGGCCGATAGGGGGTGGCGTGGGTTTTCGTGGGATAGAATGCTCCGAAAGCGACGTAATCGGCGCCGGCCTCGCCCGCGTCCATCGCGAGATGGCGGCTGTCGTGGCAGGTGACCCCGATCTGGCCGGAGGGGCCGAGAAGGCGCCTAGCCTCGCGCGGATCGCCGTCGCTCTGGCCGAGATGGACTCCGTCCGCGCCGCAGGCCTTGGCCAAGTCCATCCTATCGTTGAGGATGAAGGCGGTTTGGTGGGCGGCGCAGACGGGCATGAGCCGCTCGGCGGCGCGAAGCACATCGTCGTCGGGCACGTCCTTGAGCCTGAGCTGGAAGGCCGCGACCGGGCCGCCGTCGAGGGCCGCCGAAAGCGTGTCGGCGAAGTCGGGGCCGATCGAAGCCGGCGAGACCAGATACAGCTGGCAAGGCGCGCGCTCGGACGGCTCGAACAAAGAGGCGAATTCAGGATCGAGTTGATTCTCCATTGCCCGATCCGTTGGCATCGCCGAGCGTCGCGCTCAAGCAGCAAAATCGATCGGGCTTGCGGCCGGTACCCCAGGCCTCCTTTACGTCTCGGAAACCAGCGGCTTCCATCAGGGCCCTCGCCTCCCCGATCTCGAGCAGCCGGAAGCCGAAACGGTGGCCCGGCCATTTGCGAAGCTCTTCGGGCGGCTCGAAGCAGATAATCAGCCGGCCGCCCGGCCTGACCACCCGCGCCAGCTCGGCGAGCGCGGCTTCGATGTCGGGCCAGAAATAGAGGCTGTTGACGCTGATCGCGCAGTCGACCGAGCCGTCCGCCAGCGTAAAGGATTCCGCCGAAGCGCGGTGAAGTCGAACGCGGTCGCCCTGAACCTGGAAGCGGCGACGGGCGCGCTCGACCATAATGTCGGACGCATCGATTCCGGTTACCTTTCCGGCGCCGGCCTCCAGCAACATCGCGATTAGCCCGCCGCCGCCGAAGCCCACTTCCAGGACATGCTCGCCCGGACGGATCGCGGCCTGTTCGAGCGCCAACCGGTTCATCGGCCCGCTGATCCGGTCGAGCCAAGAGCCGAGGAACAGACGCCCGGCAAGGCCGCGGGGCCTGGCGAACTGGCGGGCGAGGAAGCGCGTGAACGTTACGCCGGCACCTTCTCGGTCGAGGCCTGATAGATTTCGTCGATCGCCTCGCCGAGCGCGGAATCGAATTCCTCGTCGCTCATCTGGTGACGGAGATCCTCGAGCAGGGCGCGCGAGAAGCTGGCGATCATGCCGGGATTGCGAGCGAGCTCGCGGCAGGCGTCGGGACGCGAATAGCCGCCGGAAAGGGCGACCACGCGCAGAACGCGGGGGTGGCCGATCAGTGGCTCGAACAGTCCGGCCTCGGCCGGGATGGACAGCTTGAGCATCACCTTGTCGTCACCCGGCAGGGCGTCGAGCGCCTTCAGAAGCTCGTCGAGCAGGATCCGGTCGGCCTCGGCCCGCTCCGGGCTCTTGATGTTGACCTCGGGCTCGATGATCGGGACCAGGCCGGCGGCGAGCACCTGCTGGGCGACCTCGAACTGCTGGCGGACGATCGCCGCGATGCCTTCGCGATCGGCAAGGTTGATGACCGAGCGCTCCTTGGTGCCGAACATTCCGAGGCCGCGGGCGCGCTGAAGAAGAGCGTCGAGCTCCGGCATCGGCTTCATCAGCTGGACGCCGTTAGTCTCGGCCTCGAGCCCCTTGTCGATCTTGATGAAGGGAAGGACTCCGCGCTCCCTGAGCAATTCGGGGACCGGCTTGCCCTCCGCCTCGCCGTCCATGGTGCGCTCGAACAGGATCGCGCCGAGCACCTTGTCGCCGCTGAAGGCGGGAGACTTCATGATCCGCACGCGCATGTCGTGGATGAGGCCGAACATCTCGTCGTCGCTCGACCAGGCGCCTTCCTCGATCCCGTAGCCCTTGAGCGCCTTGGGCGTCGATCCGCCGCTCTGATCGAGAGCGGCGATGAAGCCCTCGCCCTTGGCCATCCGTTCCATCATCCGCGGATCGTTCATCGCATTCCTTCTTTCCGATTCGAGTTTCGGCGCGTGCCTATCGCAGCGCGCGCCACGGTTCAAACGGCCGTCTGCCGGTCAGGCCGTGGGCTGCCCCTTCAGCTCCAGCCCGTTTCCGTCAGGGTCGGAGAGGTAGATGGACGGCCCGTCGCCCTCGGCGCCGTAGCGGGTGACGATCTCACTTTCGATCCCGTGCAGCCGCAAATGCGCGAGGATCGCTTCGCCGTTCCAAGGCAATACGCGGAAGCAGACATGATCGACGTTACGGCCCTCGGCTCCGGGCGGGGCACCGCCCTGACGGCCGAGCGGGCCGTCCACTGGGACGAGGTCGATCAGCGAGGCGCCCGCGCGCAGCTGGTAGAGGCCGATCGATTCCTGCTTCTTCTCGAGCTTCGCACCGAGAACATCCTCGTAGAACCGCAAGCTGGTCTCGAGATCGGCGACTCGCAGTACGACATGGTCGATGCCGGCGAGATTGATCATCGCGGCTCCAGCGCCTTCACGCCGGGAAGCTCCTTCCCCTCCATCCATTCGAGGAAGGCGCCGCCGGCGGTCGAGACGAAGGTGAAATCATCGGCGACTCCGGCTTGGTTGAGGGCGGCCACGGTATCGCCGCCGCCGGCCACCGAGACGAGCGAGCCTTCCTGGGTCAAGGCGGCCGCAGTGCGTGCGAGCGCGACGGTGGCGGCGTCGAACGGCGGAGTCTCGAACGCCCCGAGCGGCCCGTTCCAGACCAGAGTGCGGCAGGTCTTGATCGCGTCGGCGAGCGCCTCGACGGCCGCGGGACCGACGTCGAGAATCATCTCGTCCCCGGCGACCTCGTGGACGTTCACCGTCCGGATGCTCGGCGGGTTGGGGGCGAACTCCTTCGCGACGACGACGTCGTAGGGGAGATGGATGGTGCAGCCGGCTTTCTCGGCGGCCTCGAATATCTCCTCGGCGGTTCCGGTCAGGTCGTGCTCGCAGAGCGACTTGCCGACCGCGATGCCGCGCGCGGCGAGGAAGGTGTTGGCCATTCCGCCGCCGATGACGAGATGATCGACCTTCGCGACCAGGTGGCGAAGCACGTCGAGCTTGGTCGAGACCTTGGCGCCGCCGACCACGGCCGCGACGGGCCGCTCGGGATCGCCGAGCGCCTTCTGGAGCGCATCGAGCTCCTTCTCCATCGCGCGGCCAGCGAAAGCCGGGAGCAGATGGGCCAGCCCTTCGGTCGAGGCGTGAGCGCGGTGGGCGGCGGAGAAGGCGTCGTCGACATAGAGATCGCCGAGCTCGGCCATGGCCGCGGCCAGGGCCGGATCGTTCTTCTCCTCGCCCTCGTGGAAGCGCGTGTTCTCGAGGATGGCGACATCGCCGGGCCGCATCGTCGCGATCGCCTCCTTCGCGCCCGGGCCGATGCAATCCTCGACGAAGCGCACCTCCCGGCCGAGCACTCGGGCATAAGGGAGGGTGACGAGGGCCAGCGACATGTCGGGCCGCTTCTGCCCCTTCGGACGGCCGAAATGGGCGAGGAGCAGGACCTTGGCGCCGCGCTCCGACAGCTCGTTCACGGTCGGGAGAGTGGCGCGGAAGCGCGTGTCGTCGGTGACCTCGAGATCGGCCATGGGCACGTTGAGGTCGACCCGGACGAGGACCCGCTTGCCCGTCAGGTCGCCCATGTCGTCGAGGGTGCGGTATTTCGGCATCTCACTCCATTCGTCATCCCGGCCCTTCGGCTCCGCCTGCGGCGCCGCTCAGGATAAACTACGACCGGGATCTCGTCGCGAAAAGGGCGCCGCGCCTGGTTGACCCGAGATCCCGGCCTTCGCCGGGATGACGGTTCTCGCTAGATCAGCCTCGCAATGGCTCCGGCGGTGTCGACCATCCGGTTCGAGAAGCCCCATTCATTGTCGTACCAGGAGACGACCCGCACCAGCTTGCCCTCGAGAACCGCGGTTTCGAGGCTGTCGACGGTCGAGCTGGCCGGATTGTGATTGTAATCGATCGAGACCAGAGGCTCCTCGCTATAGTGGAGAATGCCCTTGAGAGGCCCGCTCTCCGAGGCCGCCTTGAGTGCGCCGTTCACTTCCTCGAGGCTGGTGTCGCGGCCCGGCGTGAAGGTGAGGTCGACGAGGCTGACGTTCGGGGTCGGAACGCGCACGGCCGAACCGTCGAGCTTGCCCTTCAATTCGGGAAGCACCTCGCCGACCGCACGGGCGGCGCCGGTCGTGGTCGGGATCATCGACATTCCCGCGGCCCTGGCCCGGCGCATGTCGGGGTGAATCTGGTCGAGGATCTTCTGGTCGTTGGTATAAGCGTGGATCGTCGTCATCAGGCCGCGCTCGATCCCGACCAGATCGTTCATTACCTTGGCGACCGGCGCCAGGCAGTTGGTGGTGCAGGACGCGTTGGAGACGATGACGTGGTCGGCGGTCAATTTCTCGTGATTGACCCCATAGACCACGGTCAGGTCCGCGCCCTTGGCCGGGGCCGAGATCAGCACCCGTTTGGCGCCGGCGGCGAGATGCTTTCCGGCATTGTCGCGGTCGGCGAAGAAGCCGGTGCATTCGAGCGCGAGGTCTACTCCGTTGTCGCCGTGGGGGAGATTGCCGGGATCGCGCTCGGCGGTGACGAGGATCCGGCGGCCGTCGACGATCAGATCGTTTCCGTCATGGCTGACCTCTCCCGGCCAGGCGCCGTGGACCGAATCGCGCTTGAACAGGAGAGCGTTCGACTTCGCGTCGGCGAGATCGTTGATCGCGACCAGCTCGAGCCCGCTGTCCCTCCGCTCCAATATGGCGCGCGCGACCAGCCGGCCGATGCGTCCGAAACCGTTGATTGCAACCCGTGTTGCCATGTCATTTAGCTCCTGCTGATTCCAATGCCGCGAGGATGCGCGGCACGATCGCCTCGGCGGTGAATCCGAAGCGTTTGAAAAGATCCTCGGCCGGGGCCGAGGCGCCGAACCGGTCTATGCCGATGGAAAGGCCGTCCTCGCCGACATAGCGCTCCCAGCCCATCGTCGTCCCGGCTTCGATCGAGACCCGGAGGATCTCGCGAGGAAGAAGGTCGGCGCGCGCCTCGGGATCGAGAGCGTCGAAGAGCGACCAGCAGGGCATGGAGACGACGTCGGCGCCTATGCCCTGCCCTTCGAGCGCCTCGGCGGTCTCGACCGCGATGTGGACCTCAGATCCGGTCGCGATCAGGACGACCCGCCGCGCCGCCTCGGCCGAGCGGAGGCGGTAGGCGCCGAGGGCGCACAGGTTCTCGGTCCGCTCGAGCCGAAGCTGGGGCAGGTTCTGGCGGGTGAGGGCGAGAAGGCTCGGGCCGTCGCGCCGCTCGAGGGCGAGGGCCCAGCATTCGGCGGTCTCGACCGCGTCGGCCGGGCGGAAGACGGCGAGGTTGGGCATCGAGCGCAGGCTCATCACATGCTCGATCGGCTGGTGGGTCGGCCCGTCCTCACCCAGCCCGATCGAATCGTGGGTCATGACGTAGATGACCCGGGCGTTCTGGAGCGCCGACAGGCGGATCGCCGGGCGGCAATAATCGGAGAAGACGAGGAAGGTGCCGCCGTACGGAATGACTCCGCCGTGGAGCGCCATGCCGTTCATCGCCGCGGCCATGCCGAACTCGCGGATGCCGTAATAGATGTAGCGGCCCGAAGGATCGTCGGCGGTGAGCGGACCCTGGTTCTTGGTCTTCGTATTGTTCGACCCGGTGAGATCGGCCGAGCCTCCGATCGTCTCGGGGAGGACCGCGTTGATCGCTTCGAGAGCCAATTCCGAAGCTCTGCGAGTCGCGACCTTCTGAGGCTCGGCGGCGAGCTTGTCGAGCCAGCCGTCCAGGATCGGACCGTCGGGAAGCCGCCCTTCCATGCGCCGGACGAACTCCTGACGCTCCGGGCTCGCCGCCAGGCGCGCCCGCCATTCCTCATGCACCTTGGCACCGCGCGCACCCGCCTCGCGCCAGGCGGAGCGGATCTCGTCCGGAATCTCGAACGGCTCGCTGGTCCAGGCCAGCTCGGTCCGGGCGGCTGCGACCTCGTCAGAGCCGAGCGCGGCGCCGTGGGTCGCTGAGGTCCCCTGCTTGTTGGGCGCGCCCTTGCCGATGATCGTACGGCAATCGATCAGCGACGGGCGCGGGTCGGCGACCGCCTCGTCGAGAGCGCGCTCGACGTCGGCGAAATCGTGGCCGTCGCACGAGACGATGTGCCAGCCCGTCGCCGCGTAGCGGGCGAGCGTGTCCTCGGAGCGCGACAGGTCGGTCGATCCATCGATGGTGATTTTGTTATTGTCCCACAGGACGTTCAATCGCCCGAGGCCGAGATGTCCGGCGAGGCCCGCCGCCTCGTGGTTGATCCCTTCCATCAAATCGCCGTCGCCGGCGATCACCCAGGTCCGGTGGTCTACCAGATCGTCGCCGAACACGGCGTTCAAATGCCGCTCGGCGATCGCCATCCCGACCGCCATCCCGAAGCCCTGGCCGAGCGGACCGGTGGTGGCCTCGACTCCGCGGAGCATGAAATTCTCGGGGTGGCCGGCGCATGGCGAGCCGAGCTTCCGGAAATGGGCGATCTCGTCGATCGTCGGATGCTCGTAGCCGGTCAAATGGAGCAGAGCGTAGATCAGCATGGAGCCGTGCCCGGCGGAGAGGACGAAGCGGTCGCGGTCGTGCCAGTCGGGATCGCTCGGATCGTGCTTCAGATATTTGGTGAACAGGATCGTCGCCGCGTCGGCCATGCCCATCGGCATTCCCGGATGGCCCGAATTGGCGGCCTGGACCGCGTCCATGGCGAGCGCGCGAATGGCGTTGGCGAGCAGTCTCGGTTCGAGGGCCATCGGCTTCCCTGGGCTGGAACGGCGGGCGGCACCCCCGCGTGGCCGTTCCTTTAAAGTCGGGGGCGCGCGCGTCAACCGGTGCCGCCGCGGCCCCGTTTCCCGAACCGCCGGGCCATGCTATGCAGCCCGGCATGGGGCCGGACGGAACGGGGATCGCTATCGCGCGGATCGAGCGGGCTCTGGCCCGGATCGAGGCCGCGGCATCCCGGCCGGCGCCGCAGCCGTCCTACCCGCCGGCCCCCGACACCAGCGCCGCCGACGAGCTTCGACGCGCCCATATGGCGCTTCGGGCGAAGGTGCAGAGCGCGATCACCGAGATCGACGGACTTCTCGCCGAAGGGGAACAGGGCTGATGGCAAGCGTCGAGGTCGAGATCGCCCAGCGCAAATATGTCGTCGCCTGCCGCGACGGCGAGGAGGAGCATCTCCGCTCGGTCGCCGCGATCGTCGACCGCAAGGCGCACGATGCGGCTTCCGCGCTCGGAAGCCTGAGCGAGGCCCGGCAATTGCTCTTCGCCTCGCTGCTGCTCGCGGACGAGCTCAAGGAGCATCGCGACGGAAATCCGCCGGCAGCGCCCGCCGAGCCCGATCCCGCGGTCGCCCAGGCGCTCGACGCTATCGCCGCACGGATGGAAAGGCTCGCCGACAGGCTCGAGGGTGAAGCCGAGGGTTGAGGGCCAGCATCCGAATCCCTAGATAGGCCCTGACGGGTTCTGCCCGGTACGAGCTCTTGAACATCCCTGAGGCGTAAGACATCCAGGGGGCTGTCTCTGGTCGGGTCCTGGCTCGGCACATATGGTCCCCACCTGACGTTCTGGCGTCAGAGGATATTCGAGCAAACGGCCATGGCGGTCCCGTCACCCACCCCTACTCCGAAGAATGCGCTGCGCGCCGAGGCGCTCCAGGCGCGGCGGGCCTATGCGGATTCGCTGACTCCCGAGCTTCGCGCCGATCTGGAGCAGAAGCTCGCCGAGATCGTGCTTCCGCATCTGATCGGCGCGCGAGTCGTCGCCGGCTATCATCCGCTCCGCGCCGAGATCAGCCCTTACGCGATCCTCGCCAGGCTCGGCCAGGGCCAGGCGGCGGTGCTGCCATGGTTCCTCGACCGCGACGCGCGGATGATCTTCCGGCGGGCGCCGGCTGCCGAGACCAGCCCCTGGGGCGTTCTCCAGCCGCCCGCCGATGCCGAGGCGCTGGCCCCCGACCTCGTCCTAGTCCCGCTCGTCGCCGCAGACCGGAGGGGAACCCGGATCGGCCACGGCAAGGGCCATTACGACCGGGCGATCGCGCACTTGCGGGAGGGCGACGGCGCCGTCTTCACCATCGGGCTCGGCTGGGAATGGCAGATATATGACGAACCGATTTCGGCCGATCCATGGGACATTCCCCTGGACGCGATCGCGACCCCGAAGGAGTGGATTTCGTGCCGGTGAAGCCGACCTGGCGCAAGCCGGCGGGGATTTTCCTCATACTGGCCCTGATCGCCGGCTGGGCATTCCTCGTCGCGACCGGGGCGGATTGGCTCGAAGGCGCGGCCTGGCCGCTGCTCGCACTCTATTTCATCACTGCGGGTCTGGTCTGGATCCTTCCCCTCAAGCCGCTCCTGCGCTGGATGGAAACGGGGAAGTGGCGCTGACTTCGTGAGAAGTGGCGCGAGTGACGGGGCTCGAACCCGCGACCTCCGGCGTGACAGGCCGGCGCTCTAACCAACTGAGCTACACCCGCGCGAGACGGGGCGAACTAGGCGACACCCCCCACCCTGTCAAGCAAGCCGCGGACGAATATGCCGGCGCTTCTAGCTCTTGCCCGGCGGCTCGCCGGGCTCGTCATGGTGCGGTGCGGTAAGAGTCCCCTCCTCGAACAGGAATCCGGCGATGTCGGGCCGGCCGGCGGCGTCCATCACCGTCTTGAGGATGATAAGCAGAGGAACAGCCAGAAGGGCGCCGGTCGTCCCCCACACCCAGGCCCAGAAGCTCAGGGCGAGGAGGATGAGCAACGGGTTGATCGTCAGCCGGCGCCCGACCAGCGACGGCGTGATCACATTGGCTTCGAGCAAATGGATGCCCGCGAAGCAGAGCGCGGGCAGCAAAGCGTACCAGGGATCGGCGAAGGCCATCAGCCCGCCGAGCGCGAGTAGCAGGACCGAGGCGATCGGGCCGAGATAGGGGATGTAATTGAGGACCGCGACGATTCCGCCCCACATCAGAGGAGTCGGCATGTCGAGCAGATAAAGGATCATTGCGACGGCCAGGCCCATGGCGATGTTCACCATCGTGATCGTTCCGAGATAGGTGGAGGTCGCGTCGACCACCTGCTGGATCGCCCGCGCCGTGGTCATCGCTCCGTCGAAGCTTGCGCGGGTCGTGATCGTTCGCTTGCGCATGCGGGTCCAGCCGGCGAGGAAGAAGAAGATCACCAGGACCGCGAAGAACATCTGCACGAGGGCGAACGGCGCCGAGGTGGCGATGATGTCGAGAAGCGAATTGGGCGCTTCGACGGTAACGGTTCGCGCCGCCGCTCCTCTTGAACCGAATTGGTTAACCAGATCGTCGATGAACCGCTCGAGATCGGCATAGATTTCGAGGATGGGCGACAAGGTGTCGCGGATCCGGCCGATCCGTTCGGGCAGTAGCCGCACCCATTCCGCCGCCGGGAGAACGATCGAGGCGACCGCGACGTTGGCGGCGACGATGAAGAGGAGAACGCAGATCAGGGCGGAGAGGCCGGACGGCACCCTTCGCCGCTCGAGCCATTCGAGCATCGGCACCAGCGCGATCGCGATGACGAGCGCGGCCGTGACTGGAAGGAAGAATTCAGCCCCGGCCCTCAATGCGAAAGGCAAGGCGAGCGCGAAGCCGGCGCCCGCGATCAGGGTCAAGGCGGCGAGCAGGCGGTCGCGGCGAAAGGCGATTTCCTTCGGCTCGACGCCGGAGGCGGCCTCGACGGATTCGGCCGCGCGGCGCGCCGCGGACTTCCCGACAGGGCCCCCTTCGTTCATCGTCCGGAGTCCTCAGCCGGGACCGGATTCGTGCTTAATCGCAATAGATAATCCCCAATTAACCAGTTCTTAGCCTCCAAGCCTCCATAGCCCAATCTGAAAACCAGGTCGTGGGGGCCTCAATGCGTTATCAGCCTATGGGCGCCAAATCACGGGCGTTCACCAACAAAGCAGTCATCGCCGCGGCGACGCTTGCGTCAGCAGGCGCGTTCGCGTCGCCGGCCATGGCGGCAGGGACCCCCGCCGGAACCAATATCGACAATGTCGCAACCGCCACCTGGGAGCTTCCCAGCGGCGGCGAATCGTCGGTCGATTCGAACGTCGTCAGCCTCAAGGTCGACGAATTGCTCGACGTGACCGTGGCCTCGACCGATCCCGGCGACGTCGTCACCCAGCCCGGCCTTCCCTCGCAGCTGCTGAGCTACCGGATCACCAATGCCGGCAACGGACCGGAGAAGTTCGGATTGTCGGCGATCGCCAATAGCGGCGGCGACCAGTTCGACCCGAGCGTCACCGCGATCTTCCTCGACACCAACGGCAACGGCGCGTTCGACGCCGGGCTCGACACGCTCTACTCCGCCGGCGCCAACGATCCGCAGCTCGCGCCCGACCAGTCGATCGCGGTGTTCGTCCTCTCGACCATCCCGCTCCTGTTGCAGGACGGCGACCGCGGCCGGGTCGATCTCGCCGCGGTTGCGAAGACCGGTTCGGGCGATCCGGGCGACAGCTTCGCCGGTCTGGGCGAAGGCGGCGGCGACGCCGTGGTCGGAGCGACCGGCGCCGACGGGCTCGACGACGGCTATTACCGTGTCTCGGCCGCAAGCGTCAGCTTCGTGAAGGCCGCGACGGTCGCGGACCAGTTCGGAGGCGCCAGCCAGGTTCCCGGCGCGACGATCACCTATACATTGACCGCGACGGTTGCGGGAAGCGGAAGCCTCGCCAACCTCAGGGTCAGCGACTCCGTGCCCGCCGGCACCACCTACACGCCCGCCTCGATCACGCTCGACGGAGCGCCGCTCAGCGACGCCTCGGACGCCGACGCGGGCAGCTTCAACGGAACCGGAATCTCCGTCGGCCTCGGCACGGTCGCTGCCGGCGCCACGAGGAAAATCACGTTCAAGGTCAAGATAGACTGAGAAGGGAAAGACAGATGAAAATGTATCTCGCACTTCTGGCGCTCGCCGCCCCGTCCGCCGCCTGGGCCGCGGACTCGGTCTCGCTGACCAGCGAGGTCCTGGTCGAGTATGTGAAACAGCAGGCCGACGGCTCGTCCAGGGTCGTCCGCGAGGAGCCGAAGGTGGTCACGCCCGGCGACAAGCTCGTCTTCCTGCTGAGCTATCGAAACGGCGGCGCCCAGCCCGCGGGCGGCTTCGTCGTCACCAATCCGATCCCGCCCGAGGTCGCGTTCAGCGGCGGCGAGAGCGAAGGCGCGATCGTATCGGTCGACGGCGGCAAGAGCTGGGGGCCTTTGCCCTCCCTCAAGGTCGCCAATGCCGACGGAAGCGTTCGTCCCGCAACGCCGGACGACGTCACCCACATTCGCTGGAGCTTTGCCCAGCCGATCGAAGCCGGCCGCGCCGGCCAGCTCAGCTTTAGAGGCGTCGTGAAATAGCCTCGTCCCGCTCCGGCGCCCGCGGGGCTTAGGGCGCCGATCATATGATCAAGGAACGGACCAGAGACATGAACCACAAACTGCGATTGCTCGCATCCGCCGGCGGCCTTGCGGCCGCGGCGCTTGCGGCTGCTCCGGCCAGCGCCGCCGGGACCGCGTCGGGAACCACCGTCACCAACACGGTGAGCCTCGACTACAAGGTCGGAGGAGTCGACCAGAACCAGGTGACCGCGAGCGACAGCTTCACGGTCGACCGCAAGGTCAACCTGACCGTCGCCGAGGTCGGATCGTCAACGACGAGCGTGTCGCCGGGCGAGCTGGCCGCGGTGACCGCCTTCACCGTGACCAATACGTCGAACGCGACCCTGGATCTCGCACTGAGCGCAGCCCAGGCCGCGGCCGCCCATGGCGGCACCGACAATTTCGACGTCACCAACCTCAAGGTCTATGTCGACACCAACACCAACGGTGCGTTCGACAGCGGCACCGATACGCTGGTCACCTATCTCGACCAGATCGCCGCCGACACGAGCCGAACCCTGTTCGTGGTCGCCGACGTTCCGCTCGGCCGATCGACCGGCGACGTCGCCGGAGTCCGTCTCACCGCCTCGGCGGCCGAGGCGACCGCAGCCGGATCGCAGGGCGCGGCGGTCACCGAGACCAGCGGCGCCAATACCGCCGGAGTCGACACCGTCTTCGCCGACACCAATGCGGGCGGCAACGTCGCGCGCGACGGCGCCCATTTCGCCGGCGACGATTACACCATCCTTGCCGCGGCGCTTACCGCGACAAAGTCCAGCCGGGTGATCAGCGATCCGTTCAACGGTACGACCAATCCGAAGATGATCCCGGGCGCCGTGGTCGAATATTGCGTGGCCGTGGCGAACGCCTCGGGAAGCGCGACCGCGACCAACGTCAACGTCTCCGACACCCTTCCCGCCGCGACGACCTATCTCGCCGCGTTCGGGATCAAGGTGGACGGAACCGTGACCGGCGGCGCCTGCAATGCCGACGGCGTGGCCGGCGGCAGCTACGCCTCGGGCGTGGTCTCGGGCACCCTGAGCAACATCGCGGCCGACGTGACCCGGACCCTGGTGTTCCGGGTGACCGTAAACTAGCGCGGAAATCGGGCGAGCCGGCGGCGTGCCTCGCGCACGCCGCCTCCACTCCCGAGAGAAGATGCTCCTTCCCACCCGATTTTTCGGGGCGCTCTCGCTCGCCCTTTCGGCGGCGCTGCTCACGGCAGCGCCGGTCGCGCCCGCGCGCGCGGCCACGTCCGGGGCGGCGGCCCAGCGGACCGTGACAAACGTGGCGGAGATCGAGTGGGACGAGTCGGGTCCGGCCGCGCGCGGGGCGCGCGCGCGGCTCGCCTCGAACCGGGTCGACATCCAGGTTACCCTGCCGCCCTCGACCTTCTCGCTGACCGCCTATCGCTTTTCCTCGACCGCCGGCGCCGTTCGGCTCGACGTGGCGGCGCCGGTCTGCAGCTCGGCCAACGGCCCCATTCCCGCCGCGCTCGCAGCCGGCTGGCAAGGCGTGTCGCTGCGGCCCGCGGCGATGATCCCGGTCGAGAAGATCCACCCGGGCGAGCCCTTCCTCTTCACCCTCGATTACCCGGCGGGCAATCGCGACCCGAACGCGGTCGAGCAGGTCAGCGGAGCGATCGTCGCGAAAAGCGGCGACCGCGAAATCCTGACCATCTTCGAGACCGGCCCCGACACGGGCCGCTTCGCGGGCTACATCCAGACGGTGCGGGCACCACCTCCCGGCACGTCCGGCGACTGCAGGCTGGCGGTCGA
Source organism: Allosphingosinicella sp. (assembly GCA_036525315.1). GTDB lineage: Bacteria > Pseudomonadota > Alphaproteobacteria > Sphingomonadales > Sphingomonadaceae > Allosphingosinicella. The sequence goes on from DATDAS010000053.1 coordinate 97,044, forward strand.
GCCGGGCGACAAGATCCTGGTCGAGAGCCTGAAATCGGGCAACCAGACTCCTCTGGTTACCGCCGGAGTAGATGTGCTGATCGATCCCTTCGGGCTGGTCTTCGACAGCACCGACGCCCAGCCGGTAAATGGGGCGCGAATCACCCTGATCGATGAATCGACGGGCCAGCCGGCGCAGGTATTCGGCGACGACGGCGCCTCGGCATATCCCTCCACGGTCGTCGCCGGCGAGACGGTCACCGACTCGGGCGGCAACGTCTACACCTATGCGACCGGGGACTACCGATTCCCGCTCGTCCGCGCCGGCAGCTACCGGCTGCTGGTCGAGCCCCCCTCCCCTTACTCGGCGCCGTCGGTCAAGCCGGCCGACGAGCTCGCAGGCCTTCGCCGCCCCGACGGTTTGCCCTTCACCATCGTCCCCGGCTCCTATGGCGCGGCGATAATCCTCTCCGATCCGGCGCCGGTCCGGATCGACATTCCGCTCGATCCGCCGCTGACCCCGATCGTCCTGACCAAGGACGCATCAGCGGCGGAAGCCGATCCGGGCTCGCTGGTCCAGTACCGAATCTCGGTCCGCAATCCCGACCCACGCCTGCCGACCGGCAAGATTCTGGTCGAGGACCGGTTTGCCGGAAGCATGCGGCTCCGCGCCGACAGCATGAAGCTCGACGGCCGCCGGGCGGCCGCGAGCGTCGGCGCCGACGGCCGAAGCTTCCGGATGGAGCTTCCCGCGCTCGCCCCCGGCGCCTCGGCGAGGATCACCTACGCGCTCGAGGTGCGCCCCGACGCCACGGAAGGCGACGCGGTCAACGAGGCCAATGCCCGCGACGACCGCAACAATGTCAGCAACGTCGTCGGCGCCACCGTCCGAATCCGCCGCGACGCCATCTCGGAGCGGATGACGATCGTCGGGCGAGTGACCGAGGGCGGCTGCTCGGCGGACGCGGCGGCCAACGGCGTAGCCGGAGTCCGGATCATGCTGGAGGACGGAAGCTATTCCGTCACCGATTCCGAGGGCCGCTATCATTTCGAAGGCGTTAAGCCGGGCACCCACGTCGTCCAGCTCGACGACATGACCCTTCCCGCCGACCGCGCAGTCGCCCAGTGCAGGGCCGACACGCGCTCGGCCGGCCGCTCCTTCTCGCGCTTCGTCGAAGGACAGGGCGGATCGCTGAAGCGGGTCGATTTCGCCACGGTCCAGGCAGCGCCGCGCGCCGGAGGGCGAGCGGCGGCCCCGCCCCGCCCCGCCCCGGCGACCGACGCCGAAGCCGCGGGTGCCGATCGCGACTGGCTGACCGGACAGGAGCCGGGGATCGGCTGGCTGTTCCCCGAGGCCGATCACAATGCCCGCGCGCCGGTGGTCCGGGTCGCGATCAAGCATCGCCCTGGCCAGAGCGTTCGGCTGCTCTCCAACGGCGAGCCGGTCGACCCGGTCGCCTTCGACGGAAGCCGCAGCGATGCCGCGGGCGCGGTGTCGGTCAGCCTGTGGCGCGGGGTGCCGCTCGAGAAAGGCGCGACCGAGCTGGTCGCCGAGGTCCGCAACGCCGACGGCACCGCCGCCGAGACTCTTCGCCGAACGCTTCATTGGGGCGCGGCGCCGATGCGCGCCGAGCTTCTCCGCGACAAGAGCCTGCTCGTCGCCGACGGAGTCAGCCGTCCCGTCATCGCCGTCCGCTTCACCGATCGCGACGGCCGCCCGGTCCGTCACGGCACGACCGGCGATTTCGAGCTACCGGCGCCTTATTATCCGGCGGTCGAGGCCGACGCTCAGCAGGCGCGGCAGCTCGCCGGGCTGGAGCGCGCCCGCCCCTTCTGGAGGGTCGAGGGCGAGCAGGGCATGGCCTTTATCGAGCTCGAGCCGACCACCGCCTCGGGCAGCGTCAGCCTCCGCTTCAACTTCCGCGACGGCGACCTCGGCAACGAGCGCGAGCAGAGGGTCGAAGCCTGGCTCGATCCCGGCGACCGGCCCTGGACCATCGTCGGCCTCGCCGAGGGGACGATCGGCTTCAACAAGCTCGACGGGCGGGTCGAGGCACTCGGCGGCACCGACGACGAGATCCTGACCGACGGCCGCCTGGCGCTCTACGCCAAGGGCCGGATCCAGGGGAAATGGCTGATGACCCTGGCCTATGACAGCGACAAGCAGGAGGACGAGACCCGCTTCGCCGGAACGATCGATCCCAAAGCCTATTACACCGTCTATGCCGACCGCAGCGAGCAGCGCTTTGACGCGGCCTCGGTTCGCCGCCTCTACCTCAAGCTCGAGCGGCCCCAATTCTACGCACTGTTCGGCGATTACGAGACCGGGATCGACGAGCCGCAGCTCGCCCGCTACGTCCGCTCGTTCAACGGCGTGAAGGCCGAATATCGCTCGGATCGGATGTCGGCGACCGCCTTCGCCGCCGACGCCCCGACCCGTCACCGCCGCGACGAGATCCAGGGCAACGGCCTGACCGGACCCTATGCGCTCGGCGCCCGAGGCATCATGGCCAATTCGGAGCGGGTCGCCATCGAGGTCCGCGACCGGCTGCGCTCGGACCGGATCGTCGAGAGCCGGATACTGACCCGCTACGTCGATTACGAGATCGACTATCGCGCCGGCACCCTACGCTTCCGGGAGCCGATCCTGTCGCGCACGTCGGCGCTCGATCCGCAGTTCATCGTGGTGGATTACGAGCTGGACGGAGTGGCCGGCCGATCGACCAATGCCGGCGGCCGGGTCGCGATCCGTACCGGGGACGAGAAGGTCCAGGTCGGAGCCACCGCGATCCACGATTCGGACGAGCGGGGATCGACCAACCTCGCCGGAGTCGACTTGCGCTACCGCCCGTCCGAATCGACCGAGGTCCGGGCCGAAGTCGCGGTCAGCGACAATGAGTCCAAGGCCGGTGCCGGCGCAGCGTCGGCCGGCACGGCGGCCGCCTGGCAGGTCGAGGCCGAGCATCACGGTTCGAAAGTCGACCTTCTCGCCTACGCCCGCGAGCGCGAGGCGGGCTTCGGGGTCGGACAGACCAATGCCGGAGAGAACGGCACCCGCAAGCTCGGAGTCGACGCACGTGCCCGGATCGGCGATTCCTGGTCGGTCAGCGCCAGCGCCTGGCACGAGAATCATCTCGGAAGCGCGGCCCGCCGGATCGCGGGGCGGGCCCTGGTCGAATATCGCGACGGGAGCTTCGCCGGACGGTTCGGGCTGGTCTTCGCGGACGACAGGCTGGCCGACGGCCATTCGGCGCGATCGACCCTGCTCCAGCTCGGCGCGACCAGGAAGTTCCTGAAGAACCGGCTCGAGCTCGACGCCCAGACCGAGATCCCGCTGGGCGCGAGCGAGAGCGTCGACTTCCCGGCCAGGCACCGCCTCGGCGCGCGCTACGCGATCAACGGCGACATTCAGCTCGCCGCTTCCTACGAGATCGCCGACGGCGAGAGCGTCGACGCCCGGACCGCCAGGATCGGCTTCGACCTGCATCCCTGGGCCGGAGCGCGGATCGCCATTTCCGGCAATCTCCAGGACATTTCCGAATATGGCCCGCGCAGCTTCGCCGCCTTCGGCCTTTCCCAGTCGCTCGTGCTCGACGAGCATTGGTCGGTCGACCTCACCCTCGACTCCAACAAGACGATCGGCGGCATCGATCCGGCCGACGTCCTCAACCCGCTCCATCCGGTGGCGAGCGGCGGCTATGTCGGCGGCGGCGGGATCAGCGAGGACTTCACCGCGGTCACCGCCGGCGCGACCTACCGCAACGGGCCGTGGAGCGTCACCGGCCGGGCCGAATATCGCGCCGGGAACGACGGCGACCGCGCAGGATTTACCGCCGCCGCCCTTCGCCAGATTGGCGAGGGCAGCGCGCTTGGCGGCGCGCTCAACGTCTTCGCCGCAGAGGCGAAGAACGGCGCCGAGACCCGGGCAACCAGCCTCCAGCTGAGCTGGGCACACCGCCCGTCGGGAAGCCGCTGGACCTGGCTCGAGAAGCTCGAGCTTCGCGAGGACCGGGTGAGCGATGCGGTTGCCGGCGTTCCAGGGCCGATCGGAATCCCGCTGACGGTCAGCGGCAACGCCCGATCGCGCCGCATGGTTAACGCACTTTCAATCAATTACTCGCCAGATGCGGGCGATGAGTGGGGGCTCTCGGAAATCTCGGTCTTCTGGGGATCGCGCTACGTCGCCGAGCGCTTCGGCGACGACGACATTTCGGGCTGGTCCAACCTGGTCGGGGCCGACCTTCGCTTCGACCTTAGTGATTCGGTCGATTTCGGCGGCGCCTTTACGATCCGCCACGGCGTGGGCGGCCGCGCCTTCGCATATTCGGGCGGCCCAAGCTTCGGGATCACCCCGTTCGAGAACGGCTGGCTGTCGCTCGGCTGGAATTTGGTCGGCTTCCACGACCGGGACTTCGCTGAGGCGCGCCACACGAACAGCGGACCCTATGTGAACATGCGAATCAAGTTCGACCAGGCGAGCCTCGAGGGGCTGGGGCTCGGGCGCCGATGATTCGGGCGATCGCCAAGCTCCTCTTCTTCTTCGCCGTCTTCGTGGCGGGGCCGGTCTACGCGAACTGGTGCGCGACGCCGGGCCGCAACGGCTCGGCGACGGTCTCGGGCGTGGTGAACACCTATTATCCGGGAACGGCCGCGGTTGCCGCGGGCGCCACCAGCATCTCGATCGGCGTGGCCACGGGATCGTCCAGCGGGATCGCGGTCGGCGATCTGCTGCTCGTCATCCAGATGCAGGACGGGACCTTCGACCGATCCAATAATGACGGCTACGGCGACAATCTGAACGGGGGGTTCGCCAATGGCTATACGTCGATCGAACAGGCAGGCCGCTATGAGTTCGTGCGCGCCGCGAGCGCGGTCGGGACGGGCGGAGGCACCCTCACCATCGTCGGAGCGACGGGCGGTGGCCTGACCTACGCCTATCGCAACACGGCGCTCGGCAACACCAGCCAGCGCGAAAGCTTCCAGGTGATCCGGGTGCCGCAATATGTCGATGCGACCGTGGCGGGGACGGTCAGCGCTTTGGCCTGGAACGGATCGACCGGCGGAGTCGTCGCGATCGACGTGGCACGGCGTCTCACCTTCTCGGGCGGGACGATCTCGGCCTCGGGCCTCGGCTTCCGCGGCGGCGCGGGCCGTGCGCTGAGCGGCGGAAGCGGCAGCAATACGGACTACCGAACCGCCGCGACCAATGCCGCCAACGGCTCCAAGGGCGAGGGAATCGTCGGGACCCCGCGTTACGTGAACAATGGCGCAGTGCTTCTCGACAACGGAGTCGAGGGCTATCGAGACGGCTCCTATGCGCGCGGAGCGCCGGGCAATGCCGGCGGCGGAGGAACAGACGGGACTCCGGCCGACAACCAACAGAATACGGGCGGCGGCGGCGGCGGCAACGGCGGAGCGGGCGGACGCGGCGGCCACGCCTGGTGTCCGACCGCTCCGACCGGCTGCCCGCAGACCGGCGGCCACCCCGGCGCCGCGGTCGCCGAAATCGGAGTCGACCGGATCGTAATGGGCGGCGGAGGCGGGTCGGCGACGAACAACAACGCGACCGGATCGCCCGGGTCGGGCTTCGCCTCGAGCGGCGCAGCGGGCGGCGGAATCGTCATCGTCCGTGCCGGCGAGGTGGCGGGCAGCGGGACTCTTGCAGCCGACGGCGCCGACGCCAACTCGTCGGTCCTGAACGACGGCACCGGCGGCGGCGGCGCGGGCGGATCGATCCTCTTTTCCACCCTTCGAACCATCGCAGGCGCTTCGGTCTCGGCGAGCGCGGCGGGCGGCGACGGCGGCACCAATACGGGCGGTGGCGCCGCGCACGGCCCGGGCGGCGGCGGCGGCGGCGGCTTCATTGCAAGCACCATAGCAATCTCGACCAACGTCTTCGGGGGGAACAGCGGAAACACTCAGAATGGCGGCACCTATGGCGTCGCCTATGGCGCGACCGGCGGCGCGGGTGGCGACGGGATCTCGATCACCGGGGCCAACATCCCGGGCGCGTCGAGCGGCGGCGAATGCACGCCGACCATCGTCAAGAGCTTCGCTTCATCCGCGGCCGCGCCGGGCGTGACCAACCGGCTCAGCATCGCGGTCACCAACAACAATCCGACTCTGTCGCTGACGTCGCTTGCCTTCACGGACACCTATCCGACCGGAATCACGAACAGCGCCCTGCCCTCGGCGTCGAAGAGCTGCGCGACCGCGGCGACACTCGTCGCCGCAGCGCTCGGCTCCACGTTCAGGGTCACGGCCGCGACGCTCAACGCGGCCTCGACCTGCACCTATTCGGTCAACACGATGGGCACGTCGCCGGGCAACAAGACCAACACCATCGCCGCCGGAGCGCTCACCGCCAGCTACGGCACGATCGCAGTCGCCAGCCTTGCCGACGCCTCGGCGACGGTGACCGTCTCGGCGCCTCTGACCATCGTCAAGTCGAGCATCGTCTATTCCGACCCACTGAACGGTCTCACCACTCCCAAGGCGATCCCGGGCGGCTTCGTCGCCTACACGGTGCTGGTGAGCAATCCAGCTACCTTGGCGGTCGATTCGAACAGCATCATCGTGATCGACGCGACCCCGGCCAATCTTCAGCTATTCGTCGGCAACATCCCCGGCGGAAGCGGGCCGATCCTGTTCGCCACCGGTACTCCTCCGTCGGCTCTAACCTACACCTTCACGAGCCTGGCAAGCACGACGGACGACGTCGAATTCTCGAGCAATGGCGGATCGACCTGGACCTATGTGCCGGTACCCGACTCGAACGGCGTCGATCCCGTGGTAACCCACATGCGGATCAAGCCGAAGGGAGCTATGGCGGCGGGCTCGAGCTTCAGCCTCTTCTTTGGCTACCGCATTCCTTGAGCCTGCAATGCCGCGATGGCGGGCCGTGCGAGGTCACCAGTCGCCGGCCGCCATCTTCGCCTGGCGCGCCTGCTCCGCGTCGCTCGGCTCCTCCGTGGCGAACGAGCCGGTCTTCACCGGTCCGGACGGCTCGTAGGTCGCCAAGATCATTCCGCCCGGCGTGAGGCGCTGCTCGATCAGGCTGAACGCGCCGGGAGGCGTGCCCTCGCCGAACAGCCTCTTGCCTGTGCCGAGCACGACGGGCGCGATCATCAGCACCAGCCGGTCGAGAAGCCCGCGCTCGAGAAGCTGGGGATAGAGGGTCGAGCTGCCCTGGATGACGAGGTCGGGTCCGTCCCCGGCCTTCAGCTTGGCCAGAGCGTCGAGATCCGCGAGGCGATGGCTTTCCTTCCAGCCGAGCGGCATATCGGACCCGGTCAGGACATATTTTCTTGCCCTGGCGAACTTCGCGGCGATGTCGCTCTCCGGCGGCTGGAAGGGCCAATAGGCAGCGAAGATGTCGTAGGTTCGACGGCCCAGGAGCAGGTCGAACGGCCGGCCGAACAAGGTGTCGACCTGATGACCGAGTCCCTCGTCGAAAAGCGGGTGAAGCCAGCCTCCATGGGCAAAGCCGCCGGTCGGATCCTCATCCGGCCCGCCCGGCGCCTGGATCACCCCGTCGAGAGAGGTGAAGGCGCCACCGACGATCCTGCGCATACCCACGCTCCAACCTGAAAGCTGGTGCCCCTGGCCCGAGTCGAACGGGCACTCCTTGCGGAACTCGATTTTGAGTCGAGCGCGTCTACCAATTCCGCCACAGGGGCACGGCTGGGCGCGCGTCTAGCGAAGGCCGGAGGCGGCGGCAATGGCCGCCTCCGGCGATCGGATCAGGCGAAGACCTTGTCGGCGTCGACTCCGCCCTTCGGGTCCGGGCCATATTTGTTCGGGCCCTTGGTGCCGTCGAGCAGCATGAACACCAACATGGCGATGGCATAAGCGAATATGACGAGCGACAAGATCATGGAGAGCATTCCGCCGCCCTCCGGATCGCCGGACGTCAAGGCCATCCCGGTGACCAGGAACAGCAGGATATAGAGGCCGAAAAGGCCGCCCAGCCACCAGCCCGACCGCCCGGTATCGTGAAGCCTTCTAATCGTGACTGCGATGCCCGGAATGAGAAATGCCAGCGCGGCCAGCCCGTAGAGAGCCAAAATGATCATAGCGGCGCCGCCGGCAGCGGCAACCGCGGACGGATCCCCGCCGGTCATGATCGCGCCTCCGCCGACGACCATCATCAGCATCAGGACGCCGACGTAAAGCAGGACCTGAAAAAGGGTCCACATCCAATATTCCTTGCGCCGCGATCGGCCCGAAAACTCGGCGTAGCGCTTCAGCGGCATGAACATCCATTCCATGGCATAATCCCCCTTGCCGCATGATTGCGGTCGCTGAGCAGCTTCCCGATTTTGGCGGGTGAATCAACCGGGATGTTTCGGCCGCGGAACGGGATGGGGATGAAGGTTCATTGCCAGGCATTGCGGGTCGGAGCCGATTGGACCCGCCCCTCGGCCAACTCCCCAGTCCCCAATCCCTAACTCTTGAGCGCCTCGACCAACGTCGCGAGCCTCATCCTCAGCTCGTCCGTGTCGCTTGAGACTCCGCGAAGGGTGATCTGGAAATTGAGGCTGTCCTCGCCGACCTCCTCGAACGCCTGGCGATATTCGTCGATCCGCGAGCGGCCGTCCTTGCCCTTCGGCTTGTTCAGCGTCTCGAGGCTCCGCCTGACCTTGAACAGCGCCGCAAGCACGTCGTAGCTCTCGTCGACCCGGCCGCGCATTGTGAAATCGAGGACGCCCAGTGCCTCGCGGAGGGTCTCGCAATCCTTTGCAAGCACCCGGCTCAGGCGGCCCGCATCCTCGTCGGAGAGATTGTCGGGATGGGCGCGAGTGTCGAGCTGGCCCGCATCGGCGGCCATCTCCTCGATCTGACGGACAAGCTGGCGGTGGCGCCGGATCGACTCCCGCTCGGCCGACCAGCTGGTTACCCAGAAGGCGCCGGCCACGGTGAAGCCGGCGCCGAGCGCGGAGCCGACCAGCATCGCCATGCCTGAGCGCGGCCGCGACGGCCCGGTGAACCATTCGAGCAGGAACCAGGTTGTGAAGGCGGCGATGGCGAGGCCGGACGAGCCGGCGACGGTCAGCAGTGCCCAGGACTTGAAAGCCTGCATGGCGCCCCCTCGATCCCTTCGGGGATTCGATCGTGCGCCCACCCTGGGCGCAGATAGGCGCAGAATCGCCTGCTCCGTCAAGAAGCGCGTTGCGTGGGCGCATGGCCGGCCCGGCCGGACGAGGCAGGTTCAAGGCGCGTTCATCGCCCGGCCCGAAGTTCACGCCCGGCCACGGATACAAGATCCACGGGAGGGTGAATGCTGAGATCCATGGGAGCGGCCTGCCTGGCCGCGATCGCGCTCGCGACCGCTGCGCCGGCGCAGGTCCGGACCGACGACGAGGCGCAGGTCGAGGAGATCCTGGTCATCGGCCGGCGAAGCGGCGCGCCGATGTGGACGGTACGCGGCGACCAGACGACCCTGATCCTGGTCGGCTCGATCGAGGGCGTTTCCAAGACGACCCATTGGAACCCGGAGGCATTGACCGAGGCGATCCGAAAGGCTGACCGGGTCATGTTTCCCCAGTCGCACGAATTCACCGCCTCCCCTTTCGCCCTGATCGGCTGGATCGCGAAATGGAAGGCGATGGCAAGCCTGCCAAAGGGCCAGACCCTCGCGAGCATCGCCGGGCCGGACGCAATGCGGCGGCTGGAGGCCCTGCGGGCGCGCGGCGCGGTGCGCGGCGATTATGCGACTCGCCATCCGCTCCACCTCGCCGACGATCTCAGGGACCGCGCCAAGAACGGGATCGACTACGGCCGCACCGCCGCCGAGCATGTCCGCCGCGCGGCAAAGCAGTACAAGCTCACCATCGTTCCGATCGAGCGGTCCAAGGCCAAGCCCCTGGTCAAGGACCTGTTCGCCTCGGCACCCGAGGAGCATGTGCCCTGCCTGATGGCGGCGATCGGAATGGCGGAGGCCGGCCCCGCTTCCGTCCAGGCCAGATCGGATGCCTGGGCGGCCCGCCGGGTCCCCGAGGTCCTCGCCGCGCCGTCAGACAAGCTCGGCCAGGTCTGCTGGCCGACCGCCGAGATCGCCGAGCCCGGTTCGGAGCTGACCGAAGAGGCGATCCGGCTGCTCGCCGAGCCCCGGATCACCGTCGCGGTGCTTCATCTCCGCTCGCTGGCCGAGCCCGGCGGCGTTCTGGACGGGCTGGAGGCGGCGGGATTCGATATTCAGGGGCCGGCCTGGAAATAGCGTCGCGCGCCCGGCCCTGAGCGCAAAAGGAAGAGGGAGCCGGTGATCCGGCTCCCTCTTCCTGCCCAGCCGCAAGCGGGAAGCGGCCCAGGCTCTAGCTCAGCTCTCGAGCTGCCGGGTCAGAAGGCGGATGTCGGCGTCGAGCTCGGCATCCTGGGCCCGGAGCTTCTCGATCTGGCGGACGGCGTGGATCACGGTGGTGTGGTCGCGGCCGCCGAAGCGCCGGCCGATCTCGGGGAGCGAGCGTGGCGTGAGCTGCTTGGAGAGATACATGGCGACCTGGCGCGGCCGGGCGACCTCGCGGGCGCGGCGGGCCGAGGTCATCTCGGCCTTCCGGATCCGGTAATGCTCGGAAACCTTGCCCTGGATCTCGTCGATCGAGATCCGGCGCTGGTTGGCGCGGAGGATGTTGGCCAGGACCTCGGTGACGAAGTCCATGTCGATCGCCCGGTTCTGCATCATCGCATAAGCGGCGATGCGGTTGAGCGCGCCCTCCAGCTCCCTCACGTTCGAGCTGATCCTCTTGGCGAGGAACATGACGACGTCCTGGGGCACCTTCACGTCGGGAAGCGCCTCGAGCTTCTTGATGATGATGTTGAGCCGGAGCTCGAGATCGGCGGCGTTGATGTCCGCGACCAGGCCCCAGGACAGGCGCGAGAGGATCCGAGGCTCGATCCCGTCCAGATCCTGAGGCGCCCGGTCCGAGCTGATCACCAACCGTCGGCCGGCCGAGATGATCTCGTTCATCGTGTGGAAGAATTCTTCCTGGGTCGATTCCTTGCCGGCGATGAACTGGACGTCGTCGATCATCAGCAGGTCGGCGGAGCGCAAGTGCTGCTTGAACTGGATCGTCTCGTTGGCCCGGAGCGCCGCGACGAATTCGACCATGAACTTCTCGGCCGACATGTAGATGATCTTCGCCCGCGGGTGCAGGTGATGGAATTCATGTCCGATGGCGTGGAGGAGGTGGGTCTTGCCGCGCCCGGTGCCGCCGTGGAGGAAGAGCGGATTGAAGGCGACCTTCTCGGCGCTCGCCAGGGTGCGGGCCGCGTTGAACGCGACCTCATTGGCCTTGCCGACCACGAAATTCTGGAACCGGTAGCGGGGCTCGAGGGCGACCGCATAGAGGCCGGGCTGCTTCGAAAGGCTCGGCTCCTCGGCCTCGGCCGGGCCCGGGATCTCGACGACCGCGGCGGTCTTGGGCGCATTGGCGCCGACGCAGACCTGGATCCGGCGGACCTCGGGGCAGGCGGCGCCCCAGGCCAGAGCGAGCCGCTCGGCGAAATGGGTCTGCACCCAATCGGCCATGAACTGCGACGGCAGCTCGAGCCGGAGGGTGGCGTTTTCCGAGTCGAAATTGCCGAGGGCGATCGGACGGAGCCAGCCGTCGAAGGTCCGGGCGCCGCAATCGCGGCGAAGGCCAGAGCGAATCACCTCCCATGCGGACACGAGGCGTTCCCTGCCGGCTGATCCTGCGGCGGCTTCCATGGTCATCGCTATCCCACTCACTCAAGCACCCCCTAAGCGGACCTCGTACGGGCCCGTTGACTGGCGCAAACTCTCCCGGGCACAGCTACACCCCCCGGCGAGCCGATGCGGAATACGCTCTTGCTGTGTGCGTCCGGCAGGAGATTCGCCTGCCGAAGGAATTGCTTTTAAGGAGCCTTTCGGCCGTTGATCAAGGCCTGAAAGTTTCATTTTTGTTAAAAAGTGGGATTGACACGGATTTGCTGGGGTTTCTCGAAAAATGGCGGTTTTCCGCCATTTTCAGCAGATCCTTCGCGACAGCGAGAGGCGCGAATCGCCGGAAAAGCTGGACTTTCTGAAAGGTACGCCGCGAGCGCGAAAAAGCCCGCCGGAATATGCGCCGGCGGGCCTCGGCCGAGCCATTAGAAAGGCTTAAGGCGAGACGTTTCCGCCTCGCCCCAAACCCCGTTCGTAAACCCGGTTTTCGCGCGGCCGGGATACCGGCCGCGCCGACCGCTCAGCCGAGCGCCGCGATCCGGCGCGTCAGGCGCGAGAATTTGCGCGACGCGGTGTTCTTGTGGACGACGCCCTTGGCGACTCCCCGGGCCAGCTCGGGCTGGACTCGGCGAATCGCCTCCTCGGCCTGGGCCTTGTCCCCGGACGCCAGGGCCGATTCGACCTGCTTGATGAAAGTGCGGATTCGGCTGACTCGCGCGCCGTTGATCTCGGCGCGCCGGTCGTTGCGGCGGATTCTCTTCTTTGCCTGCGGCGTATTCGCCATCTTGCTGCCTCGTAGCGATGAAATGAAAAGGGCGCGGCATAAGTACCGCACCCGCTCAGCGGCGCCCTCTACGCAAGACGGGCTTCGGGGTCAATTGTTTTGGAAGTCTGCGCCAGCCCGCTCCCCCACCCGGCCCCCCACTCAATCCTATCCCGATGGGAGGCCGGGCGGGTGAGCGGGGAAGATGCCGCGGCCTCCGCCTGACGACGTTAATTCTTCTGGCATCGCGGGCAGTAGAATGTCGAACGGCCCGAGTCGGTTCGGCGGCGGATCGTCGCTCCGCATTCGCACGGCTTTCCCTCGCGCCCGTAGACCCGCCACTGCTTCGAGAAATAGCCGAGCTCGCCGTCGGGCCGGGCATAATCGCGAAGGCTCGATCCGCCCGCCTCGATCGCCGCCTCGAGCACCGCCCGGACCGCCTCCGCGAGCCGATCGAGCCGCGGGCGGGAGACGGCCCCCGCGGCTCGGGACGGCGAGATCCGGGCCAAATGGAGCGCTTCGCAGACATAGATGTTGCCGAGGCCGGCGACAATTCGCTGGTCGAGGAGCATGGCCTTGATCGGAGCGGTCCGGCCGTCGACCGCTCCGGCGAGCCGGGCGCCGTCGAAGCCCGGCCCGAGCGGCTCCGGCCCCATCGAGGCGAACGGCTCGGTCTCTCCGAGCGCGTCGGTGGGAACGAGATCGAGCGAGCCGAATCGGCGGGCGTCGTTGAGGACGAGCCGCCGCCCTTCGTCGGTGTCGATCAGGAAATGATCGTGGGTGCCGAGCGCGCCCGGATCGATCCGCCAGCGGCCCGACATTCCGAGATGGAAGACCAATGTATCGCCGCGGTCGGTGTGGATCAGTCCGTACTTCGCGCGGCGGCCGAGGCCGGTGACCGTGGCGCCGGTAAGGCGCTGGCGAAGGTCGGGCGGAAAGGG